>DASYTJ010000097.1:0-63796 GCA_036002325.1 Thermoanaerobaculia bacterium | reverse complement strand
TTCGCGGGCGACCGCGCCACCGCCGTCGCCGTGGGAATGCGGCTCATGACGACGGCCCGCCGGGTCGCGGAGAGGGCGGAGCACCTGGGGGTGCCGATCGCATTCCTGAAGTTCGCGGCTCTGGAGGCGGCGGGCCGGCTGGCGGCGGGGAGCCGGGAGGCGTGCGACATCGATGTCCTTGCTCCGGAGGACCGGGCCGAAGACCTGTGGCGAGCCCTGCTCGCAGCGGGCTTTCGCGGCTCCGGCCTCGCCGCATCGGAGCACCACCTCCCGTCGCTGGCTGACCCCGAAGGCGGCGCCGTGGAGATCCATCGCGTGCTGCTGGGAGTTCGACTCGCGAGCGGCTCCTCCGCGGCCTATGGAGATCTCGAACGCGGAGGACTGCTCGTTTCTCTGCCGGATTTCCCCGGCCGCTGCTTCACGCCGGCGCCGGAGGTTCAGGCAGCCCATGTCCTCGTGCACGGACTGGGGCAGCACGGTTTCTGGCCGTCGTCCTACTCGCTGCTCAAGATGCTGGCCGACCTCATCGATCTCGGTCCGCTGACCGACCGCGCCGTTTCGTGGGTGGCCGAGGACGTCTCGGCCACCGAAGCGGAGGCGGTCCGCCGGCTCTGCTCGCGTCTCGCGGCGGGAGAGGACCCCGCCGCGGGTTGGGACGCTCCGGAAGAGACGCTGCTGCGGCACATTCTCGCCGGCCGGCTGGATCCTGATTACGAACGGGCGCTGCGCCTCGGCCTGTTCCGCTCGCAGCCGAGCGACCGGCCGCGCGCCGGCCGGCTCTTCCGCTCCGTGGTGGACACCGTGTTTCTATCCGACGCCCAGATCGACGCCATCTACGGGCCCCCGCGCAACCGCGTCGGCTACCTGGGCCGCCGTCTCGCCCGGCCGTTCGACCTGCTGCTGCGGCTGGGACGGTACGGCGTGAAATGGGTGAGGGTGCAGAGGTAGGTATACTCCTCCGCCGTGAAACCCTCCCGCGGCAAGCCCCGCCGGCCTTCCACGGCTCCGTCCAAGACTCGCAAGGCGGAGACTGCGCCGCTCGATCTGCGGCTGGGCCGGTTCTTCCTATGGCTGGTGCTGCTGGTGCCGCCCTTCCTACTGACGGCGGTAGCGAAGGAGTCCTTCCGCCAGCCGAAGCTGCTGGCAAGCGAGTGGCTCGCCCTGGCGTCGCTCGTCTGCCTCGCCTGGACGCTGCGGCGGGTGGACGAGGTGCGGCTCGCGGATCTCTGGCGGCTGCCGGCGATACGTATCGTCCTGCCGGTCCTGCTGGTGGCCACGGCGGGGCTCGCGACCACCCGGCACCCGCTCCAGACCCGCGAGGCCCTGATCGACTTGTGGATCGGCGCCGCCGCCCTGGTAGGGTGGAGCGCGGCGGAGGTCCGGCCGGAGCGCCTGCTGCGCGGTCTGCTCTGGCCGGCCGCAGCCCTCGGTCTGCTCGGGATCCTGCAATTCCACGGCTTGTGGCAGCCGCTGGAGTTCTTCGGCCTGACGTCCAGCTCGCGCCTGGCCGTCACTTCGCTGGCCGGCAACCCCGGCGACCTCGGAGCCTACCTGGTGCTCCCCTCCCTGATCGGTCAGGCCTGGCTCCATCGGCGGCTGCAAGACGGCGAGCCCTGGAGCCGGCCGGCGGTGTGGGGGACGGCTGCCGCGCTGGCGGTCTCGATCTATGCCCTCTTGATCAGCCAGACTCTGGCCGCCATCGCCGCGCTGCTCGTGGGCAGCGTCCTGCTCTGGGGAAGCCTGCTGCCGCGCCGCCGGGCCGCCACCCTCCTCGCCGGCGGCATCGTGGCCGCGGCCCTGGTGATCGTCGCGGTGCCGCCGTTGCGCCAACGCGTCGCGGAGAAGGTGAGAGCGGTATCCGAGCACAACCTGAACTGGTTTCTCACCGGCCGGCTCGACGGCTGGCGCACAGCCGTCTGGATGATGGGACAGTACCCGCTGACCGGCGTCGGTCATGGAGCTTACGTAGCGGAGTTCGTTCCCGCCAAGCTCGCTTTGATGGACCGGGGCGTCGAGTTCTTCCCGGATCCCTCCCTGTCCGTCTTCTCCAACGCGCATAACGAGCTGCTGACGGCAGGAGCCGAGTGGGGCGTTCCGGGCTTGATCGCCCTCGCCTGGGGGCTCTGGGTCCTCTCTCGAGCGTTGCGGCCTCGGGAAGGAGGAGCGCGCGCGGTCGCCTGGTCGGGCGCGGCGGCGCTCCTCGTCCTCGTTCTCGTCGACTTCCCCTTCCATCTGGCGCTGGTGGCCTATCCGGCGCTCCTCTTCCTGAGCTCGCTCCTGCGGCCGGCGGAGGATCGCGCATGAGCGGCCGGATCGCGGCGATCTGCCTGACCCTCCTCCTCTTCCTGGCGCTGCTGGGCCAGACCGTCCGCTGGCGCCACCGCATGGGGGCGAGCCGCCTCCTCCGCCAGGTCGAGGTGCTCAGCATGGCGGCGGCCGCCGCCGGCCAGGCGCAGCCCCGGCTGATGGCGGCCAACTTGGAGATGCTGCGCCAGGCAGCGCCCCTCGATCCGGCGGAGGTGGGCATCCCCATCGCGCGCGGCACGCAGTACCTCTTCCTGGCGCGGCCGGAGGCGGCCCTGCGGTCGTATGAGGAGGCCCTGGCGCTGGAGCCCCGGCCGGAGGCCTACCTCAATCTGGGACGGGCGCAATGGCTCGCCGGCCGCCGCGAGGAGGCCCGCCGCAGCTTCGAGCTGGCGGTGCGGCTCTCGCCACAGCTCGCCGGCGAGATTCCCCAGTCGGCGCGATGACCCACCGCCAGCCTGTCTCCACCGGCGCCGGCGAGCCGCGGATCTTCGAAGCCCTGCGGCGCCTGGCGCGCGAGGGGCCCGTGGAGGTGAACGTGCGGGGAGATTGCATGGCGCCCCTGCTGGCCGACGGCGAGCGCGTCTCGGTGACCGCCGCCCGGGCTTACTGGCCGGGCGACGTGGTGGTGTTCCGCGCCGCGGACGGCCGTCTGCTGGCGCACCGGCTCCTCGGCTACCGCCCGCATGCCGGGAGCTTCGCCTTCGTGACCCGTGGCGATGCCTGCGTCGTGCACGATGCTCCGGTGTCTCGCGCCGACGTGCTCGGCCGGGTCGAAGCGGCCCGCCCGGCCTTAACTCTCCGCGCCCGCGCGGTCCTGCGTTTTCTCGGACTCGCGCTACGCCACCGGCGATGAGCTTCGGCGGCGGTTTCCTCCGCTTCCCCGACCTCTTCCCCGGCCGCCGCAGCGGCGAGGCCTGGGGAGGCCGGAGCGTGACCCTCGACGTGGCCGGCGGACCCTATCTCTTCACCGGGCTCTCCGCAGCCCAGGAGGAGGCGGTCCACGGCAAGTTCGCCGGGCTGTGCTGTGAAACGCCGGCCGAAGGCGCGGTAGCGACCGGAGTTTTCCGCGCGCCTGCCGCGGACTTTCTCGAGTTCGACCTGCGGGGCTGGGAGTACGCGCTCGACATGGAGCACTCCCCCAATTCCGTGCTCCTCGCCGGCCTTAGGCTCATGGCCCGCCTCGACTGGACGCCTGCCCTGAGCGGCGGACTCTGGACTTCCGAGGCGGCGGGAGAGGAGTGGACCTCCGTCTTCGAGAACTACCTCCGGGTGCTCACCGCGTACCGGCTGCTCGAGGAGGGAGGCGCCGTGCTCCACAGCGCCGGTATCAGCGACGGGACCTCGGCCTGGCTGCTGCTGGGCCCTTCGGGCGCGGGCAAGACGACAAGCTCGCGGCTCTGTCTGGCCCAGGGCGGCATGGTTCTCTCGGATGATCTGAACGCGGTGCTCCCGTCCGGCCCGCGCGTCGTCCGGCTCCCTTTCACCGGCGACTTGGGAGAGCGGTCGGGCGGGCCGGCGAGCTATCCATTGGCCGCCGTGCTCCGACTGGTGCAAGGGCCGGAGGATCATCTCCGGGCCGTCTCGCCCGCCGCCGCTCTCGCCGGCCTCGTGGCCGCCGCTCCGTTCGTCAATCGCGATCCCTGGCGGCGGGAGATGTTGCTCGGGTTGCTGGAGCGACTGGCGCGGTCGGTGCCGTCCTACGAGCTCACCTTTTCGTTACAAAGCAGGGTGTGGGATATACTCCGATCGATTCCCCAATGAGCGATATCACCCAATCGACCGTTCTGCGTCGGCGGTCCGACATCCGCTATCGCCGGATCGAAGGCGAGGCGGTCGTGTTGCGCCAGTCCGCCGCCGAGGTGCTGGTGCTCAACGAAGTCGGCGCTTCGGTGCTCGATCTGGCAGACGGCGAACGCTCGGTGGGCGAATGGATCGAGGCGCTCTCGCAAGAGTACGAGACGGATCCCGCGGAGCTGGCCCGCGACGTGCTGCAGTTCGCGGGCGAGCTTCGCGAGGCGGGTATGCTGGAAGAAATCGTGAAGGACGAGAAGCCGTGAGCCTCTCCCGGCTGGTCGCCACCGCATGGCGGGAGAACCTGTTGTTCTCCGTGCTCGTCGAGCTGACCTATCGCTGCAATCTCGATTGCTTCTTCTGTTACAACGATCTCGGCTTGCGCGGCGAGCCGATGAGCCGCGACGAGTACTTCCGCCTGTTCGCGGATCTGCGCGAGATGGAAGTGCTCAACCTCACCCTCACCGGCGGCGAGCCGCTCGCCCATCCGGACTTCCTGGCGCTGGGCAGCCGGGCGCGCGAGCTCGGCTTCGTGGTGCGCATCAAATCGAACGGCCACGCCCTGCGGGGCGAGCTGGCCCGCCGCATCCGCGACGAGATCGATCCCTTTCAGATCGAAGTCAGCCTGCACGGCGCCACCGCCGCCACCCATGACCGCCAGACCCGGGTGCCGGGCAGCTTCGACCGGCTGCTGGCGAACCTCGCCGAGATGCGGGAGCTGGGCCTGCGAGTGAAGCTCAACAGCACCCTGACGGCTTGGAATGAGGGTGAGATCGAAGAGATGTTCGCGCTCGTCGACGCGCTGGGCCTGCCGCTGCAGGTGGATCCCGAAGTCACGCCGCGGGACGACGGCGACCGCGACCCGCTCGCCGTGGCCCCCAGCCGCGAGGGCGTGCTCCGCCTTTTCCGCCTGCAGTTCGAGAGGGGGAGGTCTGCGGCGGACGGAGCGCCTGAGGTGGCGCGCGGCGGCGACGACGGCACCATGCCGGCGCCGGTCCACAAGCACTGCGGCGCCGGCTCTTCCGGCATCGCCATCGATCCCTACGGCAACGTCTACCCCTGCGTGCAGTGGCGGCGGCCGGTGGGGAATCTCCACCGGCAGAGCGTTCGCGAGATCTGGAGAGGCTCCAAGGATCTGGAGGAGGTGAGGGACCTCGGCGCCAGGATCAAGGAGATGGTCGACGGTCAAGGCTCGGACAGTCACCTGCTCAACTTCTGCCCGGGCTCGGCGGCCATGCAGACGGGGAGTCCGCTCGCGCTCTATTCCGCGGCCACGCAGCGCCGAGACCTCTTGCAAGAGGTGATGGGAGAAGAGGCCAGGAGGCCTCTGCTGCCCGTCATCCGTTGAACGACGAAATTGCTGGCGAGATCAGGAAGAGATCGGCCCCGAAGGGCAGACGCCGGGATTGCTCTTGGCGGGCGGGGAGGGGGCGCAGACAGCGGCAACGGCCTCCAGCGACTCACGCGAGAGGATGCGCGGCCGCTCATAGCGGCGCGGCATCCGTCGTAGGCCGACGGCCGTTTCCTCGTTGTCATGTTTCGTCTGGCGGCTGTTCATAAGGTTTGGCCTCTCGGCGGCTCCATGGATGTAAAGGTCGCCTCGACGTGTGAACGCATTGTCTCCCCGACTTCCGCAGCCTAAGGCCGATCCTGCCCTGCTGTCAAGAATAATGCAACAGGTAAGTTCTTCTACAGATTCAACTTCGTCGAAGTCTTCCGCTATCCGCCGGCCGTTCCGCCGGTCCCCGCCGGCTGCGGCGGCACCGGCAGCCGCAAGGCCGGATCTCCCAGAACGTCGTAGATCCGCGGCAGGGACGGAGCGCCGCCGAGCGGTCGGGAGCGTCGGCGAGCATCACGGCCCTGGCGGTCCAGTCCGCAGAAGAGGAGGCCTCGTAGGCGGCGATCTTGGCCGTGTAGCCCTCCAGCTCCGCCGCCGAAAGCACGGGAATTCGCCCGACGGCCATCTCGGGCAGACCATCGCCGTCGACGTCGCCCAGCCGGTTGTCGGAGGGGAAGAGGCCGCCCGAGCTCTGCACCATCAGCGGCGGCACCAGGTTGTCCCCATATCCCAGGAGGTTCCGGTAGTCGAGCGTCCCCTCGCCGGCGAGCGCGACGTAGCGGGGCGGCACGTTCCAGGTGGCGTAAGCGAAGGTCAGAAAGTCCTGGATGGCGTGCGGGCTGGAAACGCCGGCGTTGAACTCGTCCATGATCTGGTCGAGATCGACGACCAGCGACTCCAGACCCTGGGCCCGCCGCAGATCGGCCAGGTGCTCCGCGGCGGCCCGCAGCCCGGCGGGAGCGATCACCAGGTACTCGGCGCGGTGGTCGGCTGCGCGCAGACCCGCCTCGCTCCAGGCGCGGACCGCGGACGGCGACTTGAAGGCGGACGGAGCCGCGGCCAGATAACGGCCTGTGGCCGCGGGAGCGAAGGTCAGGCGGTGGCGGCCCGGAGAATCCGGCTCCACGGCCGCGTCGGTCGCCCATCGGGGGCGGAGCGGATCCTGGACGTCCAGCAGACGGACGCCGGCCGCGGAGAAGTTCCCGACCGTGACCCGCGCGTTGCCGCCCGGAGTGAAGGCCAGGGAATCTCCCCTGGCGACGAAGGACCGGCGATACGAAAGGTCGAAGCCGTCGACGAAAAAGATGCTGTACGGCGCTCCAGCTCCCGTATGGGCCGTCACCTCCACCTGGTTGCCGGTCTCGCGCAGCACTCCCGCATGAACCGGCAAGGTGGCCTGCGCGGCCGCGATCCCCGTCCAGCGGACCTCACCGAGCTCGTCGCCGTTCAGGGAGATCGTGGCGCGGTGCTCGTCGGTGACGCCGCTCGCCGTCGCCCCGTGCAGAGAGACGGTCAGGGAGCCGCCCGTCGCGCCCACCAGGCCGGGAGCGTCCAGATCGAAGGTGCGGTGTCCGTAGGTGGCGTCGTCTCCCTGCAGGAACTCCCAGAACCAGTAGTCCGATTCGGGATCGGGGGAGATGACGGTCGCGGCGAAGGCGTCGCGCTCGGTGTGGAGCGTTTCCGGGAAGTTGCCCGAGCCGGCCGGTGGGGCAGTGCCGGCGGAGATCTCCTGCATCAGCAGGCCCCGCCCATCGCGCTGCAGCCGGTAGACGCTGGCGTCGCTGTAGATCCCGGCCGGCGCCTCGCCGTAGAAGAAGAGCCCCTGGGCGTTCTTGCCCCGGTCTCTGCCCTTGCCCGTGCCGGGCGCGAGATCGGGGTAGTACGCGGTCTCCTGGCCGCCGCGGGTCAGCGTGAGCTTGCCTTCCGAGATCAACTTCGCGGCCTTCTCCGCCGTCACTCCGAACCAGGCCGCCACGTCGGCCGCCGAGAGGTAGTAGAGGCCGGTCTCCCGCACCGACAGGTGGAGCCCGTCGGCGCCCGCGCGCGCCGGCGCCGAGACCGGGGCCAGAGCCTTCTTCGCCGGTGAATCCGGCTGCGGCGAACGCGTGGCGGGATGCGCCTCGCGCTGGTAGGCCGCCCTGCCGCTGCGGGGATCGGGGCGGCTCCAGTCCACGGCGGCGGCGAAGGGGCCGTACGTCCGGTGGCGGCCGCCGGACTCGACCTCCTCGATCTTATAGACCTGCGGCTCGTAGGAAGAGGCTTCCTCGTCCACCAGACGGTAGGTGCCGCCCTGCTCGGCGTGGAGCAGGCCCGCCAGCAGCTTGCCGTTGACCGGCAGCCAACGGCGCGCCGCGCGGTCGCGGCGGTAGAGATTGAATCCCGCCGTTCCCGCCTCCGACGCCGTCTGCCATTCGAGGAGCACGCCGCCGCCCGCCGCCGGTGAGGCGCGGAACGAGGTGATGACCGCCTGGGTCTGCAGGGCCTCGGTCACCGCCAGCTCACAGAGAGGACCGAAGAGATAGGTGGCGCGCGTCTGCGTGGTGTTGCCCGTCGTGTCCACATACTGGGCCCGCGTGCCGTTGCCGGAGGCCGGGGTCGCGGTCACCGCAATGCGCTGCCCCGCCGAGGTGGGAGTGACGTCCACCTGATAGGTGAGGATGCGGGTCGCCCCGGCCGCCAGCGTCCCGGGGTTCCAGGCGATGTTGCCCGTGCCGCCCACCGACGGCTGGCTGACGATCGTCCCCTGGCCCACCGCCGCGTTGCCGGCGTACACGGCGCCGCCGCCGGGGATGTTCGCCGTCACCAGATTCGACGCCGAGAAGGTGATCGCCTGCGCGGCGGGGTTCACCAGCCGCACCGTCGGACGGAGAGGGACAGGGAGGACCGGGATGCGGAGTGGCTCATCACTCACCTCAAGCGACAAAGCTCACGCGGAATGGGGCTCACAGTAGCTTCAAATGTGCTCCCCCGTCAATGACTTACGGGGCCGCTATAAGCTGAGGACCCGGCTCAAACGCCGCCCGAGGTCAGGACGATCTTCACCGTACGCAGCAAGATCGACAGGTCCAGCCAGACCGTCCAGTTCGCCATGTAGGCGAGGTCGTAGCGCAGCTTGTTCTGGGGGCTCGAGTAGTAGTCGCCGTTGACCTGGGCGAGGCCCGTCAAGCCCGGCGCTAGGGAGAAGCGCTCGGCGTAACCGGGGACCTCCTCCAGGTAGCGCTGCACGAAGCCGGGGCGCTCGGGCCGGGGGCCCACCAGGCTCATCGTTCCCCGGAGGACGTTGAAGAGCTGCGGGAACTCGTCCAGACGGTAGCGGCGCAGAAAGGCGCCGATCGGCGTCAGCCGCGGATCCCCCGGCTGCGCCAGGACCTCGCCGGACTCGGACTCGGCGTTCTGCCGCATGGTGCGGAACTTATAGAGGGTGAATGGCTTCTGGCCGCGGCCGACACGCGTCTGGCGATAGAGGACGTCCCCCGGCGAGGTCAGCCGCACGGCGAGAGAGCAGATGGCCATCACCGGCGAGGCGGCGAGCAGCAGCAGCGAGCCCATGGAGAGGTCGAGCAGCCGCTTGAGCGGCCAGTTGATGCGCCACTCCGTTTCGCGCACGACCTCGATCAGCGGCAGGTCGTGCACCCAGCGGTAGCGCATGCGGCCGATCAGGCTCTCGAATGGGTCGGGGAGCAGCAGGACGTTGGTGTGGTCCGGCCGCGTGCCGGCGAGGCTGTCGATCAGCCGCGTCTGCCACGTGTCGCCGCTACCGACCAGGAGAATGTCCTCGATCTCCCCGGCAGCGAGCAGCGCGGCCAGGTTCTCCGGGGTGCCGAGGCAAGGGCCGAGCTCGGACTCCTCCTCCGGCTCGCCGCGGGTGGTCACCCAGCCCGCCACCCGCAGGCCGTGCCACGGTTCCCGCTGCAGCGTGCGGGCAAGCTCCCGCGCCGCCGCGCCGCCGCCGACGATGGCGACCCGCCGTTCGCGCCGCCGCTCCGTGCGGTCGAGGACGATGCGCCAGCCCAGCAGCAGGGTGAAGTTGAACACCACGAACAGCAGCAGCACCGAGCGCGGAAACTCGCGGTTGGCGAGGAACCACCAGGCGATCAACCCCATCGCCTGGAAGGCCGCGGCGCCGACCAGGTGGCGGGCGATCTCGGTCCGCGACCGTGGCCGTGGCGCGTCGTAGAAGCCGAAGAAGTAGAGAGTGGCGAACTGCAGCAGCACGACCACCAGCCATTCCCGCGACAGGAAGCGCAGACGGTCGCCCGGCAGCAGCTCGCGGGTGAAGGGGAGCGGCAGGTTGATGCGGACGGCGAACGCCGCCCACAGCGCCACGAGGGCCGCGCTGCCGTCGCCCGCCAGCCGCAACGCCCGGCGGGCGGGAGCCTCCCCGCGCCAGGCGCTCATGGCTGCACCGCGGCTGCCGACGCGCCGCGCGCCGGTGACGTCACTTCGGCACCAGCGCCACGATCCTCACCGGCCCGCCGGAGCCGCCGGCGATCTTCATCGGCAGCGCGATCAGCCAGGCTCCCGTCTCCGGCAGCTCTTCGAGGTTCGCCACGTTCTCCAGGCCGGGAACGTTGGCGCCGTTGGCTATCTGATGGACGATGAAGTCCTTCGAAGGGCCGTAGTCGATGCTCGCGGTATCCACCCCCAGCGCGCCCACCTTCCGCCGCTCGACCAGATAGCGGGCCGCCTCTTCGCCATAGGAAGGGAAGTGCAGGTTCGAGACCTCGCCGGGCCTGTCGTCGCCGAGATAACGTTTGCGGTCCGGCCAGCGCTGGCCCCAGCCGGTGCGCAGCAGGACGATGGCCCCCTCCGGGATGGCCCCGTGCTTTTCCTCCCAGGCCTGCACGTCGGCCGCCGCAAGCCGGTAGTCGGGATTCGACTCCGCCTTGCCGCGGACGTCGATCACCACGGCCGGCGCGATCAACTGGCCGACGGGGATCTGGTCCAGCGTGCGGCGACCCTCGGCGAAATGGATGGGTGCGTCGATGTGGGTGCCGCCGTGCTCGGGCGTGCAGAACGAGTTCGCCGCGTAGAAGAACCCGGCCTCGGTCTTGCCGAAGGAGAGACGGTTCAACTGGAAGTTGGAGGGAGCGTTCGGCCAGTAGATCGTCTTCTCGTCGAAGGGATGGCTGAGGTCCACCAGGCGCGCGCCGCCGAGATCGATCAGCGGCCGGCCGGCCGGCGCCGCAGCTGCGGACGCGGCGCAGGCGAGCGCGATCGTCAACCCTAGATTCCTCGCGAGTCGCATCGAGGCACCTCCTTCAGATTCGCCCGACAAGTCTATCGCCGTTCGGCCTTGACTCCCCGCCTTGCCAGTGCTACTTTCATAGCATCATGCTGCTTTCGCAGCACAAAACGGAAACTCCCCGCTTGCAGGGCCGTACTGTCATCTGAGAAAGGACGCGATGAGACCGAAAGCCCACCTCGACCTGAGCCGCCGCGAGCGGCAGATCATGGAAGCCGTCTACCGGCTGGGGAGCGCCACCGTCTCGGACGTGATGGCCGAGCTGCCCGACCCGCCCAGCTACTCGGCGGTGCGGGCCATGCTCGGCAAGCTGGAGAGCAAGGGGTACCTCAGGCATCGCCAGGAAGGGCCCCGGTATCTCTACCTCGCCACCGTTCCCCGCGACGAGGCGCGCGAGTCGGCGCTCGAGCGGCTGGTGCGGACGTTTTTCGACGGCTCGACCGAAAAGGCGGTCGCAGCCCTCCTCGACCGGTCGGCCGGAGAGATGTCCGACGAGGAGCTCGACCGCCTCTCCGCTTTGATTCAGGAAGCCAAGAAAGGGGATATGTAATGCTCGACCTGTGGCTTGCGGTGCTCCTCAGCTCCTCGCTCAAGGGGCTGGCCCTCTGCCTTGCCGCGGCTGGTGCAGCCCTGGCGCTGCGGCGCGCCTCCGCCGCCGCCCGACACCTGGTCTGGCGGCTCGCCTTCACCGGGCTGCTCGCGTTGCCGGTGCTCGCCGCGTTGCTGCCGGAGTGGCGGGTGACGTTGCCGCCGATCCCACTGTCCTCGATGACTCCCAGTTCGGTCGCGCCGTCGGTCCCCTCACCTCCCCGGCCCTCCTCTCCCACCGCACTCCCATCCCTCCGGGAGAGGAGGGAGACTGTAATTGCGAACTCCGTAGCGACGCTTTCTCCCTCGCCCGTCAGGGAGAGGGGGTCAGGGGGGGAGGCTTCCGCGGGCACGCCGCTGCCGGTTTCCACAGAGGCTGCGCCGCGCTCTTGGACTCTCTCCTGGCAGTCCTCAGTCTTCGCCCTCTGGCTCGCCGGCGTCTTGGTGTTGCTCGCGCCGCTGGCCGTCGCGTTCCTCCGCCTGCGCTGGCAGCGCCGCCAGGCGACGCCGATCGCGGATGATGCGTGGACCGCTCTTCTCGAGCGGCTGCGCGCGGAGCTGGGCGTTCGCCGATCGGTCGAGCTGGTGGCGGGCGGCGAACGTGCGATGCCGATGACCTGGGGATGGCGGCGTCCCGTGGTTCTGCTGCCGGCCGCGGCCCTCGCCTGGCCCGAGTCGCGGCGGCGGGCCGTCCTGCTCCACGAGCTTGCGCACGTGGTGAGAGGAGACTACCTGACGCACCTCGCGGCCGAGATGGCACGCGCTTTCTATTGGTTCAATCCCCTCGTGTGGATGGCGGCTCGCAGGCTGCGCCTGGAGAGCGAGCATGCGTGCGACGACCAGGTGCTCGCCACCGGCGCTCCCGCCGCCGACTATGCCGGCGACCTGCTGGAGATCGCCCGCTCCCTGCGCTCCTTGCGGGCCGCGCCGGCCGGGCTTGCCATGGCTCGTCCCTCGCAGCTCACGGGCCGGCTCCTCGCCGTGCTCGACGGGGAACGCAATCGGCGGGGCGTCTCGCGTCGCATGGCATTGCCGGCCTGGCTTGCCGCCGCCTGCCTGGTGCTGCCGCTTGCCGTATTGGCGCCCACCGAGCGAACCGCCGAAGCGAGCATGCCTTTCGTCGGCTCCGTGACCGTTGCCCCTCTCAGCTTAGCGGACCGGTCGGGAGGTTCGCGCTCGGCCGGGGACGGCGAAGAAGGCTCTTCCTGGTATCAGCCGCCGACGCCCCCGGAACCGCCCGCTCCGCCCACTCCGCCGACGCCTCCCGCCCCACCGGCACCGCCGACACATCGAGCCGCCCTCTTGCCTCCGCCGCCTGGCCCGCCGGCACCTCCCGCGCCGCCGGCACCTCCCGCACCGCCCGCTCCCCCGGCGCCCCCCGGAGGGTCCAGTCACCTCTCCTTCATCGCCGACTCGGACGGGGAGGTCTCGACCTTCAGCTGGTCCAACAACGGCCATCGAGTCAAGATCCGGACGGAGGGCAAGTTCAAGCTCACCGATGACTGGACGGGTATCGCCAGCCTCTCGCGCGGCGCCGAGATGCGTTTCGAGGAGGAGAACGGCGTCGAGCGGCGCCTCGACGTCGAACCCGGCAGCGACGGCAGCCCTGTCTATTCTTATAAGGTCGACGGCGAGAAGCGCGCCTTCGACGCCGAGGGCCGGAAGTGGCTCCAGGGCATGATTCTCCACTTCGTCCGCGGCACCGGCTACGACGCGGAGCGGCGGGTCGCCTGGTTCCTCCAGCGTCAGGGTCCGGACGGCGTCCTCGCCGAGATCTCGCAGATTCCCGGCGACTACGCCAAGCGGATCTACTTCCAGAAGCTCTTCGCCCATCGCGAGCTGGGAGCGGACGCCGTCGGCCGCGCTCTGGCCCAGGCGGGGCGGGAGGTGCGGTCGGACTACGACCTCACCGAGTCTCTCCTCGCCGCGGCCAACGCGCAGGATCTCGCCGGGGCCACCGCCCAGGCCTACATCGAGGCAACGCGAGCCATCGAGTCGGACTACGACGATCGCCGTGCTCTGACCGCGCTCTTGGAGAAGGGCCGGCTCGATCCCGGCAGCCTCTCAGCACTGCTCCGCTCGGCCCACCAGATCGGCTCCGACTACGACCTCTCGACGCTGCTCGCGGAGGTCGCCAAGAAAAGCGAGCTCAGGGACGCCGGGGTGCGGGGCGCCTACGCCGAAGCCGTCAAGGAGATCGGCTCCGACTACGATTGCCGCAGGGCCCTCTCGGCCATGGCACAACGCGGGGACCTCTCCCAGGAGGCGCTGCTCACGGTGCTGCGGTCGGCCGAGGGCATCGGCTCCAGCTACGACCGCGCAACGTTGCTCGTCGAGATCGCCGGCAAGTATCCCTTGTCCGGTACGGCGCGCGAGGCTTATCTGGAGGCAGTCGGCTCGATCAGCTCCAGCTATGACCGCAAGCGGGCGGAGGAGGCGTTGTCCAGCAGATAGGAATCGGGAGCCCGCGGCGCCGTTTTTCGCCGCGGGCCGCTCACCCATCCCGGTGCACGATCTCCGGCGAGAACGCCGGCAGGCATATGGCCACGTACTCGGCGCCGCCCGGCTCGGGGCTGCTGTAGCGGACCCACTCGCCGGGCGTGGCCACCACCGCCTGGCCGGCACGTACGTCGAGGCTACCGCCTTCGTGCTCGACACGCAGCATCCCCCGCAGCACCACCGTGATCTCCTCGAACTCGGGGCGCTGGCCCGGCTCCTGCCAGCCCTCGGGCGAGATCATGCGGGCGACGCTCACCAATGAATGCCCCGAGTTGACGCGCCCCGCGTACTCCTCGATCCGCTTGGGCTTGTTGCCCGCCGCCTCGATGACGGCGGGCGCCTCGATCAGCCTGGGCATCGCCGCTCCTATTTCACCAGCAAGCTCTTGCCGTCCAGGTTCGTCGTCGACTTCACCTTATAAAGATCGAGGATCGTCGGCATCACGTCGCCCATGTAGGCGCCGGCCGGAGCGTTCAGCTTGATGCTGCTGAAGAGGATGCCCTGGACGAGCGGCGGATACACGGAGCAGTGATCGCCGCTCCAGATCTCGGTGTTGGGCTCGACCACGGTCTTGGCGATGCCGCCGAGGCTGTCCTGCCAGCCGACGCGGTAGCCCTCGCTGTTGGAGGGGATCAGGTCCGGGATCAGCACCGGATCGTAGACGCCGTTGTAAGCCTCGTCGCGGGTGAAGACGTGCGCCACCGGATGCTCGCCCGTCGCGTCGTCGACGAAGGCCTCGAGCCCCGCCTTGATCGCGGCGGTCACCTGCTGGTACTCCGCGCCCGGCTTGACGATCCCCTTCTGCTCGCGGCCCTTGAGGTTGATGTAGATCTGCCCCAGGCCGAGCGCGTAGGCCTTGGTCTTCGACCAGTCGACGTTGGTGAAGAAGTCGCCCTGGTCGAAGAGGTCCTCCAGGTTCTTGCGCTTGGCGTCCTCTCCCGTGAGCGTCATGAAGCCGTTCTTCGCCAGCCAGGTGTTGTAGTTCATGCCCCGGCGGAAGGAGGCGAAGCCGTGGTCGGAGAGCACCATGAGCGCTGCCTCCGGCCGCTTTTTCATCGTCTCGCCCACGATGCGGTCCATCTCCTGGTACGAGGCGAGAATCGAGCCACCCCATTTCGCCGCTCCCTCCGCCGTGTAGAGCGGGTGCTTGGGATCGAAGAAGCGGAACATCATGTGCTGGACCCGGTCGGGGAACTCGAAGTAGTGAACGAGCACGTCCCACTCGTCCTTGGCGAGCAGGCCGTCGAGGATCTCCTTCTCTTTGTCCACTGTCATCTTCACGTCGTCTAGGAAGGTCTGCTCGTCGGCCGTGCCGTTGGTGAGCGACCAGGTGTCGATCATCCAGCCCTTGGTCTTGAACAGGCCGTGCTCGTGGGTCAGCTCGTCGACGAAACCGGGCGGCGTGGTGATGTCGAAGCCCGGCGGCAGGTTCTCCGGGTCGAACTCGATCGGCGAAAGGTAGAGCCGCACCTCGGGATCGATGGACAGCAACTTGAACTTGCCGATGCCCTTGAGCTTGATGAGCGAGTTGAAAGGGAAGGTGAAGTGCGCCCAGTCGCTCCACTGTCCCGGCTTCAGGGTGAGGTCATTACCGGACACCTGGATGCGGACGGTCGAGCGGTTCTCGGCCACCGTCAGAGTCATGGGGATTTTGATGTAGTCGCGCCCCTTCTCCTCGGGGAACAGCTCGTTGGGCGGACCCTTGATCTCGGTCTCGATGGTGCCGCGATTGTCTACCAGCTCGACGACCTCGAGGGAGAAGTCGCCGCCGCCCTTGGGGGTGAAGAACAGCTCGGAAGTGAAGTAGAACGGCTTGCCGATGCGACCGGAGACATCCGGCACGCCGAGACCGGAGAGCAGCTTGCCCTGCTCGAAGGCCTTGGGCGGGAAGGTGACCGGGATGCGCATCACGATGACCCGCTTGCCGGCGGCGCCCAGCAGTTTCCAGAAGGTGTCGCCGTGCTGATTGCTGATGGCGATGGGCCGCGACTCGGGCAACAGGCGGTCCGCAGCCAATCCCGCGCCGACGCCGGCCGCGATCCCCAGCACCACCGCCGCTGCCGCAGCCACGGCCCAACGCAGACGGAAGAGCTTGAGAATCAGCAGGAAGAGGAGCGCCACCACGAGGGCAGCGATGGTACCCAGGAGCCATGGATTGCTCGTGCCCCAGAGGAAAGGCTCCCGTCCCAAGTGGGCCGCAGCGAAGTCAGGCCTGTAGGTCGCAGGGTCGCGCTTCAGGAAGTCGAAGACGCCGTGCCGGCCCGGATTGAGGCCGGTCGAGAAGGTCGACCAGGAGACCGGGGTCTGCGACGGGATCGTCGGCCGCAGCGGCGTAAAGGTGCCCTGCGCCCGCAGCTTCGCCAGGTTCGGCAGCTTGCCCTCGTCCATCCATTGCTGGGTGAGCTTGGCGTCGACACCGTCGAAGCCGAGGATGATCAGCTTCTTCGACGGCTGCTGCGCGGCGAGGGGGGCCGCGGTGAGGAGGAGAAGGAGCGGCAGGCAGCGGATCTTCGAGGTCATATCGAACGGGTTCCCCCGGGGCTTGGCAGGTGGTTCGGTTCAGGCTTCGCGAGTGCCGGATTCTAGCAAACCACCGCCGTCCCCGCCCCCTGGCGCAACCTGCCCATTCATGTCAGCGTATGAACCTCAGAGCCGAGATTCCCATGCCTGCGCGATCCCCAAGCCTCCGACTATTGACCGCCCTGGCCCTGGGAGCGCTGGTGTTCGCGGCCGGCATCGTGCTGGCGCGGGCCTGGTTGCCCGAGTGGCAGGCCGGCGAGCTGCCGAGCCGGCGGTTTTTCGTCGGCCGTTACCGCGAGCTGGCCCGGCAGGCGGGATTCCAGTTGCCGTCGGCCGAACCTCGGGTGGCCCTCGCGGGGCGGGACAAGAACACGAAGCTCGACGAGGAGGTGGTGGATCGCCTGGAGCCGAGCCGTGCCGCACAGGTGGGCGCCGGCCTGCTCGTCGAGGTGACGCAGGAAGGGGGCCCGCCGGGCGGCAAGACGACGAAGGAGCTGCTGATCCGCTTCCTGCCGTCCGGAGACCCTTTGATCATCCGCCTGGGCAATCAGGCGGAGATCCTCAAGGAGTCGTTGAAGAAGGAACCGGCGCCCACGGCCGACATGCAGAACCGCTTTGCGCGGCTTCTCCTGCGGCCCGGCGAGCGCTTCGGTCCGGTTTCCCGGCCCGGCACCGGAGCGAATCGGGGAGTGTCCTACTCCGATGACGACGTAGCCGACAAGCTCATAGGAACCATCTACCCCGTGGTCGGCAGCGATCCTCCCCAGCACGTCGTCCTGACCGCTCTGCCGGGCGGGACGTTGATGTCGGCGCGCAAGCCCAGCGACGAAGGCAAAGATGACGACAAAAGGGGCTTCCCCCTGGTGGAGTTCCTGCTGCGGGGAGTGCCTTTTGTCGTCGGCATCCTGACCATCGTCGTGCTCTTCTTCGTGCTGCTGGGGAGGCGCCAGATCGGGTTCCTGAACGGCCTTCTCCTGGCCGCTGCCGTGCTGGTGACGGCAGCCTTCGCCACCCTCTACAACCATCCGAGCTGGATGGGAGCCCTGGAGATCCTCGGCGCCGCCTTTCTTGCTCTCTGGGCCTTCGCCGTCTGGTGCACCGGCGAGTCGTATCTCCGCTCCGTGCAGCCGGGGCTGACCACCCAGCTCGACGCGCTCAGGACCGGCCGCCTCGGGCCGCGGGGAGGACGGTCCCTGATCTACGGCGTCGCCGTGGGAGCGTTCCTCGCCGGCTTGCGGCTCGGCGTGCTGGCGCTCGCGTCGCGGCTCCCCCATGCCTGGCCCGAAAGCGACAGCATCCGGCTCCCCCTCTTCGGCGATCAGACGCCGCTCAACGACGGCATCCTGTTCGCCGCCTCCATCGCTCTGGCGATGGGGCTCGCGTCGCGATTCGTTCCGGCGCGCTGGGCGCCCTGGGCTGCCGCGGTCGCCGGCGGCCTCGCCTTCCCCTTCGCCTCCTGCCAGCCTCCCTGGCTGTACTCGGCCGCGGGAGTGATGGCCGGCGGCGTTCTCGTGCTGCTCTGCCGTCAAGTCGGCCTCGCTGCCAGCCTCATCGCCGCGCTCACGGCGTACCTGCTGCAGGCGGCTGCTTTCGCCGCGCTGCACCCGACCTGGCTCCCCTTCTCGTTCGCCGTCGCCGCGGGAGCTCCGGCCCTCTTCCTCACGCTGGGATTCGTGGGGCTCCGCAGATCACCCCAGGCCGAGCTGGAAAAGATCAAACCTCCGGCCTTCATGAAGCGCCTGGAGGAGGAGCGCCGGCTGAAGTACGAGATGGACCTCCTCGCCCGCATGCAGCTCGGCCTGCTGCCCGCCAAGCTGCCCGAGGTTCCGGGTTGGGAGATCGCGGCCCGCTCCCTGCTGGCGACCGAGGCGGGCGGCGACCTCTACGACTTCCTCAAGGACGAGGAAGGACGCCTGTGGATCGCCGCCGGCGACGTCGCCGGCCACGGCTATTCGTGTTCGATTGCCCACGCGATGACGTCCGCGGCTCTGGCCAGCCTGGTCGGTGCGGAGAAAACCCCCGCTGAAGTTCTGGGAGGCGTCGACCGGGTGATCCGGCGGGCCTCGCAGCGCAACTTCACCTCGCTGGCCCTGGTCCGCCTCGATCCCCGCACCGGCGAGGCGTTGATGAGCAACGCCGGCCATCCCTTCCCGTTGCTCCTCTTGGGCGCCACCGGAGGAGTGGAGGAGATCGATCTCCCCGGGCTGCCGTTGGGCCAGGGTCCGCCGCGCCAGTACGCCGACGTGCGGTTCGAGATTCCGTCGGGGAGCAGCCTCGTCTTCTGCTCGGACGGACTCTTCGAGGCTGCCGACGCGAGAGAGAACCTCTACGGCTACGAGCACCCGCGCGAGATTCTCCGCTCTCTGGGCGACCGCTCCGCCGCCGAAATCCTGGAACGATTGTTCGCCGACTGGCGCCGCCACCTCGGCGCGGAAGAGCACCAGGACGATACGACGGTGGTGGTGGTCAAAAGGGTTTGAGGCGCGGCGTCCGATGCTGCCGGCCAAGAAGATCGAGATGTAGTCCACACCGCCGGGACTCTCACCTCCCCGCCTCGCCGCTGCCAACTCCCCCGAGGGCGGGGCTCGCTCATCGCTGTAACGTTTTGCTTCTATTGTGCGCCTTACTTCGCATTCAAAGATTTATCCGCGCAATCGAATCTGCCTACGCTTACAGGAGACAACTTATGGGCACGCAGGCACTACGGAAAAAGCTTACCTTGATTGGCCTTTTGATCTCGACCGTAGCGTGTGAGACGCTGGCGAGCAAACCGCCAGCGGAGGGGCCGTTGCCGGAGCTGACGGCCGAACAGCAGCACGCCCGGTCTGGGGGTAAGACCCTGATAATCCTCCAAACCTCGTGTGATAGGTACTCAGGGACCGACGCCACGATCCAGGCTCGTGTGAACGCGTCCGGCGGCGGATACACGAATTGGGTGACTCTGGACAATGCGGGGAACGATCGGGAGCGGTGCGACGAAGACGACTATTACGTCACGTTTCCAGCCGGCTCGGGCTCCGTTCTGCATCTGCGGACCGACAGTTGGGGAGCGGGCCCAAGCTGGAAGCTCGCGTGGGCGTCTGTCTATCCACCGTCCGGCCCCTCGACGAAAAAGATATGGAATATCTGGCTTGGGGACCGCCACCACCGTGGAACGTGGTGCGTTTACGAGGACACGGTACCCTACAACTGTCCCTGAGACTCTCCATCACTTTTTCCAAGCTTTCCTCTCTCCCGGCGGCCGGGCGTCAGGCTGGGAGAGAGGATCAGCATTCTAAATCAACCGCAATTCCCGCTTGATCTCGTTGATCCGCGCCTGCACCTCTCCACGGTCCAGCGCCCGGAAGCGCTCGGGGAGCAGCTCGCGGCTGGTGCATTCGAGGATGGCGCAGAGGATCTGCATCTCGCGCTCGCGGGTGTTGGCCGGCGGGATGAAGTCAGTAAAGGCTTTCTGCAGGTGCTCGGCCTTCAGCTCCGAGGACTCGGCGGCCTCGGCTTCGAGGGTAGCGCGTACCAGCACGGCTTCGAGGTCCGAACCGGAGAGGCCGAGATATTGGTCCTCGGTGGCGACCTCGGAGATGGAGCTCACCTGGGTCTTCAGGCCCAGCTTCTTCACCATCACCTTGTAGATCTCGTCGTACTCGGCCGCCGTCTCCGGGTAGAACAGCGGGATGTGCTCCTCGGCGCGCCCCTGGCGCTTGAGGTCGATGGGCAGCAGGTCGGGCCGGGCGGTGATCAGGAACCAGAGGATCTTGCCGCGGTATCGGGTGTCGCCCATGAAGGCGGCGATCTGCGCGAAGACGCGGTTCTGGGTGCCCGAGTCCCCCTGCTGGTCGCGGTTGCCGAGGGCGGCGTCGGCCTCGTCCACCACCACGCCGACGGGCGTGAGCGAGGCGAGGATCTTGAGGATCCGCTCGAGATTGGACTCGGTGGCGCCCACCCACATCGAGCGGAAGTTCTTCAGCTTGACACAGGGGAAGCCGATCTCGTTGGCGAAGCACTCGACGAGGAACGTCTTGGCGCTCCCCACCGGACCGCAGACCAGATAGCCCATCGGCACCGCGGCCGGATTGCCGCGGCCGATAGCGCGGGCGGCGCGGCGCAGGCGATCCTTGACCGCCGGCATGCCGGCGACCATCGACAGGTCGAACTTCGGCTCGACGTACTCGAGGAGCCCCAGACCCTCGGTCTCGATGACTTCCTTCTTCACCTGTCGCACCCGCTCGCGGGTAAGGTGGTCGCCATTGGCGTCGGCGCCGTCGAGGAGCTGTCCGATCTGCACCCGGGTCATGCCGGCGGTCATCTCCGCCAGACGCATCGGTGGCAGGTCCGACTTGCGGGCGTACCAGTCGGACGAGCGGACCGCCTCCAGGTAGGTCAGCCGCTCGGCCGGCTCGGGACGCACGATCTCCACCTCGCGCGTGGCGTGGGAGCGCACCAGCTTCGGATCGAGCTCCGCCAGGCTCTCGGTCACCATGACGACGACGACGTTCTTGGCCAGCAGCACCGGGTCCTGCGACCACTTCCGCAGGTAGACCAGCACGGCGCGGTCTTCCGGCGTGCGGTAAGCGACCTCGGCCGCAGGGACAATCGTCTCGGCGAAAGGCAACAGCAGCACCACCGGCCGGGCCGGCTGCAGCGAGGCGCAGTGGCGGAAGTAGGAGTCGAGCAGAGCGAAGCAGTTGGCCGCGTCGCGCGGCAGGCCGTCCGACCAGTTGGTGCCGTGGACGGCGTCGTAGCCCCGCAGCCGCTCCTGGAAGTGGCTGCGCGCCGCCGGCGTGGCGAAGCCCAGCCCCTCGGCCCGGTTGTAGGTGACGATCGCCGGCCAGCCGGCGAAGAGCTGCTGCTCCAGGAACTCATCGAGGGAGAGGAAGCGCAGCCCGGCCGAGCCGCGGACCGGCACCAGGTCCGCCGGCACGCCGTGCAGCACGAAGGTGTTCGACTGCTTGGCGGTGACGGCGCGGACCAACTCCGAGGCCCACGCCGGAAGAGATTCGAGAAACACGGCCGGATGGGTCGTAACGGCGGCTTCGGGCATAGTGAGGGCTATTATCTCCGATCCCGCTGCCCAGATCATCGGACGGAGCTCGCGGTTCGGCCTCCCTACGGAATCCCATACCGCCGCCGCTTCTCCCACAGCGCCTTGCGGCTGATGCCGAGCAGCTCGGCGGCCCGGCCCTGGTGGCCGCGGGTGTAGGCGAGGGCGTTGCGGATCTGCTCCTTCTCCACCTCGAGGAGCGGCCGCGGGCGGGTCTCCAGCAGTCCTTCCGGCTGCGGCGGATCGACCGGACCGCCCCCGGCAAGGATCAGTCCGCGCTCGAGCGTGTTGCGCAACTGCCGCAGGTTGCCGGGCCAGAGATGCTGCAGCATCCAGGCGCGGGCGCGCGGCGCGAGAACCGGTTTGGGGTGGCCGAAGCGCTCGCCCAGGTCGGCGAGGAGGTGATCGAGAACGGCGGGCAGGTCGGGACGGCGCTCGCGAAGCGGCGGGATGCGAAAGGCGAGCACCTCGAGCCGGTAGAAGAGGTCGGCCCGGAACGCCTCCCGGGCGACCCGACGGGGGAGGTCCTCGGAGCCGATGGCAATGAAGCGGACGTGGGCCTCTACCTCCTGCCCGCCGAGAGGGGCGTAGCGCCGTTCGGCCACCAGGCGGAGGAGCTTCGGCTGTGCCGGGAGGGGCAGCTCCTCGACGTGGTCGAGGACGAGCGTGCCGCTCTCGGCGCGAGCCACTCTGCCCTCCCTCGCCTGCTCCGCGCCGGTGAAGGCGCCCGCCCGATAGCCGAAGAGCTCGCTCTCGAACAACGAGCTGGGGACCGAACCAGGGTCGACCTCGACCAGCGGCCCCGCCGCCCCAGGGCTGGCGCCATGAACGGCGCGGGCCACCGTCGAGCGCCCGCTCCCCGGCTCGCCGAGAAGGAGGATCGGAGCCTCGGTGGCGGCGGCCCGGTCGATCCCGCGCAGGCTCTCAGCCAGGGCGGGAAAGTCGAGCAGCAGACGGGGGAGTGAGAGAGGCGACCCCGCAATCACGCCCGAAACTCGGCCGTCACGTCCGGCGCGTCGCCCCAGAGGCGCTCCAGGGCATAGTGCCGCCGCGGCTCCTCCTGGAAGACGTGCACCACGAGGTCGCCGTAGTCGAGCAGCACCCACTGCGCGCGGTTGTATCCCTCGACATGGAGGGGACGCACACGATGCTCCCGGAGCCTCTCCTGCACGGCGTCGGCGATCGCCTGCACCTGGCGTTCGCTGTTGCCGCTGCAGAGGAGGAAGTAGTCGGTGAAGTCGCTGATCTTTTGGAGGTGGAGGACCTTCATGTCCACCGCCTTGCGATCGTCGGCGGCGGCAACGGCCTCTCGAACTCTCTGCGCGGTATCGGTGAGGGCGATGGGTTCGGGTTCGGGATTCATCTGTAGAGGGGGTATTTCTGCAGGTATCGTACCACCAAGTCCGGGACTGCCCCCGGCGGCAGAGGAAGGCCGGCCGCGAGCAGCTCCCGGAGCCGGGTCGACGACACGTCGACCGGCGGCTGCCGTAGCAGCAGGACGCGATCCGTTCGCGCCAATTCGGCCACCTCGGGATCGAGAGGCACGGTCTCGGGATCCCAACCCGGGCGGGTGAGGACCACCAGCCGCGCAGCCTGCGGGATCTCCCGCCAGCGGACCCAGTGGTGGAGGTCGGCCAGGGAGTCGGAGCCGACGAGCAGGAAGAGCTCGGCCTCCGGCATTTCGCCGCGGAAGTGCTCCAGCGTCTCGATCGTGAACGCGGGCCGGTCCGGAGTCAGCTCGTGGGGCGAGGCGTAAAGCCCCTCCTCGGCGAGCAGCGCCAGCTCCACCATGGTGTAGCGGGCGTGCGCCGGAGCCAGGGTCCGCCCGGGCTTATGGGGAGGCCTGGCCGTCGGCAGATAGATGACGCGATCGAGCGAGAGGCTCCGCCGCGCCGCGCGGACGGGCTCGATATGACCCCGGTGGATGGGGTCGAAGCTGCCGCCGAAGAGACCGATCCTCACCGCCGGACCTCGAGCCGCCGCGCCAGCTCGGAGATGAGGCCTGGCACTCCTTCGCCGGTGGCGGAGCTGATCTCAAGATACGGCAGGCCACGCTCGGCGGCGGCCCGCCGCAGCTCTTCCCGCCGCTCGGGCAGAGCGGCGTCGAGCTTGCTGCCGACGATCAGCCGCGGGCGCTCCATCAGCTCCGCGTTGAAGGCGGACAGCTCGCGCTCGACGGTCGCCAGGTCGGCGGCGGCGCTCCCCTCGGGGCTCGCCAGCTCCACCAGGTGGAGCAGCACCCGGCAGCGCTCGATGTGGCGGAGGAACTGGATACCGAGGCCCGCGCCCTCGGCCGCGCCGGCGATCAGCCCCGGCAGATCGGCGATGACGAAGGGCTCCGAGAGGGGCCCCTCGGCCACCACGCCGAGCTGCGGCACCAGGGTGGTGAACGGATAGTCGGCGATCTTCGGCCGGGCCGCCGAGACGACGCTGATGAGCGTCGATTTGCCGGCGTTCGGCAGGCCGATCACCCCGACGTCGGCGAGGAGCTTGAGCTCCAGCCGCAGCCGGCGCTCCTCGCCTTCCCGGCCCGGATCGGCGCGGCGGGGCGCCTGGTTGGTGGCGGTGGCGAACCGGGCGTTGCCCCGCCCGCCGCGGCCGCCGGCGGCGACCAGCAGGCGCTCGCCGTCCGCCAGCACCTCCCCGAGCCGCTCGCCGGTCTCCTGATCGAAGACGACGGTGCCGAGGGGGACGGGGACCTCGAGGTCCTCGCCGTCCTTGCCGGCCCGGTTGGAGCCTTCGCCGTGCCGGCCGCGCTGCGCCGCGTACAGCGAGGCGAAGCGCAGGTGATAGAGGGTGTTCCGGTTGGCCTGGCCGACCAGGAAGACCGAGCCGCCGTCCCCTCCGTCGCCGCCCGAGGGGCCGCCCCGCGGCACGTACTTCTCGCGGCGGAACGCCACACACCCGTTCCCGCCACGCCCCGCCCGGACGTGAATCGCGGCTTCGTCGAGGAAGATCAAGGTCGGTTCGAAAAAGAGGACCGCGGGAGCCGGGCCGCTCGCCCGGCTCCGGGATCACTCAGCGGCGCTGGCGGTTTCGGCGGGGGCCAGAATATGGACGAACGTCCCGCGCCGTCCCCGGTTCTGGAACTTCACGACGCCGTCCTGCTTGGCGAAGAGCGTGTCGTCCTTGCCGCGGCCGACGTTCTGGCCAGGGAAGAACTTGGTGCCCCGCTGCCGCACGATGATCGAGCCGCCGGTCACCCGCTGGCCGCCGAACACCTTCACTCCCAGGTTCTGCGGGTTCGAGTCGCGGCCGTTGCGGCTGGAGCCCTGTCCTTTTTTATGTGCCATGAGCTGGTTCTACCTCTCTGTTTCCGCCCTCCTAGGAGGACGGCATCTCGATTCCGTCGATGCGCACCCGGTGCAGGTGCTGCCGGTGCCCGGTCGTCCGCCGGTACGTCGTGCGCTTCTTCTTCTTGAAGACACGGATCTTCGGCCCCTTCACCTCGCCCACCAGGGACGCCGTCACGACCGCGCCGTCGAGGGCGGGCTTGCCGTGCTCGAGGCCGCCGTCGCCGGAGACCATGAGCACCCGGTCGAAGCGCACCGAGCCCCCTTCTCCCGGCTCGGAGAGGAGCTCCACGTCGATCACGTCGCCCGGAGCGACGCGGTATTGCTTGCCACCACTTTCAATCACTGCATACATATAGGGAAACTCCCGGAGTCGTCAGAAGACGCGTGGACCGTGAACCATAGCATGGCGGGGGAGATAGGTCAACGAAGGTAGCACCGGTACCCTTTTTGCTCCTATATCCTCCCGTCATGCTGGCTCGCCTCTTTCTCCTCGCCACCGTCCTCTACCTGCGGCTGCTGGGCGCGCGGCGGAAGCGGCTGGTCAAGGGCCCGCTGTCGCTCGCCTACTACACCATCGGCCCTGAAGGCGGCGAACCCTGGGTGCTGTTGCATGGCCTCGGCTCGGTCGCCGCCGGCTGGAGCCCCGTCCTGCGCGGGTTGCGCCGGAGCTGCCGCATGCTGGTGCCCGAGCTCTCGGCGCTGGGAGGCACCGAGTGTCCGGGCGGCGGGCTCGGCGTCCAGGACGGGGTCGAGATCCTCACTGCCCTGATCGACAAAGAGCTCGGGGCGCAGCCGGTCACCGTGGCGGGGCTCAGCCTCGGCGGCTGGATGGCGGCGCGGCTGGCGCTGGCCCATCCCGAGCGGGTCTCCCGCCTGATACTGATCGATGCCGGCGGCTATCGCGACCAGGACTGGCAGACGATCCAGTCGCTGGTGACGGTCGGGGACCTCGCCGGCGTCGACCGCCTCTACAGCGCCCTGTTCGTGCGGGTGCCCTGGCTGATGCGCCTCTCCCGCACCGCTTTCCTCAGGGCCTACACCTCGCCGGGCGTCCGGCACGTCCTACAGGGACTCTCCGAGGCGGATACCTTCACCGACGCCGACCTCGCCCGCCTGCGCATGCCGGTGGCGCTGATCTGGGCGGAGGGCGATGGCCTCTTCACCGTCGAGACCGCCCGGGCCATGGCCGCTGCCCTCCCCCAAGCCCGCCTGGACTTGCTGCCGCGCTGCGGTCACGCCGTTCACCTCGAATGCCCGCGCGCCCTCGTTCAGGCGTTGCAGCACTTCCGCCGGGCGACCGCCGCCGCGGCCGGACCGGCCGGCGAGCCCGTTCCCACCGCCGCCGGCCGGCGGGCTTAGAATCTCCTCAACGCTCAGCGATCGGAGGCGACCATGGCCAGCCCGGACTACCTCATCTGCCTGGAGTGCGAGACCCCCTGCTACGTCTTCGAGTGGGAAGAAGACAAGCTCACCGAGGTCCTCTGCCAGGCCTGCGGCAACGACGATCCTGACCAGTTCGTGCTCCCCGACGAGATCGAGGAGATGATGACTCCAAAGAAGGATTGAGCCATAGGGACTAAGATCCCTGATTCCCTCCTGAGATTCGTTTCGCCGGAGCCCCTTCGAGCCCCGCCGAAGCGGGGATTTCCCCGCTCGGATTTTCTCCAACCTTGATTGGTAGCCGCTCAATTTTTGCCTAAGAGATCTTGACAAGATTTTAGTGCTCTGCTATCATGCTCTCGAAATCGAGCGTCCGGCGGTTCGCCGGCTCGGCTCAATCGATCGACAAGGAGGACACCATGCTCAATTCCGTGACTCGCTGGAACCCTGCGGCCGCTTATCTGACCCGCGAGCCCTTCTCGCGGATGCTCGACAGCTTCTTCAACGACCTCCAGGGCGAGGAGGTCTCCAACCGGGGCTGGGTGCCGCCGGTGGACATCCAGGAGACCGACGACGCCTACCGCCTGCTGGCCGAGCTGCCGGGGCTCACCAAGGACGACATCAACATCACCCTGGAGAACAACGTCCTGCGCCTGTCGGGCGAGCGCAAGTTCGAGAAGGATGTGAAGAAGGAGAGCTTCCACCGCATCGAGCGGATCTACGGCTCCTTCACCCGCGCCTTCTCTCTGCCGCAGCAGGTCAACCCGGAGGGCGTGCAGGCCGCTTTCGAGAACGGCATCCTGACCATCACGGTTCCCAAGGCCGAGCAGGCCAAGCCCCGCAAGATCAGCATCAGTTGAGCGAAGCCTAGGAAGGGCCTATAGGGGCGCCCCTGCGTGGGCGCCCTTTTTGTCTGTGCTCAGAGAGGGCGGCCACGTAGGGCCGCCCCTACATATGTGGCGGCTACGCCCCCACCGCCGCCTCGACCGCCTGCCGCGGCGACGGCTCGACCGGGGAGGCCGCCGGCAGCTCGACGATGACCGCCGTGCCGACCCCCTGAGTGCTCCGCACCCCGACGCGGCCGCCATGGGCGCGGGCGATCCGCTCCACGATGGAGAGGCCGAGCCCGGTCCCCCCTTTGCGTGTCGAATAGAAGAGGTCGAAAATGCGGGCCTGCTCCGCAGCCGGTATGCCGGTGCCGTTGTCTTCCAGCTCCAAACAGACGGCGGCTCCCTGACGGTAGGCCGCGAGCTTGAGGAGAGGTCTCCGGCCCGCCTCCTCGGCGGCGGCGAAGGCGTTCTGCGCCAGATTGAGGAGGAGCTGGTTCATCTGCGCCGAGTCGACCTTGACCCGGGCGCCGCCGCTGCGGTCCTCCACCTGCACCTGCGCGTTGCGCTTCTGGATCTCCCCCGCCAGCAGCTCCCGTACCCGCTCGAGCGGGCGCACCGCCGGCATCTCCTCAAGCTCCAGGGCGCGGGGCTTGGCGTAGGCGAGGAAGTCGGTGACCAACCGCTCGAGCCGGCTGATCTCGGAACGGGTGATCGACAGCAGGCGCTTGCCGGAAGGGGCCGAGCCCTGCTCGTCGATCTCCTCCTCCAGCATCTGCATGTTGAGGTTGAGCGAGTTTAGGGGATTGCGGATCTCGTGCGCCAGGCCCGAGGCCAGGGTGCCGATGTAGGCCAGCCGCTCGGCCTCGGCGGCCTGGAGCTCCAGCCGCTGCGCCCGCCGCAACAGCAGCCAGACCGCGGCGTAGGCCGAAAGCAGCAGGGCCATCGAGAACAGGCCCACCAGCGAGGTCTTCTGAATCAGCTCATGGCGCAGCACCTCGATCCGTTTGCCGAGCTCGCCGCTGCTGATGCCGATCTGCAGCAGCCCATACTCGCCGATCGGCACCTGGATGTCGGGCACGCTGAACGTCGATTCCGTGACCTTGGACTCGACCCGGGGCGAGGAATCGATGTGGCGCTGCAGCTCGGGCGAGCCCACGGGCGGCGCGATCGCCGGTGGCGAGCCCGGCTCGCTGTCGGTCCGCACCCGCGCCCGGGCCCGCCCCTCGTAGACAAGAGTGCCTTTCTTATCGCGGATCTCCACCGTGCGGACGATCTCGCGCTGGCGCAGCATCTGGTCGATATAGGTCTGCGTCTCCCGTTCGATGGCCACAGCCGTAAAGAGGTCTTTGCCCTCCCGGTCCGCCCGCCGTGCGATCTGGTCCGCCAATTTCTTGGCCTCTTCCTGGGTCTCCAGCAGCACCCTCTCGACCTCGCGCTGCGAGAGCGAGCGAAAGATGAGCCAGCCGAACAGGGCGATGTCGCAGAGGACGAAGAGCCCGAAGATCAGCGAAGCGACGAGCAGACGGCGCGAGAAGACGGATTTCGACACGCGTTCCATTCCCGATCAAGGATAGCAACAACGCATCGCGGTCTTTCCTTTCCCGCTCGCCGTCGAGTACCATGACCCGGCTCCCATGTTCAAAAAATTCAAAGTCCTCGCCCCACTCTTCACGGTTCTCGCGCTGACCGGCTGCGGAGGCGACCAGGCGCGGCCGACGGCGAAGCAGGAGCCGGCCACCCCACGGCGCGGCGGCACGGCGGTGACCGGCTGGATCGCCGAGCCCGGCGGCGTCAACGAGCTGATCGTGCCGTCGAGCCAGGTGACCAACGAGGTTCTGTTCCGCACGTTCGACCGCCTGCTCGAGGAGCAGCCGGACTTCGAGGAGCACCCGCCGACCTTCGCGCCCCAGCTCGCCAGATCCTACGAGTGGTCGGACGGCCACAAGACGCTCACCTTCCACCTCCGCGACGATGCGGTCTGGAGCGACGGCGTGCCGGTCACCGCCGAGGACGTGCGCTGGACCTGGCAGGCGCAGACCAACCCCGACATCGCCTGGGACAGCATCGACTCGAAGGGCTGGATCACGGACGTCGAGGTGGTGGACCCGCACACCGTGCGCATGCATTTCTCGCGGGTCTACGCCGGCCAGATCCTCGACGCCAACGAGGGGGTCATCCTCCCCAAGCACGCCTGGGAGAAGATCCCCTTTGCCCAATGGCGGAAGAGCGGCGAGTGGTTCAAGGCGCATGCGGTGGTGAGCGGCCCCTTCGTCTACGGCTCCTGGCAACCGGGACAGCAGCTCGTGCTGCAACGCAACGGCCGTTACCGTGACAAGGAATTCCCTTACCTCGACCGGGTCATCCTGCGCTTCACCCCCGACCAGGCGAGCCTGCTGACCCAGATCTTGAACGGCGAGCTCGACTTCGTGCCGCAGGTCTCGCCGGGCGACGCGCCGCGGGTGAAGGCCAATCCCCGCCTGGAGCTGATCCCCTACTGGTTCAACCTCTACGTCGGAGTGGCCTGGAACAACGAGAACCCGCTGTTCTCCGATCCGGAGGTGCGGCGGGCGCTCACCCTCGGCATCGACCGGCAGACCATCGTCGAGACGATCCTCGGCGAATATGGACGGATCGCGACCACGCCCATCCTGACCTCGGTGTGGGCGCACGACAAATCGATCCGGCCCTGGCCCTACGATCCCGTCGAGGCCCGCCGCATCCTCGCCGCCAAGGGCTGGAAGGACACGGACGGCGACGGGGTCCTCGACCGCGGCGGCAAACCGTTCACTTTCGAGCTGCTGACCAACGCCGGCAATCAGGCCCGGGCGGACGCCACGGTGATGATCCAGGACCAATTGAAGAAGGTGGGCGTCCGCGTCCAGCCCCGGTTGGTGGAATTCAACACCCTGATGGCGCAGACCGTCGAAGGGACGTACGCCGCCTGCATGCTCGGCGAAAGCCTGGACACCAGCCTCGACATGACGGACAACTACCACAGCCGTTCGATCAAGGCGGGAGGCAACTTCACGCGCTACAAAAATCCCGAGATGGACCGGCTGCTCGAGACCGCGGCCAGCCAGCCGAACATGCTGGCGATGCGCCCCTACCTCGAGCGGATCCAGCGGATCCTCCACCGCGACCAGCCGATGACCTTCCTTTGGGAATCGAAACGGCTGACCGCGGTCAACAAGCGGTTGCGGGACGTCAGGCCGACGATGCTGTGGTCCTTCTTCAACCTGAAGGAGTGGTGGATCCGCCCGCAGGGCTGACGTCCCCGGCGGGCCGGCGGAGATCCCTTGACCCGCTTTCTGCTGCGACGGCTCGCCGCCTCGGTGCTGCTCCTGCTGCTGGTCGTCACCATCGCGTTCTTCATCCTGCGCCTGATTCCGGGCGACCCGATCCACCTGTTCGAGGGGCAGCGCCTGACGCTGGAGCAGCAACAGCGGCTGAAGACGATCTATGGTCTCGACCGCCCCCTCCTCGAGCAGTACGCGGTCTGGCTCTCCGCCGTCGCCCTGCACGGCGACTGGGGGACCTCCCTGACGCAGCAACGGCCGGTCGCCTCCGCCCTGCTGGAAGCGCTGCCCGCCACCGCCATCCTCGCCACCGCAGCCCTGACTGTCGAGTTCGCCGCGGCCCTGCTGCTCGGCGTGGCCGCGGCCCGCCGGCGGCGGTCGGCCGTGGACCACGCCATTCGCGTCGGCACCCTGCTCCTCAGCTCTCAGCCGGTCTTCTGGGTAGGGCTGATGGCCATCCTCCTCTTTGCTTACGTCTGGCCGGTGCTGCCGGCGAGCCACATGCACTCGGTCGACGCCGACCTCATGGGCCCCGCCGGCTGGCTCTGGGATCTTCTCCGGCACCTGACGCTCCCGGCCCTGGTGTTGGGTCTCGCCAACTCCGGCGCCACGGCCCGCTTCGTCCGCGCCAGTCTGATCGAAGTGATGGGCCAGGACTACATCCGCGCCGCCCGTGCCAAGGGCCTCTCCGAGCTCCGCGTCGTCTGGGTCCACGGCCTGCGCAACGCCGCCGTCCCCCTCATCCAGATCTTCGCGCTGACCTTGCCGGCCCTGCTCTCGGGCTCGCTGATCACCGAGGTCGTCTTCTCCTGGCCCGGCCTCGGACAGCTCACCTTCAATTCCATCCTGACCCGCGACTATCCGCTGATCCTCGGCGCGACGGCTTTGAGCGCCACGCTGGTGGTGCTGGGCAACCTGCTGGCCGACGTGCTCCACGCCGTGGTCGACCCGCGAGCTCGCGATGCGTAGCGGCAGAGGCCGGACGATTCCGCCATCGCTGCTCTATGGGGGAGGCATGGTCGCCGCCCTCCTGCTGATCGCGGCCTTGGCGCCGTGGCTGACGCCGTACGATCCGATCGAGCAGCTCGATCCGCCCGCAAGCCGGCACCGCCCGCCGGGCACCGAGCTCGCCGCGATCCGTCTCACCGGCGGCGGCTGGCGGCTGGCGGACCGGATCCGGCGGACGCCCGAGGGGGTGGAGATCGAGCGCCTCGGGCGCGTGGAATCGCTGACCGCTTCAGAGGTCGAAAACCTCACGCCCGAGGGCGTCGCCGACCGCCGCATCTTCCTCCTCGGCAGCGACCGCTTCGGCCGCGACATCCTCTCCCGCATGCTCTATGGCGCCCGCGTCTCGCTGGCCGTGGGTCTGATCGCGATGGCGCTGGCCCTCACCCTGGGCGTCGCCCTCGGCGCCGCCGCAGCCCTCGGCGGACGGCTCGTCGACACCTTGATCATGCGCGGGGTGGACGCCCTCCTCTCCTTTCCCTTCCTCTTCCTCATGCTGGCGCTCGCCGCCTTCCTGCGGCCGGGTGCCACGGCGACGGTGGCGATCCTGGGCTTCACGGCCTGGACGGGGATCAGCCGGCTGGCGCGGGCCGAGATCCTGAGCTTGAAGAACCGCGAGTTCGTCGTCGCCGCCCGCGCCATCGGCCAGCATCCCCTGCGGATCCTCTGGCGCCACCTGCTGCCCAACGCGTTCACTCCGGTGCTGATCCAGGCGACGCTCTTGGTCGGCAACCTGATCCTGATCGAGTCCTCGCTGTCGTTCCTCGGCATGGGCATTCAACCCCCGCTGCCGAGCTGGGGGAATCTGATCTCGGAGGGGCGCGAGACCCTCGCGTACGCCTGGTGGGTCGCGGTCTTTCCCGGCGCCGCCATCGCGCTGACCGTGATCGCGTTCAACCTGCTCGCCGACGGGCTGCGGGACTTGTGGGATCCGCGGGGGTGACCGCTGCTACACTCCCGCCCCGATGACCATCCCTCCGATCGCGCCGCGCCGGCGGGCCTTCACGACCATCTTTCTGACCATCCTGCTCGACCTCGTCGGGTTCGGGATGATCCTGCCCCTGCTGCCTTTCTACGCGCAGGAGTTCCGGGCCACGCCGCTCCAGATCGGTCTGCTCTTCTCGTCGTACAGCCTGACCCAGCTCCTCTTCGCGCCGCTCCTCGGGCGTCTCTCGGACAGGGTCGGCCGCCGGCCCGTGCTGCTCGCCTCGATCGCAGGCAGCGCCGTCTCCTATGTGCTGTTCGCGCTCGCTCCCACCTATGCCGTGCTGCTCCTTTCCCGTTCCCTCTCAGGCATTGCGGCGGCGAATTACGGGATCGCGCAGGCCTACATGGCGGACGTCTCCGCTCCGGAGGACCGCTCGCGCGCCATGGGCCTCGTCGGAGCGGCGTTCGGCGTCGGCTTCGTCCTCGGCCCGGCCCTCGGCGGAATCCTGGCTCACATCGGAGCCGGCCTGCCGTCCCTGGGGCCCCGATTGGTACCGCTGACCGCGGCGGCGCTCTCCGGGCTCAATCTCACCATCGCTCTGTTCGGCCTGCCGGAGTCGCTCTCGGCCGAGCGGCGGCAGGAATCAGCGGGCGGCAGCTCCTGGCTCAGCTTCTCCGATCTGCGAACCGTCTGGCGGGACGCTCCGCTGCGCGGGCTGATGCTGCTGTTCTTTCTCGTCATGTTCTGTTTCTCGATGATGGAGACGACGCTCGCCCTCTTCTGCCAGGCCCGCTTCGGTTTCGGCACTCGCGAGACGTCGTGGCTGTTCGTCTTCGTCGGCGTCGTGCTGGTGGTGATCCAGGGGGGTCTCCTAGGGCGTCTGATCCGGCGCTTCGGCGAACGCTCGCTGATCCTTTCCGGCATCGTCCTCATGGCCGTGGGGCTCGCCCTGGTGCCTCTGACACCGGTCTCCATCCCTCCCGTCTGGTCGCGGCTCTGGCTTCTCCTCGTAAGCCTGCTGCTGCTGGCCGTCGGCAACGGCGTCCACAACCCGTCGAGCCTGGGACTGCTGAGCCGCCTCACCGACGAGCGCTCCCAAGGGGGAACCATCGGTCTCTCGCGTTCCTTCGGCGCTCTCGCCCGCATCTTCGGCCCGCTGGCCGGCACCTGGGTCTTCGGCACCGCCGGCGCCGCCTGGCCTTTCTGGACCGCCAGCGGGTTGATGCTGATCGCCCTGGTGGTGGCGGTGAACGTCCTGCGCCAGGTTTCGGTGATCTAGCGGCGGTGGTCCGCCGGTGCTGACCCGCGACTTCGATTACGACCTCCCGGCGTCGAGCATCGCCCAGGAGCCCGCCCCGCGCGGCGAGAGCCGCCTGCTCGTGCTCGACCGTCCGGGGCCAGAGCGGCACGCCCGCGTGCGCGACCTGCCGCGCCTGTTGCGGCCTGGCGATCTGCTCGTGCTCAACGACACGCGGGTGATTCCGGCACGGCTCTTCGGCCGCCGCGCCGGAGGCGGCCGGATGGAGCTGCTGCTCGTCGAGAAGACGGGCGCGCGCGAGTGGGACGCTCTGGTCAGGCCCGGCAGGCGCGCGCGGCCGGGAATGGCGATCGAGCTGGCGCCCGGCCTCGCCGCCGAGGTCGTCGGCAAAGACGAAGAGGGCCGCTATCGCATACGTTTCTCGGAGGCCGTCGAGCCCCACCTCGAACGGCTGGGCCACGTCCCCCTGCCGCCTTACATCCACCGGCCGGACACGGCGGAGGACCGCGAGCGCTACCAGACCGTCTTCGCCCGCCGGCCCGGCGCCATCGCCGCGCCCACCGCGGGGCTCCACTTCACCGAGGAGCTGCTGCACGAGATCGAGGAAGCGGGGATCCGGACCGCCCGCATCACCCTCCACGTCGGGATCGGCACCTTCAAGCCGGTCAGCGCCGAGCGGATCGAGGAGCACCGCATGGAGCGCGAGCGCTACGAGATCGGCGAGGAGGCCGCCGCCGCGGTTCGAGAGGCCGGGAGGGTGGTGGCGGTGGGCACCACGGTCGTCCGCACGCTGGAGGGGGCGGCTCTGGCGGGAGGCGGCGAGGTACAGGCCGGCAGCGGTGCCACCGACCTCTTCATCACGCCCGGCTTTCCTCTTCAGGCAGTGGACGTGCTGCTCACCAACTTCCACCTCCCCCGCTCCACCCTGCTGATGCTGGTCTCCGCCTTCGCCGGCCGCGAGCGGATCCTCGCCGCGTATGAAGAAGCGATCCGGGAAGGGTACCGGTTCTACTCGTACGGCGACGCGATGCTGGTGGAACGACAAGGATCTAAAGGACAACAAGGACACCAAAGCTCCTGATCCTTGCTGTCCCTTGTGTCCTTGCTTCGCCCCCTCTCAGACCCTCGCCTCTTCGATCCGCTCGGCGATCCAATCGGGAATGGGCACCGCCTTGATGCCCGTGGGATCGTTCATCACGCAGCAGGCGCAGGTGCTCCGGCCGCGGGCGAGCACCATGTCGCCGCGCTGGATCTCGAAGCCGTAGGTCATCGATCGCAGCCCCTTGCGCACCACCTGCAGATGGATCTCCAGCTCGTCGCCAAAACGGGCCGGCGAGAGGTACTCGCAGGCGACCGACACCCGCGGCCAGGAGAGCTCACGGCCCTCCTCGTCCCGCCAATGGACGTCGGTACCCAGAGCGCGAAGAAAAGCGTGCTCGGTGTTCTCCATGAAGACGAGGAAGCGGGAGAAGTGGACGATGCCGCTCATATCGGTGTCGACGTACTCGATCTTCCTGCGGGCTCGGATCTCGTGCATGGGTCCGTATGGTATCTCCGTCCCCTGCTATCTTCCCCTCCATGCCTCACATCCTCGCGCTCGACCAGGGGACCACCAGCTCGCGCGCCATCGTCTTCGACGAGTCGGGCGCGGAGGTCGCCATGGCGCAGCGCGAGATCCAGCAGATCTTCCCGCGGCCCGGCTGGGTGGAGCACGATCCGCTCGAGATCTGGGAGTCGCAGCTCGCGGTGGCGCGGCAGGCGCTGGCGCGGGCGGGGCTCGGCGCGGCCGAGGTGGCGGCGGTCGGCATCACCAATCAGCGGGAGACCACGATCGTGTGGGACCGCGCGACCGGCACGCCGGTGGGCAACGCCATCGTCTGGCAGGACCGGCGGACGGCGGAGGCCTGCGAGCGGCTGAAGCGCCGGGGGCTCGAGCCGCTCTTCCGCGAGCGGACCGGCCTGGTGCTCGACCCCTACTTCTCCGGCACCAAGCTCGCGTGGATGCTGGAGCACGTCTCCGGCCTGCGCGCCGCGGCGGGACGGCTGGCCTTCGGCACCGTCGACTCCTGGCTGATCTGGAACCTGACCGGCGGAGCGCTGCACGCGACGGACGTCACCAACGCCTCGCGGACGCTGCTCTTCGACATCCGGCGCGGCGACTGGGACGACGAGCTGCTCGCCGCGCTCGACGTGCCGCGCGGCATGCTGCCCGAGATCCGCTCCTCCAGCGAGGTCTACGGCGAGAGCGTCGCCGGCCTGCTGGGCGCTGTGGTTCCCATCGCGGGCGTGGCCGGCGACCAGCAGGCCGCTCTTTTCGGGCAAGCCTGCTTCACGCCCGGAATGGCGAAGAACACCTACGGCACCGGCTGCTTCCTGCTGATGAACACGGGAGAGCAGGCCATCCCTTCGCGGCACGAGCTGCTCACCAGCCCGGCCTGGCGGCTCGGCGGCCGCACCGTCTATGTCTTGGAAGGGAGCGTGTTCCAAGCCGGTTCTGTGGTGCAGTGGCTGCGGGACGGCCTGGGGGTCATCCGCTCCTCCGCGGAGATCGAAGCGCTCGCCGCCAGCGTGCCCGACGCGGGGGGCGTCGTCCTGGTGCCCGCCTTTACCGGCCTGGGGGCCCCCCACTGGGACCCCTACGCTCGCGGCGCTCTGGTGGGGATCACGCGCGGCACGACCGCCGCCCATATCGCCCGGGCGGCCCTGGAGGCGATCGCCTTTCAGGTGGTGGACGTGCTCGCCGCCATGGAGGCGGACTCCGGCGTGCCGGTGGCCGAGCTGCGGGTGGACGGCGGCGCCACGGCAAACGGGCTGCTCATGCAGCTCCAGGCCGATCTGGCCGGAGTGCCGGTCGTGCGGCCGCGGGTGCAGGAGACCACCGCCCTCGGCGCCGCCTGCCTCGCCGGACTGGCGGTCGGCGTCTTCAAGGACACCGACGAAATCGCCGCCCGCTGGCAGATCGAACGCACCTTCGCGCCGGCCCTCGACCGGGATCAAGCGGCGGAGCGGCGGGTCCGCTGGAACCGCGCGGTGGAGCGGGCGAAGGGCTGGGAGAAGGCGGGGTGAACCGCGCCGCCATGCTCGCCCGCCTTCTCGATCCGGGGGAGGTCTGGGACGTGCTGGTCGTCGGCGGCGGCGCCACCGGCCTGGGGGCGGCCGTCGAAGCCGCGGTCCGCGGCTACCGGACGGCCCTGATCGAAGGGCACGACTTCGCCAAGGGGACCTCCAGCCGCAGCACCAAGCTGGTCCACGGCGGAGTGCGCTACCTCCAGCAAGGGAACGTGGCGCTGGTGCTCGAGGCCCTCCGCGAGCGCGGCCGGTTGCTGCGCAACGCCCCTCACCTGGTGCGCAACCTCGCTTTCGTGGTCCCCAGCTACGACTGGTGGGAAGGGCCCTTCTACGGCGCCGGACTGAAGCTCTACGACCTGCTCGCCGGACGGATGGGGCTCGAGCCTTCCCGCGCCCTCTCCCGCGAGGAAACGCTCGACCGCATCCCGACGCTGGAGCCCCGGGGATTGCGGGGCGGTATCGTCTACCAGGACGCCCAGTTCGACGACGCCCGTCTGGCCGTCACCCTGGCCCGCACCGTCGCGGATCTCGGCGGCACGATCGTGAACTACGTCAGGGCCGTGGGTCTGCTCAAGAAGGGAGGTCTGGTGGGCGGCGCGCGCGTGCGCGACGAGGAGACCGGCGCCGAAGCGGAGGTCCGGGCGCGGGTGGTGGTCAACGCCACCGGCGTCTTCGCCGACGACCTCCGCCGGCTGGACGACCCCGGGAGCCCGCCGGTGGTGGCGCCCAGCCAGGGCATCCACCTGGTGCTCGACCGCCGCTTCCAGCCCGGCGCGAGCGCCATCCTCGTCCCCCATACGGACGACGGCCGCGTTCTCTTCGCCGTCCCCTGGCAGGACCGGGTGGTGGTGGGCACCACCGACACCCCCGTCGCCAAACGCTCGCTCGAGCCGCGCCCGCTGCCGGAGGAGATCGAGTTCCTGCTCACTCATATCGCCCGCTACCTCACCCAGGACCCCCGGCCCGAGGACGTCCTCTCCTGCTTCGCCGGCCTGCGCCCGCTGGTGCGGGGCCGTACCGCGGAAAAGACCGCCGCGCTCTCCCGCGACCATACCCTCCTCATCTCGCCCACGGGCCTGGTCACCATCGCCGGCGGCAAATGGACCACCTACCGCCGCATGGGCGAGGACGCGATCGACCAGGCCGCCCTCGTGGCCGGGCTCGACGAGCGCCCCTCCCCCACCGCCGATCTCCACCTGCACGGCTGGAGCGACGAGGGCCGGCCCGGCAGAGATTGGATCGACTACGGCGCGGACGCTCCCTCCCTGGCCCGCCTCGCCGGCGAGCGTTCCGGCTGGGACGAGCCCCTGCACGTCAGCCTCCCGTACCGCGCCTGCGAGGTGATCTGGGCCGCCCGCCACGAGATGGCGCGCACCGTCGAGGACGTCCTCGCCCGGCGCACCCGCGCCCTCCTCCTCGACGCCCGAGCCAGCGCCGAGATCGCACCTGCCGTGGCCCGCCTATTGGCGGCCGAGCTGGGACAAGACGAGTCTTGGCAACGGCAACAGGCGGAGCAGTATCGGGAGCTGGCGCGGGGTTATTGGCTCGGTTGAAGATGCCGGCGGTTTTGAAAGACCTGAGGGGTCCTGGAAGAACCGCGGCGGCCTGCCCTTCGAAGCCTCCCTTGGGGAGCGGATCCGACTCGGTTGAGACCCCGCGCAGCCCTCGTGTGGATTTTTGAGGTAGCAATATGCTAAAAACTCCGGCAACTTCCGACGTTGATTTGCCGGGCACGGACGGGGGCAGGAGGCGTGTGTCCGCGGAGACACGGGCATGCCGACCGAGCCGGAGCTGGGGCAGGGAGCGCGCGTGGAGCAAGAGCTACCGATCATCCAGATCCGCAACTGCCTGCTGGTGAGCATCCAGACCGAGCTGCACGACCGGCTTGCGCTGGACCTGCAGGCCTCTCTGATGGAGCGCGTCCGCGTCGTCAACGCCCGCGGCGTCATCCTGGACGTCTCGGCCGTGGAGGTGATCGACAGCTACATCACCCGCATTCTCAATGACATCGGCAAGTCGGTGCGCTTCATGGGCGCCGAGTGCTACATCGTCGGCATCCGGCCCGCGGTGGCCATGACGCTGATCGAGATGGGCGTCGAGCTGGACTCGGTGAGCACCGCTCTCAACCTCGACCTGGCGCTGGAGAGGCTCGAGCTGCTGCAATGAAGACGGTCGAGAAGGAGATCGGGGCCGTCCTGACCGGGACGATCTCGCCGATCACCCAGCGCAGCATTTTCAGCCGGCTGGGCGGTCTCGCCGCCACTCCGGTGCACCAGCTCACCGCGAGCGACCGGGCGGCCGTGATGCAGGAGCTCGAGAGCTCGCTGCGGCTCTTCGCGCGCAGCAACAGCGCCCAGCTCATTGCCTCCTGCTCGCGGGTGCTGAACCCCGGCGCCGGCACGGGCTCGTCGGTGGCGGTCGCCGTCTCCGCCGGGGCCGTCCTGGCGCCGAAGCAGCTCCCCATCGAGCAGGAGAAGGACATCGCGACGGCGCGTCTCGAGGCCTGGTCCGAGGCGGTGCGCATCGGCCTCTCCAAGTTCGCCTCGGTCAAGGTGGCGACGGCGGTCTCGGAGCTCGCCCGCAACATCGTCTTCTACGCCGGCAAGGGCGTCGTCGAGCTGCGTTCGCTCAAGGACGAGCGCGGCTGCACCGGCCTGCAGATCGTCGCCTCGGACCATGGGCCGGGCATCCCCTCGGAGAAGCTCGACGAGATCTGGGCCGGCACCTACAAATCGCAACGCGGCATGGGCAAAGGGCTGATCGCGGTCAAGAAGCTGGTGGACGACTTTCAGCTCGACACCCGTCCCGGCCACGGCACCACGGTCACCTGCGTCTTTCGGGGGGAGCATTGAAGACCGGCGGATTCAGCCGTCCCTACAAGGGGCTCTCGGTCTGCGGCGACAGCTTCGTCGTCGAGCGCCGCGGCGGGACCGTGCTGGCCGCGGTGATCGACGGGCTCGGCCACGGCTACGAGTCGTCCGTGGCCGCCGGCCGGGCCACGGAGGTGATCCGGGAGTGCGCCGATCTGCCCGTCGAGGCAATCCTGCGGCGCTGCCACAAGGAGCTGCGCGTTACGCGCGGTGCCGCCGTGGGCCTGCTCAAGGTCGGAGACGACGGGCAGGGCGAGTTCTGCGGTATCGGCAATATCGAGGTGGTCGCTCTCCACGGCCAGTCGCCGAGCATCTTCTGCCTGGCCGGCATCGTGGGGCACAACGTGCGGACCTCCAAGGTCATGGCGGTGGCGATGCGACCGGGAGACATCTACTGCCTGACGAGCGACGGCGTCTCCAGCCGGGGCAACTTCAAGTCGTGCCTGCCCGGCCCACCGGAGGTCGTCGCCCGGCGCATCGTGGAGAACTGGGGTAAGGATCACGACGACGCCACGGCGCTCGTGCTGGGCTTCGGCGAGGCCGCCCTGCTGGCCGACGCGGCCGCGGCCGGGCGGTGAAGGTGACCATGCATGGCAGCTCTCTTGGGGAGGGATTCTCATGGCAGCAGCGCCCGACCGACGGGATGACCCGGCGAACCTGGTCGCCGGTAAGCACATCACCTATTTCGAGGAGCCGGACATCATCTACATGCGGTTCGGCGGCGGCGCCACCACCGAGGATTCCCTCGAGCTGCTGCGGCGCCAGGTCGCAATGGCGGAGGGGCGGCGGATCCTCTTCTTCCTCATCGACGCCGAACGGCTCGACAACATCGCCCCCGAGGGCCGCCGGGCCGTGGCCGAGACCCTCAAGGAGATCCCCTTGCGCGGCATGGCGGTTATCAAGGCGCCGCTCAAGGCCAAGGTGGTCACCAAGCTGGTGATCACTGCCATCAACCTGTTCCGCAGGGACGCGAACCTCAACCCGGTGGCATTCTTCGACACGGAGGAGGAGGGCCGGGCCTGGATCGCTTCGCGGCGCCAGATGTTCGCCCACTGACATCGGTATGGCAAGGAAGAGAGACATGGACCAGAGCGAATCCCACGTCAAAGTCACGTCCGAGCGGCTGCAGTCGGTGATCGAAGCGCTCTCCTACGCGAGCGTCGACGAGTTCGACTCCTGCCTCGAGCTGCTGGGGCGCTCCACGCAGAAGGACGAGTTCTCCGAGCTGGAGACCGCCTTCGCCATCTTCGTCCGCGAGCTCGGCGAAGCCAAGGCCGAGCTCAACCGGGCGCTCGCTCAGCAGGAGGCGGTCAACCGCGAGCTGGAGGGGAAGCTCGAGACCATCGAGATGCAGCAGGCCGCCATCCGCGAGCTCTCGACGCCCATCATCGAGGTCTGGGCCGGCGTCCTCTGCCTGCCGGTGGTGGGGGTGGTCGACAGCCAGCGCAGCGCCGAGATGACGGAGACGCTGCTCGAGACCATCGTCGCCAAGCAGGCGCGCATGGCCATCGTCGACATCACCGGCATCGACGTGATGGACACCAAGACGGCCGACCACTTCATCAAGATGGCCCGCGCCGTCCGCCTGCTCGGCGCCGAGTGCATCGTCAGCGGCATCAATCCCGGCATCGCCCAGACGCTGACCCATATCGGGGTCGACCTGACGGGGGTGCGCACGCTGCGCAGCCTGCGCGACGCCCTGCAGCTCTACCTGCGGGAGACCGAGCAACTGGTGGTGCAGCAGCACGCCGCCATCGCCCGCAGCAGGGTCCCCGAGGTCTGACCGGCGATGCTGGCTGAGCCCCTCGCGATGGACGGCAAGGAGTTCCCCATCCGCGGCCGTGGGGACGTCGTGGTGGTCAGCAGCCAGGCCGGCCGCCTGGCTCGCGGCTTCGGCCTGCCCTCCCGGCGCGCCAAGGAGCTGGCGATCGTCGTCTCCGAGCTGGCCTCGAACATCGTCAAGCACGGAGTGCGGGGCGAGATCGTCCTCACCTTCCACCCGTCGCACGGCGAGATCACCGTCGAGGCTCGCGACGTCGGGCCTCCCATCCGCGATCTGCAGCTCGCCATGACCGACGGCTGCGACGACCGCGGGCCCATCGATCCCGCCCTCATCCTGCGCCGCGGCGGCCTCGGCACGGGCCTCGGCGCCGTCGTCCGGCTTGCCGACCAGGTCGACTACCGGGAGGAGACCGGCGGCAAAACGATCACGGCGCGGTTCAGGCTGCCGTAGCCCGCTGCAGCACCACCACGGTGCGGCCGCCGACCGGCACTTCTCCTCCCGCCGCGAAGACTTCCTCCCGGTCCCCGTCCGCGGTATCGAGCACCTTCACCCAGCGCTCGCCCCACTCGGGCAGCGCCGGCAGCCGGAAGGCCACCGGCTCGTGGTGGGCATTGAAGAGGACGTAGAAGCTGTCGTCGACGATCCGCTCGCCGCGGTCGTCGAGGTTGGGGATGGCTTCGCCGTTGAGGAACATGCCGAGCGATTTGGCGAACCCCTTCTGCCAGTCTTCGTGGCCCATCAGCTCGCCGTCCGGCCGGAACCAGCCGATGTCGCGCACCCCCTCGCCGTGGATGGGAGTGCCCAGGAACCAGCGGCGCCGGCGGAACACCGGGTGCTGCCGCCGGAACGCGATGAGGCGCGAGGTGAACTCGAGCAGCTCCTGGTCCGCATGGTCCCAGTCGAACCAGGAGACCTCGTTGTCCTGGCAGTAGGCGTTGTTGTTGCCGCCCTGGGTGCGGCCGATCTCGTCGCCGCCGAGGAGCATCGGGATGCCCTGGGAGAGGAAGAGGGTCGCCAGGAAGTTGCGCTGCTGGCGGGTCCGCAGGGCGTTGACCCCGGGGTCGGCGGCAGGGCCTTCCACGCCGCAGTTCCAGGAGCGGTTGTCGTCAGTGCCGTCGCGGCTCTCCTCGCCGTTGGCCTCGTTGTGCTTGTCGTTGTAGGAGACGAGGTCGCGCAGGGTGAAGCCGTCATGGGCGGTGACGAAGTTGATGCTCGCCGAAGGCCGCCGCCCGGTGGTGGCGTACAGGTCGGAGCTGCCGGTCAGGCGATAGCCGATCTCATCGAGGGTGCCCTCGACGCCGCGCCAGAAGTCGCGGACCTCGTCGCGGTACTTGCCGTTCCACTCGGACCAGAGAGGCGGGAAGTTGCCCACCTGATAGCCCCCTTCGCCGACGTCCCAGGGCTCGGCGATGAGCTTGACCTGGCTGATCACCGGATCCTGCTGGATGATGTCGAAGAAGGCCGACAGGCGGTCCACGTCGTGCAGCTCGCGGGCCAGCGTGGCGGCGAGGTCGAAGCGGAAGCCGTCGACGTGCATCTCGAGGATCCAGTAGCGCAGCGAGTCCATAATGAGCTGCAGCACGTGCGGGTGCTGCATATTGAGGCTGTTGCCCGTGCCGGTGTAATCCTTGTAGTAGCGGCGATCGGGCATGAGGCGATAGTAGGCGGCGTTGTCGATCCCTTTGAACGACAGCACCGGCCCCATGTGATTGCCCTCGGCCGTGTGGTTGTAGACCACGTCGAGGATGACCTCGATGCCCTCCTGGTGCATGGCCTTCACCATGTGCTTGAACTCCTGCACCTGCTGGCCCATCACGCCGTCCACCGATGCGTACTCCTCGTGCGGCGCGAAGTAGCCGATCGAGTTGTAGCCCCAATAGTTGCGCAGGCCCCGCTTCACCAGGAAGTCGTCGTGCACGAACTGGTGGACGGGCATCAGCTCGACCGCCGTGATTCCTAGACGCTTCAGGTGCGCGATGGCAGCGCCATGACTGAGGCCGGCGTAGGTGCCCCGCACCTCCTGAGGGATCTCCGGGTGACGCTGGGTGAAGCCCTTGACGTGAACCTCGTAGATCACCGTCTCGTGCGCCGGGATGCGCGGCGGCCGGTCGGTGCCCCAGTCGAAAAAGGGGTTGACGACCAGGGACCTCGGCACGAACGGAGCGCTGTCGAGGTCATTGCGGGCATCCGGGTTCTTGAAAGGATAGGGGTAAACGGCCTCGTTCCACTTCACTCCTCCCACGAAGGCCTTGGCGTAGGGATCGAGGAGGAGCTTGCCGGGGTTGCAACGGTGACCTTCGGCAGGGTTCCACGGACCGTGGACCCGGTAGCCGTAGCGCTGGCCGGGTCCGACGCCGGGAACATAGCCGTGCCAGCAGAAGGCCGTCACCTCGGGAAGGTCGACGCGCGTCTCGTTTCCCGCTTCGTCGAACAGGCAGAGCTCGACCCGCTCGGCCACCTCGGAGAACAGGGAGAAATTGGCTCCGGTGCCGTCGTAGGTGGCGCCCAAGGGATAGGGATTTCCAGGGTGGACCTTGATCATGATCGGCAGGTGAGGGGATCTGTGATATTTCGTCGTTTCCTCAGCGGTGGATCATCCACCCGACAACCTGAAAGGAGTATCCAATGCGCAAGATCAAGTGGATGGCCCTGGGCCTGGGGCTGGCGTTCACGGCACTGCAGTCGAGCGTCGGGGCCGCCGCTTCCCAGTGCGAGATCGAGTGTCGCAGGCAGTACGAGCAGTGCCAGATCACCTGCAGCAAGAACCCCTGCTTCGTCTCCTGCGAAACCGTCCTCCAGATCTGCCTCAGCAACTGCGGCAGCGAAAGCTAGAGCAGAGCCTCCCGTGGGGGTGGCCCTGCGCGGCCGTCCCCGCGGCATCTCCCGCCGCCGGGTCATCGGCCCTGCTCGATCGCTCGTCGCGCGATGCGGTCGACCAGCCCGGGCGCCAGCAGCTTGAGCCACATCCCGACCTTGCCGCGGCGGGTCATCACCAGCTCGCGGCGGCGCTCGCCGGCCGCCCGCAGGATGAGCCGGGCGCAGGTCTCGACGTCCATGACCTCGGCTTCCCGTACCGGACTGTTGCCCAACGGTTGGCCGTCCGGGCCGAAGGCCCGTTCGCGGATGCCGGTGGCGACGAATCCGGGGTAGGCCATGGTCACCGTAACGCCGGAGCCGGCCAGCTCGATCCGCAAAGTATCGAAAAACCCGGTCATGGCGTGTTTGCTGGCGGCATAGGCGCTGCGCGTGGGCACGCCGGTCTTGCCGGTGAGGCTGGAGATCCCCACGATCCGGCCGCGCGTGCGCTGGAGGTGCGGCAGGGCGTGCCAGGTGCAGTAGACGCTCCCCAGATAGTTCACCCGCAGGATCCGCTCGAAGATCGACAGGTCGCGGATCTCCGCGAAACGGGCCCACATGCTGATGCCGGCGTTGTTGATCAGGGTGTCGATGCGGCCGAAGGCTTCCGCCGCCCCGGCCACCAGGGCCGCGCACTGCGCCTCTTCGCCGACGTCGGCGGGGAGGACGGCGGTCCGGGCGCCGCGCCGCCGGCACTCCGCCGCGACCTCCTCCAGCGCGCCCTCGTCCCGCGCCGAGAGGGCGAGCCAGGCACCCTGGCCGGCGAGCTGGAGGGCCATCTCCCGGCCGATGCCGCGGGAAGCCCCGGTGAGCAGGACGGCGTTCTCCCGGAAAGGCTCTCGCCGCACGCTAACTCCACCCCATCCGCTCGCGCAGTGCCGTCACGTGCGCCACGTGATGCCGGCCATGCCAGGCGTACATGCCGAGGAGCTGATTGAGATTGAGAACACCGTGGTCGGGGTGGCGTAGCGTCCGCTCGAAGTCCGCGGCGGAGAGCGAGCGCAGCAGGGCTACCCAGCGCCGGTGCAGGTTCTCCAGCAGGGCGAGCGAGACCTCGACCGGCACGTCGCGGGTGTCCGGGAGCTCGGCCCACAAAGCCTCCTCGTAGGGCTTGATGGCGGGCTCCGCCTCGGTCAAAGCCAGCTTGAACCGGACATAGGCGTTGAGATGGCTGTCGGGCACGTGATGCGCGAGCTGCCGGACCGTCCAGCCGCCCGGCCGGTAGGGGGTGTCGAGCTGCTCGGGGGTCAAGCCCTCCACGGCGGCTCGCAGGCGGGCGGGCGCTTCCGCGATCTGGTCGATCAGCTCCCGGCGCTCGCCATCGCCGAGCCGCGTCTCCAGCCGCGCCTTGCCGATGGGATACCGCAGATCCGTCATCGTCGTCTCTCCTCTGAACGGCGGGAGCATAGCAGCGCCCGCGCTCCGAAGGCTTCCCCGACCCGCGTTGGCACAGGCCTTGCGGAAGTCAAAGGAGGAGGTGCGCCATGGCGAAAGATGCCGAAGAGAAGGACCAGCCCGAACCTGCCCGCGAGGAGGATCGGACGTTCCGCGGCAAGTGGCCCCTCCCCGAAGGCGCCCGGCCGGTCAAGCCGGGACAGTGCGACGACCCCGTCGACGACGCGTCCGACAAGTCTTTCCCCGCCAGCGATCCGCCGCCGTTCACGCCGACCCGCACCGGCTGAGGCCTGAGCCTCACAGCTCTTTGCCGGGCTCCCTGTCCGCTTTCTTCTCCCATACTGCACTACTTATTTCGGAACCTCCAGGAACTCTGCCTGGTCGCCAGCCAGGTACCGTAACGCACTCTTTGTCACCTCTTCTTGCCTCTCGCTTCCGGGAAGACCGGGAAAGGAGGAAACATGCGTTTCAAGATCCTAGTTGTCTGTCTCGCCATGTTCGGGGCGGCCCTCGCCGCCTCGGCCCAGGATTGGGGGCAATGGGGGCACGATGCGCAGCACACCGGCAGGGTCCCCTACCTGGGGCAGGTGGCGGCGCGCATCCTCGACGAGGTGGTCTACGACCCTCACGTAGACGCCGAGAAGGCCGTCAGCGACGGCGATCTGCTGGTCCACTACCAGGTGCCGCTGATCGACGGCACGAACGTCTACATGGCGTTCAAGAGCGGCACGTTCACCGACGTGCAGCACTGGGAGTCGCAGATCTGGAACGAGAAGCGGCTGCGGGTTCAAGGCAACCACCTGGTGGAGCAGTGGAACTTCCAGAGCGACTGGAAGCCGGTGCCGTTCGGCACCATCAAGAGCGGCCCCTTCTGGGAGCCGGTCTTCCACGCGGCGCTGGCCGGCAGCTTCCTTTACGTGCCGGGAGCGGGCGGCTCGATCTTCAAGGTCAACAAGACGACCGGCGCGCTGCTGACGCGGATCAACCCCTTCGGGCCGTCCATCGATCCTGACATCTTCGTGGCAGGCCCTCCCACCGTCGACGGCGCCGGCAACGTCTACTACAACGCCATCGAGCTCGCGCACGGCAACGGTTGGAACTCCGACGCGGTGAGCTCCTGGCTGGTGAAGATCGCACCGAACAATTCCTTCCAGACCGCCACTTTCGCCTCGCTGAACCCGGGGGCGCCGGCCGGCAACGACAAGTGCGTCGGCGTCTTCAACATCAACCAGCTCCCCTGGCCGCCGACCCCTGACGCCGTGCCGCCGGACATCACCTGCGGCTCGCAGCGGCCGGGCATCAACGTGGCCCCCGCCGTCGCGCCGGACGGCACGATCTACACCGTCAGCGTGGCTCAGTTCTCCACCCGCACCGCCTTCCTGCTGGCGGTCAATCCCAACCTGACCCCGAAGTGGGCCGCCTCCCTGCGCGACCGCTTCAACGACGGCTGCGACGACGAGATACCACCGAGCGGCACGCCGGGCGGCTGCCGGGCCGGGGCCACCCCCGGCGTCGATCCGGCGCAGAACCGGCCGGGCGCCGGCCGCGTGCTGGACGACGGCACCTCGTCGCCCGTCGTCGCGCCGGACGGCAGCATCATCTTCGGTGCCTACACTCGTTACAACTACGCTCAGGGGCATACGATGCATTTCAGCTCCACCGGCGCCTACCTGAACGGCTACCACTTCGGCTGGGACATCACGCCGGGCATCCTGCCCCGCAGCGGCACCTACTCGATCATCACCAAGGACAACCACTACGGCGAAGACGTAGGCTCGTACTGCAACGACCCGGTGATCTGCCCCGGCGACCGCAATGCCAACGATCCCACTTATCCGGAGGCCTATTTCATCACCAGCCTGAGCCCCAACCTGACGCCGGAGTGGAGCTGGCAGAACACCAACCCCCTGAGCTGCAGCCGCGACGCCAACGGCAACGTGACCTGCGTCAGCGACCATCCGCACGGCTTCGAGTGGTGCGTCAACGCGCCGGCCATCGACAGCGGCGGCAACATCTACAACAACAGCGAGGACGGCAACATCTACGTCATCCGTGCGGACGGCACGCTGCGCGAGACCCTCTTCCTCGATACCGCCCTGGGCGCCGCTTACACGCCCATCTCGATCCTGCCCGACGGCAAGGTCCTGGCCCAGAACAACGGGCTCCTGTTCCTCGTCGGCCAGTAAGCTCCATCCGCAATCCTCAGGGGCGCAGGCTGCTACTGCGCCCCTTGATTTACGCTCCTGTTACGCCTAATCTCGGTTCATGGGCAGGACGACCGCTCCCCCTCCCTACGCCGAGCTGCATGCCGCTTCCGCCTTCTCCTTTCTCGACGGCGCCTCGCTCCCCGAGGATCTCGTCGATCGGGCGGCGGCCCTGGAGCTGCCGGCCGTGGCGCTGGTGGACGCCAACGGCGTCTACGCCGCGCCCCGCTTCTACCAGTCGGCCCGGCAGGCCGGGATCAAGGCGCTGGTGGGAGCCGAGGTGTCGCTCGAGGAGAAGCCTTGCCGGCTGACCCTGCTCGTCGCCAGCCGCGCCGGCTACCGCAATCTCTGCCGGTTGCTGACCGCCGCCGCCCGCGGCCGGGCCAAGGGCGAAGCGCGCGTCTCCTGGGACCTGGTGGCCGAGCACGCGGGCGGGCTCCACTGCTTGACCGGCGGCGAGGAGGGCCCCCTCGCCAGCGAGCTGGCGGAAGGCGGGATCGACCCCGCACGCCGCCTGCTGGAGCGGCTGGCGGGACTCTTTCCCGGCCGCCTGCACGTCGAGCTGCAGCGCCACCGGCTGCGCGAAGAGGAGCACCGCAACCAGGCCCTCGTCGACCTCGCGCGGCGGCTCCGCCTCCCCCTGCTCGCCACCAACGGCGCGCGCTACGCCCGGCATGAGGACAAGCCCCTTCACGACGTCCTGACGGCCATCCGCCATCACACCACCCTCGACGCCGCCGGCAGCCTGCTCGCCGCCCACCGCGAGCGGCATCTGAAAAGCCGCCGGGAGATGGCGGAGCTGTTCCCCGACCTCCCCTACGCCCTGGCGGCGAGCGCCGAGCTGGCCGCGGCCCTCGACTTCACTCTTGCCGACCTCGGCTACCGCTTCCCCGAGTATCCGCTGCCGCCCGGCGAAACCCCGGCATCCTTCCTGCGCCACATCACCTGGAACGGCGCCCGCGCCCGCTTCCGGCCGCTCACCGCCAGGGCCCAGGCCCAGATTCAGAAGGAGCTGGACCTGATCGAGAAACTCGACCTCGCCGGCTACTTCCTCATCGTCTGGGACATCGTGCAGTTCTGCCAGCGCGAGGGCATCCTCGCCCAGGGACGCGGCTCGGCCGCCAACAGCGCTGTCTGCTACGCGCTCTCCATCACCGCCGTCGATCCGGTGAAGATGGACCTCCTCTTCGAGCGCTTCCTCTCCGAAGAGCGCGGCGAGTGGCCGGACATCGATCTCGACCTCCCCTCCGGCGAGCAACGCGAGAGGGTCATCCAGCACGTCTATCAACGCTACGGCCCGCACGGCGCGGCGATGACCGCCACCGTCATCACCTACCGCGACCGCTCGGCCACCCGCGAGGTCGCCAAGGTCTTCGGCTACTCCGAGGAGCAGATCGACAAGCTGGCCCGCCAGCTCGGCACCTGGAGCTACGACCTGTCGCAAGGCGATTCGAAGTCGCTCGCCGCCGAGCTGACCGCCGCCGGTCTCGATCCCGAGGAGCGGCGCGCCAAGGTCTTCTCCGACCTCTGGACGCGCATCCACAACCTGCCCCGCCATCTCGGCCAGCACACCGGGGGCATGGTGATCGCCGCCGGCCGGCTCGACGAGGTCGTCCCCCTGGAACCGGCCTCCATGCCCGGCCGCGTCGTCATCCAGTGGGACAAGGACGACTGCGCCGATCTCGGCATCATCAAGGTGGACCTGCTGGGACTCGGCATGCTCGCCGCGCTGGAAGAGATGGTGCCCACCATCCGCGCCCGGGAAGGGGTCCATGTCGACCTCGCCCATCTGCCGCCGGACGATCCCAAGGTCTACCGCATGCTCCAGCAGGCGGACACGGTGGGCGTCTTCCAGGTGGAGAGCCGGGCGCAGATGGCCTCGCTGCCGCGCAACCATCCGACGCGGTTCTACGACATCGTCATCCAGGTGGGGATCATCCGCCCCGGCCCGATCCTCGGCAAGCTGGCGAGTCCCTACTTCGAGCGGCGGAACGGCCGGCAGCCGGTCACCTATCCGCACCCGAGCCTGCAGCCGATCCTCGAACGGACCCTCGGCGTGCCGATCTTCCAGGAGCAGCTCCTGCGCATCGCCATGGTAGCGGCCGGCTTCACCGGCGGCGAGGCCGAGGAGCTGCGCCGCGCCATGGGCTCCAAGCGTTCGGTCGAGAGGATGCAGGCGATCGTCGGCCGGCTGCGCCAGGGCATGATCGAGCGGCGGATCTCCGGCCAGGCCCAGGAAGAGATCGTCCGGGGCATCACCTCCTTCGCCCTCTACGGCTTCCCCGAGTCGCACGCCGCGAGCTTCGCCCTCATCGCCTACGCCAGCGCCTGGCTCAAGGCCCACCACCCCACCGCCTTCTATCTCGGCATCCTCAACGCCTGGCCCATGGGGTTCTACCACCCGGCGACGCTGGTGAAGGACGCCCAGCGCCACGGGGTCGAGGTCCGGCCGGTGGATATCCAGACTTCAGGTATTCAATGCCGTTGGGAGGACCGCGCCGGCGATCCGCCCGGCGCCATCCGTCTGGGCTTCCGGTTCGTGAGGGGGCTGCGCGCGAAGGCCGGTCTGTCCATCGAAGCCGAGCAGGCGAAGGCGCCGTTCGCCGACGCCGAGGACCTCGCCCGCCGCTGCGATCTGCACGAGGACGAGTTCCAGATCCTGGCCTCAGTAGGCGCCCTCGCCAGCTTCGGCCTCACCCGCCGCGCCGCTCTGTGGCAGGTGGCGCGGCTGAGCAGGCCCGCCGGTCCTCTCCTCGACCGTCTGACCGATTCGGAGCCCTCGCCCCTAGCGGAGATGACCCCCGCCGAGGAGACCCGGGCCGATTACCATGGAACCCAGGTGACCCTCGGGCCCCACCCGCTGGCCTACATGCGTCCGTACCTGGCACAGAAGGGCGTCACACCAGCCGCCGGCCTCGCCGCTCTGCCCAACGGCGCGAAGGTCCGCACCGCCGGCTCGGTCATCGTCCGCCAGCGTCCCGGCACCGCCAAGGGGCTCCTCTTCCTCACCCTGGAAGACGAGACCGGCATGTCCCAGGCCGTCGTCTCCCCGGACCTCCTGCGCCAGCATCGCAAGCTGATCGTCGGCTCGCCCGGGCTGATTGTTGAGGGCGTCCTCCAGAAGCGGGACGGCACCGTCTCCATCAAGGGTGAGCGGTTCTGGTCACTGCAGGAGGTGGTAGCGGTGCCGAGCCATGATTTCCGGTGAGGCCGACTGCACGACGGTTGATCTTATCGAAACCGTGCCGCGATCCAGTCGCCGATCATGCTCAGAGCCTCGGGTGCGAACGTCTCCTCGATCGTGCCGTACTCCTCCATGCCGCCGGTCTTCGCGTGCTGGAAGAGGTGATTGAGGCCGGGCAGACTCCGCACCTCGTGGTCACGGTTTCCGCCGGCGGCGAGCGCAGCGCGTACGGCTTCCGCGTTCACCCCGGGATCCACCTGGAAGTCCTTCTCTCCGAACAGGACGAGGACCGGAACTTTCACGCTGCGCAGGTACACCGCCGGATCCTGCCGGATCAGCGATCGGAACCAGGCCGTCGTCGAGATACGTATGCCTCTCTCGACCGCGTCGCCGTCGACGCCAAGCCGGGTGCGCTCCTCGGCGGTGAACTGCTGCCTGTGGGAGTCGGCGAGCGCCTTCAGCTTCTCCTGCAGCCGGTCGACCGTCAGTGAAGAGTCCGCGATGAGCGCGAGATCCTCAGCCTGCGCCGCCAGCGAGCGCTCGATCAGCTTCTCGTCGAGACCCTGCAGTCGCAAGAGAGCCCCGGTCTGGCGGGTCAGCAGAGACCGGAGCGGCTCCCCGGGAGGCGCCAGAAGGACGAGGAAGCCCACGGCTGGATCCGCCGCCGCGACCATCGGACCGATCAGACCGCCTTCGCTGTGCCCGACGATGCCGATCGCGCTTCCATTGACCTCAGGGCGGGAACGCAGGAAAGCCACGGCGGCCTGCGCGTCAGCCGCGAAGTCGTTCACCATGGAACCCATGTGATCGCCTTCCGACGCGCCGGCGCCGCGATCATCCCAGCGGAGCGAGGCGATGCCGCGGCGGGCCAGAGCGCCCGCGATCACCAGAAACGGCTTGTGGCCCATCAGCGTCTCGTCCCGGTCCTGCGGCCCGGAGCCGGAGACCAGGGCTACCGCCGGGAACGGACCCTTCCCCGGCGGCACGAGCAGCGTCCCCGCCAGCTTGATATTCCCTGCCTCGCTGCGGAACGTGACTTCCCGGATCTCGTAGGGAAACGGCCCCTGCGGATGCTGCGGGCGGTTCAGCGCGAAGGCCTCCTCCCGCCGTTGAAAGGTGAGCGGCAGTTGCCGTCCACCCTGCGACCACACGCCCTGCAGGGCGCTGCCGTCGACGTTCAGCGTGCCTTCATAAGAGCCGCCGATCGCCTTGAGCGTCAGCCGCAGCTTGCCGTGCTCGAACACCGCCTCATCGACCGGGATCTTCGCCCCTCCCTGGTCGATGCTGTCGAGAGTCGCGGCAAGACCGCCGTCGCCCTTCTTCTCCACGTGCAGGGCGAGGCGGAGCTTCGTCGGGCCGACTTCGAGAGTTCCGAGCCACTCTCCCACCGCCCCCTCGCCGGCCACCGGCTTCTCGGGCGGCTGGGCGGCCAGGGGAATCGCTATGAGCAGAACGAGCGTCGCGAGACGCACGAGCTTCGATAGAAATCGGTTCATCTTCATCTCCTTACGATTCGATCATCTGTATTCCGGTACGTTCGCGACCGCGCCCGGTTGCGCAGCAGCTCTGGGTACGGTTCTAGCCCCTCTCCTCCTCGGGATCGAAGACCTCCTCGATCGGCTTCTCGAACACCCTCGCGATGCGAAACGCGAGGGGCAGGCTGGGGTCGTACTTCCCCTTCTCGATGGCGTTGACCGTCTGACGCGAGACCTCCAGCCGCTGGGCCAGGTAGGCCTGCGTCCAGTCGCGCTCGGCCCGCAGCACCTTCAACCGGTTCTTCACGAGTACCTCCGGAAACCGATCAGGACGCCGACGGGATGGGTGAAGAACATCGCGACGAAGATGTAGACGAGGCCCGATTCGGGCACGGCGCCGCTCACCGCGAGCGGCCAGTAAGTCAGGCCTCCAACCACGCCGACCCCGAACGCGAGAGCGAGCGCCTCCACTTCGATCTTGCGCCGGAGCTCGTCCGTCTCCTGCAGGAAGCGGCGGTACGCCAGAAAGGTCGCGATACCGAAAATCGAGGTGCCGATCACCCCGGCGAGGGTCACCCCGAACGGCCACCACTCCCTCTTGGCTCCCCAGGTGGTGACGACGAAGGACAACCCCCAGACGAAGGCCCACAGCGTGATCCGCCACTGATTGCGTCGATCGCGTTGCGGACTGGAGCAGAGGGCGAGAGAGTCATCGGTGGATTTCACGGGTCATATCTCCTTGTCATGTGGTCAAGCTTGCTTGACTCTTTGAGAGTACAGGACGCTTTCCATGTTGTCAAGCATGCTTGTCTTGGCCCACTGTTCGGGGGATCGTTCCCCGCTGGATCTCGAGGCGGCCCGCGCTGGGTTGACCAAGGGTAATGAGTTTAGAATCTGAGAGATAGGATCAGTCCGCCCTCTGCCGTTGTGCGAGATCCACGAACTCGTCGACGCGTTTACCAATTCGTCAACGCACAAAGAGGAGCGGTAGGCCGTCTACGAGTTCGTCAACGCGTTTCCGAGCTCATCGACCCGTCTACGAATTCGTGAGCGCGTTTCACGAACTGGTAAATGGGTTCACGAACTCGTGGAGAGCATCACGCCCGCCGCTGTAGCGCCAGATAGTTCCACGAGAGGTGACGCGTCCAGCCGGAGCGATGCGAGATGACGTGCATCGTGAATGAGCCGCGGGGAAACTGCCGCGCGATGCCCCAGGTGGTGGCGTAGATGTGATGGACGTCGTAGGGCGCGCCGGGGAAGCGGAGGCGGACGACCAGCCGCTGCAGAAGATCCGGCAGGGCGACCAGGAAACGAATTCCGAAGTGAGGATCGCGCCGGAGCGCGAAGACCAGGCGAGGCGGCGTGCTGATCAGGCAAACCCCGCCCGGCTTGAGGACGCGCATGATCTCGGCGCCTGCGACGGAGGGTGCGGAGAGGTGCTCGAGAACCTCAGCGAGGAGGACGAGATCGATGCTGCGGCTGGCGAACGGCAGCGACTGCGCGACGCCGAGGCACTGGTGGACGCGCAAGCCGCTCGCCCCGGCGAACGATCGCAGGTCAGCGTCAGCGTAGGTGTCGAGCGCGATGGCATGCCAGAACGGCGCGAAAGGGAAGAGCATGCCGCCATTGCCGCTGCCGAGGTCGAGGACCGTCGATCCTTCCCGCAACAGGTCGGGAAACCTACGGCGCAGCAGCTCGACGGTGCGTTCACCCTCCTCGAAGCGGGAGGCGGCGAAGGCGAAGCGCGGATCCCCGGAGTCTCCAGCGCCGGAACGGAGTGTCTGTTGGAACAGGATTCTCGGTTCCATCCCCGGAACTCTATCCGGCCGGCGAATCGCTCCGAGAGTGGCACGTGTCTTGAAGACGATTTCGAGCGAGGCGGGCGGGCGGCGCGAGCTGAACAGCAGGGGTGCTCTATGGTCGCCGCCGTCCGTGCTCGACCCGTTTGGAAAAGGGGCGCAGCTTGGCGGCTGCGCCCCTCTGGTTTTCAGGGCAAAGAAATGTAGAGGTCAGCGGCCGTCGGCTTCGAGGTCGACTTCCAGCTCGACCTCTTCGCCCGGCTCGACCTGGAAGTTGCGCTCTTCGGCCTTGCGGCCCGGCCGCACGACCGCCAGCCTGTGCTCGCCGGGTGAGACGGGCAGGCCGCCGCGCATCATGCCGAGCTCCGTGCCCGTGCCCACGAAGCGGCCGTCGAGGTAGACCGAGGCATCCTCGGGCTCGACATCCAGGCGCAGCCGGCCCCTTCCGGAAGTCTCCTCCCGGATGTCGACGTCCTCGTCGCGGTCACGGTCTTCGCCACGGGTTTCGTCGCGCTCGCGGCGGACGCGGTCCCGCCAATCCTCGCCGTCGTCATATCCACGCTCGCCCCGCTCGATACGCTCGCGCCGTTCGCGCTCGAAGCGCAGCCGCTCGTCGCGCCGCTCGTGCGACTTCGAGGCGAGGTCTTCGGGTCGTACCGATTCGCCAGGCTCCAGCCGGTCGTCGATGTCGATCACCGAGCCCGGATAGATGGTGATCTGGCGGGCGACGGTCTTGTAGCCGTCGAGGTAGAGGACCAGGTCGTAAGTGCCCTTGGGCAGCCAGAGGTACCGCGGCCAGCCGTCGAAAGCGTCCACCTTGCCGATGTACTCGCCGTCGAGGTAGACCTCGGTGCGGGCGGGCGCCACGTCGAGGTCGAGGGCGCCGACGTCGCCCCGGCCGTAGTAGCCCGGCTCGCCGCGGCCGTAGCCGCCGTAGCCATAGGGATAGGGGTAGTCATACGGATCGCTGTACCACCATCCCCACCACCAGGAGAACCCGGGCCAGTAGCCGTACGGGCCGAAGTAGCCGTAGGGATAGTAGTAGCCGCCGTGGTGGCCGCCGCCATGGTGGCCGTCATTACGGCCGCGGTCATGCGGCGGCTGGCGATGGGGCTCGCTGTCGCCAGGGCCCACGGGACGGGCGGTGCGCCCGGAATCGCGGGAGGAGGACGACGAGGACCATCCGCTGTTCGACGAGCCCGACGAGCCCGACGAGCTGGACGTCGAAGAGCTGGAGGAAGAGGACCCGTGGGAGCCGACGTCATGGGCCGTCCGGCCGGTGTCGCTGCTGTCGCTCGGCGGGGTGCGCGTCTGGGCGATCAGCATCGGCCCTGAAGGCTCTTCGCTGGGCGTGGTCTCGGGCGCGCTGGGCTCGCTCGACACGGTCGGCTCGCTCGGCGCTGCCGGTTCGCTCGGCTCGCTCGCGGTGCTCGGCGGGCTCGGCTCACTGGCGGGCTCGAAGGTGCTGAAGACGGCCTCGTTGGCCGTCGGACCGAAGTCGCTGCTGTCGGACGGCCGGGAACCCTCCTGGCCCGCGAACACGGGCAGGCTCGCGAGCAACAGGGCGGCGGCCGCGAGGGGCAGCACCTTACGCGGGAGCCGCTCGACGGCGGGTCTGTGGGTGGTCATGGGTGCTCTCCTTTTCCATCTCCGCACCCAGCTCAGACCAGGCGCGGTGAAGACCAAGTATGTAGTGGTACCGAAGTACATCTTCCCATAACTTCGGGACTCCGAGAGGCAGTTTTTGCAAAGCGTGGACCAGGCGTTCCTTCCGCCGCTGCTGCCTCTCCGGCGGCAGCGGCGGCGGCCCGTCGGGGCCCACCCCCAGAAACGAGCCCAGCTCCGGATGCAGGCGATAGAAGACCACCGCGCAGTAGCCGGCCTTCTCCTGGCGGGTGGCGAAGCGCGCGAAGTCCGTAGGATGGTCGTGCGCCACGGTGGCCGCGGGCTCGTAGACGAGCCGCAAGCCGCGCCGTTTCAAGCGATAGGAGAGCTCGATGTCCTCCCACGCCGGGTAGGGGAACCGCAGGTCGAACGGCTCGGCGAGCAGCAGATCGCGCGGCAGCGAGAGGTTGGAGGTGTATAGAAAATTGAACGGTACGTCTTCTTTGTCATCGATCAGCGCATAGCCGAACTGGAGGCCCTGCTCGTTGATGTAGCGCAGGAAGGGATTGAGCTTCATGCGGCGATGCCAGCCGGTGTAGCCGATCACCGCCAGGAGAGGCTCGTCGCCGCGTCGCCGGTGGGCCTCGCGATGGGCGGCGAGCCATCCAGGCGATGGGACGGTGTCGTCCCCCAGAAAGGCCACCCAGCGGCCGGATGCTGCGGCGACGCCGGTGTTCCGCGCCGCCGCCGGTCCGTGGTTCTCCTGCACGATGGACCGCAGCGGCACCTGGAAACTGCGGCTGCGCAACCAGTCGCCGGTGCCGTCGGTCGAGCCGTCGTCGACGATCACCACCTCGAACGGCGGCGCGCCGTGCTGGAACTCCAGCGCCTGCAGCACCTCGGCGAGGACCTCCAGGCGGTTGTGGGTCGGGATGACGACGGAAACTTCGGGGGTCATAGGGAGAGATTAGCAGGGCCTCACCCCATCTCCATGACCTCCGCGAGAGTGCTCTTCACCAGCGGCAGATCCTCGGGCAGCCATACCTGGAAACCGGGGCTGTGGAAGAGGGCGTGGTCGCCGGGATAGGTGGGGACGAGGTAGAGAGGGAAGCGCTCGAAGATGTCGCGGTCAGAGCGCTTGCGGCGGCGCTGGACGCCGGCGCGGGCCGCGGCGGCGCCTTCGAGATTTCCCAGCAGCCAGTGAAGCGCGCGGAGCTGTGCGATGGTGCGGTCGTCGGTGAGGCGTGGGGTCTCAGTGGACAGAGACGCGGAGCCGACGCCCAGCTTGCGCAGGCCGCGGCGGAGGAACTCCCGCGGACCGTAGCCACGCCAGCGGATCTTGAACCCCTCCCAGGTGGCGGCGGACGGCAGCTCGACGGGAGCTGGACCGTTGCCAGCGCGATTCGTTGCGGTATTGGCGATGTGGCCGGCATAAGGATCGACGCGCAAGAGATGCGCTCCCGGATTGCTTTCCAGGAGAGCCTGCGTGCGCGAGGTCAGCGTGAGCATCACCGCCGGCATGACGCGCTCCCAGAGGCCGCGCTCGTAGTTCTTGTAGGCGGTGAGGAAGGCGTTGCGCTCGAAGAGGAAGCCGCGGTTGTAGAGGCCGAGCAGATCGCTCGTGGCACCCGAGCGGTGGTGGACGACGGCTCCGGGCGCGAAGAGGATCCGCTCGCCGCCGGACCACAGGCGCCAACCGAGATCGACGTCCTCCAGATAGGCGAAGTAGGACTCGTCGAAGCCGGCGGCGGCCAGGAACGAGGCGCGGCGGACCAGCATGTTGCCGCCGCAGGCGAAGAGGATCTCCTCGCCGGCGGCCGGCAGGCGGGCCGTAGAAAGGGGGCGGCGGAAGTCGAGCTGAAAGGCGTGGCCGTCGAAGGTCATCACGCCGCGCCCGAAGTCGAGCCGCTCGCCCTCCCAGTCGACGATCTTGCCGGAGACGGCGGCCACGTCCGGCGGCGCCGCGCCCAAGGCTTCCACCAGCGAGCCCAGCCAGCCGGGCTCCGGGCGGGTGTCGTTGTTGAGGAGGGCTACGGCGTCGCCGCTCGCCTCGCTCATCAGGCGGTTGTTGCCGGCGCAGAAGCCGAGGTTCACCGGGCTGGCGATGAGCCGCACGCGCGGATCCCGGCCCCAGCGCTCGCGCATCCAGGCGGCGGTGCCGTCCGTCGAGCCGTTGTCGAGGACGAGGACCTCCCAGTCCACGCCGGGATCCTGCTGGGCGGCGAGGGCCGCGAGGCAGGTCTCCAGGTGATGGCGGCCGTTCCAGGAGAGGACGGCGACCGAGACCTTGCGGAGCGCAGTCAAGCGCTCCCCTTCAGGTTGCTCCGCCACACGCGGAGCTTGCGGCGCAGGCGGAAGGCGACGGGATCCGGCGGCGATACGGTGGCCGGCCGCACTGCGAATCTCGCCTTGGTGGGGTCCACCCGCGGCCCGCGGCAGAAGCGGACGAGGGGGGCGAGCGCGCGGTCCCAGCGGAAAGCGGCGAGAAGCTCGCGGGCACCGGACCGGCGGGATTCCGGAGCCGCGAGCGCTGCGGCGAGGGCCCGCGTCAGAGCCGGCGCATCGCCGGGGGGCACCACCCAGCCGGCGCGATGCTCGGCGAGGAGACGGCTCATGGCGCCGCCCTCGCTGGTCACTACCGGGCACCCAGCCGCGAGGGCGTCGAGAAAACGGGTGCGGAGCGACAGGCGGGTCTCGAGGCTCGGCCGGTGGGGAGCGGCGAGGAGGTCCACGTCGCGCAGCAGGTCGTAGCGCCGCTCCGCCGGCACCCAGTCGAGCGCTTGTACGCGGCTCCCCCACCAGCCGAGGGAACGGCAGTGGGCTTCGACCTCGGCGAACAGGCGCTGCGGCGTGCCCTCCGGGTTGGGATTGCGGATCAGCAGCAGGGTCCACCCGGGACGCTCCAAGGCGGCGAGAGCGTCGAGCAGCGTCCAGGGGTCGTACCAGTCGTAGAGACCGCCGAAGAGGAGCCGCGTCTCTCCGGCGGCGCGGGGCGGCAGCACGGGGCGGTGGGCGGGCAGCTCGTCCGGCACGCCGAAGGGAACGGGCGCGATCAGGGTCGAGAGGTCGGGGTCGGCGGCCAGCCGTTCCGGGTTGACACGGCCGAGGGCGGTGAGGAATCCCAGATAGAAGTTCCGCTGCTCTTCCGAGGAGCAGAGGAAGAAGTCGCCGCGCGACATCTGGAGCGTCCACGTCGCATGGTCGTTGCGGTAGGGATCGAGCCCGAGCGTCTCGGTGTAGGAGAAGTTCTCGACCAGCCACGGATCATAGAGATCGATGGCCACCGGCAGCTCCGGCACCTCCAGGACGAGATCGTTGGCGAGCTGCCCCTGGGCCACGGCGCCCTTGCAGTCCGCGAGCAATGCCGCGAGCCGGCCGCGCTCGAAACGGCGGACCTCGACGCCTCCCATGCCGTCCATTGCCTTCGTCTCCACCGGCTCAGCCGGCGAGACCAGCACGACGTCGATGCCCTCCTCCGGCAGCCGGCGCGCGAGCTCGAGATAGCGGATACCGATCCCCGCCATGCGGGGCCGCACCGGCTCGCTGGAGAGGAGGGCGATCCGGGCCGTCACGAAAACCGCTTCTCCCACCACTGATGAAGCCGCCACGCCCGCGTGGCCTCCATCGCGCGGATGATGCCGTTCAGGCGCTCGATCTCAGCGTAGGTGCGGCCGAGGTGGGCCGCTTGGTCGTCCACCGTGCCACGGAGCTTTCGCTCCTCGTCGTACAGGCGCCGCACATCCGTCTGGAGGGCCTCGCGATCCTGCCGGAGGGCTGCCAGCTCGCCGTTCGCGGCGTGGTAGCGGTCTTCCAGGCGATCCCGCTCGCGAGCCAGCTCCTGATGAGTCTGGGCGAGGGCGGCGAGGTCGGAGTGCAGGGCGGCCAGGTCGCGGCGGGCGCCCGCCCACCCTTCGCGCTCGGCCACCAACTCGGAGCGCAGGGTGTCCACCGCCCGGGCCAGCGTCTCCGGCCGCAGGCGGGCGGCGTGCTTCGCGAGGACCCGAGACTTGACTGCCAGGAAATCGGCTCGCTCGCGGGGCCTCTCGCCAAAGACGTGATGGCCGCCGCCGCGGAAGTGCCGGTACTCGCAGGTGACGCGGGCGAGATGATGGAACGAGGTCAGGGCGGAGAGGCGGATGAGGAAGTCCCAGTCCTCGAAGAACGGCAGCGACGGGTCGAACGCCCCCGCTTCGGCGAAGAGCGACCGCTCGATCAACAGAGTGTTGAACGGGATGTAGTTGTCGACCAGCAGGACGTCCGGGTCGAAGTCGCGGCTATAAGGAAGACGCCGCTCGCGGCAGCTCCAGCCTTCGCTATCGAGCTCGTAGACGGCGACCGCAGCGTCGGTGTACGCGACGCGCACCTGCGGCCCCGAGACCAGCCCGGCGAGGGTCGCGAGATGCTCAGGAGCGGCGAGATCGTCGTCGTCCAGGAAGGCCACGTAGTCGCCGGTCGCGGCGGCGATCCCCGCCTCGGCTGCCGCAGCGCGCCCGCGGTTCTCCTCCAGGTCGATCCGGACGACCGGCAGCGGAAACCCTTCCGGCACCGCGGGCGGCGCGCCGCCGTCGTTGACCAGCACGACCTCGGCGCGGCGGTACTCGCCTGCGGCGAGGCTGGCGAGGGCTTCGGCGAGCAGGCCCGGCCGGTCGCGGGTGCGGACGATCACCGAGATCGGCGGTCCCTCCCGGATCTCGTGGATCTCGGGCAGGCCGCCGAGGTGGCGGATGAGCTGGGCCGGGCTGCGGGTGGTGAAATCTTCGACGCGGAGGCGGCGGTAGCCCTCGGCCAGCTCCACGCCCGGAGGGAGGCTCAAGGTGCGGAACCTGCGCAAGCCGAGCCCGGCGTTCCAGTAGGGGTGCCGCTCCTGCTGGCTGGCGTAGAGGGCCATGGCCCTGGCGAGGATGGGCTCCTCAGCCGTGACGTCGACCAGCAGGTCCGGATGCCCGGGTTGATTCACCTCGTACAGGAGGATGCGGAGCCTCGCGAGCGGCTCCTGGTCCGGATTGCCGTCGCGCACCGGCGCCAGCAGACGGTGGAGGGCAGCGAAGGCGGCCCGGTGATCGCGCGAGACTTCCAGGGGAGAAGGCACGAGCAGCAGCTCGGGGTGCTGGGAAAGGAGTGCGCGGCGGATGCCCTGGGCCGCCTCGTCGAGGCGGCGGTCGAGCCCGCCGTCCGGTAGACCGAGGTGATCGCAGCCGGCGAATCCGAGGAGCTCGCAGACCTGGGTTCCCTCCTCGCGCCGCCTCTGCCGGTAGGCCTCGGCGTCGTTCACCTTCTCGCTCCCACCGCCGCCGTCGGTCAGGAAGAGGATCCGCACCGCGGCGCCCGCGGCCGCGAGCTGGGCGAGGAGCCCGCCGCAGCCGAGCACCTCGTCGTCATAGTGGGGAGCGAGCACGAGAACGCTCGCGGCGCGCACGCGCTCGGTCCAGCCGGGCGGTTGGAGGATTCCGTTCATTGCGCGTACCCCAGAGCGTGCAGCCGGCGCTCGGTTTCAGGGTTGGGCGGCGCGTTCGCCGACGGCGCGCGGCGGACGCCGGGAAGCCACAGCCGCAGCGCCGGGCCTTCAGGAACGGGAGGATCGACCGCGGTGAGCGAGGCCCTGCTGATGTTCTCTCCGGCATAGGCTGCGCCGCGGCCGATCCGGACCGGCAGCGGCCGGGAATCGAGCCCGGCTTCCGCGGACTGCAGGACCGCGAAGTCCCCTTCCAGGAGAAAGCCCTTGGTCAGCGCCTCGCCACCGAGATCGAAGCTGACGCGGTTGCCGGCGAGCTCGACGCGGTCGCCCTCCGCCAGGAAGTAGGAGACCCAGCGCGCCGGCGGCCGGTCGAGCACGAGCTGGCCCGCGAGCCTGGAGCCGGCCGGCAGCCCCGAAGCCATCACACGCAGCCCCGGCAGCTGCCGGTCGAGCTGGCGATGGAGGATCGGCTGCAGCCTCTCGACCCGCGCCGGATCGGCCGCCGCCAGATTGCTCCGCTCCGCGCCGTCTCGCGAGAGGTCGTACAACTCGACGCGGCGCAGCCGGTTGAGGTCCTGCGTCCAGAGATGGGCCTGGAGCGGATCCGCAGGCGCGTAGGGGGTCCGCGGGTTGAACAGGATGAGCTTCCGCCGATCGAGCACGGCGGCGGCCCGGAGGGGGCCGATCATCATGTGCTGGGCGAAGGCGGCGAGCCGCGGCAGGGGCGCTTCGCCGGTCAGAGCCGGCAGGAGGTCCGTCCCCTGCCAGGAAGCAGGAGCCTTGCCGCCGGCCGCCCGCACCAGGGTGGGCGCGAGATCGAGCAGCCGGACGGTGCCGCGCAGCCGGGAGCCGGCGGGAATCCGCCCGTCCCAGCGCGCCAGCAGGGGCACATGGATCTGGTCCTCGTAGAGGGTGAAGCCATGCTTCCAGCCTCCATGGTCGCCCAGCTCCTCGCCGTGATCGGCCGTGAGTACGATCAAGGTATTCGCGAGGACGGCCGGTGGAAGGGAGTCGACGAGCCGGCCGATGAAGCGGTCGACGTAGTGAATCTCGCTGTCATAGAGGGCCTTCAGGTGTTCGGTGTCCCGCACGGGATCGGCGAGCGGGATCTTGCCCGCGTAGACCCCGTGAACGTCGATGCCCGCGATCCGGCCGTGGTAGGGAGGCTCGAAGGGGGAACGGTTGTCCACGACCTCCGGATTGTCATATGGATCGTGGGGATCGATGTAATGAACATAGAGGAAGAACGGGGCGTTGCGATAGGCCTCCAGCCAGGGCAGGACCCGCGACGTCAGCTCCGCGGCGTCCGGCTGCACCTCCTCCTGCGGAGTGCGGCCGGCCGGCGGGCTGTAGAAGGTTCCGAAGCCGCGGGCGAAGCCGTTGCCGGAGTGCAGGACCTTGTTGGCGAAGAATCCGCCGGTCTCGTAACCCAGGCTCGCCATCGACTCCGGCAGGCATGCGATCTTCTCGGGGATCCCATAGGCCGCGGAGTCATCGCCGAGGATCTCGCCCGGGTAGCGGCTGGTGAGGAAGGAGACGACGGACGGCAAGGTCCACGGCGCCTGCGAGTAGGCCTCCTCGACGACGGCGCCCGGCCTGGCGAGGACCCGCGCGATCTCGGGGGAGGTGTCGCGGCGATAGCCATAGGGAGTCAGGTGGTCGAAGCGCAGGGTGTCCACGAGGATGAAGACGACGTTCGGCCGCGCCTGCTCCACGGCGGCGGAGATCCTGACCGGTGCCCAGGCCACGAGATTGGTGTGACGGTTTGCCTCGGGTAGCCCCTCCAGTGCCGTATGGAACTCCAGGGTGATGTCCCGGCCGGCCCAGCGCGAAAGGCTGGCCGTGAAATCGAGCCAGCGGGGACGTTGGCGGGCGTCCGTCCACGCGGCATCGAGCACCTCGCGCTCGCCCTCGCCTTTCGCCACCACCCAAACCCGCAGGCTGCGGATGACCTGCCAGGCCTCGGGCAGGATCTGCACCCCGGCGTGCACCTCCGATCCGGGAGGGACCCGCCCCGTCCAGCGCCAGGTATCGGTGGAGGTGAGCACCGCCTTCCGGCGTTCGCCGTCGAACGTGAAGGACAGGGCTTCGGGAGGATGATGGAACCAGAGACCCGCGCCGGCCGGGGGGCCGCCGCTCGCGAAGCGCTTGGCGAGGACGGCCTCGCGCAACGCGAGCTCCCCCGGCAGCGCGCGGCCCGAGCAGCCGGCGAGGAGTACGGCGCCCATGGCGGCGAGAAGCCAGAAACGAAGATCTCTGCGATAGCGGATCAATCTGGTGGAATCCTGACCCGGCGCCGGATGAGGCCGGCGGCGATCGCAGCCAAACCCAGTGCGCTCAATACCATCCCGGGGATGAACCCGTCGGGATGGTACCGCAACTCGAGGCGGCCCGAGCCGGGACCTACGCGGACGCCCATCAGGATGCCGCCGACAGCTTTGATGGGAGCGGGGCGGCCGTCGAGCGAGGCGTGCCAGCCGCGGTCCCAGGCCTCCGCGATCACCAGCCGGCCTTGGCGGGGAGTCTGCCAGTCGATCGTCCAGGCGCCCGGGGTCCGCCGCTCCACCCCTACTCTCCCGCTGCCGATCAGGCGAGCCAGAGGCATCGCGGAAGGGCGCTCGTAGACCCGGGCGTCGGACCCGGCATACGCGAGCCGCCAACCGGTCTCCGGCGGCTCCTCCCCCGGAGCTGCCAGGACCCAGCGCACCCCCAGGCGATCGAGCCAGGGGCTCGACCAGTTCCGAATGGGGTGAAAGTAGACGGGGTCGCCCGCCGCCATTT
>DASYTJ010000096.1:0-50136 GCA_036002325.1 Thermoanaerobaculia bacterium | reverse complement strand
CTTCGTCAGTATTCCTGGCGCGATGTTTCAAAGTGTGGGTCAGGCACAGATATCTTGCGAAGCTGACTACACCAAAAAGTGCTGTGATAAAGGAAGAAAGAAGAAGAAGACATAACTTAGGATGGGGAAATAAAGATGCTCCTCCGCAATAACATAATGGTCCAGCTGCTGCTCGCGATGCTCGTCGGCATCGCCGCTGCCTTTCAATCGTCGCCGGGTTCGACAGCGACTCTGTTGATTGGGGCGGCTAGCCTCAGTTTTTTATGGCCTAGAACGGGATGGTTCCCATCGCTGACGATTGCTATTCCGAGCGTGGTTAATGTTATTATTTTTGAACATTTCCCGTCCATTCTGCTCAGGCTGATCGCAGTAGGTCTATTTCTGGGGCTCGTCGGTACAGGTTTTCTGACTGGACGTGTAGTTGAGCGACTTTACAGCCTGGGTTTCGATGCTGATGCAGCAGCTAGACATAACAGCCCGAGCATGGGTATCAGAGCCGAATTCTGGCAGTTCGGAGTGATCCTGTTGGTGGGAGTCTTGAGCTGGCTTTTGGTGGGGGGGCATTTGTTCGTCGAGCAAAATATAGCATTATTATGGGTGATAATGGCGCTCATAGTGGTCTCGGCGGCGTCGATTTATCCTGATTCTTGGCTCGAGCTGGGCGGATCTGGTGGGTTGCCCGTCCTATACATGGCCATATTGAACAGGTCAAGTCTACTTCCATTCGAGTTTGGGGCCGCCGCCATATGGGCTTTGCCGCTGATTCCGGCAGCATGGGCTGGGAAGGTGCTTCGGATTTTCTTTGCGAGGGCGGGTTCACTCTGAACGAGGTGTGCATTGCCCTAAGTCTACAATCAGAAATCCGACTACCCGCCATTGCTTCCCGTCCAAGTGGCGGTTCACGAGTACGGCAGGTACGGCGATCTGCTTGGGTATTACTCCAAGAAAGTAGCTCGAATGATGCTCTCCCAGTCTAGGTGCCCCAGTCTAGGTGCCACCCAATTCGCGGAGAAGCAGGCGTGGCAAAGCGGGCGCAGCTTGGCAACTCGCACGTTTCAGGGGCTGTGGAAGCTCTTTTCCAGCCCGGCATCGCCCGCATAGCATGCAAGCCGGCGGTGAGAACGCTGTTGAACCCTTTGTTCTCGCCGTGCAGAGACACTTCCCCTCCTCTACCGCGCGTTGAAAGAATGGAAACATCTGTGGGGGGAGCGGCAGCCCTGCCTTACCCGCCGACGAAGGGTAGGCCGGGAGGAAAGCTCCCTGGCGGGAACCTGGCGCTGCGATCGCCGGCTCGGAGCTTCTCGGCGGCGTCTCGAAACTGCTCCACGAATTTCGAGTAGAGCCGGTAGAGATACCGACGCATCTTGCGGCTGGCGGCATGGAAGCGGGGAGCCGGCGACTTCTTTAACCGCACAGGCTGGCTGAAGGGATCTTGCCTCAGGATCGCCTCCGGACCGAGCGGCGCAATTCCCGTCCTCTCGCGACGAGCAGCCGCTTCGGCCTGGATGGCCGCCACCATCGAGGCAATGCGGCTGCGCCTTGCCTCCTCAGAAAGATGCTTCCAGCAGGGGAGCGGATCGAGAGTAAGAACTTCCGGAGACTCGTACCGCGAAGGATCAGCTTTCTGGCGCCGGAGTCGGCGGGCGGCGTACTCTTGTGTACGGTCGTTCCAGACTCCCTCGAGAATCTCCTCGCCCAGAAGAGCGCGGACGGCGTGGACGCCCGGCCAGTCCTGAGGCCGCTCGACAAGTCCCTCCTTGGTGCCGTTGGCGAGGATGTATCGCAGGCGCTCGATCTGCGCTGCCTTTTCCGTGCTGATGACGATCGCTTGGTAGCGCCGCCCGAAGATCTTCTCCCGCCAGTCGGTAAGCCGCCCCACCTCCCGCGCCAGCTTGGAAAGAAAATGGCACATGAACCGGCTGAGCTGGAGCGCGTCGTCGACCTCTATCATGAGGTGTAAGTGGCCGGAAAGAAAGGCGAACGCGATGATCCGGACGCCATGGAGGCGCTTGGATCTCGCAAGGGCGCCAATGATGATGGGGTTCAGGGCCGGGCCAGGACGGAGCAGCATCCGGCCGTGGATGCACCGGCAGGTGACATCGACGAGAGCCCCTCCCTCGGGCACGAATCGCGGACCGCGTCCCACATCCTACTGAAGACGGAAAAACCGTCTCGGACCTTGCACTTATCTCCGTCTTTGTTGAAACTTGCTGCAGCGGCATATGAGGGACGCTAGGTGCTGGACGAATCGGGTGGCACTTGGTGTGGCGGGACGAATCGGGTGGCACTTGGTGTGGCAGCACTTGGCAGGGCAGGACGAGTCGGGTGGCACTTGGCAGGGCAGCACTTGGCAGGGCACGCGCACAACGGCTGTGTTGTGGCGCTGCTCCGATCGTGTCGAAATCGGCCGCGCTCGTTCGTCGCCCCATGTAGAAGCGGGCTGGCGAGCGTAATCATCCCGCCCGCCGTTTTCCCTCGAAAGGAGCATCGCAATGAGAAAGCTCAGGATCATCGAACATATCTCGCTGGACGGCGTGATCCAGAACTCCGGCGAAGACGGCTTCCCCTACGGCGACTGGACCGCGCCCTATCGGACCCCCGCTGGCCGGGACGCAATCACCGCCGCGCATGGCGAGAGCTTCGATCTGCTGCTGGGCCGTCGTACCTACGATATCTGGTCGGGCTTCTGGCCAAAGGCGCCGAGCAGTCCGCTCGCGGACGGCCTCAACGCGGCGACGAAATACGTCGCTACCCACCGTCCGGAAAGCCTTGAATGGGGCCCGTTCGAGGACCTTGGACCGGACATCATCGAGGGCATTCGCCGCATCAAGTCGCAGGACGGCCCGGACCTTATCCTCTGGGGTAGCTCCACGCTGACATCGACGCTGCTCGAACATGGGCTTGCGGATGAAGTCCTGCTGGTCGTCTATCCGGTCCTGTTGGGTACGGGGAAGCGCTTCTTTGCCGAGGGAACCCCGCCACGCTCACTCGAGCTCGTCGGCACGCAAGCAATGCCGTCCGGCATCATCCTCAGTACCTACAGGGCCGCCGGGCCTTTGAAGACGAAATAGTCCGACAGCGCGACATCGTCAGTGAATACCGCAACGCCGTAACCGAGCAGGCATGAACGATGTGCCCAAAGCGACCGCGGGGCCGGAACGACCGGCCCCGCTGGCGTTTTCCGATTCTCACCGAGCGCGTCGGCGGGTGGAGCCGCCGGACGTGCTTCGCCGGCAGCGCGCCCAGGCTTTGGCGCGCTCAGGTGCTGCCGTCCATTACTTCACGCGCACGCCGGCGCTGCGAATCACCACCCACGTCCCGTCGCGCTTTTCCAGCAGGTCCATATACAGGTACTCGCCGTTGACGTCCTTGCCGTCGTGGCGGCGCCGTTCCGTCACGCTGCCGTGGACTGCGGCGAAGTTGCCGTGCACCGCGACGTCCATCGGCCCGAGCACGAACGATACGAGCGTGTCCGTTCCGGACTTGTACCCCTGCAGCACGCTCTCCTTCGTCACCGTCTTTCCGGACAGCCCGACGGCCACCCAATCGTCCGCGAAGATCCGATCGAGCGCGCCGATGTCGCGGGCGACCATCGCATCGCCCATCTGCTGCCCCAGTCGCTTCAGCGTCTCCACCTCGCCGCTGTCCTCGGCCGGCGCCTCCGCCGCCCGGGCCACCTGCGGCACAATGCAGGACCACGCGAGCACCAGCACTCCGAAAAACGTTCTCATCTCTTGGATCTCCTATGATGGGTTAGCCAGCATCCAACGACCACACTCTAGGGGCCCGGATCGGAGCGACCAAGACCGCTCGCTGCTTCCCGCCGACCGTTTGTAGCATCGCCGGCATGTCGCCTCGGTCCGTCGCGGTAAACTCTCGCCATGATCGCCACTCGCTTCGCCGAACGCGGAGTTCGCTGGCCGTGGATCGCTGCCATCTGGGCCGCGGGCGGGCTGGTCGACGCCAGTCAGACGATCCTCGTCATGCACGCGGAAGGCCGCCACCAGCCGTGGCTTCCGCTGTTCGCGACCGAGTTTGCGATCTGGCTGCCGTGGGCGCTCGCGACGCCATCCATCGTCGGACTCGCACGCCGCCATCCGATCGTTCGCGACCTGAGCGTACGGACGTTCACCGTGCACGTCGCGGCGCTCGCGATCGTCAGTGCAGTCACCGAAGCGTGGTCCGCCTGGCTCCAGGTGCTGTTCAATCCGTGGGGCAATCGCACCTGGCCGACGTTCATCGACACCTTCCGCACGACGCTCGTCTTCCAGGCCGGCACGTTTCTCGTCGTGTATGCCCTGATCCTGACGGTCACCCATCTCGCCGACGCACGCGAACGCATCGCATGCCAGGCCACCGAGTCCGCGCGGCTCGCCGAGCAACTCGCGACGGCGCAGCTCGCCGCGTTGCGCGGACAGATGGAACCGCACTTCATGTACAACACGCTCAATGCCGTCACCGGCCTGGTGCGCGATCGGCGCAACGACGAAGCGCTGAGCATGATCGTCGGACTCAGCGAATTCTTGCGTCGCGCCTCGGAGGATTCGCATCGATCGCAAGTGACGCTCGGCGAGGAAGTCGACTACCTGCAACGGTATCTCCAGATCCAGCAGGTTCGCTTCGGCGAGCGTCTTCGCACTCGCCTGGACATTCCGCCGGACCTGTTGCGCGCCATGGTTCCCAACCTGCTGCTGCAACCGCTGGCGGAGAACGCCATCAAGCACGGCATCGCGCGGCGCGTCCTCGGAGGAACAGTCGCCGTTTCGGCGGTACGCCAGGACGGAGACCTCCTCATCACGATCCAGAACGACGGCCCGGCGCGCGACGGCGATGCGGACGCGACCCACGTCGGCGTCGGCATCGCCAATCTGAGCTCGCGATTGCAGATCCTGCACGGCAATCGATCCGCGCTGCAGCTCCGTCACACCGATGCGGGCGGCACGGAAGTGCTGGTTCGTTTGCCTTACACGGAGGCTTGAAAACGTCGATGCGCGACCCGCGACCGAATCGGCTGCGAGTCCTCGTCGTCGACGATGAGGCGTTGGCGCGACGGAATCTGGTCGTGCTTCTCGAGCGCGATCGCGACGTCGCCTCCATCGCCGAGTGCGCTTCCGGCATGGAGGCCGTGGAAGCCATCCGGCGTTCGGCTTACGACCTCGTGTTCCTCGACGTGCAAATGCCCGAATGCGACGGTTTCGACGTGCTCGAGCTGCTCGGCGGCAACGTGCCACCGGCGATCGTCTTCGTGACCGCGTATCAGGAGCATGCGCTGCGCGCGTTCGAAGCCGGCGCGCTCGACTACCTGCTGAAGCCGTTCGACGACGCACGCGTGGAGCGCGCGCTCTGCCGGGCCAAGGACAAGATCGCGCATTACGCACCGCAGGCGTCACGCCGGACCGACCGACTGGTCGTCAAGAGTCGGGGCCAGGTCCTCTTCGTCGAGGTCGCGGACGTCGATTGGATCGAAGCCGCCGGCTACTACGCCTGCCTCCACGTCGGTCGCGCCACGCACATCCTTCGCCGGCCGCTGTCGGAGCTCCAGACCGACCTCGGGGCGCGGTTCGCCCGCATCCACCGGTCCGTCATCGTGAACCTCGACCGGATTCGAGCCGTCGAGCTCAACGCGAACGGCGACTACGAGGTCGTCCTGAAATCCGACGCCCGGCTGCGGCTGAGCCGACGTTTCCGGAAGAGCCTTCGGGAACGCTTGGGTCTACCACCGGGATCCGCAATCTAGGTGCCCGCAATCTAGGTGCACAGACGAGTCGGGTGGCACTTGGCAGGCGGCTCCTTCGAAAGGAGTCCCCTGGGGGTCAGTTGGGATTCCAGGACACCGGCAGCGGCGAACCGGGTGCCTCGGAAGCCACTTGCCAGAAATCCAGCTCATAGGCCTGGAGTAGCCGCGCCGATCGCCGCACATCCCGCGGGCAGACGCCTTCCTGCAACCCGGCCGCAATGACTTCGATGGCGTCGTCCTCGAAGCCCGGAATCGGCTCGGCGAAGAAGGTGAAGAACTCCACTTGCGAGGGGGCAAACCCATACACGTTCACCAGGGCATCGCGCACACGTCCCATGTTCTCGCCGAAAACGCCGAAGTTCACCAGGAACGAGGCGGCCGCGGACGCGCGATCCGCGTTGGCGGCGATCCAGGAGACCCGCGACGCATAGGTCTGTCCCTTGGGCCGCGGCTCGTAGGCGATCAGATCCGCCTCGCTGAGACCGACGTTCGCGGCGAAGTCCAGGACGAGCGGCGCGGCGAGGGCCTCACCGAAGGCAAGATCACCGAAAAAGTGGCTGCCGTTGGGCGAGTCCCAGCGGGCGGCCATCTGCGTGAAGGCGTTCAGGTCGCTATGGATGATGCTGTATTCCTCGGCGACCACGGCGGCGATCTGCTCGACGGAAGCCGTACCGGCCTCCACATCGGTCACGAATTTGACGCTGCGGATCTGATTCTCGACAGCCGTGAGATCCGTGCGGATCTGGCTGACGAGCCGGCGCGCCTTGGACCGGGCGGCCGACAGGCCGGGAGGTGCGCCGCATAGATCGAGGTCGCCGCTCTGCGACACCAGGCTGGCGGCTCCACCGGCGGTGCCCGGCAGGTACGCGCTCATCAGGACCAGACCTACCGAAACGACTTTGCACAGAGCTCTGAGCTGCATGGAACTTTCTCCTGAAAAGGTCGCGGTTTTGAGCCGAGCAGCGCGCACGGGCACGCCCGGATGGCGGAAGCATCCTCCTTAGATTTAAAGTGCTGGAATAGCTATCGAGAGAGACAGAACCGAAACTGGGTTCCCGGCGAACCGCGAGTGCTTCGTGCCTCCGGGCGGCCGCTGAGCAGTCCCGCCGGTTTCACGGCGGATGGCTAGCGCCAGCTAACTGAAGAGCTTCCTCGGCGGGAACGGTCGAGCTCACCGCCTCCCGCCGAGCGCCTGCACGAACCGGCGCCGCAGCTCCTTCTGGGCCGCCGCGGACTTCTCCTCGAAGAGCTTCTCGTCCTCTTCCGTGCGCTCCTCGGGCATGGCGGACGAGTAGCCTTCGATCTCCGCGTTCGCCTCCTCGAGCAGCGCCTTCAGATCCGCGTCGTCCAGCTCCGTTGCGAGGAGGTCCATGACCTGCCGGTCGAGCCAGTCCTCCGACGGCTCGGCGGCCTGGAACTTGCGGGCCAGGGCCGTGACCGCGGCGTCTCCCGCCCAGGGCCGGACGACCTCGAAGAGCTCGAGATCAGCCTCGGTCAAGCGCGGCGTCGATTGGAAAGCCTTGCTCAGCCGCTCCTGCTGCGCCTCGGTCAGGAACGCGCCGAGGAGAGCCGGCTCCATGTCGTTGCCGAACGAGCCGCCCTCGGCGACGAATCGGTCGACCACCGCGCGCAGGTCTTGCCCCGCCTGCTCGGTCGTGGTGCCGCGTTTCTCGGCGAACCTCGCCAGCGCCGAGAGCGCCGCACCCAGCTCGCCGGTCGCCTCCCGCCGGGTCAGCGGCTCCTCGGCGGTCGCCACCAGCCACTCCGTGACGTCGGCGGGATGCGGATCGCCATGGCGCAGCAGCCGCGCCAGCGCCGCGAGCCGCTCGCCGTAGGCTTCGAGCTCGGCGGCGGGCAGGACCTTGAGGCCGAAGAAGTAGTCGGCCGACTCGTAGACCGCGGTGCGGCCGGTCTCCCCGTCGCGCGGCTTGAGGAACGCCAGCACCTTGGTGCCCGGCGCCAAGCGCTCCGTCTCCTCGTCAAGGGACCTCGTGTGGTAGACGCGGACGCTGCGGCCCGGCGCCCTGCCCTTGAAGGTGGAGGTGACGACAAGCTCCGTCGCCACCTCGCCATAGTCCTCGTTCCGATCGACCGCGACTGATGCTCCGGCCTTCGCCAGGACCACCAGCTCGCTCTCCTCGAACACTCGGCGCAGTGGCTCCTGCACTACGGCCACCGCCCCGCCCAGAGCCACCTCGCCCCGATCGCTGATGGAGACGGCCTGCAGGCCGACCTCTCGCTCCTCGCCGGGGTGGACCAGGATGTCCGATTGCTCATTGACGGCGAACCCGTCGCGCCGCCCCCCGAGCTCGTAGACCCCGGCCGCCAGGCCGTCGAACCGGAACCTGCCGTCCGGGCCGGTCGCCGCCGAGTGCTCCTGGCCGTCGAAGCCGTTGCGCGCTACCACTTCCGCGCCGGCGACGGGAGATCCCTTCTCGTCGACGATCCGGCCGCGCAGGCCGCCACGAGCCGCGGGCGCCGGCTGCGGCCGGGCGTCGTCGGGCTTCGCGCCCGGGTCGGACGTTCCGGTGGCCGCGGGCGGCGCCGGGGCGGGAGGGGCGGCCGCGGCGCTGCTGATGCCTAAGAGCGTGGTGACCACCGCGGCCGCGACCGGCGAGGCCCGCCAGGACCCAGAGGCGTGCGCGGTCGCCGGCGCCGGCAATCCTGGCTCCAGCGTGACGAGGCGCCCCTGGGCATCCCGGGTGATGCGGGCGCAAAGGTGACCCCGGCTGGCCTCGACGAGCGCCTCGATCTCGCGCGGCGTCATCCTTCCCAGATCGTGGACGTACCTGTCACATTCCTGGCAGTGCCGCCGCCGCGCGTCGCCCTGCATCCCGTCCCATGACGTCTGGCACGGAGATCCGATCGCCAACCGGCTCAGCTTCTCGTTCCTGGTCGTCATCGCAACCCCCCTTCGAAGCCGCGAGCGCCGCGGTTTGGAGCGCGGTCTCGCTCGTTAGACACGCGCCCCCGGGTCCGCGGAAACCGTGAGAGGCGGTCTCCGCTCCCCTATACCAGCTTGGACCCCCGGGGCGGCGCGCCGGTTCCCGGACGAGCCCCACCGGCGGGACCGCCGCGGCACTCTCGTCGCCTGCTTCGCGAGTTCCCTGCGGTCTTGGTGTCGCCGGTTCTGCAAGCGCCGCGCCGGGGCTCCGCGCGATCGTCTCCGCGCGTTCGTGCGCGCAGGCAGCCTTGCGCGATGCGGCTCGGGGTACTCGGCGACGGAAAGAGAAACGACAATCTGGTTTCAAAAATCTGGATAGCTACATGATCATGGAGAAATGCGCGGTACCATCCTCTTCTTCAGGCATCTGGATCACCAGGAGAACGACATGAAGACCGGTGTCTCGCAATGGCATGGGCTGCCCTGCTCGGATCATGTCTTGATTAGGCAGATCGATCGGAGGCTTCGTGGCCGAGGCCCTCGAGGCGTCGCGATGGGAGGACATCATCGGCACCGTCGCCGGCTACGGCCGCGCCTCGCCTTCTCTGAGAGATGCTTCCAGCACGAGTCGACTGGCACCCTCTCAGGGCACCTATTCCAGTCTTCGAGACACCTATTCCTTTGGAGGCGAGCCGGTCTCCCTGCCGGTCCGTCAACTAGGAGTTGAAACGTATGAAGAAGCCCGTTCTCGTCCTCTTGGCCCTCCTCGCCCTTATACCGTTCGCGCAGCTCATGGCCCAGGCGCCGCCGGCGGCTGGGCCTGCCGCGAATTGCGCGGCTGACCCGGCACCTGACGAGGCGCAGTTTCTGGCGACCTTGTCGGGAGGGCAGACCCAGGCTCCGAGTGACTTGGTACCCGCTCCTTCGTTCATGACCGGCTGCACCAGCAGCAGCCAGTGCCCGACGGGCGAGCTCTGCTGCAACCTCTGTGGCAACCCGCCCGATGATGGCAGCAGTTGCATGTTCTGCGTGATGCCGGAGCGGGGCCGTTGCCCGCTCGTCGTCTAGGAAACCTCCCGGAGAGCGGCGCCTCACGCCGAGGCGCCCACCTCTCACAAGGCCTCGGCCAGAGTGATCAGAACCGCTGCCTGCTCCGGGCTCAGGCTTTTTCCAGCCTGGGCGGCCACCTGATTGGAGTAGGCTTCGAGCTGCTTCCGCCTGGCGTTTACGTTACCTCGCGCCGCCGCTTGTTCCGCCGCGTCCAGCTTGCTGCACAGCGCATGGGTCACGCCAGGCTGGGTGACGAACCTGCGCGTCAGGTTGCGGAGACTGCTGAACGTGACCCTTACCTCGAAGCGGGCCTCCGCGCTCGCCGCGTTGCCCGCCACGTCCATGGCCTCGGCGTGGAAGGTGTGGGCGCCGAGACCGAAAGCGTAGGCCGGTCCCAGGACGTCCTCGCAGGAGACCTCCGCCAGGCCTGACAAGCCGTCCGCAGCCCTGCAGCGGATCTCTACGAAGAGGTCCACCGTGTAGTCCTCCGCGTTGCCCGAGTAGCTCACCGCGGGAGGTGTTTTGTCGATATGGATGTCTCTGACTTCGAGGGCGCTGTCGTTGCCGGCGCGGTCCTGCGCGCGGCCCACGGCCGACTGGCCGGCGGCCTCCAGGGTCAGCAGGACGTCCGGTGAGCAGGAGGCGATGCCGGAGAGGGCGTCCTGGCAGGAGAAGCTCACGGCGACGTCTGTGCGGTTCCATCCCGCCGCGTTCGGCGGCGGATTGCGCGTCGCGACGATCCTGGGAGGGGTGCCATCGAGCCGCACGCCGATCGACCGCGGCGGCTCGGCGTTGCCCGAGTTGTCCTCGGCGAAGAAGGTGAATGCCGTCTCTCCCTCGACCGAGACGGGCAGCGAGAGCGTCGATCCGATCGCCCGCTCGGCGGCCGCGGCCTGGGCGCCCGTTGCGGTGTGCGTGATCTCCAGCCCGCCGTTGCCCGCGTTGTCTCGGGCATCGAGGGTGAGGATCAAAGGGTCCCGGTGCCAGCCGGCCGCATTCGCCGGCTGCGAGAGCGCCGCCGTGGTGACGGGCGGCACGGCGTCCCGCGCCACCACGAAGGGGGAGAACGATCCGGTGAGGCCGCAGATCCGGTGCTGGCCGAGATCGCGCGAGCTCGTGATGTCTCGCCAGAGGCCGCCTTCGAAGTGCAGGAGCCGCAGGCTCCACTCGTTGGCGTAGGCCACCCCGCCGTAGTCGATGCAGATCTCGACGGGACCGACGAAGCCCGCCTCCGTGCTCACCTCGTAGTAGAGCGGCGGCGAGCCCAGATCGAAACCGGCGGGGGCCGCCGGCCCGGAGCTGCCGACGGCGAGCTGGATCTCCCCGTCGGTCAGGATCTCCGCGAAGGTGAGGGTCACGGGAGCCCGTCCCGTGCCGGGCTCGACCGGCCGCACCCGCACGTCCACGCCGATCGCGGATTCCTGCTGCAGCCAGACGAAACCCGGGGTGGTCTCGCTGACGTAGCCGAAGCCCAGGGCGCGGTCCCGCTCCGCCGCGTCGATCGTATAGAAGTGATCGCCGAAGCCGGGATGGTAGAGGCGATAGAGCGGCGTGGTGCCGGGCGCCTGGGCGCTCGAGACGTACCCCTCGTTACCCTCGTTGACATAGCCGAACCACACCACGGCGCGGTCTCTCTCGTCCGGGTCCGTGGTGTAGAAGTGGTCGCCGATGTGCGGATGGTACAAGCGGTACAGAGGCACGGCGCCGGCGGCGGCGGCGACCTGGACGTAGCCTTCGTGCCCCTCGGCGACGTAGCCCAGCCGCAGGGCATTGTTGGCGTGAAAGTCCTGGATCGTGTAGAAGTGATCGCCGCTGTGCGGATGGTAGAAACGCCGGAGCGGCAACCGTTCCGGAGCCGAGCCCACGTCGAGGATGCCGTCGGGCAGGTCGTCGAGCAGGCCGTGGGCCCGCCCCAGCCAGTAGGCCAGCAGGTAGTCGACGCCGGCGAAGGTGTGGCCGGGGTTGCGGTTGCTGAGCCGCCGGGGGCTCCTCTGCCAGGTCGAGGCGTCGCGCGGCCGCCGGTCGAGCGGGATCGGCCTGCGGCTCACGAGCTCGCCGCCCAGGAACTGGATGCATCCGCGCAGCTCTTCCTGGACGTAGGCGTCGCCGCAGGCGTGCTCGAAATCGGCCGGGCCGTAGTGGGGGAAGAGATAGAGCGACCGCACCGCCTGGGCGAAAGCGACGGCGTCGACGCGGCCCGAACGGATCGTATGGATGAAGGTGGCGAAGGAGTTCAGCTCGTCGCGGACGGGAGCGAACTCTCTCTCCAGGATTTCCCGGTAGACGGAGTGGACGCCGGGATCCTCCTCGAGAGTCAACAGGTCGTAGAGGGCCAGCCATTTGAGCTGATGTGTCCCCTGGGCCCGCTGGGCGTCGGCGGCTTCGTCCCCGAACGCCGTGGTCAGCACGTCGTCGACGGCTCCGGCCAGGCGACGCGCCAGCGGCAACAGCGCCTCCCGCTGCTGGCCATAGGCCTGGGCGAAGCGCGGCTCGCCGGTGATCTGGGAAGCCACCTTGAGGACGTGGAGGAGCAACAGGGCGTTGGTGGGCGCGGTCGGCAGCTCTTCGGGGCCCTGGACTCTCGCGGGCAGGACCGAGACATAGCGGTCGAGGGCGGCCGCGGTCGCCGGCAGGTCCGCGAACAGCTTGCGGATCAGCGCCGCGTTGCCGGCGTCGAGCTCGCCCTGGGCCACCTTCTTGTTGAGCCAGTAGAAGAAGTAGTCGGGCCGGTCGTCGCTGCCGAACAGGTCGGTGATGAATTTGGCGACGGCCGGCAGCCGCGGCGGCAGGCCGCGGACGAGGGCGAGGAGACGGTTGAGAAGGTGCGTGAAGCCGCGCTCCCAGTGCCGGTCGAGGACCGGCGCCGGATCGTGCCCCGCGTCGACGGCCGCGAACAGCTCGGCCAGGAAATCGTGCAGCTCGATCTCCTCGGGCGTATCCAGGCCGTCGGTCTGCAACTGCAGCGGCCCCAAGGCTGCGTCCAGGCTGATGAAGAAGTCCAGAGCCGCCTGGATCTCCGCCTTGGTGAAGGCCGCGCGGTAGTGGCAGCGGGCGGAATCGCGCAGGAAGCCGTTGGCGAGCCGCTCGCACCAGGCGCCGGAAGTGTTGGCGCCCCCGGTCGCCTCGGGGCTCTCCCAGCGCGCGAGGAGATCGGAGAGGTAGCTCGTCGTGCGGCCGGCCAGCAGAGTGCCGAAGGTCCCGTAGTCCTGGCCGAAACGGCGCAGATTCGTCACCGCCTGGCGGACGGCCGCCGGGTCTTTTTCGAGGATATAGGCGAGCTCCGACCGGCTCAGCCGGGGGTGGAGGTCCAGGAACAGGCCGTTCCGGCTGCTGATGAAGGCGAAGCCGTCCTGCAGGAACCGGTCGCCCACCGCCGCCACGTCCGAGCGGATTCTGTCCTTGAGCGGGCCGTCGGGCAGGGCCGGGTAGGCCGCCGAGTAGGCGAACAGTACCGCCGTGTAGACGTCCTTGCTGGTGAAGGTGCGCGAGCCCGTCCACGGCATCCCGTTCTGGACGAACCGGCTGACGATTCCGGGATCGCCGGTGGCGGCCTGCACGGTATGGAGCGCGTCGAGGCCCCCGGTCAAATGCAGAAGAGCCTGCGCGTCCCCGGTGTCCCGATAGCGCAGCGCCTCGGCGGCGACGTAATAGGAAGTGTAGGTCGCGGCGTCCCCCTGCTCGTCGATGCCGCCGGCCTTGAGAGAGATCACTTGTTGATCTCGGAGATGGTGGGCTTGGAGGTTCGCGATGTACTCGTCGGCCTTGGCTGCGAGCTGGGCGCGGATCTCCGCGCCGGTTTGCGCCTCGGCGTGCGTGGCGAAGAAGATCCCCAACAGCAGGACCCTCCACCCTGTTCTGGAATCGATTGACATGATCGAATCCCTCCGGAAGGATTGGGGGCCATGGGATGGCCCCGCCGTGGGCAAATCTCAAGGGAAAGTGATTCCGCGGCGGATTCCGTTTCGTGCTGACCGGGAGATAGGCCCGTTTGACCCGCTATCGCAGCAGGCGTATAAGCTATTTCGCGGTTGGGTCAGGCATGAAAACATTCGCGCCAAAGGAACATCGGAGGCAGAGATGGTCGAGCTTTGCTCGGCCGAACACGATCATGCCGGCCCTGCAGATGAAGCGCGTGGGGTCAAGCGACTCCGGACCCACTGCGGTTCCACCCATTGTCCACGAGGTGTTGCATTCACCCGGCCGACCCCTGGACCCGGAGTCCCGCCTCTTCATGGAGCTGCGCTTCGGCCACGACTTCAGCAAGCTGCGCGTGCATACGGATGAGAAGGCGGCGGAGTCGGCGCAAGCCATCGACGCCGGCGCCTATACCGTGGGCAATGACCTCGTGTTCGGTGCAGGGGGATTCAATCCCCACCATTGGGAAGGTCGCCGGCTCATCGCTCACGAGCTCACTCACGTGGTGCAGCAGAGCCAAGGCGGCCGCAGCCTGCAGCGACAGCCCAAGAAAGGCAGAGTGGTTCGAGTCGAACATCCAAGTCGATTGAGGCGGAAGCCTCCGGGCCCCGGCGCCTTCACTTCCGAGGAATTGAGGAGCTGGTACGATGACCACCCCAATGCACGGATGGACTCCGTGCTGCTGGTCAATGGGAAACGCACCGAAGACAAGGCCTATACGCCTGAGGAGTTATGGAAGCGGGGATTCTTCTATGCGCTCACCAATCCTTTTGGCAGCACGGGTACCGAGGTCTGGCTCAACGACAAGGGTGACGGCAGGGTGATCGGCATCGATCGTGAGCTGCCTCCTCCATAAAACCGCTCAGGGAAACGCCGGGCAATGGCCGTTCTCGCTCGGCCGGCTGCAGCGGTTCTCGCAGCCCGCAATGCCGCATGGGTAGCAACACTTGAGCCCGGACGGACATTGGAGGTCTTCCTGGCAGACCGAGGATTCGACCGCCGAGCTCTGAAGTAGCGCCTGCTCGAACGCGTAGACCGCTTGGAGCAGCGCCACGCTCGCCGCGGAACACCGCCTGATAGCGGTGCCGTCGTTGGTGAGCGTGAGGGTGCTGGTTCGCGAACCGTTGCCGAACCAGCTCAGCGTGATGCGGAAGCTCGAGCCGAGCGGGAAGAGCTCCGCGGTGCACTCGCCCGACCACCGGCTGGGCCGCGCGGCCGCCAGCGCGACATTCAACGCCGCGAGCTGATCCGGCGTGACGGTACCCTGCGCAATCGTGGTCGTGAACGGAGTGTTGCCGAGAAGACTGCGATTGACCGAGATCAGCTCGGCTTCGCCGCTTCGCGACACGAAGAGATCCTGGTCGACGAAGGAGACGTTGGCCGGTCCGGCAGCGGTCGTGTGACGGTCATGAAGCTTCAAGAGCGGGCGCAGGTCTTCGGCAACAGCCGCTGCGCCGACCAGCAGGAACACGAGCCCAACGATCGAAGCGAGACGACTCCGGCTCATCGCACACCTCCCAGAGAGCAATGCGATTGTAGCATACCGCCGCAATCCCTGCTCGGCGGAGTCAAGAAGGGCGACGCGCTGACGCCCGCCAGCCTCCCGGCGAGTCTGTCGACGCCCCGGGCCTGGTTCTGACTCAGGAACGACTTCTGGCGCAGTAGTATTCAGGCCCTAAGCCCATGCTGCGTCTGGTCGTTCGGCGATGAGGAGGTCTGTATGAGACGGATGCCTGCAGGAGCGAGACCCTTGGGCTGGCGGCCTGGCTCGCCATCCTGTCTGCTTGCTCCTCCGCGTCTCCTCGAGACAAGGCCGTCCCGAATGAGCTTCACGGTCCTGGAGCTTGGAAGAGATAGCGAAGCGAGGTTCGTCGGGTGTGGCGTGTGTGAGAAAAGCTGGCAGGAAGCGATCGGAGAAAAGCCGACGCGGTTCTTCGGGCGATAAGAGGCGGTACACTCCGGACTCGACATGCGGCTGCTCGATCATCTGTTCGCCAAGAACCGCTCCTGGGCCGCCGAGGTGTCCAGCCGCGACCCTGCCTTCTTCGCGAATCTCGCCCGGCAGCAGCGGCCGCAGTATTTCTGGATCGGATGCTCGGATAGCCGCGTTCCCGCCAATCAGATCGTGGATCTCCTCCCCGGGGAGATGTTCGTTCACCGCAATATCGCCAACGTGGTGGCCCACAGCGATCTCAACTGCCTCTCGGCCCTTCAGTTCGCGGTCGACGTCCTCGGGGTCGGCCACGTCATCGTCTGCGGGCACTATGGGTGCGGCGGCGTCCTGGCCGCCCTGCGGGACGACTGTCTGGGGCTGGTCGACAACTGGTTGCGCCACATTCAGGACGTTCGCTCCAAGCACCAGGCCGAGCTGGAGGGTCTCGCGACCGAGGAGCACCGGCACCGGCGTCTCTGCGAATTGAACGTCATCGAACAGGTGATCCATGTCGGCCAGACGACGGTGGTGCGGGACGCCTGGGCCCGGCGCCAGCCGCTGGCGGTGCACGGCTGGATCTATGACGTCCAGGATGGCCTGCTGCGGGACCTCGACATCTGCCTCGCCGACGAGGCCGAGCTGACGGCCGCGGTCGATGCGGCGCGAGCGCGGCGCGTCTCCGCTGTCTGAGCCTCGACGGAGACGCCGAGCGGTTTCCTTGCCGCCCGCGCGGCAGGGGGATAGAATCCGGCGAGGTGCTCCATCCTCTTCGGAGCGTCCGTAAGGGGCAGCCGGGGGTAAAGAAATGACGCAACAGACCAGGGATCTCGTCGAGGAACCCGCCACGGCCGCGGCTTCGCCAGGCTCGGCCAAGCTCGTCCTGGACGGTAAGGAGTACGAGCTGCCGGTAGTAGTGGGATCGGAGGGCGAGGTCGGCATCGATATCTCCGCGCTGCGCGCGCAGAGCGGAGCGATCACCCTCGATCCCGGCTACGGGAACACGGGCGCCTGCGAGAGCGCCATCACCTTCATCGATGGCGACGCGGGGATCCTCCGCTATCGCGGCTACCCGATCGAGGAGATCGCCGAACAGGCGCGTTTCACCGAGATCTGCTTCCTGCTGATCTACGGCCATCTGCCCGGCCGGCAGGAGCTGGAGACCTTCGAGGCCCGGCTGACCTACCACAGCCTGCTGCACGAGGACATGAAGAAGTTCTTCGAGGGCTTCCCTTCGAGCGCCCATCCGATGTCCATGCTGGGATCGATGGTGGCGTCGCTCTCGTCCTACTACCCGGACAAGGACGCCGATCTCGACTTGAACATCGCCCGGCTGATGGCCAAGACGCCGACCATCGCGGCGTTCTCCTACAAGAAGAACATCGGCCAGCCGTTCATGTATCCGCGCAACGACCTCTCCTACTGCGAAAACTTTCTGCACATGATGTTCGCCGTGCCGGCGGAGCCCTATCGCGTGTCGCCGGTGGTCGCGCGGGCGCTCAACCTGCTGCTGATCCTGCACGCCGATCACGAGCAGAACTGCAGCACGTCGACGGTGCGCATGGTGGGGAGCAGCCAGGCCAACCTGTTCGCGTCGGTCTCGGCGGGCATCTGCGCGCTCTGGGGGCCGCTCCACGGCGGCGCCAACCAGGCGGTCATCGAGATGCTGGAGCGCATCCGCGACGACGGCGGCGACTACCCGAAGTACGTGGCCATGGCGAAGGACAAGAGCTCGGGGTTCCGGCTCATGGGCTTCGGGCACCGGGTCTACAAGAATTTCGATCCGCGCGCGAAGATCCTCAAGGCGACGGCGGACGAGGTGCTGGTCGATCTGGGAGTGAAGGACCCGCTGCTCGACATCGCCAAGGCGCTGGAGGACGTGGCGCTGCACGACGAGTTCTTCGTCTCGCGCAAGCTCTACCCCAACGTCGACTTCTACAGTGGCATCATCTACCGCGCCATGGGCATCCCCACCAACATGTTCACGGTGATGTTCGCCCTCGGCCGGCTGCCGGGCTGGATCGCGCATTGGAAGGAGATGCAGGAAGATCCCAAGACCCGCATCAACCGGCCGCGTCAGATCTACACCGGATCGACTCAGCGGCCGTTCGTGCCGCTAGACCGGCGGTAGGCCTCACTCACGTATCCGGCCCTGCCTTGAGCACCGCGAGGAAGGCCTCCTGGGGGATCTCCACGGAGCCCACCATCTTCATGCGCTTCTTGCCCTCTTTCTGTTTCTCCAGGAGCTTGCGCTTGCGGGTGATGTCGCCGCCGTAGCACTTGGCGGTGACGTCCTTGCGATAGGCGTTGATCGTCGAGCGGGCGATGACATTGCCGCCGATCGCCCCCTGGATGGCGATCTTGAAGTTCTGGCGCGGAATGGTCTCGGCGAGCCGCTCGCAATAGTGGAGGGCGCGGGGGCGGGCCTTCTCGCGGTGGACGAGCTGCGACAGGGCGTCCACCTTGTCGCCGTTGACCAGGATGTCCACCTTCACGAGATCGGTCTCGCGATAGTCGATGATCTCGTAGTCGAACGAGCCATAGCCTTGCGTGATCGTCTTCAGCCGGTCGTAGAAGTCGAAGAGGATCTCGGCCAGCGGCAGCTCGGAGGTCACCTGCAGGCGGCCCACGGCCAGGTATTCGAAGCTGGTGTTGGCACCGCGCCGCTCGCGGCAGAGCTCCATCACCGTTCCGAGGTAGCGCTCGGGAATCATGATCGACGCCTTGATGAAGGGCTCGCGGATGAAGTCGATGCTTCCCGGATCGGGGAAGAGGGCCGGATTGTCCACCGTGATCAGCTCGCCGTTGTTGAGCATGACTTCGTACTGCACGGAAGGGGCGGAGAGCAGCAGCGACAGGTCGTACTCGCGCTCCAGCCGCTCCTGGACGATCTCCAGGTGCAGGAGGCCGAGGAAGCCGCAGCGGAAGCCGAAGCCGAGGGCCGTCGAGGAGTCTTTCTGAAAGGTCAGAGAGGCGTCGTTGAGCTTCAGCTTGTCGAGCGCCTTGGCGAGGTCCGGGTAATCGTCGGTGGCGATCGGATAGATGGAAGAGAAGACGACCGGCTTCGCCTCCTTGTAGCCGGGGAGCGGCTCGGCGGCGGGGCGGCCGGCCTCCGTAACCGTGTCGCCGACGTTGATCTCCGAGACCGCCTTGACGCCCGCGATGACGTAGCCTACGGCGCCCGCTTCCAGGGCGTCGGTCTTGTTCCGCCTCAATTGCAGCAGGCCCACCTCCTCGACCTCGTACTCCTTGTTCGTGTGCATGAGGAGGATCTTCTGGCCTGCGCGGATCGTTCCCTCCTTGATGCGGCAGATGAGCACGACCCCGCGGTAGATGTCGTACTGGGCGTCGAAGATCAGGGCCCGCAGCGGCGCCTCGGGGTCGCCCGCCGGTGCGGGGATCTTCTGGACGACGGCCTCCAGGACATCGTCGATCCCGATGCCCTGCTTGGCCGAGCAGAGGACGGCTTCGAAGGGATCGAGCCCGAGGTCGGAGTCGATCTCCTCGCGCACCCGCTCGACGTCGGCGGAAGGAAGGTCGATCTTGTTGATGACCGGCACGATCTCGAGGTCGTACTCCAGGGCGAGATAGAGATTGGCGACGGTCTGCGCCTCGACGCCCTGGGATGCGTCCACCAGCAGCAGCGCCCCCTCGCAGGACATGAGCGAGCGGCGGACCTCGTGCGAGAAGTCGACGTGCCCCGGGGTGTCGATCAGGTTGAGCCGGTAGGTCTTGCCGTCCCGGGCGGTGTAGCGGAGGGTGATGGTGTTGCTCTTGATGGTGATGCCGCGCTCGCGCTCGATGTCCATCGAGTCGAGGATCTGGTCGCGGAATTCACGCTCCTCCACCCCTCCGGTGCGCTGGATCAGCCGGTCGGCCAGGGTCGACTTGCCGTGGTCGATGTGGGCGATGATGCAGAAGTTGCGGATGTCGTCCAAGACGGATCTTTCCTATCGCGGCGCTGAGAGTGCCGTGCGAAGATCCTACAACGGCTGGAGGGCGCCGCTGATTCCGGGGCGTTCTCTTCGGTCCTCACCCCTCTCCCACCCGATGCCCCGTACGCTTATAGAGGTAGTCGTAGCCCTCTTGCGTGAAGATGTACTCCTCGCCTTCTCTGGCGATGAGGTTCCCTTCCAGCAGGGACTCCCTCGCCCCCTCGAAGTCCACGCCGGGGGTCTCCGCCTCGACCTTGCGGAAGTCGTTCTCGGACAGGCGGTCGCCCGGCCGCGCGCCGACGCGGTCGCCCTTCTGTTCGTGAAATTGCACCAGCAGGATCTCCGCCCCTTTGGACAGCAGGATCATGGGCATGTTTCGTCTCCTTCTTGACAGGGGAATCCCGCGGAAGCGGCAGTCCCCGGCCCCAGGAACGAGCAACGTGCGTGCCATTGGCAGCGCTCGTGCAGCGATTCCGCGGAGGTGGCCCGAAGCGGACCACCGGAAGGAGGAGCGATGAGCGACACGACGGTGACCAAGGTCGACTCGCGGCATTCTCCCCATGGTGCGATGGAACAGAAGTACCTCGCCTCCGGCGTCCACGTGGCGATGCGGCTGTGGGAAGAGGAGCCCACGGCGGGAGAGAAGGCGGAGAGCCGGCGGGACTACGAGACGGTCGGCTATGTGATCGACGGGCGGGCCGAGCTGCACATCGAGGGTCAAATGGTGCTGCTCGAGGCCGGCGACTCATGGGTGGTGCCCCGCGATGCGGCACACCGGTATCGGATCCTGGAGCCCTTCAAGGCGGTGGAGGCGACCTCGCCGCCGGCTCATGCCCACGGGCGGGACGAACACTGATTTTCTTCAGAGGTGGCCACGCAGGGCCGCCCCTACAGCTTCAGGACCATCTTGATCATGTCGTGCTGATTGCCGTCGGGGTCCGTTCCGTAGCCCGGAACGGTGTAGCCCTCGAAGCCGAGATCTTTCAGGGTGCGGACCGCGTCGGCCTCGAAGTCGGAGATCAGCATGCAGGTCAGGTGGCGCAGGCCGTTGCCGCGGGCCGTGACGATGAAGTTGTTGACCAGCAAGGTCCCCAGGCCGGCGCCCCGATAGGCGGGATCGATGAGCCACTTGATGCGGCCGACCAGCCGAAGCGGGCTGCCCTCGCGGCGGTGCAGGGTCGCGTCGGCTACGATCTTGCCGCGGTCCAGCGCCAGCAGCGGCAGCACCTTGGCGTAATCCAATTCCCGGCCCCAGCTCTCCACCAGCGCCCGGTTGTCGATCCGGTCCCAGGCGAAACGCCGGACCTCCGCGGGGAGGTGGAGAAAGAAGTCGTACAGGGCCTCGACGTCGCTCTCGGTGAATGGACGAACGAGCAGGCGCCGGCCGTCGCGGAGCACGGCTTCCTGTGGATAACGGATCGGCATATCCCTCCTCCAGAAAACAACAACGCGGGAGCGTAGCAGATCCGCGAGGCCTTCACCTCCCCGGCCCCGCCCGCCCCGAATTCAAAGCCCCCTCTCTCCCGGTGTGGTGGGGAGCGAGGGGGCGGGAGAGAAGAGGGGTTGGGGGAGCGAGGGCGGATCAGCCGTTCCAGAGCGTCTTGCCGAGGAGGCGGATGAAGTCGGCGGTGACCGGAGACGGCGTCGTCCCCGGCTTGAAGGAAATCTCCGTCATGAGGTCGCTCGTCACCCGCGTCTGGCCGGTGCCGCCGGAGACCGGCGGGAAGAGGAAGAAGTCGAGGGGAATGCCCGCCGAGCTGCAGCCGAGCTGCGCGCCGGCGGCGCAGCCCGGCAGAATGCGCAGCGAGCCGGTCTGCAGACGTCCCTCGCCGTCCACCTGCAGAGCGAGATCCAGAGCAACCTTGCCCTTGGCCCCCACGGGATAGACGTCGACTCGGTAGGTCAGCGGCTCCTCGCCACGGAAGATGGCGACCTTCGAGCCGCGGGCAGGGTTGCCCGGAGCCTGCACGCGGAAGATCCGTTCCAGGACCTCGAAGACGAAGCGGTCGAAGTCGGTGAGCTCCGTGTGGCAGGGACTGGTGAGGCCGGCGAGGCCTCGCCCCGGTTTGGTGTCGGCGCTCCGAGCCTGGCCGCTGGGCGCGGCCGTCTGCAGATTGTTGATCTCGAGGCGCCCGGAGGTAGCGTTCGGCACCGCGGTCGGGTTGAGGAAGACCGCCAGGGTCTCGGGGCTGCCGGAGCCGACGAGTGTGCTGCTCGTCTCCTCGCGCATCAGCGAGATCTGCGCCAGGCGCTGGCGGGCGGGGTTCGCCAGCGTGGTGCGGATGCTCGGGTTGAGATCGAACGCCAGGAAGCTCTCGCCGCGGACCGTGCCTTCAGCGGTGTCGTCTCCGGGTGCGATCCAGCCGGCGACGGCCAGACCTTCGAAGAACCCGAACCGGTTGCTGTAGGTGACCAGCAGGATCCGCGAGAGTACCGCCCACGTCTGGGATTGCTCGGTGGTCTGATGGTGGATGGCATCGACGCTCAGGCGGTCGAGCAGGCCGGCGAGCTGAGCCTCATTGCAGGCCACCTGCTCGGAGGTCAGGGGGTTGCTGAGGGGTTGCGCGGCGACGGAACCTGCGGCAAGGATGTATGTCAAGCCAAACAGCGGCAGAACGGCGAAGCGTCTACGCATAGCTTTCCAAGCCTCCTCGATGTACGGAGTTGAAGTGCCTGCTGGCGATCCCGAACCGCAGTCTCTCCCGCGGGCCGCGGTATCGGAGTCGCCGGGTGGCTGACGGAGGGGAGGGCTTCCTCTTCTTCTTTCCTCACGGCCGGTTGTGTTTCACGGATCGTGCCAGGAGGCCGGGTTCATGGCATAGCCATTGCTGCGGCGATTTTCCAGATGGCTGGCGCCCCGTGGAATTTCCCCGAGGCGCGCGCCCTCGCAAGGAGCTCGTGGTGGTGTTCAAGATCCAGAATGAAACGACCGAAGCAGCTCTCTGCGTGGGAATGGTCGCCGCTCTGGTCTGGGGCGTCGGCCTGAGTTTGTACGGATTGCAGCAGGGAGCGGAGAAGATCTCCTGGCTCGCCTGGAGTATGCAGTTGATCGGCGGCATCCTCGTCTGTCTGCTCGTGCCGCCAGCCTATGTGCGGGGCCGTCAGTGGATCCTGGAGCGAATCCACCGGCCTGGCCAGCCGCCGTGACTGCGCGCTAGCAGAAGCTGATGGCTGCGCCCCGCAACCGAGGCCGTGCCGTGGAAGAGCCAATGAATACGGATGGCAAAGGTTCGGTCATATCGTGAACTCGCCGGTGGTGCTTAGGTCGCTCATTGCTGATAATGCCGCGCGGCGGGCCCCAGTCAGCCCGGGTTCACCCCGGCATCTTCGTAGGCTTGCCGCAGCAGGTCATCCACTCCGGCCCGGTCCGCCCATTCCTTCAGATAATCGAAATCGAGCTCGGCGCGTTGAACCTTCAGGACGCCCAGGATGTCGTTCCATTGGCGGTCGGATACACGACCTCCCTTCTCATACAAGAGGAGTTTCTGCAGGATCGTATCCTCGGCACTGGCGACATGGAGCGTCGTCCCAGGCTCTCCCGGGACGGAAAGAACCTGGCGGCGGGCCATCTCCTGAAGGGATAGAGGTTCCGCCTTCAGCACGAACAGGTCGACCTTGATCATCGTCTTCAGGTGGACGAGATTGAAGGACGAGCGCCGCTGCACGGCCTGGAGAACACGCTCCGGAGATACGTAAAAGGTGTCGGCGACTGCGGCAAGGAAAGGCTGCACATGCTCGGCTCGGAGGTCCGCCACCAGATCGCCGTCCTGGGTCGAGCGGGGAATGCCGTGTAGGGAGCTGGCGAGAGAACCTCCGACGGCATAGGGGACTTGCAGATCTTCGAGGGCTCTGGCGACCTCCAAAATGACCGTCAGGGCCTCTTCCGGCGGGACCATTCAATAACCCTTGACCTCGGGGTCCCATCCGAAGGCCGCGATCATGGTCTCCCGGTCCAGCCACAAGGCCGCCAGCCTTAGGCGCAGCTCCTGCTCGGAGAGGTTCGGCCCATACCGAGCCTGGATTCGCATCGTGGCCATCTGCTGAGCCATCCGGTTCAGCTCGAAGACTTGCCGGAGCTTCTCCCAAGGCGTCATTCGGCGGTATCCCTCCAGGAGGATTTCCTCGATCTCCGGGGGCGTATCGGCGGACTGGGGCTTCATGGCGGGTCAGCGCTCGCCGTGGATGGATTCTCGATGGTCAAAGCCCCGAACCCTTCCAAAGCCGCCTGGATGATCAGGGCGTCCCAAAACGAAAGGCTGGCGCTCTGGTGGAGCCGAATGGCCCGGAGGACGGTTCCGCTGTCCACCGGGACTACAGGGTACGCAGCGAGGTGGGTAACCGTCGCCAGAGCGTCTTCCCGCACGACCGGACGGGCGAGTTTCCGGGTCACGGTCACATAGAACTCTTGGAGCACCTGGGGGCTGATAACGATCCGGCCGGTTCGGGCATGCTCTAGCCGTCAAAGGTGGCGTATAGGATGGTCATCACCGTAACCCTCCGTAGATTGGATTCTACTCTGAGCCACCACTGGCGGAATCGCCGGCTCCCCCGCGACGTTAGAGTTCCTGAATGGCCGACCCGGCGTGGGAGGACCTCTCCCGGACGCTGCGCAGTAGTGCGCCTTACAAGGCCCTCGTGCAGAGCCTCGGGGACGTGGTGCGTCTGCCGGTGCCGGCGGCGGCCTGGGTGGGCGAGCTGCTGGCGCGGGATCTCGGCCGGCCGCTGCTGGTGCTGGTGCCGCGCGAAGCGGACGCTCTGATGTGGATGGAGGCGGCCCGCCTCTTCGGGAGCGAGGAGAGGGCGGTCTACTTCCCTGCGCCGTCGCTGACTCCCTATCAGGAGACCGAGACGTCGCTGCTGGTGCGGGCGCAGGAGTCGGTGGCCCTGGACGCCGTCGCTTCCGGCCGGATGACCGCGGTGGTGGCCACTCCCCGCGCTCTCTTCCGGCGGCTGCCGGCGCGCGAGGCGTTCCGCGCCGCCGTGCTCACGGTTCGCCCCGGAGAAGACCATCCGATCGAGCGGCTGGCGGCGCACCTGGTGCGCTACGGCTTCCGGCGCACGGACCTGGTCTACGAGGTGGGCGACTTCGCGGTGCGCGGCGGCATCGTCGATCTCTATCCGCCGGGCGAGGATTCGCCGGTGCGGCTCGACCTGTTCGGCGACACTGTCGAGTCGATCCGCTGGTTCGATCCCCAGTCGCAACGCTCGGAGGACACTCTCGACGAGGCGCGGATCCTGCCGCTGTCGCTGTTTCCCGCGGGGGCGGAGGAGGCGCGGCGGCTGGCAGACCTGATGACCGGGGGCCAGACGGCCGATCCCGACTGGGGTCCTGAGGCCGCCGAGCTGCTGGAGGGATTGAGGACGCGGGGGGAGTTTCCGGGCTGGGAGAACTATCTGCCGATGCTCGCCGGGCAGACCGCCGCGCTTTCCGAGCTGCTGCCGAAGCCGCTGGTGCTCGCGGTCGATCCGCCGGCTCTGGAGGCCGAGGTGGCGCATCACGACGAGCGGCTGCAGGCGGACTTCGCGGCGCGGCGGGAGCACGGACGTCTGGCGGTGCCGCCGGAGATCCTGGAGCAGCCGGCCGGCGAGGTGCGGGAGGTGCTGGCGACGGCCGCGCTGCGGCTGCGAGACCTGGTGGTTTCCGGCGCGCGCGACGGCCACGGCGACGGCATCGATTTCCGGGGCGCCCTGACGGATCTCTTTCACGGCCAGCTCCCGCGCTTTCCGCAGGAGGTGGAGACCGCCCGAGCACGCGGCGAGCGCTGCATCGTGGTGGTTTCCCCGGCTCACCGGCGGCGGATCGAGGAGCTGCTCGAAGGCCGCGAGGTGCGGCTCGGGCGGGGCGGCGTCGAGCTCGTCAGCGGCGAGCTCGGCCGCGGTTTCCGGCTGCCGCCGGCCGGCATCGCGGTCTATGGCGAGCAGCAGCTCCTGCCGCAGGCGAAGCTGCAGCGCCGGCCGGGCCGGGCCCGCTTCGGCCCTTTCCTTTCCGGCTTGCGCGATCTCAAGGTGGGGGATTACGTGGTGCACGTCGACCACGGAATCGGCCAGTTCGTAGCCCTCCGTTCGGTGGGTGGCGACGGCGATGGCACGGGTGGCCTGCCGCCCGCGTTGCGCGATCTGGCGGCGGCCGGAGCGGCTTCCGAGACCGAGGTCATGGAGATCTCGTACGCCGCGGGCAAGCGCCTGCTGCTTCCTCTCTCGCGCATCGATCAGGTGCAGAAGTACAGCGGCATCGAGGGCGTCGCTCCGCGTCTCGATCAGCTCGGCGGCACGTCGTGGAACCGCACCAAGGCGCGGGTCAAGAAGGGCATGCGCGACATGGCGGACGAGCTGCTGAAGCTCTACGCCGAGCGCCAGGTCGCCCAGGCGCCCGCGATGCCGCGGGACACCGACATGCTGCACCAGTTCGAGGCCGCGTTCGTCTACGAGGAGAGCCCCGATCAGCTAGAGACGATCGCCACCATCAAGGAGGATCTGCAGCGCGAGCGGCCGATGGACCGCCTGCTGTGCGGCGACGTGGGCTACGGCAAGACCGAGGTGGCGATGCGCGCCGCGTTCAAGGCGGTGGACGGCGGTTATCAGGTGGCGGTGCTGGCGCCGACGACCATTCTGGCCGACCAGCACCTGGAGACGTTCAAGAAGCGCTTCGCCGGCTTTCCGGTCAACGTCGAGATGGTGTCGCGCTTCCGCTCGCCGCAGGAGATGCGGGAGCTCAAGAAGCGGCTGGCCGAGGGTAAGGTGGACATCCTCGTCGGCACGCACCGGCTGCTGTCGAAAGATATCCAGCTACCCCGTTTGGGTCTGTTGATCGTCGACGAGGAGCAACGTTTCGGCGTGGCGCAGAAGGAGCGCCTGAAGCAGCTCAAGAAGAACGTCCACGTGCTCGCCATGTCGGCGACGCCGGTGCCGCGCACGCTGCAGCTCTCGCTCGCCGGAGTGCGGGACCTTTCGGTCATCGAGACGCCGCCGAAGGACCGCATGGCGGTGGAGACGGCCATCCTCCCTTACAACGACGAGCTGGTGCGCGAGGCGATCGAGGCCGAGATCGAGCGCGGCGGACAGGTCTATTATGTCTACAACCGGGTGGAGTCGATCGAGGAGCGGTTGATCCGCCTGCGCGAGATCGTGCCGGGGGTGCGGGTCACGGTGGGTCATGGCCAGCTCAACGAGGAAGAGCTCTCGCGGCGCATGCACGCTTTCACCCGCGGCGATCACGATGTGCTGCTCGCCACCACCATCATCGAGAACGGCATCGACATTCCCAATGTCAACACCATGATCGTCCATCGGGCGGACCGCTTCGGCCTGGCGCAGCTCTACCAGCTCCGCGGCCGGGTGGGGCGGAGCAATCAGCTCGCTTATTGTTATTTCCTGGTGCCCGAGGACCGGGTGCTTTCCGAGCAGGCACGGAAGCGGCTGGCGGCGCTGCGCGAGTTCTCGGATCTGGGCGCCGGCTTCCGCATCGCGGCGCGGGACCTCGAGATCCGCGGCGCCGGCAACCTTCTGGGCGGCGAGCAGAGCGGCCACATCGGGGCCGTGGGCATCGAGACCTATCTCAAGCTGCTAGAGGAGACCGTGCGCGAGCTGCGGGGCGAGAGCGTGGAGGAGGCGCCCTCGGTGGCTTTCGATCTGCCGATCGCCATGTCGATCCCGCAGGACTATGTAGAGGATGCAAACCTCCGCATGGAGCTCTACCGCAAGATCGCCGAGGAGCCGGAGCGGGAGATGATGGCCGAGCTCGCCGACCGCTTCGGCCCGCCGCCGCCCGCCGTCGAGACGCTGGTGGAGGTGGCGGCCCTGAAGCGGCTCGCCGAGTCGCTGCGGGTGCAGTCGATCGCGGCCAAGGCTGGAGAGCTGGTCATCCGACTGCGCCGCGACGCACGGATTGATGTCGAGAGGCTTATCGAGATGGTCTCTTCCCGTCCGGGAGCGAGCTTCAGCCCCACCGGCGTCCTGACCCTGCCGGGCGGAGGGGGGCGGCAGCTCATCACGACGGCGCGGGAGACCTTGGAGGTCCTGTCGCAGTGAGAGCCGCGAGCCTGGTTTCGCTGCTGCTGCTGGCCGCCTGTCAGCGGTCCACGCCGCCGCCGGCGGACGCCGTGGCGCGGATCGGCGACTCCCAGGTGCGGTACTCCGAGTTCCAGCGCTACCTGGCCCGCAGCGTGGGTGACAGCGGTGCCGTGCTCGGCAGCGATGTGCTGTCCGAGCTGTTCGACCAGTTCTTGGACGAGCGGCTGCTGGCGCATCTGGCGGTGGATCGCAAGCTCGTTCGCGAGGGAGGCGGATCGGCGGGTCAGCGCCGCGCGATCGATGCGCTTCTCCAAGCGGGTCTGCGACGCGAGCCCGATCCGGCGGCGGTCGCCGGCTATTACCAAGCACATCAGGCGGAGTTCTCGCGGCCGGAGCGGGTGCGGGTGCGGCAGATCCTGACCGAGGATCGGGGAACGGCGGAGAAGGCCTTGCGTGAGATCGAAGCAGGGGCTGCCTTCGAGGAGGTCGCGCGGCGGCTCTCCCGCGACCCGAGCGCCGCCGCGGGCGGCGATCAGGGAGAGCTGTCCCGCAGCGATCTCCCCCCGGCATTCGCCGAGGTCATCTTCAACCTGCAGGAAGGCGAGGTGAGCCGTCTGGTGCCTGCTGAGTACGGCTTCCACATCTTTCAGGTGACCGGGCGGCAGCCCGCCGAAGTGGTGCCGCTCGAGCAGGCGCGCGGCGAGATCGTGGCGAAGCTGCGCCGGCAGGAGGCTGACCGCCTACTCCGGTCGCTGGTCCAGGAAGCCAGAACCCGTTACAATGTCAGAGTTTACGAGCGGAATCTCCCGTTCGGCTACGAAGGCTCTTACAAGGAATCTCATGCGCAGAACTCTCGCTAGCCTGCTCCTGCTCCTAGCCTGCTCCTCGACTGTTCACGCCGAGGTGCTCAACCGTGTCGTCCTGCGGATCAACGACCGGATCGCGACGCTGCGCGATTACGAGCAACGCCGCCGGGAGATGGTGCGTGAGATCCTGCGCCGCGAACAGGACCCGGAGGAACGCCAGCGGCTCATCAGCCAATCCGCCGAGACCGTGTTCGCGGATATGTTCCGCGAGCTGCTCCTCGAATCTCGGGCCGACCAGCTCGGCATCGACATCAGCGACGCTCAGGTCGACGTCGCCATCTCGCAGCTCCGGCAGAACTACAACATCAAAACCGATCAGGAGTTCGCGGCGGCTCTTGCCCAGTCCGGCATGACCGTGCAGCAGCTCCGGGCTCAGCTTCGCAACACCTTGCGGGTCCAGGAGGTCCGGGGCCGGGAAGTGGCGAGCCGCGTCAAGGTGGAGGAGGAGGATCTCCGCCGTTACTACCGTAAGAACCTCGAGCAGTTCCGCCAGCCCGAGCAGGTGCAGCTCCGCGAAGCGGTGGTGCTGGAAGAAGGCGGCGCTCCCGCCGAGGAGCGGAGTCGGATCGCCTCCGAGATCCGTGCCAAGGTGGCGGCCGGGGTACCTTTGGCAGATGCGGTCGCGGAGTACGCGGAGAAGGGGACGGTGAGCAACGTCATCGAGCTCGGCTGGGTATCGCCGGGCGATCTCGACAAGAACCTCGAGACCGCCGTCTGGAAGCTGCCAAAGAACTCCGTCAGCGAGCCGGTAGCGGCCCGCGGTGGTCTCCATCTGGTGCAGGTGATCGACCGTCGCGAGTCGCGCATTCCACCTTTCTCCGAGGTCTCCGCGGCCATCCAGGCGCGGGAGGAGGAACGCGTCTTCCGTGACGAGGTGGGGAAATACCTGACGGAGTTGGAAAAGAAGTCGCTCATCGTCGCCAAGCCGCCCGAGGAGGCGGCGGGGTTCCGCAGATATCTCGCGGCCGCGGCTGTGGAAAACGACATCGAAGGGTTGAGCGGCGGAGCAACGCCGGCGGGAGCTCCGACGGCCGCGCCGGTGATCGACCCAACCAAGCCGGGCGCCTTGCCCACGCCCAAGCCGGTCGACGCCACGGTCCCGGAGTTGGCGCCATCACCTCCGCCGCCTCCTGCAGGCTGAGCCCTCAGCCGGCCAGATCATTTTTACGCCTGATTTTTGCGCCTTCGGACCAGTGTCTGTTCTCTTTGTGGTTCACAGTGGAAAAAAATGGACAAAAGTGGAGTGAACTGCTAGGATTCCGCCTCAGCCAGTTGTTTGCGAGGACGGGGTCAAATGTTCCGCGGAAGCGCTCCGACCAAGATCGACGATAAGGGCCGGCTCAAGGTGCCGACGGACTTCCGGCGCCTGCTGGAAGAGCGCTTTGGTCCCGACCTGTTCGTGACGTCGGTCCAGGGTGACTCGGCGCTGCTGTATCCGCTGCCGGTTTGGGAGGAGATCGAGCAGCGTCTGTCTGCCATGCCCTCCACCGACCGCACCAGGGTGCGGTTCCTGGAGCGGGCCAACTACTTTGGGCAGCAGGTCCGGTTGGACGTACAGGGCCGCATCCTGATTCCGCAGATCCTGCGGGAGAGCGCCAGCATCAACGGCGACGTGGTGGTGAGCGGACAGCTCAACCATCTGGTGGTGTGGAGTCACGAGCGCTTCGTGACGCGGTTGCAGGAGCAGCCCTTCACCGACGAGGACTTCCATGCCCTCAGCTCGCACGGAATCTGAGCGGGCTGGGGCACTGGCAAAGGGGGACGGACCGAGCCGTTGGACGTGCAGCACCTGCCTGTCCTGGTCGCGGAGGTCCGGGAGTGGCTGGAGCCCGGGCGCGGTGGATTGTTCGTCGACGCGACCGTGGGGCTGGGCGGCCACGCCGCGACGCTGCTGGAAGCATCGCCGGACGTCCAGCTCATCGGCATCGACCGCGACCCCGACGCGCTCGCGATTGCCGCCCGGCGGCTTGCGGAGTTCGGTTCGCGAGTGCGTCTGGTGCACGCCAACTTCCACTACCTGGAACAGGCGTTGGCCGGTCTGGGTGTCCGCCGGATCGCGGGCGTTCTGGCCGATCTCGGTGTTTCCTCGTTGCAGTTGGGGACGGCTGCTCGAGGCTTCAGCTTCCGGCTCGACGGACCCCTCGACATGCGTATGGGGATGAGCCACGTGACCGCTGCGGATCTGGTCAATGAGACCTCGGAGGGAGACTTGGAGACGATCATCAGGGAATACGGCGAGGAGCGGCAGGCGCGGCGCATCGCCCGGGCGATCGTCCGGGCACGGGCGGAGAAGCCCATTCAGACGACGGGAGATCTCAAGCGCTTGATCGATCAGGTGAAGGGTCCGCGGGCGGCCCGCGAAGAAAGGATCGATCCGGCGACTCGTGTTTTCCAGGCCTTGCGGATCGCCGTCAATCAGGAGCTGGCGAGGCTCGACCGCTTCATCGAGGAGGCGGTGAACCTTCTCGAGACCGATGGCCGGCTGATCGTCATCTCCTACCACAGCCTGGAGGACCGGATCGTCAAGAACACCTTTCGCGACCTGGCGCGGGGAGACATCGATCCGGTGACCGGCCGTTCCCGTTCGGAGAGCCAGTTGATCGAGGTGCTGACCCGCAAGCCGGTGCGGCCCAGCGTGGAGGAAGTGGAGCTCAATCCGCGCGCACGCTCGGCCCGGTTGCGGGCGGCTCGGAGACTATGAAGCCTTGCGGAACGCGTACGCCTTCACCCGGCCGGTGGTCAACACCTACCTCGTCCGCGAGCGCGACCGGCGCCGCCTGCGTGAGCTGGCTCTGGTTTTGCTGGTCGTGGTCTTTCTCGGAGGGGGGCTGCTGGCGTACACCTGGATTCATCTCGAAGTGACGAGCACCGGCTATCGCATCGACGCTCTGGAACGGGAGCTCGAAGTTCGGACGCGCGAAGAGCGGCAGCTTCGGTTGGAAGCGTCCTATCTTGCGAGTCCCTCACAGATCGAGCGGCGGGCGGTCGCGGAGCTGGGCATGCAGCCGCCCGTTCTGGAGCAGGTGGTGTTCTGGGAGGAGCTGCCGTGAGACGGCTCGCCGTCGCCGTTGGCCTGGGCGTTCTCTGGGTGTTGCTCATCGCGGCGCGCCTCTATCACCTCCAGGTGCTCCGCTATCCGCATTACACCGCTAAGGCGGAACGGCAGCAGCAACGGGTGGTCACCCTCGATCCGCCACGGGGGACGATCTACGATGCCCACGGCCGCGAGCTGGCCGTCTCGATCCAGGTCGACTCTGCCTATGCCGTACCGCCGGAGATCGAGGATCCGCGCTCTATGGCGCGCGCCGTCGCACGGGTCGTGCCCGGTATCAACGCCGCGAAGCTGGCTCGCCAGCTCGCCGGTGATCGCGAGTTCGTCTGGGTGGCGCGCAAGCTCGATCCGCCGGTGGCGGAGAAGGTGCGGCAGCTCAACCTGAAGGGTCTGTATTTCCTGCCGGAGAGCAAGCGTTACTACCCGATGGGCTCGCTCGCTGCGCAGGTGCTCGGTTATGTAGGCACCGACAACCACGGGCTCGCCGGGCTGGAGTTGGTCTACGACGACGAGGTCGCCGGCCGGCCGGGACGCCGGACGGTGCTCCGTGATGCCCGCCGCGGCACGGTCGTCTCGCCAGACTTTTCTTTTGCCGAGCCGGAGCCGGGGCACGATCTGTATCTGACGCTCGACGCCGCCGTGCAACACATCGTTGAGCGCGAGCTGGCCGAGGCGGTGGAGAAGCGCGGGGCCAAGCGGGGCGGCGCCATCTTTCTCGATCCCGCAACCGGCGGCGTGCTGGCGATGGCCACCTATCCCGCTTTCGATCCCAATGACTTCGGCCGGTACCCGCCGAGCCGCTGGCGCAATACGGTGATCGCGGACGTCTACGAGCCGGGATCGACGTTCAAGATCGTGACCGCGGCGGCGGCCCTGGAGTCCGGCGTGGTGCACGCCGAGGACGAATTCGACTGCGAGATGGGCGGCATCACGCTGCTCGGCATCCGCATCCGCGACCACAAGCAGTTCGGCCGGTTGACCTTCGCTCAGGTGCTCGCCAAATCGAGCAACGTCGGCGTCATCAAGGCGGCCCTGCTGGTCGGCAACGAGCGCTTCTACCGCACCATCCGCGGCTTCGGCTTCGGACAGCTTACGGGGATCGACCTGCCCGGCGAGAGTGCCGGCATTCTTCATCCTATTGATAGCTGGGGACCGCTCGCCAAGGCCTACATCGCCTTCGGTCAGGGGGTCTCGGTGACGCCGCTGCAACTCGCCGCCGCCGCCGCCGCCGTAGCCGACGATGGCGAGCTGTTGCGCCCCCACGTGGTGGCCGCGGTGAGCCGGGGCGAGGTGAAGGTACCGAAGTACGCGAAGCCGCCGGTGGTCGGGCGGCCGATCTCCGCCGCCACCGCTCGCGAGCTCACGCGGCTGCTCGAAGGCGTGGTGATCGGCGGCACGGGACGCAGCGCCGCCGTCGCCGGCTACCGCGTGGCCGGCAAGACGGGCACGGCGCAGATCCCCGTGCGCGGCGGCTATCTGCGCAATGCCTTTCTACCGAGCTTCGTCGGCTTCGCTCCGGCCGGCCGGCCGGCCCTGGTGGGTGTGGTGGCCATCGCCGAGCCCCAGGGTTTCGAGTATCACGGCGGACAGGTGGCGGCCCCCGTTTTCGGCGCCATCGCGCGGCAGGTCCTTCTGTACCAGGGCGTTCACCCGGAGCGGGAGCATCCCGCGTTCTGGCCAGGGCAGGTGGTGATGGCCGGCCTACCCTCAGGAGCGCCGCCCGCCGGCGCCCTAGGCACCCTCGACGATGCCGACGACGTGCCGACAGACGGCGACGACCGGGCTCTCGACGCGGGTCCCGACCCGGTGCTCTGGCGAGGCCCCGCGGCGCCTGCCGATCGGGCGGGAGGCGCAACGCCGGGAGTCGGTCCTCCCGGCTCTCCCGCCAACGTCAGCTCCGAGAGCGATCACTCTTCCCAGGGAGGTCGCTCTCATGCGTCTTTCTGAGTTGGTGCGCGGCCTGCCGATCGCCAGTCCTCCCGGCGCAGGCCCCGCAGTGACGGGGATCGCCCACGACTCACGGACCGTCGAGCCGGGAGACCTCTTCGTGGCGCTCCCTGGCCAGCGCTTCGACGGCCGGGAATTCGCGGCCGCGGCGGTCGCCAAAGGCGCGGTCGCGGTGGTAGCGCCGGAGCCTGGCACCGCGGCTGGTCCGGATGTGCCCTGGCTGGTGACGCCGGATCCTCGGTCCGTGCTCGGTCCGCTCGCGGCACGCGTCTACGGCCATCCCGACGAAGAGCTGGTCCTCGCCGGCGTCACCGGGACGAACGGCAAGTCGACCGTGGCGACTCTGATCGCGGCGATCTTCGAGGCCGCCGGCCGCCCCGCGGGCTTCGTCGGCACCTTGGGCTACCGCCTGCGGGAACGGACCTATGCCGGCGGGCACACGACGCCGGAAGCCTCCGACCTGTTCCGCATCCTGCGACGGATGCGGGACGACGGCGCGGAGGCCGTCGCCATGGAGGTCTCCTCGCACGCTCTTGCCATGGGGCGGGTGGGAGGCGCGTCGTTCGACGCGGCGGTGTTCACCAACCTCACCCGCGATCATCTCGATTACCACCGCGACTTCGAGGATTACTTCGCCGCGAAGCGCAAGCTGTTCGATCAGCTCAAACCGGAAGCCCGGCCGGCGGTGAACGTCGACGATCCCTACGGGCGCCGCCTCGCCGCCGAGCTGCCGAGCGCTCTGACCTTCGGTGATGGAGGCGATGTCCAGGCCCGCGAAGTCGAGCTCTCGACCTTCGGCATTCGCGGTGTGTTGGCGACGCCACGGGGAGACCTGCCGTTCTCCTCGGCCCTCCTCGGCCGCTACAACCTGTCTAACCTGCTGGCCGCGGCGGCGGCGGCGGAGACTTTGGATCTGCCGCACGGAGCCGTCGCCGCAGCGTTCGCCGCTCAACAGCCGGTGCCGGGCCGAATGGAGCCAGTCGAGCGCGGCCAGCCGTTTCCGGTGTTCGTCGATTATGCCCACACCGACGCCGCCTTGGCAGCCGCTTTGCGCTCGGCGCGGGAGGTGGTGGGCGGCGGCAAGGTCGCGGTCGTCTTCGGCTGCGGCGGCGACCGCGACCCCGGCAAGCGGCCGCTGATGGGAAAAGTGGCGGGGGATCTCGCCGACCTGGTGATCGCGACCTCGGACAACCCGCGCAGCGAGGATCCTCTCGCCATTCTCGCCGCCGTCGAGCAGGGGCTCGCGGCGAGCGGCAATCCGCGCTACCGCTTGATCCCGGATCGTCGCGAGGCGATCCGCGAGGCCATCGCCGCCGCCGAGCCCGGTTGGGCGGTGCTGGTGGCCGGCAAGGGACACGAGCGGGAGCAGATCATCGGTGACAAGAGGCTGCCTTTCTCAGATCTCGAGGAGATCGGCAAGGCCCTGGAGGAGCGCTTTGGCTCGGCTGTCGGTCGATGAGGCGGCGCGCGCGGTCGGCGGCCGGGTGACGGCCGGCGATCCTGGCGCCATGATCGACGGGGCGGCGATCGACTCGCGCGCCATCCGCGGCGGGGAGCTGTTCTTCGCGTTCGCCGGCGCGCATACCGATGGCCACCGCTTCGTCCCGGACGCGCTGGCACGCGGCGCCACGGCAGCCATGGTGCAGGAGGACCTGCCGGCGCCGCCGGCGGGTGCGCTGATCCGCGTTCCGGATACCTTCAAGGCCCTGCACGACCTGGCACGGCACGTGCGGGCGCAAGTGCCGGAGAGGCTCGTCGGCATCACCGGCTCGGCGGGCAAGACCACCACCAAGGAGCTGCTGGCGGCGATGCTGGCGCGCCGCTTCCGGGTTTCCTGGACGCCCGGCAATCTGAACAACCTCTATGGCTTCCCATTGTCGTTGCTCAACGTCCCCGACGGCACGCAATGGATGGTGGCCGAGATGGGGATGTCCACTCCCGGCGAGCTGCAGCAGCTCTCGCTGCTCGGCCGTCCGGACGCCGCTCTCTTCACCGTCGTGCGCCCCGTGCACCTGGAGTTTTTCGACAGCGTGCAGGCGATCGCCGAGGCGAAGTCCGAGCTGCTGGCAGGCCTGGCGCGCGACGGCTTCATCGTCGCCAACGCCGACGATCCGGAGGTGGCGCGGATCGCGTCGCGGCATGGTGCTCGCGTGGTCTGGTACGCCTTGCGTTCCGAGGAGGCCGACGTCAAGGCCCTCAACCTCGCCTCCGAGCCGGAGGGCGGCGTTGGCAGCCGCTTCGTTCTGCAGGCCGGTGGCCATGCGGTCGAGGTGCACCTGCCGCTTCACGGTCTCTATAACGTGGAGAACTGCCTGGCGGCGTCCGCCTGTGCCTGGGCCCTGGGATTGCCGCTCGAAGAGATTGCCGAGGCGGTGCGCGGCGTCAAGCCGGCCGCCATGCGCGGCGTCGTTCATCGCGCGGCCGGCGGCTTCACGCTGATCGACGATTCCTACAATTCCAATCCCGACGCCCTCGGCAAGGCGCTCGAGGGGGCTGCCCTGTTGCCAGGTGAGCGCCGCGTCGCCGTGCTGGGTGACATGCGCGAGCTGGGTCCCGCAGGGCCTCGCTTTCACCGCGAAGCCGGCGAACGGGCGGCGCGGCTCGGATTCTCGCCGGTGGTTGGAGTCGGCGAGCTGTCGCGCGAGCTTGCCCGCGCCGCCGAGGCGGCCGGCGCCGCCGCAATCTGGGTGCCGGACGCCGCCGCCGCCGCCGACTGGGTGACTGGCGAGGTACGGCCGGGCGATCTGGTTCTCGTCAAGGCGTCGCGCGGCATCGGTTTGGAGAAGGTGGTCCAGCGGCTCTTGGGCCAGAGCGCCGGGGAGACTGGGCACTGATGCTCTACTACCTCCTCTATCCGTTGCGCGATCTGGTGCCGGCGTTCAACGTTTTCCGCTATATCACCTTCCGGGTGGCGGCGGCGGTGGTCACGGCGCTGCTCCTCTCCTGGCTCTTCGGACCCTGGTTCATCCGCACTCTGCGCCGCCTCTCCGTGGGGCAGAACATTCGCGACGTCGGCCCGCAGGCTCATCAGGTGAAGGCGGGCACGCCCACCATGGGCGGTATCCTGATCCTCTTCGCGGTGCTGGTGCCGACGCTACTCTGGGGGGCGCTCGACAACCTCTATGTCTGGCTCGTCATCCTGGTCACGCTCGCCTTCGGGGCGATCGGCTTCGCCGACGACTACCTCAAGATCCGCAACCGGCGGAACCTGGGCCTGACCGCCCGCAGCAAGTTCCTGCTGCAGGTCCTGGCGGCGGTCGCCTTCGGCGTGGCGCTGCTCTTCCTGCCGCAGCAGTACGGCTTCAACCCGACCCTGACGTTCCCCTTCATCAAGCGGCTGGTGCTGCATCTCGGCTATGTCTACATCCCGTTCGTCGCCCTGGTGCTGGTAGCGGTCTCGAATACGGTGAACCTGACAGACGGTCTGGACGGTCTGGCGATCGGGGCCACCACGGTGGCTGCCGCCACCTACACCGTCTTCACCTACATCGCCGGCAACCGGGTGATCGCCAACTACCTCCAGATCTCCTACGTGTCGGGAGTGGGCGAGGTGGCGGTCTTCTGCGGCGCCCTGGTCGGTGCCGGCCTCGGCTTCCTCTGGTTCAACTCGCATCCGGCCGAGGTTTTCATGGGTGATGTCGGCTCGCTGTCGCTGGGCGCCGCCATCGGCTGCGTCGCGGTGCTCGCCAAGCAGGAGATCCTGCTGGTCCTCGTCGGCGGTCTCTTCGTGCTGGAAGGATTGTCGGTCATCCTCCAGGTGGCCTCGTTCAAGCTGCGGGGCAAGCGGGTGTTCCGCATGGCTCCGCTCCACCACCACTTCGAGCTCTCCGGCTGGGCGGAGCCGAAGGTCATCGTGCGCTTCTGGATCCTGTCGATCCTGTTCGCGCTCATTTCTCTTTCAACCCTGAAGCTGCGATGAACGGCCCCTGGGCGAACGGCCGCTTCGAGCGGGTGCTGGTATACGGGTTGGGGCTCTCCGGCCGTGCCGCGGCTCGCCTGCTGCTCGCCCGCGGCGCCGCCGTCCTGGCGATCGACGATAAGGCAGTCGAAGAGGGAGACCTCGCCGGCCGCGTCGAGCTGCTGCCGGCCGGGACTGCAGAGCTGCCGTCCGTGGACGCTGTGGTGGTCTCGCCTGGCGTGCCGATGGACCGGCCGCTGCTCGCGGCGGCCCGGCGTCGCGGCGTGCCGGTGATCGCCGAGGTGGAGCTGGCATTCCCGTTCCTCAACGGGCCGGTGGTGGCGATCACCGGCAGCAATGGCAAGAGCACCACCACCGCGTTGGCCGGCGCGATGCTGCGGGCCGCCGGCTTCACGGTCGAGGTCTGCGGGAACATCGGTGAGCCGCTCGCGGACAAGGTGGACGGTCCGCCGGGGCGGGTCTTCGTCGTCGAGCTGTCGAGCTTCCAGATCGAAGGGATCGTCACTTTCAAGCCGCTCGCCGCGGCGCTGCTCAATCTCTCGCAAGATCATCTCGACCGCTATCCGACGATGGCGGAGTACGGCGCCGCCAAGAAGCGGCTGTTCCAGGATATGGACCCGGACGGCGTCGCCGTGCTGAACGCGGACGACCCCGAGACTCTCGAGCTGGCAACCCGCGCCCGCCGGCGTCGGTTCTCCCGTCTGGCGCCGGTGGCTGACGGCTGCTGGGCGCGCGAGGACGGCCGGGTGATCGAAGCCATTCCCGGCGAAGCGCAGGTCGAGTTGTTCGGCGCCGCGGAGGTGCCGCTAGCCGGCGTACAGAACCTGGAGAACGCCATGGCGGCAGCCCTGCTGGCCCGGGCCCTCGGCGCCGAGCCGGCAGCGATCCGCGTCGCCCTCGCGAGCTTCAGCGGTCTGCCGCACCGGCTGCAAAGAGTGGGCGAGCGCGGCGGCGTCGCCTTCTACGACGACTCGAAGGGAACCAATCCCGGAGCCACGCTGAAGGCGATCGAGGGCTTCGCCGACGGCACCGTGCACCTGATCCTCGGCGGACGCAACAAGGATGCGGATCTCTCGGTGCTGACGCCGATGGTCCAACGCAAGGCGCGGCGCGCCTATCTGATCGGCGAGGCGGCCGCCGAATTCGAACGGGCTCTGATCGGCGCCGTTCCCTACGAGATGGCGGAAACAATGGAGCGCGCGGTGCGCTCGGCGGCCGGAGAGGCCCGGCCGGGCGAGGCGGTCGTGCTCTCGCCGGCCTGCGCCAGCTTCGATCAATTCAGGAACTTCGCTCATCGCGGCCAGGTCTTCCAGGAACTGGTCCGGAGCATCGTCGGAGGGCCGAATGGCGAAGAAACTCGCCTTTGACAAGGTGCTCTTCACCATCGTCGTCCTGCTGATGTTCTTCGGCCTGGTGATGGTCTACTCGGCGAGCGCCGCCCTGGCGCGCGATCAGACGCCGAACCATTTCCTCGTCAAGCAGTCCGCGGCGGCCGGTCTGGGATTGGTGCTGATGGGCTGGCTGATGCACGTCGACTACCGCCGTCTGCGCTCGCCGGCGGTGGTCTACTCGCTGCTCTTCGCCGTTCTGGCTCTCCTGGTGGCCGTGCTCTTTTCACCGCAGCTCAACGCCACCCGGCGCTGGTTCTTCGTCAGCGGAGTCTCCATCCAGCCGTCGGAGCTGGCAAAGTTGGCGCTCATTCCCTTTCTTGCCTATCAGATCGAGAAGAAGGAGGAGCGGGTCAACGAGCTCTCCTTCCTCCTGCCGGCCGGCTTCTTCACGGCGCTGACCGCGGCCCTGATCCTGCTGGAGCCCGACATGGGAACCGCGGTGCTGCTCGGCGCCACGTTCTTCCTGATGATTTTCCTCGCCGGCCTCTCCTGGCGCTACATCCTGGCGGCCCTGGCCGTGGTGCCGCCGCTCCTCGGTTTCCTGGTGATGATGGAGCCCTACCGGCGGCAGCGGCTCTTCGCGTTTCTCGATCCGGAGAAGGACCCTCTCGGCAGCGGTTTTCAGGCGCTGCAGTCGCTGATCGCCGTCGGCTCGGGAGGAGTGTTCGGCCTGGGGCCGGGGAAGAGCGTGCAGAAGCTGTTTTTCCTGCCCCATCCGGAGTCGGACTTCATCTTTTCGATCGTGGCCGAGGAGCTCGGCATGATCGGCGCGCTCCTGGTGGTGCTCGCCTTCTGCCTGCTCGCCTGGCGGGGCGTGCGGGCGGGAACCCGGGCGCCGGACGTCTTCGGCCGTTATCTCGGCTGGGGGTTGACGGGTGTGCTCGTGACGCAGGCGCTGATCAACGTCAGCGTCTCCGTCGCGCTGCTGCCCACGAAAGGCATCCCCCTGCCGTTCATCTCCTATGGGGGATCGTCGCTGGTGGTCACCCTGTGCATCTGCGGCGTCCTTCTCAATCTCTCGCAGCACGCATGAGCGGACCGATGCGATGGACTCGACCTCACCCACTCCGCTGCACGTCCTGCTCGCCGGCGGCGGCACGGGCGGCCATGTCTTTCCGGCGCTCGCCGTCGCGGACGAGCTGCAGGCCCGGGGGTGGAAGGTGAGCTTCACCGGCGCGGCGGGCGGGCTCGAGGAGCGGCTGGTGAGCGAGCGCGGCCTGTTCTTCCATCCCTTGGCTGCGCGGCCGCTGGTGGGGCGCGGTCCCCTCGGCAAGGCCCAAGCTCTGGCGACTGTGGCCCGCTCGGGCATCGCCGCCGCGAAACTCATCCGCGGCATCGGCGCCCGGGTGGTTCTGGGCACCGGCGGCTATGTCTCGGCCCCCGCCGTCCTCGGCGCGCGCCTGGCGCGCCGGCCGGTCCTCCTGCTCGAGCCGAATGGCCGCGCCGGCGTCGCCAACCGCTGGCTGTCGCGCTGGGCGACCGCTGCCGCCGTCGGCTACCGCGAGACGATCGGCGACCTGAAGTGCCCCTGCTGGGTGACCGGCGTGCCGGTGCGCAAGGACTTCTTCGCCGTGCCGGCAGAGCTGCCCCCCATGGGTTCTCCGCGCCTGCTGGTGCTCGGCGGCAGTCAGGGAGCGCGGCAGATCAATCAGGCGATGGCGGAGGCGGCGGCTCGACTGATCGCCAGGCTGCCTGCCCTCTCGATCCTCCACCAGGCCGGAAGCCGCAACCTGGAGGAGACGCGAGCCGCCTACGAGAGCGCCGGAGTCGGCGCTCCCCACGTCGAGGTCGTTCCGTTCCTGGAGGACGTGGCCGGAGCCATGGCGGCGAGCCATCTTCTCGTCTCCCGCGCCGGCGCGATCACGGTGGCGGAGATCTGCGCCGCCGGCCGGCCGTCGCTGCTGATCCCGCTCGCCATCGCCCAGGGGCATCAAGTGGACAACGCGCGCCTGCTCACAGCGGCGGGCGGCGCCGAGATGATCCGCTCGGACCACTTCTCCGCCGAACGCCTCGCCGCCAGGGTTGCGGAGCTGCTGGCGGACGCCGAACGCCTCATGGCCATGGGCCGGGCCGCGCGATCGCTCGCTCGGCCGCGCGCGGTAGCCGATATCGCCGACCGCCTCGAAGAGCTGGGAGGGGCCGGCTGATGTTCAACCGCTTCACCGACCTCTCCCGCATCCACTTCGTGGGGATCGGCGGCGCCGGCATGAGCGGCATCGCCGAGATCCTCCTCGAGTACGACCTCGAGGTGAGCGGCTGCGATATGGCTTTGAGCGAGACGACCGAGCGGCTGGAGAGGCTGGGGGCCAGGATCGAGAAGGGCCATTCGCCGGAGCACCTGGAGGGAATCGAGTTGGTGGTGATCTCCTCCGCCGTGGCGGAGGAGAACGCCGAGGTGCGCGAGGCGCGCCGGCGGGGCATCACCGTCGTGCGGCGGGCCGAGATGCTGGGCGAGCTGATGCGCCTCAAGTACGGCATCGCCGTCGCCGGCACCCACGGCAAGACCACCACCACCTCGCTCGTCGGCACGGTTCTGACCGAAGCCGAGCTCGATCCCACCGTCATCGTCGGCGGCCGGCTGCGCCTCCTCGGCACCGGCGCGCGCCTGGGCAAGAGCGACTACCTGGTGGCCGAGGCCGACGAGTTCGACCGCAGCTTCCTGCGGCTGACGCCGGTCATCGCCGTCATCACCAACGTCGACCGCGACCACCTCGACACCTACGGCAGCCTGGAAGCGATCGAGGACGCCTTCGTCGAGTTCGCCAACCGCGTTCCCTTCTTCGGCCGCCTGATCGTCTGCCTGGACGATCCCAACGTGCAGCGAATCCTGCCGCGGGTCGCCGATCGCCGCATCATTACTTACGGCTTCTCGCCCCAGGCCGACCTCTCGGCTTACGACCTGGAGGCTCACGCCGGCGGCAGCAGTTTCGGCGTCCGTCTGCGGGGCGCCGGCCTGCTGGGGCGCATCGATCTCGGCCGCATCGAGCTGCCCATTCCAGGCCGCCACAACGTGCGCAACGCACTGGCGGCGGTAGGAGTTGGGCTCGCGCTGCGCATCGACTTCGACACCATCTGCCGCGCTCTCGCCGGCTTCACCGGTGTGCATCGCCGCTTCGAGCATCTCGGCACCTGGCAGGGCGCCGCCGTGGTGGACGACTACGCCCATCATCCGACGGAAGTGGAGGCGACGCTGCAGGCGGCCCGGCAGACCTTTCCCGGCGGACGGGTGTTCGCCGTCTTCCAGCCGCATCTCTTCTCGCGCACGCAGGACCAGGCCGAAGGGTTTGGCCGCGCGCTGCTGGGCGCCGATATGGCGGTGGTGACCGACGTCTATCCCTCGCGCGAGGAGCCGATCCCGGGCGTCACCGGCGAGCTGGTCGTCGAGGCGGCGCGACGCTTCGGGCACCGCAACGTCCACTACTGCGCGTCGTGGAAGGAGGCGCCGGAGGTGCTGCGCGGAGAGGTGAGTGCGGGCGACGTGGTGTTCACCCTGGGCGCAGGCGACGTCAACCGGCTCGCTCAGACACTGGTGCAGGAGGCGGCGGCATGACCGTGGGCACGGCCACCGTGGTGCCACCCGGCGCGGGAGGCCGGATCCTCGACTTCCGCCGCCGCGGCACGCCGCCGCGCCGTCGCCGGCGCAGTCTGCTGTTGGCGCTGGCTCGGCCGCTGCTCGCCGCTCTGACTCTGGTGGCGGTGCCCTCGGGGCTCGTCGCCTGGGTGCTGACCGCGCCGCTGTTCCGGCTGCGGAGCATCGAGGTCGGCGGCGAGACCGGCCGTGTTGCCGCCGGCTGGGTCCGCCAGGCGCTGGCGCCGCTCGCAGGCGAGAACCTGGTACGGCTGTCGCTCGCCGAGGCGGCAGCGCGCGTCCAGCGCAACCCGTGGGTCGCGTCGGTGGAGATCGCCAAGGAGCTTCCCGATGGTCTGCGAGTGAAGGTCGCGGAGCGCAAGCCGGTGGCTCTGCTTCTGGCCGGCGGCGGACTCGTCTACGCCGACTCAGAGGGACGCGCCATCGCGCCGCTCGCGACCGCCGCGGAGGTCGAGGAGGCCCGGAGAGCGGGCTTCCTGGTGGTGAGCTTCGCCGAAAAACCGCACTCCGACGGCATGGCCGCCGCCCTCAAGGTGGCGGCCGAGCTGGGCCGGGTGCAACCGACGTGGGCGGCGAAGCTGTCGCGCATCGAAGTGCTGGGGGAGGGCGATTTCCGGCTGCGGACGGACGCTCTGCCGTTTCCCCTGCTGGTGACGAGCGGCGAGGTGGGTCCCAAGGTTCAGCGTCTGGTCGAGCTGCTTCCCGAGCTCTCCCGCCGCTATGAGGCGATCCAGGTGGTCGATCTGCGTTTCTCGCGCCGGATCGTGGTGCAGCCGGGCAGCACAGGAGCTTGACGTCAACTTTCTAGAGAGGGTCAGGCAATGGCCAAAGCCGAATCTAACTTCGTCGGTATCGACATCGGATCCTCCAAGGTGGGGGTGCTCATCGGCCAGCGCGACGACAAGGGTGGGATCGAAGTCGTCGGCAAGGGCCTGGCTCCCAACCGCGGCACGCGCAAGGGCAACATCGTCAACGTCGAAGCCACGGTGGAGGCCCTCAAGGCGGCGAGCGAGGAGGCCGAGGTGATGGCCGGAGTGGAGATCTCCCGCGCCTACGTCGGCATCGCCGGAGCGGACATCCGCAGCGTCAACTCCCGCGGCATGGTCTCGGTTTCCCGCAAAGACCGTGAGATCTCCCGCCCGGACATCCAGCGCGTCCTGGAAGCGGCGCAGTCCGCGGCCCTGCCCTCCGACCGCGAAATCCTGCACGCCATTCCGCAGGAGTTCATCGTCGACGAGCAGGGGGGAATCGATGAGCCGCTCGGCATGCTCGGCACCCGTCTCGAGGTCATGGTTCATCTGGTGACCGGCAACGTCACCCGCTCGCGCACGCTCCTCACCAGCGTCAACCGCGCCGGCATCGAGGTCGTCCAGATGGTCTTCGAGCCGCTCGCCACCGCCGAGGCCGTCCTCACTCCGGACGAGCGCGAGCTGGGCTCGCTGCTGGTGGACGTCGGCGCCGGCACCACCGAGTATGCCCTCTTCGCCGAGGGCGAGATCCAGTATAGCGCCGTGGCGCCCATCGGCGCCGGACACTTCACCAACGATCTCGCCATGGTGTTGCGCACGCCGTTCGCCGAGGCTGAGCGCATCAAGGTCAAGCAGGGCTGCTGCCTGCCGAGCATGGTCACCGAGGAAGAGGGCATCGCCGTTCCGACGGTGGCCGGCGGCACCTCGCGAGTGGTGCCGAAGCGCGAGCTCTGCGAGATCCTGCAGCCTCGCGCCGAGGAGCTGTTCAGCCTCATTCGGGAAGACCTCCTGAAACACTCCTCAGACGAGGGCCTGCGCGGCGGCGTCGTGCTCACCGGCGGCGGCGCCCAACTCGACGGCCTGCTGGAGCTCGCCGAGCAGATCTTCGACGCCGGCGTGCGTTACGGCCTGCCGCGCGGCCTCGGCGGGCTGGTCGACGTGATCAGCAGCCCGACGTGGGCGACCGCGTCGGGGCTCCTCCTCTACGCCCGCGGCGCCGAGGAGAGCCAGAGCAAGGTGCAGAAGAAATCGGGATTCAGCGTGCGCGGCATGGTCGGAAGCCTGCGCGGGATGTTCTCGGATCTGCTCTAAAGAGAAAGGACAGACCCACTCAACCCAGAACAAGGGGGATAAGACATGATTCTCTTCGAAGACCAGGACGGCCCGGACGCCACCAAGGAGAAGCCGATCCGCGTCCAGGAGGCGGTGGACAGCGTCCCTGCCAAGATCAAGGTCATCGGCGTCGGGGGCGGTGGGGGCAACGCTGTGAACCGCATGATCGACTCGCAGCTCCGGGGCATCGAGTTCATCGCCGCCAACACCGACCTGCAGGCGCTCGCCAAGTGCCGCGCGCCCTCCAAGCTGCAGATCGGCCGCCTCCTCACCAAGGGGCTCGGCGCCGGCGCCGACCCCGAGATGGGCCGCAAGGCCGCGCTGGAGGATACCGATCAGATCCTCGAGACGCTCGAAGGCGCCGACATGGTCTTCCTGACCGCCGGCCTTGGCGGCGGCACCGGCACGGGCGCAGTGCCGATCATCGCGTCTCTGGCGGCCGAGATCGGTGCGCTGACCGTGGCGGTCGTCACCAAACCGTTCGGCTTCGAGGGGCGGCGCCGGCTGCAGTACGCCGAGCGGGGCGTCGAGGAGCTGCGCGGCGCGGTCGACACCCTCATCACCATCCCCAACGAGCGGCTGCTCAACTTCGTCGAGCGCGGCACGCCGCTCTCCGAGGCCTTCCGCATCGCCGACGACGTGCTGCGTCAGGCCGTGCAGGGCATCAGCGATCTGATCACCATCCCGGGGGAGGTCAACGTCGACTTCGCCGACGTGCGTACCATCATGACCGGTATGGGCATGGCGCTCATGGGCACCGGCATCGCCAAGGGCGAGCACCGCGCCCTCGAAGCGGCGCAGCGGGCGATCTCCTCGCCGCTGCTGGAGGAGACCTCCATCCAGGGCGCGCGCGGCGTGCTGATCAACATCTCGGGCGGCCACGACCTCACCCTGCACGAAGTGGCGGAAGCGGCGCGGATCATCGCCGACTCGGTCGATCCCGACGCCAACATCATCTCCGGCATGGTGATCGACCCCGGCCTCGACGAGGCGATGAAGGTGACGGTGATCGCCACCGGCTTCGACCGCAGCCAGGACGACCGTCCGCGGATCCCGGCGCCGCCGCCGATCGTCGCCGGCCGTCCGGTGGCCGTTCCTCCCCCCCCAATCGCCGCGGTGACCGAGCGTGAAGAACCGGAGAAGAGCGCCGCCGAGGTGCCGTTCTACCGCAAGGCCATCGCTCATGTCCGCGGCGACGACCCCAACGGCTTCGGCCCCAACTGGTCGAACGTGGACGATTACGATATTCCGACGGTGTTGCGGAAGCAGATGGATTAGACGATGAGCCTCACACCGCGCCGCATTCTCCGGGCTGTAGGGACGGGAGATCGGGTGAGGCTCCGTCTACTTCAGATACTGACGTTTCTGATCCTCATCCTCGCGGCCCCCGCCGCCGCTCTGGATACCGTCTACCTCGTCCGCCACACCGAGAAGGCGTCCTGGCCCGCGGACCCTGACCTCTCCGTCTTCCAGCCGCTCGCCCCTGAAGGAGTCGCTCGTGCCGCGGCGCTCGCGGGACGTCTGAAGAGCGTGGGCATCGCCGCCGTCTACACGAGCCGCACCACGCGGACGATCGAGACCGGCGCGCCGCTCGCCCAGGCGGCCGGCATCCCCATCAGCGCGGACGACGCCACGACGAAACCGGACCAGATGGCCGCCTTTCTCGCCCGGCTGCGCGAGAAGCACGCGGCGGACCGGGCCGTGCTCATCGTCGGTCACTCCAATACGCTTCCCGAGCTGCTCGTCCGCCTGGGGGCGAAGCCCGACTGTTTCCAGCGGCTGGGCATCACCGGCCAGCCCGGAAGCCTGCTGGCCGAGGGCTATGAAGGACTCTGGAAGGTGGATCTCAAGAAGCTCGGGTGCGAGGCGATCGAGCGCGAGACGCTGAAGGTTCCCTGACCACGAAAATGAAGAAGGAGCGACCGGTGATGCCGATCGCCCCTCCGATTCCGCTTGCCGTATGAGGGCTGGCGGGCTGCCTGTTGGCCACAGTATAGAACAAACCTTCCGCGGTTCACCATGTCCATCCGATGTGGCCGCGGTCCTCCTACATGCTAAGATTCTGGCAACTTTCAGGGACAAACGCGGCCAAGGAGGCAGTATGAGGACTCCACGAGCCTGGACTCGCTTTCTCATGGCGGTTGGGATCGCGTCGGTCGTAGCTTTCACGGCTTGCGCCGCCGGTCTGGCGGAGAAACCGGCGGCCGACTGCTGCAGGGTCCACTGGGGTTATGAGGATCCGGCGCGATGGCCGTCGCTCAGCCCGTGCTACGCACCCTGCAACGGCGGCGAGCAGTCGCCGATCGACATCGAAAACCCGGAGACGAGGAACCTCCCGCCGCTCGAGTTCTCCTACGGCACCCTGCATGAGATCCCTGTGGAGAACAACGGCCATACCATTGAAGCCAAGGTGTCTGCGGAGGACCCGGCCGACAAGGTGACCCTCCGCATCCAGGGCGTCGACTATCGGCTCCTTCAGTTCCACTTCCACACGCCGAGCGAGCACAAGATGAGCGGCGAAGAGGCCCCGATCGAGCTCCACCTGGTTCATTCAGGGCCCGGCGGGAGGCTGGCTGTGGTCGGGATCTTCATTCGGGAGGGAGAGCCGAATGCCGAGCTGTCCAAGATCTGGTCCGACCTGCCAAAGAAGCCAGGCGATGAAACCGAAGTCCATGACCTCGACCTCCGCGGCCTGCTTCCGGCGAGCCTCGCCTCCTATCGATACTCTGGCTCGCTGACCACGCCCGCCTGCGGTCAGGGCGTGCAGTGGAACGTGCTCGCAAGGCCGATTACGTTATCAGCCGACCAAATCGAGGAGTTCAGGAAGATCTACTCCGGCAAGCTGTTCCCCGACGGCAATCGGAGGCCGGTGCAGGCGCTCAACGGGCGGGTGGTGGTGACGGATGTGCAGCCGGAATAACGAAGCTCAACCGTCCCAAGAATTCAACGCCGTATCTCCACCTCCGCCTCGATCTCCACCGGCACGCCGAAGGGCAGCTCCGCCATGCCCACGGCGGAGCGGGAGTGAGCGCCGATCTCGGGGCCGAAGACTTGCTGAATCAGCTCAGAGAAGCCGTTGACGACGCCGGAAATTTGGTGAAGCCGGGAGCGGCGTTGACCATCCCCAATACCCGCAGCCAGGCGGTGATGCGGTCGAGGTCTCCCAGCTCCCGTTGCAGACTGCCGAGCATCGCCAGCCCTGACAGCCGTGCGGCGTGCGCGCCTTCCTCCAGCGTTAGGTCCTTTCCCACCTTGCCGAGCTTGGCGATGAGCGAGCCGTCCGGCTGCAGCGGCAGGTGGCCGGAGATATAGGCGCGGTCGCCCCGCACCCGCACCCAGGAAAAGGGATAGCGCGCTCCGGCAGGTCCTCGGAACGGCTCCGCCAGCGTCAGGCCCAGCTCGTGCAATCTGGCTTCGATCGACATCGTTCACCTCCCGGCCCGCGACACCGCCCTAAGCGTATAGCAGGACGATGTCCCATCGCCTCCGTTGGCGATCGCCTGGCCCCCCACGCTCCGCCTTTTCGCCTCAAGGGGAAAAGGAGGAGCATCCAATGAGTGCAATCCGTTCTGTCCTGCGTGTGTTCACCGCGGCCCTGGCGGCGCTGACCATGGCTCCGGCCGCCGTCCTGGCCAATCAATATTGGGTCGGCAACGGCGGTCTGCCGCCCTGCACACACGCCACTCTGCAGCAGGCGATCGACGCGGCGCAGTTCAACTCCGGCGACGACGTGATCCACTTGGTCGGTGCCGGACCGTTCACGGGTCCGTTCTCGATCCTCGGCGGCGGCATCCAGATCGTCGGCGGTGTGGCGAGCTGCGGCTCGACCACATCGACGGGCTATGCCACGGTGCGGGCGCCTTCCGGCAAGCGGCCGCTGACGATCCTGATGGGCGAAACCGGCCTCGTCACTCTGCGGCGCTTGAAGATCACCACGCAGCTCGGCACCTTCAGCGGCGACGGCGGCGGCATCTGGTTCGCCGGCGCCGGCGACTCCAGCCAGTTGGACCTCAACGACAGCCAGGTCTTCAATAATGGAGCTCTCAGTGACGGCGGCGGGATCTTCGTCTCGAACGGCGTCGTGCGCCTGCTCGGCGGGTCGCTGGTGTACGCCAACACGGCGAAGAACGGCGGCGGCATCGCCGGCGACAACGGCTCCTATATCTGGATCGACAACGGCGCCGTGACGGCGAACACCGCCTTGTTCGACGGCGGCGGCATCTACATGCCGGGAGCAGCCCTGATCATGGGCTTCTACGGCCTCAGCAGCTCCTCGGCCGCGGTGGCCAATAACGTCGCCGGTGGCGACGGTGGCGGCATCTACGCCGGGGCGCCGTGGGCCAACAGCTCGGTGGAGAGCGCCAGTCAGGGAACCGTGTCCGCGATCACCGGCAACCAGGCGCGGCGGGGCGGCGGGCTGTTTCTGGAGGGCGGCTCGCTGCGGCTCGACCGCGTGGACGTCAACCTCAACTCCGCCTCCGAGCAAGGGGGCGGCGCTTTCGTGGCGTCCGGCGGCAGGCTCACCTCCAACACCGGGTTCCAATTGCCGCCGCCGGTGGTCGACGGCTATCCGCGCTTCGTCACCAACAAGGCCGCGGCGGGCAGCGGCCTTTACATTGACGGCCTGGGCAGCTCCGCCAGCCTCCACTCCGGCAGCTTCCGCGATCACCAAGGCGGTCCCGGCGGCGCCGCGCTGGCGGCGATGAGCGGGGGCGCCAGCCTATGGCTGATCGGCGTCACGGTCTCAGGCAATCAGGTGCCCGAGCTGTTCGCGCTGGAGGGCGCCAACATGCTCCTCGAGCACGTCTCGATCGCCGGCAACAATCTCAACCGGCTCGTTCGCTGGGACGGCGCCGGTATCGGCATTCAGGTCACCGCCAGCTCCTTCTCGGAAACCGAGCCCTTCTTCTCCGGCCTCGGCGCGACGCAGACGCTGCCCCGCTTCAGTTGCGTGGTCAGCCACTTCGCTTCGATGCTCCAGGGCATGCCTCCCGGCACCGATCTCTCCCAGGTGTTCGTCGGCGATCCGAGATTCGTGAATCCTGCGGCCGGCAACCTGCACGCCTTCGGCACGTCGTTCGCCGTCGATCGCTGTAGCCAGACGGGCGGCTTCTACGACTCCGACGCCGAGGCTCGCGGCTTCGACGACCCGTACCGGGTCAACCCGGCAGGCCAGACGTACGACGCCGGCGCCGACGAGATCGTGTCCATCTTCTGGGACGATCTGGAGGCGGGCAACGCGGTGCGCTGGAGCTTCACGGCGGCCGGCGTCGCCGGAGGCAACAACGTGCAGGTCACTCCGGCCGCGCGGCTCGGGCCGCCCAGCAGTCAGTTCGGTCTGCAGGTGAATCTCGTCAACCCCAGCGTTCAGGCGCCCGTCGCGACCTACGTGGCCGCGGGTCCCAACCGGGGCTTCAGCAACGAGACCACCCTCAAAGGCTCGTTCTTCATCGATCCGCAGGGCGTGACGATGAGCACCGCCGCCGGCGCCAACAGCTTCCAGATGATCGCCTTCAACGACGGCGTCGGCGCCGGCACCAAGACCCGCATGCTCTTTCACCTCAGCCGCGCCAACGCCTCTGGCTGGTTCATCAATGTCTGGCACTGGAACGACAACACCGGCGGTTTCCAGTTCTCCGGCGGCAGTTTCTTCGCCTGCGCCGATGCTTCCTGCGGCGTCGTCGCCAATTGGCGCAACAACCGGATCGATTTCGAATGGAAGGCGGGCAACCCCGGCCATCTCACGATGTGGCGCACCCGCTATCTGAACGGCGTGCCGGACGCCAGCGGGACGATCCAGATGGTCTCGGTCGATCTGCCGGGTATGCAG
>DASYTJ010000095.1:0-17628 GCA_036002325.1 Thermoanaerobaculia bacterium | reverse complement strand
ACCCGATGACCTCCTTCAACCACCATCCGAACTGCTTCTAACTTGAACTCCCGATTGAACCTGCGCCGTTTCTCGCCCATCCAACACCTCCTCGCCCATTATGGGCTTTTCGAGGTGTCCGCAAAACCCGGGCAATCCCAGCTTGCGGTCTGAGGCTTCAAGCTTCAGGCGTCCCGGTCCAAGCTTGCCGCGGCTCGCTCAAGCTTCAAGGGAGCCGCCGGAAGCTTCAGGCGACACGGCTGAAGCTTCATGCGTCGCGCCGGCAGCTTGCGGGACGAGCCGTGAAGCTTCAGGCGTGAGGCCGCAACCTTCCGTCGTCTACCCTGAAGCTTGCGGCGAGAGGCTGGAAGTTTCAGTCCGCTCGCCAGAAGCTTCCGCCTTCCCGATTGCCGCTTCAAGCGAGAGGCCTGAAATTTCAGCCGAGCCGCCGCCAGCCTGAACGGACCCTGGTCCCCATCATGACGCTTCCGGCAAGAAATTTCTTGACATGCCGCAGCTGGGGGGCGTGCTCCGCGAGGGGCGCGCCCCCGTCGCCCGGGTCCCAGCGGGAATTGCACCGGACCCAGCCGCACGCCCTCGGCCGTCGCCTCCCCGGCAGCGACCCACGATAGAGAGCGGAGGTGTCAGTCGCACGCCGGTGACAAAAATCGCCATCTTGGAACCTCGCCGGCCCTCCAAAAACTCGGTGTCTGTTTTTTGTCCCCTTTTCGATACCTTGAAGCAACTTATTCTTTGAGAGGGATTCTCTTGCTTGCTTTTTGAAGGGAGCTGAATCGTGGATGAGAGGACTCCGCGGGAGAGGGGAGAGGATCTCCCCGACACGGAGCTCACGCGGCAGGACGCCCGTGAGGTCGTACGCAGGATGCTTGCGCGTTCGCCGCAACGCCCATTTCCCCAGGACCACAGACATCGGCTCCACCTCCGAGGTGGAGACGAGGCCGGTCGCTATGACGAGACCTTCCGCAAGGTCGAGCTATGCCTGGCGGAGGTCCAGGAGCGCGCCAGGAGGGAGCAGCGGCTGGCGCACGATCAGTGGTCCTCCCTCGAGAACCATCCGCCGGGCCGCCGGCTGGTCATGGTGCTCAACGACGAACGCCTGCATCACTGGGGGCTGTACGACCTGATCGTGGAGAAGAGCCGGGAGGCCGCGGCGGACGATGCGGCCGCAGCCGTGCACCTCGCGGTGCTGGCGCTCGCCGTGGCCGAGCGACTCGACCCGCAGGTCTACGGCACCGAGCGCGTGGCCGACTTCAAGACCTTCGCCCTCGCCGCCCTCGGCGATGCCCGCCGGCACGCCGGCGATCTCGCCGGCGCCCGCCTGGCTTTCAGCCAGGCCCGCATCAACCTGGAGATGGGCACCGGCGATCTGCTCGAAGAGGCCAATCTCCTGGCGGCGCTGGTCAACCTGCTCTGCGACCTCGGAGAGTACGAGAAGGCCGCGGAGCAGCTCGAACGGGCGACCGCTCTCTATCGCCGGCTGGGAGATACCCGCCTCGAGGGATTCTCCATCGAGCGGCCGGAGCGGGACGAGACCGGCGAGATCGACACGCAGGACGCCCGGCTCGGCTGAGCGCATCCGCTCTCTCCCACCTCTACCCGGCGGTCGGGAGAGGTGGGAGAGGAGGGTCGGAGAGGCCGGCGCTACGGCACCGTCGCTTTGACGTTCAGATCCGCTTCCCACGAGTCGTCGAAGAAGCTCTCTTTCTCCTTGGTGTAGAAGCGGCCCGAGAGCTGCTTGCCTTCCAGCTTGAAGTTGTCGACGTAAACCGTCCCGCTGGTCGAGAAGCCGCTCCTCTTCAACGCCTGATGGCAGACCTGCGTGGAGAAGATGTCCCCCTTGCCGGTCACGCTCAAGACCAGCGCGTCCCCCAGCTTGCCGAACATGGCGTCGAAGTCGGGCTTCTCGACGCCGGCTGGATTCTTCTCGGCAAGGATGATCGTATAGGCCTTCTCGCCCTGCCAGGGCTCGTGCGGCAGGACCACGACGTACGCGAGCTTCGCCGGCTTGCCGTTGCCGATGTACTTGCCGGTGACCTGGCCGGCGCTCCACGCGGCCGGCACCGCCAGCAGAACCGCCGCGAGGGCGAAGGCACCGAGTTTTCGCTGAAAAGCGTGGGTCATGGAAGGTCTCCTCCTGGAAAAGAGAAACGCCGAAATGGACTCCAACGGGCCAGTCCCGCCAGCCGGTCAGATCTCGCGGCGGGGCGCCGCCGTCTCCGCGTTGCCCGTATTTGGCGTGCCGGTCGGCTCGACCAGCAGCACGTGCGTCTCTTCCGCGGCGACGGGTCTATGCTCGACCCCGCGCGGCACCACGAACAGCTCGCCCGGTCCAAGCTCGACGTCCCGGTCCCGCAGATGGATCACGAGACGGCCCTTGAGCACGAGGAAGAAATCATCGGTGTCCGCGTGCGAGTGCCACACGAACTCGCCCTGCACTTTGACGACCATGATGTCGTGGCCGTTGAATTGCGCCACGGTCCGCGGTCCCCAGTGATCGGTGAAGAGGGCCAGCTTCTCGGCCAGGTTCACGCTTTCGTTCAGCATGTCACCTCCAGCGGCCCCACACCCAGCGGGCGGGCGCCGTCAACAGACGTCCAAAGCGGAAGCTCCAGCTCGCGGCGACGGCATCGAGCACCCGCTTCACCTCGGCAACGGTCTCGCGGAGCTGCTCGTTGTCCGCTTCCAGCTCGCGAATCCGATGCTCGAGGCCGGCGATTCGCTCTCCCAGCTCGTAGCCGTGCCGCGAAAGACGAATCTCCTCGGTGGCGATCGGCTGCTCGGCCAGGGCGCTCTCGCCCAAGCGCATCAGCTCCAGACCGACTCCCTCCAGCGCGAGATCAGCGACGGTGACGGCCTCTTCACGCAGCGCCGGCGCGAGCCGATCGAGATACGTGGGGAGATCCTGCACGCGACGATCCCTCACCAGACGCAGATTCAACACCACCAATCCGCTCGTCGCAACGGCCGCCAGCAGATCGGCGAGGCGCATGCGGTTGAGCGAGATCTCCCGGTCCAGATAATCGCGGAGCTCGAGGTCCTGCAGCGGATGGCGGGGAGGAAGGGCGGCGAGGAGACGCTGGCGGAGCGATGAAGGAGCTTCCCATAGATGCTCCCATGGCTCGGCGGGAAGGTGGGAGCCGGACGACGAGTAATACAAAGGAGCCGTGAACAGGGCGATGCGGCCGGTGCCGGGCTCGACCAGCTCCGCGCACGCCGCGAACGCCCGCGCGAGATCGGTCACATGCTCGAAAACGTTGTTCGAGAGCACGAGATCGAACCGCCGATCGAGGGCGCGGGCCTCTTCGATGCTCAGACGGAGAATCGACAGCGGCACCGGCTGCAGACCCAGCTTCTCGACGGCCAGGTCCAAGGACATCTGCCTCTGCTCGAGGATGTCGATGCCGACAACCTCGCGCGCGCCGTTGCGCAGACACCAGAGGATCTCCGTCCCCGCGCCGGCCCCGACGACGAGCACCGATTTGCCGCGCGGCTCGGCGAGCGGCGTCAGATAGTGATCGCAATGCCGCTGTCCTTCGAGGATGAAGCGGAGCCGGTCCTCGTCCGTTTCGCGCGGCGGCTCTTCGCTCAAGGAGAGCTCCCCGGCTACCGCGGGTCCACGGGCGTGGGGATCTCGTACCAGATCTCCACCACGTAACCGTCGGGATCGGCCGCAAAGAGGAACGGCTCGCCGGGGCAGAAGTCGCCGCGGCTGAGGATCTTGCCGCCGGCGCGCTCCACCTCGCTCGCCGCGGCGTCGATGTCCGCCGGGTCCACGAGGCGAAAGCCGAAGTGCGCGATGCCGCCGCTCTCCCCCACCTTGCCGTCGCTCCCCTCGAACACCAGTACGTCGCGGCTGCCGGGGGTCTGCGCCTGGAGGAAGCCGCCCTCGCGGTAGACCTCCACAGCGCCGAATACCTGGCCGTAGAACCGCAGCGAGCGCTCGACGTCGCGGACGGCGAGCGCGATGTGGGTGAGGCCGTGAGTCTTGATCATCGGCGATCTCCTGAAGATCGGGCGTTGGGCAGGCGGGTCCTCTCGACCACTTTCTGGGAGATCTCACCGGACGTCCAGGGCAGGCTTGATCGCCTGGTTCAGCTCCTCCACTTTCGCTGGCGGCGGCCGAGCAAAACTTCGCTCGGAAGACCACGAACCGTTCGCCTTACGAGAGTTACGATGACCATGAGGATAGCCTACAAGGGTACTAACCGGTACGCAACCACAGCACTTGACTTCATGCCATCTTCAAGATAGAAGGCAACCACCGTTTCCAGACAGGAGGTTCCATGGCCAGGCCCCTGGTGCACGAGGCATTCGAGCCTTTCGACAAGGCGGAGATGAACGTCGACGTCGCCGTGGTGGGCGCCGGAGTGTCCGGCGTGTACTCGGCGTGGCGGCTGAAGCAGAAGTGGCCGAAGAAGCGTATCGCTCTGTTCGAATACAGCAACCGCATCGGCGGCCGCCTCTATTCGGTGCAGCTTCCCGGCATGCCGCACGTCAACGCCGAGCTGGGAGGCATGCGCTACATCCCGGACTCGCAGACCTTCGTCCGCGAGCTGATCGACGACATGGGGCTGCCGACGCGCGACTTCCCCATGGGCGCTCCCGACGATCCCGGGGGCATGAACAACCTGATGTACCTGCGGCGGCGGCTGATGCGCGCCAAGGACCTCACCAATCCCGCCATGGTGCCGTACCTGCTCAACCCCACCGAGCAGGGGATGAACCCCGACCAGCTCCAGCGCTACGTGATGGATTCGCTCGTCCCCCACGCCGACAAGCTGACCCAGGACCAGTGGAACGAGGTGACCATCTTCAACGGCGAGAAGCTCTACCGGACGGGGTTCTGGAACCTCCTCTACCGCGTGCTCACCAGCGAGGCCTACCAGTTCATGGACGACGCGGGCGGCTATTACACCAACGTGGCCAACTCGAGCTCCGTCCTGTCGCTGCCGGTCTTCGAGTTCGGTCCGAGCGTCAAGTACCGCACGCTGGACGCGGGCTACGAAGCGCTGCCGCGGGCGGTCGCCAAGTCCTTCTTAGACATTGACGGCGAGTACCTCCCCAACTGCCGGCTCGACTGGCTCGCCAAACGCGGCCGGGCCTATTCGCTGCTCTTCGTCAGGACCAGGACCGACGCCTCCGGACGCACCGACGCGCAGGCCCTGCCGGGACGCAAGGACACGCTCAAGGTCACGGCCAAGCAGGTGGTGCTGGCCATGCCGCGGCGCTCGCTGGAGCTGGTGCGCTGGGATCCGCTGCTGGAGAATCCGGTGCGCGACATGGTCAACGCGGTGATCAGCCAGGCGGCGTTCAAGATCTTCCTCGGCTATCCGTATCCCTGGTGGCGCGTGCTGAACCTGTGGGCCGGCCGTTCGATCACCGACATGCCGCTGCGCCAGACCTTCTACTTCCAGACCGAAGGCGAGCAGGAAGGGGCCGATCCCAACAACAACAACTCCCTGATGATGGTGAGCTACAACGATCTCGGCAGCGTGCCGTTCTGGAAGGCGCTGGAGGTGCAGGCGCTGGGCAAGGAGTACATCTTCCGCGGCCGGCCCAACCCGTTCGTCAAGAAAGGCAAGGAGATCCCGGCGACGCCGTTCGCGATCACCGATCAGATGGTGCAGACGGCGCAGGATCTGGTGCGCGTCATCCACAACCTCGAGTTCGTCCCCGAGCCTTTCACCGCCGCCTACCACGACTGGTCGGAGGATCCTTACGGCGCCGGCTGGCATGCCTGGAAAGCGGGAACGCGCTTCTGGGAGATCATGCCGCAGATCCGCAAGCCGGTGAAGGACGAGGACGTATTCATCTGCGGCGAGGCCTACTCGATCAATCAGGGATGGGTGGAGGGCGCGCTGCAGACGGCCGAGCTGATGCTGGAGGAGCACTTCGGACTGAAACGCCCGTCGTGGCTGCCGGCCGACTACAACCTGGGCTACTGAGGACCGGACATGGCGAAACCAACCATCACCGTCGCCGAGTACCTGATCATGCGCCTCAAGGAGTTCGGCGCCGAGCACGTGTTCGCCGTCCCCGGCGACTACGCGGGGCCGTTCCTCAGCGTCGTTGACAAGACGAAGCAGATCACCCGCGTCGGCGTCACCAACGAGTGGGTGGCCGGCTACGCCGCCGACTCCTACGCCCGCCTGCGCGGCACCGGCGCCGTCTGCCTGACCTACGGCGTCGGCACCTTCGGCGTGCTCAACGCGCTCGCCGGCTCCTACGTCGAGGAGCTGCCGGTGGCGCTCATCGTCGGCAGCCCGTCATTCAAAAACCGGCAGGTGGAACGGCACGAAGGCGTCCTCTACCACCACTCCACCGGCCGGCTGACCGCCGACGCCCAATCGGTGAAGAACGTGGTGGTAGCCAGGGAAGTCGTGCGCGTCGGGAGGCGCGCTCCGGCACAGATCGACCGCGCGCTGGAAGCGGCGCTCACCTGGCGGCGGCCGGTCTACATCGAGGTCTACCAGAACGTCTGGACGGAGACCTGCCGGCCGCCGGCCGGGCCGCTGAAAGCGGGCAAGCTGCCGCTCTCCAAGCGCTCGCTCGAACGCGCCGTCGACCGCACGCTCGCGCGCCTCGAAGGCGCCACGGTGCCGGTGATCTGGGCCGGCGTCGAGGTCCAGCGTTTCGGGTTGCAGGGACTGTTGGAGGAGGTCATCCGCGTCACCGGCCTGCCCTGGACGACCGACCTTTTAGGTAAATCGGTGCTCTCCGAAGATCACCCCGGATTCAAGGGCGTCTTCGACGGCGCGTCGGCGGTCAGAAACGTGATGGACCTGTTCGACGCCTCGAACTGGGTGCTGGGGCTGGGGAACCTGGTGACGGACGACTTCGCGGTGTGGGTCGAGGGCCACTACGACAACATGATCCTCGCCTACAACAACTCGGTGCGCGTGGGACGGAAGACGTTCGACGACGTGCCGCTCGCCGCCTTCATGGAGCGGCTGGTCGAGCGGCTCGCGGAGCGCGCCTACAAGGCTCCGCCCAAGGCCTCGGCGATGCTCGACCGGGTGCCCACTCCGGGCGAGCGCGCCCGCGCCCGCTTCTCGGCGGTCGCCGCGATGAAGTCGGCCGCGAATGACGACCGCGTCACCTACGACCGCTTCTTCGCGCGCATGAAGAGCTGGGTGGACGAGTGGATGGTGCTGCTCGCCGACACCAGCATCGCCCTCTACTCGGCGGCCGAGCTGCCGGTGGTGCGGCGCGATGGATTCATCGCCCAGGCGGCGTGGAACTCGATCGGTTACACGCCGGGCGGCGCCGTCGGCGTCGGCTACGCGGAGCCGGGGAAGCGGGCGGTGGTCTTCTGCGGCGACGGCGGCTTCCAGGAGATCGTGCAGGCCGTCTCCGACATCGTGCGATCCGGCCACGACGCGGTGATCTTCGTCTTCAACAACGCCCTCTACGGCATCGAGCAGGCATTCGTCGATCCCTATTACTTCATCCCCGACAAAGAGGGCCACCGTCACCCGCCCGAGCCGTTCGATCTGCTGCACCCGTGGAGCTACGCCAGGCTCACCGAGGTCTTCGGCGGCGGCTGGGGAGTGACCGTCGAGACCATGACCGAGCTGGAGGAGGTCCTGGAGAAGGCGAAGTCGAACCGCGGCCTCTCGCTGATCGATCTGCGCATTCCACAGGATTCGATCACCCTGCAGATGTTGCAGCAGGCAGGCGTGACGCCGGACCAGACGAGCCTGCCGGCGTCGCCGAAACGCAAGACGGCGACGGCAAAGAAGGCGGCGAAGCCGGCAAGAACCAAGAAGGCGCCATCCACCGCCACGCGCCGGTAATCAGTCGCGCGGGAGCCATGCGACCGCCATCGTTCCCTGGCGAAAGTTTTGCAACAGCCGCTTCAGAGATGCGAAAGGGGAGGCGTCAAGCGACGCCTCCCCACTGTGCAATTCGTGATCGGAAAAGAGCGCTCAGTCACCGATCAGCACGCCGCCGGCCTTCACCGTAGTCTTGATCCGCATCGAAATCACCTCCTCTCATCTCTGAAATTTCATCAATCGAAGATCAAGCGGGCAGAGGCGTGCCGCCGGCCTTCAGATTGGTCTTCACTTTCAATGGCCTCACCTCCTTTCGATGCGTCTCTCGAAGCGCGGGAGATATCGATTGCGCGAACTCTATCATCCCAAACCCTTACGGATGGGCAATCACGAGCAGGGTGGGAGCGCGCTGGAGGACGCAGGAGAGCGCCTGGCGCAGGCTTTCAGGATCCAGAGCGGCGAAGCTCTCGTCGAGGACGACCAGCTCGGCCCGCTGGAGCAGCGCGCGGGCGATGTAGAGGCGGCTCTTCTCACCGTGCGAGAGCTGCCAGCCCGACTCCCCCACCATCTGCAGCAGGCCGGCCGGCATGCGATCGAGCAGCTCGCCGAGACCCAGCTCGCGGCACACCGCCTCGGCCTCCTCGAAGTCTCCCGGCCGCGGCGGCCACTCGCGCCCCATCAGGAGGTTGAAGGCGAAGGTGTCGGTCAAGACGTGATTCTCCTGGAACTGCGGCGCCGCCACGGCGCGGCGATGCCACCCCTCGGCGCCGAGCGAGTAGCGGTCCAGACCTTCCAGGAGCAGCAGCCCCGACCGCGGCTGGCGCAGTCCGGCGAGCAGCGAGGCGAGCGTCGACTTGCCGCCGCCCGAGGGACCTTCGAGAAGGATCCGATCGCCTTGCCGCACCGTCAGCGTGACGCCCTCCACCGCAGGATCGGCGCGCTCGCCGTAGCGGAATCCCACGTCGTGGGCTTCGAGAACGATCCGCGAGCCAGCCGCGGCAGAGCACGCCGCCGGAATCAACGCCGCTTCGGGAGCCGACGCTTCGGCGCGCGCGGCAGCCTGAAAGACCGGCGCCACCTGATCCCACGCCACCGCCGCTTCGGCAAGGTCGGCCAGCCCGCGGACCATCTTCCAGAACGACCAGTAGGCGAAGAGGGCCCCTCCCAGCGACACGGCGAGGCTGCCGGCGGACGCCGCACCGGTGATGAACGGCCGCGCGAGAGCGATCAGGCTGAGGAGCAGCCAGCCGCGCGGAATCACCACCCGCAGCAATGCGGCCCGCCGGTCCAGCTCCGCCGAGAGGCCGAGATAGCGCTCCAGCTCGCGGTCCTCGCTTTCATGCCAGCGGTCGGCGCTCTGCTGCGCGAGGCGCGTCCGGTGCCCCACCATCTGCTCGACGAGATCGTGCGTCATCTCCAGCCGGGCCGCCGTCCAGGCGCGCCGTTGCACGAAATAGCCCCGGCTGAGCCACAGGGCGAAAGCGACCCAGGCGAGGAGCAGGAGCGCGTGCGGCCAGCCGCCGGCGCCAGCGATGAGCACCGGCAGCGCGAGGAGGATCTCCGAAAGGGTGATCGCGCCGAGGTGGGCGCCGGTCAACGCCAGGAACTCCAAGGCCTCGGCGTTGATGATGCGGCCGAGGAGCTGACCCGCGCCCTGGTGGCGGGTCTCCTCAGGAGCGGTGCGGAGGGCACCCATCATCAGTCGGCGTTTGAAGAGCCGGCCGGCTCGCGCCATGAGCACCCCCGCAGACCACAGCTCGAGGGAGCGGAAAGGGATGAACGTCACGAGCAGCAGCGCCCAGGCGAGGAGCCAGGCCGGCTCGAGACGCCCGCGCAACACGCCGAGGCCCAGCACCCACCAGGAGAGGAGGAGCAGAGCGTGCTGCACCATGTGCGCGCCCACCAGGACCGCGGCGCGGCCCCGCAGACGGGCCCGCCGCGCCGCCGCCCAGAAGCTGCCACCCGGAGGCAGATCGAGAATCCAGCTGCCGCCGATCACGCGTTGCGCGAGCCGCTCCGAAAGGATCGCCGCGCGGCTCCGCGGCCGCCGGCGCGCAGGCACGGCCGCGTCGTCGAGCAGGCGGTCCACCTCGGGGCCGAGATTCGCGTCGAGATCGCGGCGGAGAGCATCGCGCAGGGCGGCCACCTCCACGCGCCGCGGCCGGTGATCGGAGCCGAGCACGCGCACCATCCGCCGGCCTCCAGCAAGCAGAGGAAGGAAACGCTCCTTCTCTCCCGGCAGGCGGAGCAGCGCCGGAGCGGACTGCCGAATCAGCGCCTCCACCTCGCCGTAGGGGACCTCCACCGGCTCGGCTTCGAGCCCCATGGCCGCCGCCGCGGCGCTCATCCAGCGGTCCAGCTCCTCGGCGGAGGTCTCCCGCGGCTCCGGCAGATCGAGCTTCGCGGATCCGAAACCGCTCCACCGCGCCAGAGCGGATAGCGCCTCGCCGAGCCGCTCCGCCGGCCAGGCGATGGCGTCGAGATCCGCGAGATCCACCAGCACCCTCACGGTTCCGCCGCCTCCGTCAACCGGCCGCGCTCCATCCGCAGCCGGCGCCAGACGGCGCTCTCCCAGAGCCCCATGCGCACGTCGCGCTCGGCGGCGAGCAGCGCGGCGTAGCGCGATCCGGGCTGCGCGGCGAGGTGCGAAGGAGGGCCGTCCTCGACGATGCGGCCGTTCTCGATGACGAGCACCCGCGCGAAGCCCAGCGTCTCGCCGACGTCGTGCGTGACGCAGAGCATCGTCGCGTGTTGCCAGAGGCGGCGGCTCCGCGCCAGCAACTCGCGCCGCTGCTCGCGGTCCAAGCCGCGGAACGGCTCGTCGAGGATGGCCAGACGGACCTGCGGGCGGAGCACCGCGCGCCCCAGGCGCACCCGCTGGCCCTCGCCGCCGGAGACCAGGCCGCCACCTTCGCCGAGCGGCGTCTGCAGACCTTCCGGCAGCTTGCGCAGCACTCCCACCAGCTCTGCTTGGCGGATGGCGTCGTCGATCGGCAGCGCGAGGCCATCGGCAGAGCCGTAGCGCAGGTTTTCGAGAAGCGGCCGGTTCCAGAGCTGCACCGCCGGATCGACCCAGGCCGTTTCGCGGCGCAACGCCTGCAGCCGCTCGCCGCCAACCGGCTCGCCGTCCACCAGCACGCGGCCCGCGGCCGGCCGATGCCAGCCGAGAAGCGTGCCGACGAGGCTCGACTTGCCGGCGCCGGAAGGCCCGACGATGGCGACGTGCTCGCCCGGCGCGACGGCGGTATCAATCCCCTCGAGAATCGTATGGCCGCCGGCTCGCACGCTGACGTCCTGCCAGACGATGCCGATGCCGGGTGCGGGCGCAGCATGCTGCGCCCCTACACCGACGGTGATCTCCTCGGGCTCTTCAGGCGCTCCGAGGGGCTCCAGCAGGCGCAGCGCGACATTGCGATGCGATGGATATTGGGTGGCGATCGACAGGATCAGCATGTGCCCCAGGGTGAGGACCTTGAAGCCCCAGTACACGAGCAGCAGGATGCTGCCGTCGAGCCCGCGGCGGGCGAGATGCTCGAAGACCAGAGCGATGATGATGGCGTTGATAGCGATCTGCACCGCCGTATCGGCCACCACCTCGGCACCGCGCAGATGGAGATAGGCGCGCGCCCACTCGACGAGCAGACTCTCGTGCTGCCGGCGCACGGCCTTCTGCGCGCCGTGCGTGCGGATCGGAAAGAGGCCGAGAATCGCGTCGAGATAGAACCGCGTGATCGCACCCGCGTGATTGCGCACCCGCAGGTCCCAGTCTTCGAGCCGCGGCAGCAGGACCAGCGGCACGCCGAGCGACAACAGGGCCGCCGCCACCACGAGCGGCAGGCTGCCGGGATCGAGCCAGACGATGCCGGCGAGCGTGAAGAACAGCTCACAGCCGGCGCGCAGGAACGACTCGCCGAAATCGGTCACCAGACGGAGCCGGTGAACGCTGTGGCTGCGGTCGGCCATGTCGGAAGTCAGGCGGCTCTGAAAGTAGCGGTCGCCGAGGCGCGGGATCTTGCGCAGGAAGGCCACCCGCAGCCGCGCTTCGAGATGCCGCCCCAGGCGCTGCGCACCGCGCACGATCGGCAGGTCGAGAAGCAGGAAGAGGGCGATGACCGCGAACAGCACGCCGATCGCCGCGGCCCGCTGGCCGCCGAGCCCCAGGTTGCGCCCGAGATCGAAGAACGAGCGGAAGAGCAACGCCTCCACGACCACGCCGAGGCCCGCCACCAGCAGCGCCAGCGCGATCGCTCCCGGCGCGAAGAAGCCACCGGCCGCCAGCATGCGGAAAAGCTCGCGCCCCGGCCGCGACGGCGGCTCGGTGAGGGCCGCGGCCAGCTCGGGCGAGAGCTGCGCGGCATCGAGGCTCGCCCCGCTTCGGCCGCGAACGCGCACCAGCACGGCGCCGCGGAAGAGCACCTGCTCCTCGCCCTCCGCGCCCGCCGGAGCGGGCCGCACGGACCACCACGCTTCAGGCACGGCCGGCTCCGCGGCTTCCGGTGCCTCTCTGCTACGGGAGAACAACGAGCGCAGAAGCCGGCCGGCTTCGCTGCCGCGGGCGAGCCCTCCCGAGGCGACGAGCGAACGCGTCATCCGCACGCAGGCGTCGAGCGCCGCGAGCGAGCGCCAGCCGGGGTCGGCGAGCGCCTCAGCAAGGATTTCTTCCGCCTCTTTGGATGCGATACGAAGCTCGGCGAGAAACGCCCGTTGAACGTCGAGGAACTCCGCGGAGCCGGCCCACTCGCGCCACGCTGCCGCGGGCACGGCCATACGGTGGCGGTAGAGCTCGCCGGAGAGGTGCGCCGCGGTCGTCCAGCGGCGGCCCGACGCCGGATCCATCACCTGAAAGAACGGGCCGTGCCGGCGCCAGACGACGACGAAATGGGTCAGCCCGTTGGGATGCCGGACGACGACGATCGCCGGCAGGCACCGCGCCGCCGGCGCGAACAGGAAGTCCGCCGGCACCATGACCTGCTCGGCCTCCAAGCCGAGTTGCGCGGCCACCTCCTCCATGGTGTCGATCGACGTGCCGTCGAGATCGATCTGGCATGCCTCGCGCAGCCGCCCGTAGCTCAGCCTGACGCCAAAGCCCTCCAGCAGCGACTTGAGCGTCGCCGGGCCGCAGTCGGCGGCGGAGGTCTGGACGACTTCGGGGATGAGGAAGGCGCGGCGCAACCCTCACTCCCCTACCCCTCTCTCCCCAAGGGAGAGAGGGGAAAGAAAAACGTCTCTGCGTATCGGGATCTCAGTTCCCCTCCGCAATCGGCCGGTCGAAGACCTTGCCGACGGTGCGTAGCACGAGGACGGCGGGCGAGACCTTTTCGACCTCGACCTCCACCGTGCCCGGCAGGCCATGCTGCAACGGCAGCCGCGAGCGGCGGTCCGGGCGCAGGGCCAGCTCGACGCGGATGCGCCCATCGCGCGGCTCGCTGGCCACGCGAGCGACCCGGGCCGTCAGATGTCCATACTGCGCGGAAGGAAAGCCGCTGAGCACGATCCGCGCCGGCTGCGACGGCCGGATCCTGCCGAGGGCGGAGACGGGCTCGAACTCGGCGATCGCTTTCAGCTCGCCCTGAGGCACCACCATGCCGAGCTGCTCGCCCGCCGCCACGACCGATCCCACCCGCACGGCGGCGAGCTGGCCGACGCGGCCGGCGACCGGCGCGCGCAAGGTGCGCAGCCCCACCTCGCGCTCCAGCCGCCGGATGGTCGCCGCTGAAGAAGAGGCCTGTCCTTCGAGCAACGCGAGATCCTGCTCCAGCTCCTCGACATCGCCTCGCCGCTCACCCTCAGCGCTCCGCTCCTCGAAGGCGAGCCGGCCGAGCGTCTGCTTCAGAGAATCCGCGGCGGCACGGCGCTGCTCGGCCGCCGAACGCGTCCGCTCAGCTTCTGCCGCGGAGACCAGGCCGTCGGCGAGCAGCCGCGCCTGGCGGTCGGCCTCCTGCTCGGCCAGACGCGCCGCCGCTTCCGCCTCGCGCGCCTTCGCCCGCGTCTCCTCGATGGCGGCCCTGGAGGCGCCGACCTGGCCGGCGAGAAACCGCCCGCCGGCCGCGATCTGCTGGCGCAACGCCGCCGTCTGGCCGGCGAGCGCGTCCCGCCGCGCCCGTTCCTCATCGAGCCGCGCCCGCTGCTCCTCCGCTTCCAGCTCGATCAAGACCTGTCCCTGCCGCACAGCCTGGCCGAGCACCACCCGCACCGCCGCCACCCGCCCCTCGACCGGCGCCGCGATGGGATGCGCTTCGCGGTCGACCGCCAGCCAGGCGCGGTCCGTGACCTCGTAGACCGCGACCTTGCCGCGCACGAACCAGACGCTCCAGGCGCTGAGCAACAGGAGCGCGGGGATCAGCCCCGCCATCCACCGCCGGTGGCCGTCGGCTTCGAGAGCGCGCAGGGTGCGGGAAAACGGGCTGGCCATAAAAGCTCGAGCAGCCTAGCACGTGCGCACATGCGAGAGGCCACCGTTGCGGACCGGCGGCCCTTTACTCAACCTCGCCCCTCGGGCTAGATTCCTCCCCATGGGACGCATCTTCGAAACCAGAAAACACACGATGTTCGCGCGCTGGGACCGCATGGCCAAGCAGTTCGCGCGCATCGGCAAAGAGATCACCATCGCCGTCCGCTCGGGCGGCACCGATCCAGCCAACAATCCGCAACTGCGGCGCGTCATCCAGAACGCGCGCTCGGTCAACATGCCGAAGGACAAGGTCGAGGCGGCCATCAAGCGCGCTTCGGGCAAAGAGGCCGAGAACTATGAAGAGATCGTCTATGAGGGTTACGCGCCCCACGGCATCGCCCTTCTCGTCGAGACCGCCACCGACAATCCGACACGCACCGTCTCGAACGTGCGCGCGCACTTCAACAAGGGCGGCGGCACCCTCGGCAGCCCCGGCAGCGTCGGCTTCCTGTTCAAAAGGATGGGCGTGTTCCGCCTCAATCCGGCGGGCCTTGATCCGGAGGAGCTGGAGCTCGAGCTGATCGATTACGGGCTGGAGGAGATGGGCGAGAGCACCGGTGAAAAAGGCGAGCCCCAGCTCGTCATCCGCTGCGCCTTCGCCGACTTCGGCCAGATGCAGAAGGCGCTCGAGGACCGCGGCATCACGCCCCTCTCCGCCGAGTCCGAATACATCCCCGTGACGCCGACGGAGCTACCCGAGAATCAGGCGACGGAAGTGCTGAGCCTCGTCGACCGGCTGGAGCAGGACGACGACGTGCAGAAAGTCTTCCATAACCTGGGCTGAATTTGTAGGGGCGCAGCATGCTGCGCCCTGCGAAGGCCCTTCGAATCCTCTTCTCACAAGCAGTTCCGCCCCTGGCCGCGCACGTACGCCTCCAATTGGCCGTCCTTCTGAATCTGCAGAAGCTGCTCGAGGCGCGGCTGCGGCTCGATGGAGTTGTGAGCCCTCAGCGCGGAGTAGCTCTTGAAAGTGCCTTCGAGCCCCGCGAGGAAGGTCTCCGTGCTGCCCGCGCCGGCGCCGGGATGCTCGAGGATGTGGGCGGCGCTGGAAAACATGTGCTGCATCGACAGGTCTGCCGGGATGCCCTGCCTTTCCGCGGGGGAGCCGAGGAGGCTGAGGCACTGCTTGACCGTGATGTCCGGCGCCTCGTTCAGAAACGTCGTCAGCCAGACGCGAGCTTCCTTGGCCTCGTCCGTCCAGGGACTGGTTTCGAGGACCCTGACGAGCTCGACGGCCTTCTGCCTCTCCTCGGCAGTCGAAGGACCCCGCGCGGCTGAAAAAGCTGGACCGGAGACGAGCAGCGGGATCAGAATCAAAAGCAATGATCTCACAACGTTCCTTTCATTGAAGACGGCCGCCCGCCGAGCACCGCGAGAGCGAGGAGGGCTCCCAGCAGCGCGAACGACATGTCCTTCTGCGCGTCCCACATGTCGCCCTGCTGGCCATTGTAAGCGTCGGCGTCCGCAGGCGCGAGCGCCATGGAAAGCCCCCACTCGACGAGCTCGTACAGCATACTGAAGGCCAGCACGAATTCAAAAGCCGTGTAGTAGGCGAAGCGCCGGGGCACGCGAAAGTACCGGACGCAGATCTCCCAGGTCGGCCGGACCCAGAGGATGCCGAACGCGAAGTGCACCAGCCGGTCGAAATGGTTGCGCCGGAAACGAAAGGCCGAGGTCAGATCGACTCCGAGAACCGCTCGCGACCAGTCATACCCAGCGGCCGACCTGCTCCTTATACCGGCGATACTCGTCACCGAACCTTTCCTCCAGGTATCGCTCCTCCCTGCGGATGACAAACCAGGCGACCAGGGGCGGGAGGAGCGGGGCCAACACGAGCGCCCAGAAGACGTCGAACAGCAGCGCCACTCCGGCGTAAAGGAGCAGGAGGCCGAGGTACATGGGATTCCGGGACCACCGATAAGGGCCGGAGCGGACGAGAGCCGCCGCCGGCCGCATCGGCAGCGGGCTCGCTCCGGCCCGCCGGAAAAGCCCCATGCTCCAGAAGATCAATCCGAATCCCGCGGCCAGGAGAAAAGCCGCGACGAATCGCGAAGCGGCCCGCGGCAACGGCGTCAGGGGAAACATCCTTTGTAGAAGAAGCCCTACCAGGAAAACGGCGACGTAGAGAAAGGGCGGAGGAAAGTGGACTCCGGGGCTCCGGGCAGAATCCGTGTTCGCAGGTTCAGACATGGGCGATCATTGCAACGGCACGAGCGTCCATCGCGCCGGATCGAAGCGGTATTTCTCCGTGGTCTTCTCTTCACGGTGACCCTTTTGATCGAGAACCGTCACCAGAAAGAGGCCGTGCCCTGCCGAGTCGAAGCCTTTCGGTCCGAAGCTGAGCCCCTTCACGAGCGTCTCTTCTCCCTCGCAGCTCTCCTCCGTCCGCGCGAAAACGTGCTTCAATGCGCGGCCCGCGACGTCGATGCCGAACAGATCGGCGGTGAGCACCTTGCACCCGCGAGCGGCCCACATCTCGCCGGTGATCGCCAGGCCTTCGCTGTCCTGCGTGAGCGGAACCACGGCGGTCTCGTTCCCGGTATAGGCGCGGCCGTGGCTGCCGGATTCGAACACTCCCTTCTCCAGCAGGAAAGGAGCGCCGTCACGGAAGACCAGCGCGTCCACCACGCCGCCGCAGGTCTCGCAATCGTCGGCGTCGTGGATCGCCACCAGCTCAACCCGATAGGTCTGCCCCTTCACCCTGAGCTCGACGGCCTTCTCGTCGCTGGCACCCACCTCGAACGGCAGTTCCTGGAAATATCGCCGGGCACCCTCCGCGCCCAGAAATCTGGCGTATCTCCCCTCCAGATTTCCAACAGAAAACGGAGGGCTCTGGGCGGCTGCCAGGCTCCCCAGGACCACCAGGAGCGAAGGCACCAGGACTCCTCTCACGCGATTCATGATCCGAGCGGTCTTAGCCGGGCCCGGCAGCCCGTCGCAGAATCTGGTTGTGGATGTCGCTGCCGAAGATCCCGAGACCAGGATTGCCGAATCCGGCCCGTAGGTAACGAACGATGATTTCGATGAGAAGAGCCCGCTGCCGCTCGTCGAGCTCATCGGTCGTGAACCGGGTGGCGTCGGGATGATGATCGAGACACCCGTGCATCAGCAGGTCATCGAATCGTTCCCGGAACTCGTAGATCGTTCCCGGGATCCCGGCCTGGTCGAGCGATTCCCGGTTGGCTTCGAGAAAACGACGCCAATTCCGGGCCTCGAGGGCGGTCTGCTTGCTCCGACGAAAACCCATGGGACTCCATTCTATAGGGAGCCGGCCTGTCCCGCTCAAGCCCAGGTGTCGCACCTAAATTGTAGAAGAGCAGAAAATAAGAATTATTCTGCTGTGGAGGTGCGTCGTGAACAAGCTCATGCGTTGCAAGATCTCAGGGCTCACGCTCCTGGGTA
>DASYTJ010000094.1:0-189155 GCA_036002325.1 Thermoanaerobaculia bacterium | reverse complement strand
ATACCATCGGCAATCCCATTAAGCTCGTGGATCGCAACGGTGCGTTCTGGGATTATGTGGCCGATGTCGTTGGGCTGGGTTGGGACATCTATCAGTTCGCAAAAGAACCATCCTGGGGGAATGCCGGATTCATTGGGCTCGATGTCGTTCTCGGAGCGATTCCCTTCATACCGAACACGGGCGCCGCCAAGCTCGGGGCCAAGGGAGTCAATGCGCTCTCAGATGGGCTTTCCTTGATTGCGCACAATGCAGAGGCAGGCAAGGCATTCGAGGAATTAGTTGTGGCTGCCCTGCAAGCAACCAAAAACAAGGGCGAGGCTGTTGTGGTTGAGGGGCTCGGTAAGTCGATTCCGGACATACTCGCAAAGGGCGGTATTACCGAGATCAAGCTCGTCACGAGCGGCAGGAAGGTGTCGTACACTCGTCAACTGAAGATTCAGATAGCCGCTGCGCAGAAAGCAGGCGTCAAGTTCACATTGATACTCAGCCCAGGGGCCAAGGTAACCGGTCCCCTAGAAAAAGCGATCTTAGAAGCTGGCGGCACGATTGTTCACTTCGACCCCAGAACCGGGATGCTTCTCCCATACGCGAACGTCTGCGGCTGAGGCCAAGGAGAGCCAGCAAGAATGCCCAGGGTAACAATCGAAGTTCGGACCAGAAATTCCCTCACCTCTCGGAAAGATGCTAGGGAGTTTTTAAAGATCCTATGCGAAGCGGGAGAGCAGTTCGTGCCAGAGCGCTACGGTAATTGGGAGCCCCTAAGGATGCCCTTTTCAGAACCGGAAGAAGCTTTGCGGGCGTGGAATTGGGGGTTTCTATGGTCAAGAGCCAAGCCCAGAGTCGAGGGCAGTGTCTATCAGAGTATGGGGCCGCGGCCGACTCATGGATCGATTACAATCGTCGGCGATTTCAAGTCGCCCAATCAAGATCTCCTAGTCTCGCTTCTGAAGAGGCTTGCGGTTACCTTCAACGCCGATTTTGCTCTTGTGCACTGCCTGACTCCGGCTGATCTGCGGGTCGGACCGAAGGCTGGGACGGTCACCCTGAACGAACGCTCGCCAGGGAAATCGCGATTGATAGTAACCACCCATATGCTCAAGCGATATCTGCCTGACGTCTTCTGGGGAACTGTCTTTGGGCTCACCTATGTGAGACACTTCACCAAAGATCTCATTGCAAGCGCTCCGGCTTCCTTCGTGAGTGAGATCGCCGACTCAATGTTTTATCTTCAAATGTGTGACAACCTGCTCGATTGCATTGAGCGCCCGAGCGTTGTGGACGACATCAGGAAACTCGTGAGGGACCATCTCAATAGAGGCTCGTTTTTTGATCCTGGGAAGGGTGAAGAGTATCCCTACTCAGCTCCTGATTTCGCCCTCCCGGTCACAGACTGGGACGGGAACGGGCCTGCCGAGGGGTGATTATCTAGAGTAACGGGGGCGGAATACCATTCGCGCACCCCAAATGGACCAATCGGAAAGGACATCGAATGGCGCTGTTTAGTCGGGAACCGGAACTACAGGATCAAGCTCTCGGCGAGTTGGGTCAGATGTTTGCTTCGCCAGAGTTGGTCTCCGGCGATCCGACGCCCGGCGCGGAGTTGTTGGATGCATCGCGTCTTGATTTTACCCTTGAGAGCCTTGGATTCGTGGATGATTACCTTGATCAGATGCGGCGGCGGCAGTTGGATGATATGGCTCACAGTAAACTGGTGCTGCGATGTGGCGCTTACGTGGGCGAGGTCATCCTTCGCAACGCCAAGCACAAGACTTACCACTGGGTGGATTATAAAGGCGCGCTGAAGATCAATAGGAGCATCGCTGATTTTGGAATGAACCTGGGCACTGCAGCGGTTTTGTGGGACAGCGCCGATGGGTTGGCCTTTCCGCTAGCGAAGGTGCAGAAGTTTCTCGCCAGTGGGCGCGAGAACAGCGTGCAGATCTTTGCGAATATGATGATTGAGCAATCCGAATAACGATGCCTATTGGTCGTGACACTCGGTCCGTGGCATCCAACACGGCAATAACATCCTGTTTACCCAAGAGCCCGATCCGACCGGCATGGCGCGCCCGCTCTCGTGATCAAGGCTGGCTCGGCTTTGGTGCGCCAAACTCATAGTCAAGAAGCTCCGTCACGGTCGAGAGGAGATCGGCTTCTAATTCCGAGTCAGCGGCACTACCAACCAAATCACTAGACCACACTTGTGCTTCTGGGTCGGTGTTATTATCACCGAACCAGACACGTAAAATATAAATGGTTCGGCGGCAGTCACCCCGCTGTTCAGGTCGCCCCCAGATGTCGATCCCGACAAGGTGCTTGGAAGCGGGATTCGTCTTGAGTCCGGCGGCTGCGAGTTGCCGCTCTAATAGAGTCCGCACCGCTGACTCGAACGCCTCAGCACGTCGATGGTCATTATTGAACACATCGGGCGCTGAACCTCGAACGTCCCCGCCCCGCCCGATCATGACCTTGGCGGGAGCGACGTCCTGCCAGTCCTGAACAGGATTCAGGTTACTCGCTGAAGTCGCTGAGGATTCGACTGGAAAGAAGAGGAGCGTCAGCAGAATAGGGTATATTGGGATCCTCATTGATTCCCTCCCGCGATTTTTAGTCGTTTTTAAGTATAACAGGCGCCCCCCGCCCGCGTGGAACCCCCTTCCGGTTCCCCGCCACCCTTCCGGGTTCAGGCGGGCATTTGAGGGGATAACGCTCCGGGAGCGTGGACTGTTTGGCACCGTCTGCCGTGAGCGCCATCAACACCGCCTCAGGCGGACTGCCGGGCTCCACATGGCCTTGGCCGTCCAGCTCGATGACGAGGTTGAGCTCGCGACAGTGAAAATCCGCGATGTAGATGCCGACGGGAGACTGCCGGCGGAACTTGATGCCGGCCAACCGGCGGTCCTCAGAATGGCCCACATCACCCGCTCTGCCGGCGTGGGCTCCGTCCGCAGCACCCGCGCTCGAGACTTCGCAGGAGCTGACGCCGGCAGACGTTGTCTCCGTTCCTTCATCGTAGGCAATTCCTCCTCGCCTGCGTCCCCCCTCGCCCGTCAGGGAGAGGGGGACAGGGGGTGAGGCTTCGGAGGGCATACCGGTCTGCGGTCTCTGGTCAGATTGAACCACCCACAGGCGTGCAACTTCCAGCCGCCCTGGCCGTACCTCCTGTTGACAGCCAACGACCCCGGTAGTACTATCTGGGTAGTTGAGCGAAGGAGGTCGATCATGGAGACATCTCATCACCTCGGAGACCTGCAGCTCGCGATCATGCGCGTGCTGTGGAACCGGGGCGAGGCGACGGTGGCCGAGGTCCACGACACGCTGGAGCCGGAGCGGGGGCTCGCTCTGACGACCATCGCCACCATGCTGACCAAGATGGAGAAGAAGGGCGTGGTGGATCACCGCGCCGACGGCCGCCGGTTCATCTTCCGTCCCCTGGTGAGCGAGAGCCAGGTCCGCCGCTCGATGGTGGCCGACCTGACGTCGCAGCTTTTCCGGGGCGACGTCACCGCATTGGTCAATCACCTGTTGTCCGAGCACGAAATCGACGCGCGGGAGCTGGCCCAGCTCCGGGAGCTGATCTCGGCCCGGGGAAAGAAGGAGGGACGCTGATGCTTGCCGATCTGTTCCCCGATCAGACGATCGCTTGGCTGCTCACCTACCTGCTGCACAGCACTCTCCTGCTGGGACTCGCCTGCCTTGTCGCGAAGCCGCTCGGCCGCTGGTCCGCGGCGGCCGAGGAGACGGTCTGGAAGCTGGCGCTCGTGGGCGCTTTTTGCACCGCCTCGCTGCAGCTCGCCGCCGGGTTCGAGCCGGCGGCCGGGCGTTGGAACCTCCCCGGTGGAAGTACGCCGGCGGCGATGGCGACCGCTCCGGATCCCGCGATGCCGGCCCAGGACGGCGCTCCAGTCCGCCTCGAAGTGCCCCGGCAAGAGGCGTTCGCGGAGACGCCGGTCTCCGGGACGCGTTCGCTGCTCCCTTCAGCCACGACGGCGGCGCTCGGTGCCTGGGGGTTGGGAGCCTGCCTGCTGCTCGTCGCCTACGGCCGCTCGCATCTTTTCCTGCGCCGCCGGCTGAAGAACCGGCCGCGGGTCGTGGGCGGGACGCTCTTCTCGCGGCTCCGCTCGTTGAGCCTGGAGGCGGGGTTCGCCGGCGAGGTCCGGCTCTCCTGCTCGTCGCGTATGCCGGTGCCGGTGGCGCTGGGCTTGAGCCGGTCCGAGATCTGTGTGCCGCCGCGGGCCCTGGCCGGACTCAGCGACGAGCAGCAGGAGGGGATGCTCGCTCATGAGCTGGCCCATCTGGTGCGGCGGGATCCGCTGTGGCTCGTGGTGAGCTATCTCGTGACGTGCGCGTTCTTCTTCCAGCCGCTCAACTGGGTGGCGCGGCGGCGGCTGCGGGAGATCTCGGAGATGCTGAGCGACGAGTGGGCGGTGGGCCACACCGGCCGGCCGCTCTCCCTTGCCGGCTGCCTGGCCGAGGTCGCCGGCTGGTCCACCGCGGGCCGGGAGCTGCCTGTCCCGGTGATGGCGGACCGGCCGTCCCACCTCGCGCGGCGCATTCGCCGCCTGCTCGACGAGAGCCGTTCGCCGGAGAGCCCGGCCCGACGGATCTGGCTGGGAGCCGCGATGGTCGTCCTCTTGATCGCTGTTGTTGCAGCGGCGCCGGCGATCTCGGCGTCCCGCCCGGAAGAGCCGGACGCCGCCGAGGTTACAGACACGCAGGAAACCGCCGCTGCGCCGGCCGCAGCCTCGGCCTCTGAAGGGATTCAGTCCTCCGAACCCGCGGATCCGCAGGAGCACGACGTGGCCGAGGAGCGCGTGGTCACGAAACACGTGATCGAAAAGGACGGCGACGACGATGGCGATTGGGATCCGGATCCCGACTTTGACGTCGACGTTGATTTCGCCTTCGACGCCGACGAGATCGCCGAGCGGACGGCCGCGTCGGTGGAAGCCGCGCTGGAGGCCGTGGACGGCCAGCTCGAAGCGCTGGCGGAAGCGAACGCATTTTCACAGGTGGACCAGGAGAAGCTGGAGCAGGACATCGAGCGGGCCAACGAGGAGATCGAGCGCAATCTGCGGCCACGCATGGAGCAGCTCTCCCGCGAGCTGAGTGAGAGGCTCTCCCGCGAGCTGCCGACTCCCGAGATGCGCCGGCTCGAGCAGGAGATGGAGAAGCTGGCCGAGCAGATGCGCCCCTCCGAGGAGGAGATGGCAAAGATGCACGCCCGCCTCGACGAGGAGCTGCGGAAGCTGAAGCTCGACGGCGAGCTGAACCGCGAAGAGCGCCAGAGGATCGCCGAGGAGGCCCGCCGCATGGCCCGGGAGATCCGGCCCACCGAGGAGCAGCGCAAGGCGATGGCTGAGCTGCGCCGGCAGCATCACGAGCTGAGCCGGCAGTTCAGGGAAGAGCACCGCGAGGAGATCGACAAGGCGACTCGCGAAATGCGCGAGGAGATCCAGCGGGAGATGTCAGCCGTCCGCGAGGAGCTCCGCCGCACCATGGAGCAGCGGCAGCAGATCATGCAGGACGAGCGCCGGGAACGTCAGCGCCAGCGGGAAATCCGGCGGGAGAAGGAGCGTCAGCGGGAGGAGAGCGAGGATTCCGAGGCCAAGCCGCCCAGGGTGAGCAGACGGGTGATCCTGGCAGAGCCTGCGGGAGCGGCGATCGTCGCCGATTCGGGAGCGCTGCTCGTCAGTGATTCGGGAGTGGTGCTCGTTGCCGATCCTCCCGGGAACCCCGTCGGTCACTGATGGATCTTTCCCAATAAGGACCTTGTAGGGCGCAGCATGCTGCGCCCTACACCTGCGACGAACCCCAGGGAAGGCTACGCCGATGCGGAAGATCCCATTGGTCTTCGTGCTGTCGTTTTTCCAAGTCACGATGCTGGTCGGCAAACCGGCGCCGAGGTCCGACCTCGCCGGCAAGCTGAAGCCGTGTCACGTTCCCGATGTGGAGGAAGAGGTCTTCTGCGGCCGCTATGAGGTCTACGAGAATCGCGCTGCCCGGAACGGCAGAAAGATCGGCCTCAACATTGTGGTGCTGCCAGCGCAGACCCCGAACTTGGCGCCTGACGCCCTGGTGTTTCTCGCCGGCGGCGGTGTCGTGCCCGCCACCCGCTATGCGCGGTTCCTGAGCCGGGCGTACCCTGAGCTGCGACGGCAGCGCGACGTTCTCCTGATCGATCAACGGGGCAGCGGCGGGTCCAACGGGCTGGAGTGCGATCTGCCCACCGATCCGCTGAACGCCGAGTATCGCGACGAGGCCCGATTTCTCGACGCGGTCCGCCGCTGCCGGAAGGAGCTGGAGCAAAAGGCCGACCTGCGGTACTACACGACGCCCATCGCGATGGACGATCTGGACGAAGTCCGCGGCTGGCTCGGCTATTCGCGGCTCAACCTCTTCGGCGTGTCGTACGGAACCAAGGCGGCCATGGTCTACCTGCGCCAGCATCCGGAGCGCGTGCGGACCGTCGCCTTGCAGGGCGTAGTCCCTCTCGATGCGCCGATGTGGCTCGAGATTCCCCGCTCCTCGCAACAGGCTCTGGACCAGGCCTTCGTCGCCTGCGGTAGGCAGCCCGGCTGCCACGAAGCCTTCCCGAAACTGGCGCAGGAGTTCAATGCGCTGCTGCAACGCCTCGCCGAAAAACCGGCGCGGGTCAAGGTGACCAAGATAGGGACCCGTCAGGAAGTGGAGGTCTCGATCGACGCCGAGATTTTGCGCGGCTTTGTCGGGAGCGTATTGTTCTCAGCGTCGAGAATCCACGATCTTCCCTTGCTGATCCATCTCGCTCAAGAGGGCGACTATCAACCCCTCGCCGGAAGAGTCGCGTTCCGGGGTGAGGGCGAGATTCCGAAAGGCGTCTATCTGTCGATCGTGTGCAGCGAGCAGGTGCCGCAATTCGACCCCGGCGCGTTGCCGGCGGCCGCGGCCGGCACGTTCATGGGTGCCTTTCGCCTCGGGCGGGAAATCAGCGCCTGCCGGGAGTGGGCTCGCGGCTGGCTGCCGGAGGGCTTCTGGAAGCCGGTCGAGTCCAAAGTCCCCGCACTGGTTCTGACCGGAGCCCTCGATCATGCGACACCGCCCCGCTACGGCGAGCACGTGGCGCAGACTCTGGTCAATTCCCGCCACCTCGTGCTGCCCAACCGCGGACACAACGATACCGATCCGTGCATCAACGGGATGATCCAGGCCTTCATGATCGCCGGCAGTCTCGAAGGGCTGGATACGAGTTGCCTTGCGAAGACGGAGGATCTGACCTTCGCGCTGCGGCGCGAGGAACTGATCAACTGAAGGTTCGTGTTTCGCTCTACTTCGCCCGCACGCTCTTGAGCATCGCCACGAAGGCGTCGCGCGCCGGCTCCATGGTCGCGTTCGGGCCGGTGGCCTTGAAGAACCAGGGTCCGCCCGGGCCTTCCACCACCGCTCCGAACAGCCGCGAGTCGGGCTGCTCCGACGACGGTCCCATGCCCATCGAGCTGGCCTTCAGCGTTCCGTGGACGTCGACCCAGGTGACGCGATAGCCGTTCGCCTCGAAGGTCTCGGGAGAGGGGTGGTCGGCGCTTTCCATCTGATTGATCCAGCGCTCGATGTTGGCGTCCACAGTGCCGCCGCCGCCGGGACCGAAGTAGAAGACGGCGAGCTCTCCAGAACCGCCCGAGCCCGGGATGACCGCCTGGGCGAGCCGCATATTCGACGACGGCTGTTGAGGCTGCCAGCCCGCGGGCAGGTCGAAATCGATGCTCCCCTCGCCCTGCCGGGACGATCCTTCCGCGACCATCTCGCCCCGTGAGGAGATCGGACCCACGGGCGCGGCGTCCGCCGGCGGAGCGGGAGCCGCGGTGCCGGATTCGGCCGCTGTGGTGCCTTCGGCGGCCGCCGGCGGGGCGGCGTTCTCGTCTCTGTGACAGGCGCAGAGGACCAACAGAAGGAGCGACATGGAAAGAGCCTTACGGTTCATCGCGTTCTCCGGAGGATCGGCGGCCGGGCCGCTGCGGTGGGAGAGAGTATCACCGCCTTAAAACGGTCGACCTGGACTAGAATCCCTCCGGAAGCGCTCGGGGGCTGGTGCCTCCTGCGGTCTTCAAAACCGTTGTCCGGCGCCGGTTGCGGCGTCGGGGGTGGGTTCGATTCCCATGCGCTTCCGCCATTAGGTTGTGTCCCAAAGAACACTCTTGACATCCCTTGCCACGTTGCCATAGTAATAAGATCTATAAGGAGAAACGGAAATGACAAACTCAGTTACACGCCTCCTGCGTCTCATGGGTCTTTTGGTTCTATGCTTGGTGGCATCCAGCGGGCTCAGCAGTGCAGCCGGTGATTGCGACGGCACAGCAGCGGTCTGCGCGCCCGGCGAATCCAATTGCGTCAACAATTGCAATTGCAGCGGCACCGTCAGTTGCTGCATCTCACTGTGCTCGCAATGCTGTAGCTGTAGCTGCTAGTCTCTCGCCTCAGAGCGTCAGAAGGAGCACCTCGCACCGTTCGCCGGCCGGCGCCGGCGGCTCTCCGGCCTTGACCCGCACCAGGGCCGTACCGCGTGCGTAGGCGGCGAGGTCGTGCGAGCCTTTCGGGGGGACGGGCGTGACGCCGATCTCGCCGCCGCGGAACTTCAGTTCCGCGGGGAGGAAGCGGTCGCGGGGTCCGGCGCCCGGGAGTGGAGCGTCGAGGGTGCCGGCCAGCGCGGCTCCCCACCAGGAGTCTTCGATCCCCATCAGGCGGCGCAGGGCGGGACGCACGAAGAGCCAGAATCCGACCATCACCGAAGCCGGGTTGCCCGGCAAGCCGAACACGAGGCGGCCCTCGGGAGCCGTGGCGAAGACCAAGGGCTTGCCGGGCTGGATGGCCACGCCGTCGAACACCATCTCGCAGCCGAGCTCCGCCAGGACACCTTCGACGAGATCGAATTCGCCCATGGAGACGCCGCCGCAGAGCAGCAGCACGTCGGACTGAAGCCCTCTCGCGATCAGGGAGCGGAGGGCATCCACGCGGTCCGGAGCGATGCCGAGGGACGTGAAATGAAGCTCCAGGCTGGCACCGGCGGCCAGCAGAAAATCGGTGTTGGAGTCGCGGAGCTGTCCCGGAGCGGGCTGCTGCTCCGGAGGCACCACCTCGTCGCCGGTGGTGAGGACGGCGACGGACGGCGTCCGGTGAACCGGCAGGGAGACGTAGCCGTGGGTGACGAGGAGAGCGAGGGCGCCGGGCGTCAGCCGCGCGCCGGCCGGCAGCAGCGGATCACCCGCCTGCAGGATCTCACCCCGGCGGCGGACGTTTTCTCCCGGCTCCGCTCCGGCTCGAAAGAGCACCGTCTCGCGGCCGCCGTCGGTCGCCTCGACGGGGATCACGCGGTCCGCGCCGGAAGCCAGGGTAGCGCCCGTCATGATGCGGACGACGGCCGGTGGCACGAGCTCGAAGCCGGGGGGATCTCCGGCGGCGATCGTTCCCGCGACCGGGCGCCGTTCTCCTGGCCGGATCTCTCCGGCGGCGGCGTAGCCGTCCATCGCGGAGACGTCTGCGGCCGGCACGTCGACCGTCGCGGCGAGATCCCGCGCCAGCACACGGCCGGCGGCGGTCTGACGCTCTGCGGACTCTTCCGGGAGCAGGGCCAGCCGGCTCGCGATGCGCCTCCAGGCCTCGTCGGGAGCGATGGGCGCCATGGCCGAATGGTATACTTCCTCGCGCTTCCCTGAAGTCGTGCTGTTTGGACGGGAGGTCCTTCCCTTTGGCGACCGTGGAGAACAGCTTTCAATATCGCGGCGACCTGTCGCAGACGGCGCTGCCGGAGATCCTGTACACCATCGACCGGTTTCAGGTGCCGGGGGTGATCGAGGCCAGCCGCGACGAGGTGGTCAAGCAGGTCTTCATCAAGGAAGGCAACGTCGTCCACGCCACGTCGACCGACCGCGGCGACAGTCTCGGCACCTATCTGCAGCGCAGCGGCGTGCTCTCGCCCGAGGTCTACATGGAAACGATGCGGGAGCGCGAGCGGTCCAACCGGCGCTACGGCGTGCTGCTGATCGAGCGTGGCCTGCTGTCGCCCGCCGAGATCTACCGGGCCATCCGCAAGCAGATCGAGGCCATCGTCTGGAGCCTGTTCTACTGGCAGGAGGGCAGCGTCGTCTTCAGCATCGGGGAGTTCCGCGAGTCCGACTCGGTGCGCATCCAACTCCCCATGCGGCAAGTCATCCTGCAAGGCATCAAACGGGCGCCGGACGCCAAGACCCTGGTGGCGCGCCTGGGGCGGAAAGAGACGATCCTCGAACCTTGTTATAAGACCGAGCAGCTGATCGAGCTTGCCCTCGACGGTGACGAGTACAAGCTCTTGAGCCTGGTCGACGGCAGGCGCAGCCTCTTCGAGATCTGCACCCAGGGGCCTTACAGCGCCTCGGAGAACGCCAAGCTGCTCTACGCCTTTCAGATCCTGCAGCTCATCCGCGGCCAGACGGCGGTGAGCGCCGCCCCGCCGGAGCCGCGGCGTGCGGAAGGGACGGGAGCGATCAGGATCCGGTTCAAGACCGGGGCCGACAAGTTCAGCGCGTGATGGAGTGACCTGATGCCGATTTATGAGTACCAATGCCTGAGGTGCGGCAAGAGGACGGAGATCCTCCAACGCCTCGATGAAGCGCCTCTCGCCGCCTGCCCGGAGTGCGGCGGCGAGGTAAAGAAATTGATCTCTTCGCCCGCCTTCCAGTTCAAAGGCAGCGGCTGGTACGCGACCGATTACGCCGGCAAGAAGGGCTCGGAATCCAAGTCAGAGTCGAAGGCCGAAGGCAAGGCCGACGAGGGTGGCAAGGCCGAAAAGCTCGAAAAGCCGAAGGAGGCTGCGGCCGGCGCCACGAGCTCGGGTTCCAGCGGCTCGGAGTAGACCCTCACCCCTGACGCCGATCTCCGCGGTCTCTCCGGGTCCGACTGCTTCTGGAATTATGCTGAAGGTCAGAGATGTTACGATGACATCTGCGACTGGATCGCTCCGGGTCTTGTCTCGACGGAGTCCGCGTAGCCTCAGGAGGTTGTCATGAAGTCAGTGCTCCGCACGATCGCTCTGCCGCTCCTCGTCCTTCCCCTTGCCCTCTCTTCACGGCCGGCCGCCGCTACCACCTACCAGATGATCTCCGACCAGGCCCTCTCCGATCAGGCCTCGGCGGTGGCGGAAGTCAAGGTAGTGGGGGTTGACGCCGCTCCGGTCGTCGACGGTCCGCCGGCGACCGATTACCTGGTCGAAATCAATCGGGTGCTCAAGGGAGACCTTTCGGGCAGCACCGTGGTGGTGCGGGTGCCGGGCGGTATCAACCCCCTGGGCCTCGGGCTGAAGGTCTGGGGCGCCCCCCAGTTCGCCACCGGCGAGAAGGCCATCCTGTTTCTTCGCCCGTCACAGGACGGCACCTATCGCATCCTCCATCTGATGCTCGGCGCGTTCCACCAGCGCCTCGTCGACGGCCGCTCGGTGGCGCTGCGGGATCTCTCCGAAGCGCACGAGATCGGGAGCAAGGGCAGGGAAGAGACGGGAGGGCTCGACGACGTCCGCGACTTCGGGCGGTTCTCCGATTGGGTGGCCGACCGCGCCGAGGGCGTGCCGAACGACGGCGGCTACGTCCTGGGCAAGGCGAAGGCCGATCTCGGATCGGTCTCCGAGAAGTTTGCTTTCTTGACGCCCAGCGACGGCACGCCCATCCGCTGGTTCCGTTTCGACTCGGGCCAGCAGGTGGAGTTCCGAGTCAACTCTGCCGGCCAGCCGGGGCTGAGCCTCGACGCCACCATCGCCGCGTTCCGGGCGGGCCTCGACGCGTGGGACGCCGATCCGGCCACCAACATCCAGTACGTCTATGCGGGCACCACCGAGGCCTCGGGCGGACTCGCTCGGTCGGACCGGGTCAACGCCATCCTCTTCGACGATCCCTATCGCGACGATCCGGATGAGGCCGTCGAAGGGACCTTCGCCTGCGACGCGGGGGGCGTGATCGCCATGGGCGGCCCCTGGTTCTTCGAGTCGACGCGGGCCTTCCGGGGGAAGCGCTACCACGAGGCGGCCGAAGCCGACATCGTGACCAACGACGGCACCGAGTGCTTCTTCCGCGACCGGCCTGACGTGGCGGCGGAGGTCTTCGCCCACGAGCTGGGCCACACGCTGGGTCTGGGACACTCGGCACAGCGAGACGCCCTGATGTTCGCCAAGGCCCATGCCGACGGCCGCGGCGCGCAGCTGACGGGCGATGACCGCGCCGCGATCGCCGTGCTCTATAGCGGCGCCGGCGCCGGCTCGGGAACTTCGAGGCTCGCCGCCCCCGCTCGCTTGCAGGGCCGGGCCACGTCGAGTACCGAGGTCGCTCTCACCTGGCGCGACAAGGCCACCGGCGAGGAGAGCTACCGGATCGAAGTCAAGCGTAAGGGCAACCCGTGGAAGGAAGTTCTGTCGGTGGACGCCAATTCCACTTCGGCGGTCGTCCCCGATCTCCTTCCCCGCACGCTTTACCTGTTCCGCGTCCGCGCCGCGAGCGGCGGCGGGTTCTCCTCCTACAGCAACGCGGTGGCGGTCACGACACCGCGCTAAGGGCTGCCACCGGACTACGCTGCCGGGAGATCCCGGCGGCGGCCATGCAACGAGTCGATTGGGGGATCTGTTCCGGCGTCGTTCCCCGGGACGACGAGCCGCAGGTCCCCCTGAGCCGGTTTGCCCGGGCCGGTGGCTCTGCCTCTGACGCTTGTCTTTGTCCCGCTTTTGCCTCTTCGCGGCACCATACTTCAAACGATTCTTTTCGAGAGCGCGCCGGAAGCTCTAAGGAGGAGTCTTGTACGGTTCCGAAGCGGCTGAGGCGTCATGGTTCGATCTGCGCGCGGAGGGGGATTCCTCGCCCAGCCCAGCCCGCGGCCGAACGCTGCGCGTGTGCGATGGCATCCTCGACGCGGTCGGCGGCACGCCGCTCGTTCGCCTGCGCCGTTACCTCCCGGGAGTGCAGTTCCAGCTCTTCGCCAAGATGGAGGCCCTCAATCCGGCGGGCAGCATCAAGGACCGTCCGGCGAGGGTCATCCTGGAGCACGCGCTGCAATCAGGCGCCGTGGGTCCCGGCACCGTGGTGATCGAGTCCAGTTCCGGGAACATGGGCATCGGCCTGGCCCAGGCCTGCCGCTACTACGGGCTGCGCTTCATCTGCGTCGTCGATCCGAAGACCACCCCGGCCAACCTGCAGGTGATCCGCGCCTACGGCGCGGAAATCGACCTGGTCACGGAGCCGGACCCCGAGACGGGAGAGTTCCTGTCGGTCCGGCTGCGGCGCGTGCGCGAGCTGCTGGGACGCATCGAGAGCTCCTTCTGGCCGAACCAGTACGAGAACACGAGGAACTCGGACGCCCACTATCGCAGCACGATGCACGAGATCGCGACCGCGCTGGCGGGCAAGGTCGACTATCTGTTCGTGCCGACGAGCACGTGCGGCACTCTGAGGGGCTGCGGCGAGTACGTCCGCGACAACGGCCTCACGACCCGGGTGATCGCCGTCGACGCCGTCGGCAGCCTGATCTTCGGCGACACCAAGGCCAAGCGGTACATCCCCGGCCTGGGAGCCAGCGTGCGGCCGCCGCTGTGCGACCCGTCGCTGGTCGAGGCGTGCGTTTACGTCAACGATCTCGACTGCATCTTCGGCTGCCGCCGGTTGATGGCGCGCGAAGCCATGTTCGCCGGCGGCTCGTCCGGCGGCGTGCTGGCGGCCGTAGAGGCCTATATGGAGCGCATCCCCGCCGGCGCCGACGTCGTGGCGATCCTGCCCGATCGCGGGGAGCGCTACCTGGAGACGGTGTTCTCGGACGACTGGGTGCGCGAGCACTTCGCGGATGTCGAGCTGCCGTGGCGGGAGGCGGGGGAGCCGTCTTGAGCGGTGACGGCCTTTTGGTGCTGACGGGACAGGAGGTCGAAGAGCTGCTCGCGGGGCGCGAGCGGGACATCCTGGCGGTCGTCGAGCGGGCTTACGTGGCTCACAACCAGGGGAAGAGCTCGCTGCCGCATTCGACGTTCCTGCGTTTTCCGGACAACGAGGTCGACCGCATCATTGCCCTGCCGGCCTTCCTGGGCGACGGCTTCGAGGTGGCGGGCCTGAAGTGGATCTCCTCGTTCCCGGGCAACCTGCGGCGGGGTATCGCCCGCGCCTCGGCCGTCCTGGTGCTCAACGACTGCGAGGACGGACGGCCCGAGGCGGTCCTGGAGGGCTCCATCATCAGCGCCCTGCGCACCGCCGCGAGCGCCGCGCTGGCGGCCCGGACGTTGATGGAGGGGAAGCGCCCCGAGCGGGTCGGGTTGATCGGCGCCGGCCTGATCAATTACGAGGTCGCCCGTTTCCTGGCTGTGGACAGCGGCGCGGACCGCTTCCTGCTCCAGGATCTCGACGCCGAACGCGCCGGCCATTTCGCCGCGGGGCTGCGGCAGGCGCTGGGGGAGGTCGAGGTTGAGATCGCCGCCGGCGCGGCGGAGGTCCTGGCGTCCTGCCCCCTGGTGTCGCTCGCGACGACGGCCGGCCGGCCCCATCTCGGCGACCTCTCGATGTGCCCGCGGGAGATGACGATCCTGCATGTCTCGCTGCGCGATCTGACGCCGGAGGTGATCCTGGCCTGCGACAACGTCACCGACGATACGGACCACGTCTGCCGTGCGGCGACGTCGCTGCATCTGGCGGAGCAGGCGACCGGCGGGCGCGACTTCATCCGCTGCACGCTGGCGGACATCCTGGAGGGCAAGGCGCCGGCGCGGCGGGGGGACGGAGCGGTCGCCGTCTTCAGCCCCTTCGGCCTCGGAATTCTCGACGTTGCGCTCGGCAAGCTGGTGGCCGAGTCGGCCCGTGCCGCCGGGCGTGGAACCACGATCGCTTCCTTTTTCCCTGCCAGCCGATGATGGAGGAATTAGTTGCCGCATCAGGAAGAGCTCGAGCCGGACTTCCGCCGCACAGGCCCTGCACGCCCTGTGTTACCCTCCGCCGCACATCGTTCGCGCGAAGAGAGCACAAGAGCAACAGATGTGTACCCGGGCTGCGCGCGTTAGCTGTCCGGCCACGTCAACATCGGGGGAGTAAGCACGCATGGAAAGACTTCTGCAAGACCTCCGCTATGCCTTGAGGACCCTCCTGCGGTCCCCCGGCTTCTCGGCGGTGGTGATCCTGACCCTGGCGCTGGGAATCGGTGCCAATACCGCGATCTTCAGTGTCATCAACGCTCTGCTCCTCCGGCAGCTGCCCGTCGAGAAGCCCGATGAGCTGGCCAAGATCTTCATGAGGATCAAGGGCCTCGAGGGCTACACCAACTTCAACTACCCCGACTACCGGGACTTCCGGGAACGCAGCCGCGTGTTCTCCGGGCTGGCCGGCCAGGCGATGGTGCGGGTGGGCGTGAGCCAGGGTGCGGCGGAGAGCGAGCTGGTGTGGGGCGAGATCGTCACCGGCAACTACTTCGACGTGCTGGGCGTCAAGGCGGAACGGGGGCGGACCTTCCTTCCCGAGGAGGACGTGACGCCGAACGGGCATCCGGTCGTCGTCCTCAGCCACAGCTTCTGGGAGCGGAGCTTCGGCTCGGACCCCAACATTCTCGGCAAATCGATCAAGCTCAACGGCTATCCGTTCACGGTCGTCGGCATCGCGCCCAAGTCCTTCCAGGGCACCAAGTACGCCCTCGCCATGGACCTGTGGATACCGATGATGATGCGCGCGCAGGTGAAGCCGGGCGGCAACGACTGGATCGCCGACCGCGGCGACTCGTGGTTCGACGTCATCGGGCGGCTGAAGCCCGGGGTGTCGCTGGAGCAGGCGCGGGCCGAGATCGGCACCATCTCCCGACAGCTCCAGCTCGCCTACCCGAAGGAGAACCAGGACAAGAGCTTCCAGGTGTTCTGGGAGCGCGACGCCCGGGTGCACCCGGAGGCGGGCTCGCGCCTGCGCGTCACCGCCGTGTTCGTGCTGGTGCTCGTCGCTCTGGTGCTCCTCGTCGCCTGCGTCAACGTGATCAATCTGCTGCTGGCGCGGGCCGCGACGCGGCAGTCGGAGATCGGCGTGCGCATCGCCATCGGCGCCGGCCGCAGCCGCCTGGTGCGCCAGCTCTTCACCGAGAGCCTGATGCTGTCGCTGCTCGGCGGCGCGCTGGGCGTGGCGCTGGCGTACTGGGGCTCGGGCCTCCTCTCCGGCATCCTGCCGCCGCTGCCTTACCGGATCGGCCTCGACTTCCATCCGGACGGCAGGGCGCTCGTCTACACGCTGCTGATCGCGGTGGTGACCTCGGTGGTGCTGGGCCTCGCGCCGGCCATCCACGCCGCCCGCACCCAGGTGGTGTCGGTGCTCAAGGGCGAGGAGGCCTTCTTCGGCCAGCCGCAGCACCGCCTGCGCCTGCGCAAGGTCCTGGTGGTGGCCCAGACCGCGGTGTCGCTGATGCTCCTCGTCGCCACCGGCCTGTTCGCCACCAGCCTGATCCGGTCGCAGAGCGCCGATCCCGGCTTTCGCGTGGACCACGGCCTGCTGCTCTCGGTCGACGTCGACATGCGCAACTACTCGCAGGACGCCGGCGAGGCGTTCTACCGCCAGCTGCAGGAGCGGATCGGCGCCCTGCCGGGAGTCGTCTCGACCAGCTTCGCCTATCTGGTGCCGCTGGGCGACCGCAACAACTCGCTCTGGGTGTACCGCGAGGGCGCGGACCGCTCGAACTACAAGGAGGCGATCCTCGCCGACCAGAACACGGTGGGGACGCGCTACTTCGACACGCTGGGGATCCAGCTCCTGGAGGGCCGCCCGTTCGATGACCATGACGTGGCCGAAGGACCCAAGGTGGCCATCGTCAACGAGACCCTCGCCCGCCTGCTGTGGCCGGGCGAGGACCCGATCGGCAAGCGGATCATTTTTTCCGGGCGCAACGAGCCGCTGCGCGAGGTGATCGGTCTGGTCAAGAACGGCAAGTCGCGCCAGCTCAACGAGGAGCCGCTGCCCTACCTCTATCTGCCGTTCACCCAGGATTACTACGCCGCGCGCACCCTGCACGTACGTACCAACGTCCGGCCGGAGGAGCTGATCCCCTCCGTCCGCGAGGCTGTCCGGTCGCTCGACCCCAACCTGCCGGTCTACGACATCAAGACCCTCAAGGACCACATGGCCATCACCCTCTGGCCGGCGCGGATCGGCGCCGCGATGACGGCTGTCTCCGGTGTCCTCGCGCTCTTCCTGGCGCTGGTCGGCATCTACGGCGTGATCGCCTACTCGGTCAGCCAGCGGACGCGGGAGATCGGGCTGCGCATCGCGTTCGGGGCCAGGCGCGCCGACCTCGTCCGGCTGGTGGTCAAGCAGGGGATGATGCTGGCGTTGACCGGGATCGGCATCGGCCTGCTCCTGGCGCTGGGCCTGAGCCTCATCGTCTCCAAGCTGCACTTCGGCGTGCGGCCCGCCGATCCGGTCGTCTTCGGTGCTACGTGCCTCCTTTTTGTCACCACTTCTCTGTTCGCCAGCTACCTGCCTGCCCGGCGGGCGAGCCGGATGGACCCGATGGTCGCCCTGCGCACGTGAGCCGGTCGCGAACCTCGAATCTGGACGGGAACCAGCAGGGGCCCGTGCTCGGCTCCCTGGTCGAAGTCCTGCGGGCGCGCGCGGAGCGGCATCCGGAGCGCGAAGCGTGCGCCTTTCTGGAGGACGGCGAGACCGTCAGCGAGCGGCTGACGTACGGGGAGCTGGACGCGCGCGCCCGAGCGCTCGCGGCTCTCCTGCAAGAGCGCGGATTCACGGGGCAGCGGGCCCTTCTGCTCTACCCCTCCGGGCTGGACTTCGTCGTCTCCTTTCTCGGCTGCCTGTACGCCGGAGTGGTGGCCGTGCCCTGCTATCCGCCGCGCCCGCAGCGGGCGCAGCCGCGGCTCGCGGGCATCGCCGGCAGCGCGCAGCCGGAGCTCGTGCTCACCACGACGGCGCTGCTCGACCGCTCCTCGGCCGTCAAGGAGCAGGTCCCAGCGCTGAGCCGGGCGGACTGGCTGGCGACGAATGGACCGCCGGCGGCCTCCCCCGGCGACTGGCGCGGTCCCGGGCCGGCGCCCAGCTCACTGGCCTTCCTTCAGTACACCTCGGGCTCGACCTCGCAGCCGAAGGGGGTGATGGTCAGCCACGCCAACCTCGTGCACAACGAGGAGATGATCCGCCGCGCTTTCGGTCTCGAGGAGGAGGGGACCGTGGTGGGCTGGCTGCCGCTCTACCACGACATGGGGCTGATCGGGAATCTCCTGCAGCCTCTCTACGCCGGCGGCCGCAGCGTCCTGATGCCGCCGCTCGCCTTCCTGCAGCGGCCGCGGCGGTGGCTCGAGGCGGTCTCCCGGTTTCGCGCGGTCATCAGCGGCGGCCCCGACTTCGCCTATGCCCTGTGCGCGTCCAAGCTGAGCCCGGAGCAGCGCGAGGGTCTGGATCTCGCCGCCTGGCGGGTGGCCTACAGCGGCGCCGAGCCAGTGCGCGCCCACACCCTGGAGCGGTTCGCCGCGGCGTTCGCCGGCCAGGGCTTCGCGCCCGAGGCGTTCTACCCCTGCTACGGGCTCGCCGAGGCCACCCTGTTCGTCGCCGGCGGCGCACGCGGCAGCCGGCCGCTGGTGCGGCCGTTCCGGCGCGACGCCCTGGAGCAGGACCGGGCGGAGCCGGCGGGCGACGGCGAGCCGGCGGCGCCGCTCGTCGGCTGCGGCGAGGCCTGGCTGGAGCAGCGGCTGGCGGTCGTCGATCCCGCGACCTGCCGCCGCTGCCTGGAAGGGCAGGTCGGAGAGATCTGGGTGGCCGGCGCCAGCATCGCCGAGGGTTACTGGGGGCTTCCCGAGGAGACGCGGCACGCCTTCCAAGCCTTCCTTGAGGACGGCGGCGAAGGGCCGTTCCTGCGCACCGGAGATCTCGGTTTCCTCGCCGGCGGCGAGCTGTTCGTCGCCGGGCGGCTGAAGGACCTGATCATCCTGCGCGGCCGCAACCACTATCCGCAGGACTTCGAGCTGACGGCGGAGCGGAGCCACGCGGCGTTGCGGACAGGTTGCAGCGCCGCCTTTTCCGTGGACGTAGCCGGGGAGGAGCGGCTGGTGATCGTCGCCGAGCTGGAGCGGCGGCGCGAGGCCGAAGCGGCCGCCGCGGCCGAGGCGGTGCGGCGGGCGGTGGCCGAGGAGCACGAGGCACAGGTCCACGACGTGGTACTGGTGCGGATGGGCTCGGTGCCCAAGACCTCCAGCGGCAAGATCCAGCGCCACGCCTGCCGCGCCGGCTATCTGGACGGCAGCCTGGAGGTGGTGGAGCGCAGCCGGCTCTCGGTGGAGGAGGGCGGGGGCGAGGAGCCGAGCGAGCTGGACCCGGGTCTGCTGGCTTCTCTCGGGCCGGCGGATCGCCGCGCCGCTGTCGAGCCCTGGCTGCTGGCCGAGGCCGCGCGGGCCCTGGGTGTTCCCTCTTCACAGATCGATCCGGCCCGCCCGTTGACTTCTCTGGGCCTCGACTCGCTGGGCGCCGCGGGGATCAAGGGTCAGGTCGAGGCTTCTCTCGGCGTGCCGATGTCGCTCGGCGCCCTGCTGGAAGGCGCCTCCCTGGCAGACCTCACGACGGACATCGCGGAGCGGCTCGCCGGGCTCTCTGAACCGCCTGTGCCGCCGGTGGGTCCGGCGCCGTCGAAGGGGGAGACCGGCGAGCTGCCGCTCTCCTACGGTCAGCGGGGCCTCTGGTATCTACACCGGCTGGCGCCGGAAAGCCTGGCGTACCACCTGGCGGGAGCGGGCCGGGTGCATGGGTCTGTGGACGTCGGAGCGCTGGCCCGGGCGCTGACGGCTCTGGCGGTGCGGCATCCGTCGCTGTGCACGACCTTCGGCGAGACGGCACAGGGACCGGTCCAGCGGGTGCACGCGGAGTTGGTGCCCGAGCTGGTGGTGCTCGACCTCGAAGCCGGCGCCGACCTCGAAGGGCGCCTGCAGACGGAGATCTGGCGGCGTTTTGATCTCGAGCGCGGTCCCCTGCTGCGCCTGGGTTTGTTGCGGCCGGCCGTTGGCGAGCCGGTGTTGTTCCTGGCCATCCACCACATCGTCTGCGATTTCGGGTCGGCGGCGGTGATCGCCCGTGATCTGGGAGCGTTCTATGCGCTGGAGACCGGGCACCCTGGGCCGGCGCTGGCGCCGCTGGACCGCCGCTTCGGCGACCACGTGCGCTGGCAGGTGGCGTGGGCGGCGAGCGCGCAGGGCGAGCGGCAGTGGGCCTACTGGCGCGAGGTTCTCATCCCCGGGGGCTGCGAGCCGCCCTGGCTGGAACTTCCCGCGGACCGCCCGCGGCCGGCGTTGCAGACATGGTCCGGCGACGCCCGCGGCTTTCGGTGGGCGGCCGGGCAGGTCGCGAAGCTCAAGGAGCTCGCCCGCCGTCGCGGCGCGACCCTGTACATGCTCCTCCTGGCGGGCTTTGAAGCGGTGCTCGCGCGATATACGGGCCAGCGCGACCTGCTGATCGGTTCGCCGACGACCGGGCGGTTCCCGGCGCTGGCGGATCTGGTGGGGTACTTCGTCAATCCGGTGGCGCTGCGGGTGGTGCTGCCCAAGGAGCCGTCTTTCACGGGCGTTCTCGACGCGGTGAAGCGGGCGGTGGTGGGGGCGTTCGAGCACCAGGATTTCCCCTTCACGCTGCTGGCCGAGCGGGTGCAGCCGCAGCGCGATCCGAGCCGGTCGCCGCTGTTCGACGTGCTGTTCACGTTCCAGCCGGCACGCGGTGCGGGCGCGGAGCTGGGCGGATTCGCGTTGGGCGAAGCCGGGACCCGCCTATCGCTGGGGGACCTCGCGATCGAGTCGCTGGCGCTGCGGCCGGCGGGAGCGCCGTACAGCTTGGACTTCATGGCCGCCGAGGTGGCGGAGGGGCTGGGGGTGCTGCTGCGGTTCAACTGCGACCTGTTCGACGGCGCGACGATCGAACGCCTGGCGGGTCACTACCGTACGCTGTTGGCGGGAGCGCTGGCTGCTCCGGAGGCGCAGCTCTCGGAGCTGCCGCTGCTGACGGCGGAAGAGAGCCGGCAACTGCTGGTGGAATGGGCTCGCAAGGGTGCGGCCCCGGCCGAGGACGTGCTGCTGCACGAGTTTTTCGCGGCGCAGGTGCGCAGGACGCCGGAAGCGACCGCACTGATTGCCGGCGACGAGCGGCTGAGCTACCGCGAGCTCGACGCGCGGGCGGACCGCATGGCCCGCCGCCTGCGGGCGCTGCGAGTGGGGCCGGAAGTGCGGGTAGGCATCTTCCTGCACCGCACCGCGCGGCTGCTGGAGTCTCTGTTGGGCGTGCTCAAGGCTGGCGGCGCCTACGTACCGCTCGATCCGGCCTATCCGCGCGAACGGCTGGAGGCAATCCTGGGCGACGCCGAAGCGCCGGTAGTGGTGACGGAGGGGGCATTGCTCGCCGCCCTGCCGGCGGGTCTCGGCGCCCGGATCGTGCGCGTGGACGAGGACGGTCCGGTGGATGCTCCGGAGCCATCGCCGGAGCTCTTGCCGCTTTCGGCGGACCGCTGCGGGCTGGCTTACGTGATCTACACCTCGGGCTCGACGGGGCGGCCGAAAGGAGTCGCCATCGAGCACCGCAGCGCCGCGGCGCTGATGCGCTGGTCGCGCGCCACGTTTTCGCGGCAGGAGCTTTCCGGGGTGCTCGCCTCGACCTCGATCTGCTTCGATCTCTCGGTCTTCGAGCTGTTCGCGCCGCTGGCGTGGGGCGGAACGGTGGTTCTGGCCGAAAACGCCGTGACGCTCGCGGAGCTGCCGGCGCGCGGCGAGGTGACGCTGATCGACACGGTGCCTTCGGCCATGGCGGAGCTGCTGCGGCAGGGAGCGGTGCCGCGGTCGGTGCGAACGGTGAGCCTGGCGGGCGAGCCGCTGCGCGGCGTGCTGGCGCGGCAGGTCCATGCCGTGGGGACGGTGGAGCGGCTGCTCAACCTCTACGGCCCGTCGGAGGACACCACGTTCAGCTCGCTCGCGGAGGTGGGCCCTGAAGGCGAGCCGACGATCGGCTGCGTCGTGTCCGGCAGTTGGGGCCGGGTGCTGGACGCGGACCTGCGGCTGCTGCCGGTGGGCGTGCCGGGCGAGCTGTGCCTGGGCGGAGCCGGTCTTTCTCGGGGCTATCTGGGCCGGCCGGACCTGACGGCGGAGCGGTTCGTGCCGGATCCGTTTTCGACCGCCGCCGGCGAGCGTTTGTACCGCACGGGCGACCTGGTGCGCTGGCGGGGCGACGGCGAACTGGAGCATCTGGGGCGCCTGGACCGGCAAGTGAAGCTGCGGGGCTTCCGGATCGAGCTGGGGGAGATCGAGTCCGCGCTGCTGGCGTCCCCAGCGCTCCAGGACGCAGCGGTGCTGGCCTTGGGCGAGGGCGTGGAGCGCCGGTTGGTGGCGTTTGTGGTTTGGCAGGGAGGGCAAGGGCGGGATCTGGGGGCTTTGCGGGGGTACCTGAAAGCGAAGCTGCCGGAGTACATGATGCCTTCGGCGGTGGTGACGCTGGAAGCGCTGCCGCTGACCCCGAACGGCAAGGTCGATCGGCGGGCGCTGGCGCGGATGGAGCCGGAGCAGACCGCGGAGGCCGCAGAATTCGTGGCGCCGCGGACCCCCGTCGAGGCGCGGCTGGCGACGGTCTGGGCCGAAGTGCTGGGTTTGAAGCAAGTGGGGATCGCCGACGACTTCTTCGCACTGGGCGGTCACTCGCTGCTGGCCATCCAGCTCGTGTCGCGCCTGCGCGAGGCGTTCGGAGTAGAGCTGCCGCTGCGGCGCCTCTTCACGGTCAGCACGGTCGAGGCGCTGGCGCGGGAGCTCGAGGACCTGCGGGTCGGCTCGGCGCCGCCGTTGCGGCCGGTGCCGCGGGTGGGCGACCTCCCCCTCTCCTTCGCCCAGGAGCGGATGTGGTTTCTGCATCGGCTCGAGCCGGAGAGCCCCCAGTACAACATTCCGGGAGCGCTGCGACTGCGCGGCAGGCTGGACGTCGCGGCCCTGCACGCGGCCCTGGGCGAGATCGTCCGCCGCCACGAGTCGTTGCGCACCACTTTCGCCCTGGTGGACGGCCGCCCCGTGCAGCGGGTCTCCCCGGCCGTCGACCTGGCGGTGCCGCTGGTGGAGACGGTGGAATCCGAGCTGCGCCGGCTGGCGGCGGAGGAGGCGCGGCGCCCCTTCGATCTCGTCGTCGGGCCTGTCCTGCGCGCCAAGCTCCTGCGGGTCGGCGAGGAGGATCACGCCCTGCTGGTGACGATGCACCACATCGTCGCCGACGGCTGGTCGATCGGCGTCCTGCTGCGCGAGCTGTCGGCGCACTATCTCGCCCTAGCCGAGCGGCGGTCAGTTGGGCTGCCGGATCTCGCGGTCCAGTACGCGGACTTCGCGGTCTGGCAGCGGCAGTGGCTCGCGGGCGACGAGTTGGAGGCTCGGCTGGCCTGGTGGAAGCGGAGCCTGGACGGCGCTCCCACTCTGCTGGAGCTGCCGGCGGACCGCACCCGGCCGGCTTACCCCACGTATCGCGGCGCGCTGCAGAAGGAGCGGATGCCGGCCCCGGTGAGCGAAGCCTTGAAGGACTTCGCGCAGAGCCGGGGCGCGACGCCGTTCATGGTCCTGCTGGCGCTTCTCGGGGCGCTCTGCCGCCGCTACACCGGCCAGCAGGACATCCTCCTGGGCTCGCCGGTGGCCGGCCGCGACCGGGTGGAAACCGAGGAGCTGATCGGCTTTTTCGGCAACACGCTGGTGATGCGGGTGGACCTGACGGGCGATCCCGGTTTCGGCGAGCTGGTGGGCCGGGTGCGCGAGATGGCCCTCGGCGCTATGTCGCATCGCGACCTGCCGTTCGAGAAGCTGGTCGAGGAGCTGTCGCCGGAGCGCGACGCGAGCCGTACGCCGCTGTTCCAGGTGCTGCTGGCGCTGCAGAACGCGCCCTTCGAGCTGCCGGCGCTGCCGGAGCTGCATGCCGAGGTGCTGGAGTCCTACGCCGGGGTCTCGCGGTTCGACCTGACGCTGTTCGTGCGCGAGACGCCCGCGGGATTCGAGGAGACGGTGGAGTATGCGCTGGACCTCTTCGACGCCGCCACCGTGGAGCGGCTGCTGGGCCACCTGCGGGTGCTGGTGGCGGCGGCCTTGGCCGATCCCGGCTGCCCGGTCTCCGCGCTGCCGCTGCTGACCACGGAGGAGAGCGAGCAGCTGCGGGTGGAGTGGACGCGCCCGGGTCCGGCCTGGCCGGAGGAGGCGCGGCTGCACCAACTGTTCGAGGCGCAGGTGCGGCGGACGCCGGAGGCGATCGCGCTGATCGCCGGTGAGGAGCGGCTGAGCTACCGAGAGCTCGACTTGCGGGCGGAGCGCATGACCCGACGGCTGCGGGCGCTGGGGGTGGGGCCGGAGGTGCGGGTAGGGATCTTTCTCCATCGCACCTCCCGGCTCCTCATCGCCATGCTGGGCACGCTCAAGGCCGGCGGCGCCTACGTGCCGCTCGATCCCGCCTATCCGCGCGAGCGGCTGGAGGCGATCCTGGGCGACGCCGAGGCGCCGGTGGTGGTGACGGAGGGAGCGTTGCTCGATCTCCTCCCGGTGGGTCTCGACGCTCACATCGTGCGGGCGGACGAGACGGGCCCGGCGGTGCTGCCGGAGCTGGCGCCATCGCCGGTGGACAGGCGCGGTCTGGCCTATGTGATCTATACCTCGGGGTCGACCGGCCGGCCGAAGGGGATCGCCATCGAGCATCGCAGCGTCGAGGCTCTGATGCACTGGTCGCGCGAGGCGTTTTGCGCCGAGGAGCTCGCGGGGGTGCTGGCCTCGACCTCGATCTGCTTCGACATGTCGGTGTTCGAGCTGTTCGCGCCGCTTTCTTGGGGCGGGACGGTGATCCTGGCCGACAGCGCTCTGGCGTTCGCGGTGCTGCCGGCGCGCGACGGGGTGACGCTGGTCGACACGGTGCCGGCGGCGATGGCGGAGCTTCTGCGGCAGGGCGCGGTGCCGCCATCGGTGCGAACGGTGAACCTCGGCGGCGAGCCTCTGCGGGGCGCGCTGGCCCGGCAAGTTCATGCCCTGGGGACGGTGGAGCGGCTGCTGAACCTGTACGGCCCCTCGGAGGACACGACCTTCACCTCGATCGCCGAGGTCGGCGCGGAAGGCGAGCCGGCGATTGGCCGGATTCTCCCCAACAGCTGGGGTTACGTCGTGGATCGCGATCTGCGGCTGGTGCCGGCGGGAGTGCCCGGGGAGCTGTACCTGGCCGGGGCCGGTCTGTCGCGCGGCTACCTGGGGCGGCCGGACCTGACGGCGGAGCGCTACCTGCCGGACCCATTCTCCACGCGAGGGGGCGAACGGCTGTACAAGACGGGCGACCTGGTGCGCTGGCGGCGGGACGGCGAGCTGGAGTATCTCGGGCGGCTGGACCACCAGGTGAAGATACGGGGCTTCCGGGTCGAGCTGGGGGAGATCGAGGCGACGCTGCTGGTCCACCCGGCATTGGAGGACGCGGCGGTGCTGGCCCTGGGTGAGGGCGGGGAGCGCCGTCTGGTGGCCTTCGTGGTCGTGCGGCAAGGACAGCAGGGAGTGGATCTCGCGGCCCTGCGCGGCTACCTGAAGGAGAGACTGCCAGAGTACATGCTGCCGTCAGGTCTGGTGGTGCTGGAAGCGTTGCCGCTGACGCCGAACGGCAAGATCGACCGGCGGGCTCTGGCTGGCATCGAGCCGGGCCGGGCCGCCAGGGCCGACGGGTACATGGCGCCGCGGACGCCGACAGAGTCGCGGCTGGCGGAGATCTGGGCGGAGGTGCTGGGCCTCGAAAAGGTAGGAGTCCAGGACGACTTCTTCGATCTGGGCGGCCACTCTCTGCTGGCCACCCAGATCGTCTCGCGGGTGCGCGAGTCGTTCGGGGTCGAGCTGCCTCTGCGGCTGTTCTTCGAGGTCTCCACTATCGAGGGCCAGGCGGGCGAGATCGCAGCGGCGGCCGGTCCCGCCACGGCGACACCGCAGGCGCCGATCGACCGCGGCCGCGACCTGCCGCTGTCCTTCGCTCAGGAGCGGCTCTGGTTCCTGGAGAGCTTCGAGCCGGGCACCTCCAACTACAACCTGTCCGCCGCCTTGCGGCTCTGTGGTCCGCTCGAAGCCGCCGCCCTGGAAGCAGCCATGGACGCCGTCGTGGCGCGGCACGAGCCGCTCCGGACCATCTTCGCGGCAGTCGACGGCGTGCCCGTGCAGCGCGTGGCCGCCCCGTCCCGAACCTTCCTGCCGGTCGCCGATCTCTCGGGACTGCCACCGGCGGTGCGGGAGTGCGAGACCGGGCTGCAGGCTCGCCTCGACGCGGAAACCGGTTTCCAGTTGGACCGCCGACCGCCGATCCGGGCCGCGCTGCTGCGCTTGGGCGAGAAGGAGCACGTCCTTCTCGTGACCTTGCACCACATCGTCGCCGACGGCTGGTCGATGGGAGTGCTGGTCCGGGAGATCGCGGCGCTGTACGGAGCGGCCGTCCGGGGCGAGCCCACGCCGTTGTCTCCCCTTCCTCTCCAATTCGCCGACCACGCGATCCAAGAGAGGGCGGCTCTGACGGGAGAAGCCCTCGCCGGAGAGCTCGATTACTGGCGGCAGCGGCTGGCCGGCGCGCCGCCCGCGCTCGAGCTGCCCACTGACCGGCCGCGTCCGGCGGTGCAGATGTTCCGGGGTGCCCGCGAGTCGTTGGTGCTGCCGCCGGAGACGGCCGAGCGCCTGCGGGCCCTGTCGTCCCGGGCCGGCGCCACCCTGTTCATGACCCTGCTCGCCGCGTTCGAGGTGCTGCTCGCCAGGCAGGCGGGGCAAGAGGATCTCGTCGTCGGCACCCCGATCGCCGGCCGCCGCCGGGCTGAGCTGGAAGGTCTGATCGGGATGTTCCTCAACAGCCTGGCGCTACGCACGGACCTTTCCGGAGATCCTCGTTTCCTGGAACTGCTGGCGCGGGTCCGCGCGGCGGCTCTGGACGCCTACAGCCATCAGGACCTGCCGTTTGAGCGGCTGCTCGCCGAGGTGCAGCCGGAGCGCAGCCTCTCCCGGACCCCCATCTTCCAGGTGTTCTTCAACCTGCTGAGCTTCCCATTCTCCGAGCCGGCCCTCCCGGGGCTGTCCGTGGAGTTGCTCGCCGCGCCGGAGATGCCCTCGAAGTTCGACCTTACGGTCTATGCCGCCGAGCGCGGGGCCGGCCTGCGTTTCGATCTGGTCTACAACGCGGTCTTGTTCGACCGCGAGCGTATCCGCGAATTGCTAGGCCAGTACCGCGAGGTGCTGGCGCGGGCGGTGGCGGCGCCGGAGGAGCGGATCGGGTCTTTCTCGCTGCTGACGCCCGAGGCGGCGGTCCTGTTGCCCGACCCGGCGGCGGAGCTGGACGCGAGTTGGCGGGGGGCGGTGCATGAGCGGTTCGCCGGTTGGGCCCGTTCGGCTCCGCAGCGGCTCGCGGTGTCCGGAGTCGGCGTCGAGTGGAGCTACAGCGAGCTGAACGCCCGCGCCAACCGGCTGGCGCATTGCCTGCTCACCTCCGGGGTGGGCCGCGGGGATCTGGTCGCGCTCTATGGCCACCGCAGCGCGCCGCTGGTCTGGGCGGTGCTGGGAGTCCTCAAGGCGGGAGCGGCGTTCACGGTTCTCGATCCGTCGTATCCCGGCGCCCGGCTGGTCGAGACCCTGCGGATCGCGCGCCCGCGGGCCTGGGTGGCGGTGGAAGCCGCCGGCGCTCCGCCCGGGGCGGTGGCCGAGCACCTCGAGGGAGCCGAGCTGCGCTGCCGCCTGACGCTGGGCGTCGCGACCGAGCTGCCCGCCGGCCTGCCCGCCGACGATCCCGCGATCGCGGTCGGCCCGGACGACTTCGCCTGCGTGCCGTTCACCTCGGGCTCGACGGGCGCTCCCAAGGGGATTCTCGGCCGGCACGGGCCGCTCTCGCACTTCGTTCCCTGGCAGTGCGAGACCTTCGGGCTCGGCCCCGCGGACCGCTTCAGCCTGCTCTCCGGCCTGGCCCACGATCCGCTGCAGCGCGATCTGTTCACGCCGCTGCAGATCGGGGCTGCCGTGTACGTTCCCGACCCCGACCGCATGGGGCTGCCCGGATGGCTCGCCGGCTGGATGGCGCGCGAGGGCATCACCGTCGCGCACCTCACCCCGGCCTTGGGTCAGCTCCTCGCCGACTCGGCCGCGGTGACACCCGACGTCCGTATCCCATCGCTGCGTTGGGCTCTGCTGGTGGGCGACGTGCTGGCGCGGCGCGACGTCGCCCGGCTGCGGCGGCTCGCACCGGCGGTCACCTGCATCAACCTCTACGGCTCGACCGAGACGCAGCGGGCGGTCGGCTACCACGTAGCGACCGCGGAGGAGGCGTCCGGCGAGGGGGGCGGCCGCGAGGTTCTACCCCTGGGCCGCGGCATGCGCGACGTGCAACTGCTGGTCCTCGACGCTGGAGGGGGTCTCGCCGGCATCGGCGAGCTGGGAGAGATCTGCGTGCGCAGCCCGCACCTGGCCGGCGGCTACCTGGCCGATCCGGAGCTCACCCGCGAGCGGTTCCGGACGAATCCCTTCACCGGCCGCGAGCGAGACCGGATCTACCGCACCGGCGATCTCGGTCGCTATCTTCCCAACGGCGAAGTGGTGTTCGTGTCGCGGGCGGACCTCCAGGTCAAGATCCGCGGGTTCCGGGTCGAGCTTGGCGAGATCGAGGCCGTGCTGGGACGGCATCCAGCGGTGCGCGAGGCCGTGGTGGCGGCGCGCGAGGACGATCCGGACGGCCTGCGGCTGGCGGCCTATGTGGTACCGGTCGGGGAGGCGCCGGCCGCCTCGGAGCTGCAGCGGTTCCTGGCGGAGCGGCTGCCGGCGTACATGGTGCCGGCCGATTTCGTGACCCTCCGGGAGCTGCCGCTCACCCCCAACCGCAAGGTCGACCGCCGGAGCCTGCCGGCGCCGGAGCGGACGGAGCGGGCGGAGGCGCCGACGACTGCGACGCCGGTCGAGGAGGTGGTGGCCGCGCTGTGGGCCGAGGCCCTGGGGCGCGAGCGGGTGGGGGCCGACGACGACTTCTTCGGCCTCGGCGGCCACTCGCTGCTGGCAATGCGGATCGCCGCCCGCCTCCACGGCGCCTTCGGCGTCGAGCTGCCACTGCGGGCGCTGTTCGAGAGCCCCACAGTGGCGGGGCTCGCGCGCGCCATCGAAGTGGCGCGCCGCGCTCCGGAGCTGCAGACGCCAGCGATCGCGCGGCAGCCGCGCGACGGTGCCCTGCCGCTCTCGTTCTCGCAACAGCGCCTCTGGTTCCTGGACCGGCTGGGTGCGGGCAGCTCCTTTTACAACCTGCCCGCCGTGGTGCGTTTCCTCGGTGAGCTCGGCATCCCGGCCCTTGCGCGCAGCCTCGCCGAGGTGGTGCGCCGCCACGAGCCGCTGCGCACGGCCTTCGCCGAGACGGAGCGAGGACCGGTGCAGCTCGTGCTGCCGCCGCCACCGGCCGGCGTGGCGGTGGTCGACCTCTCGGCGCTGCCGGCGATCCGGCGGGAGAGCGAGCTGCGGCGTCTGGCGGCGGCCGAAGCCGAACGGCCCTTCGATCTCGGTCGCGGCTACCTGTTCCGTTTCCTGCTGCTGCGGCTGGGGGAGCGGGATCACGCTTTCCTCTACACGCTGCACCATATCGTCAGCGACGGCTGGTCCATGGAGGTCCTGGTGCGCGAGACGGCGGCCCTGTACAGCGGCCTGGCGGCGGGAGCTCTGCCGCACCTACCGGAGCTACCGGTGCAGCAGGCCGACTTCGCCGCCTGGCAGCGCCGCTGGCTGCAGGGCGAGGTGCGCGAGCGGCTCCTCGCTTACTGGCGGCGGCGGCTGGCCGGCGCGCCGCCGCTCCTCGCGCTCCCTACGGACCGTCGCCGCTCCCCAATACAGAGCTTCCGCGGCGCCGTCCTGCCGTGGTCGCCCGCCGCTAACCTGCGCGGCGAGGTGGCAACCTTGAGCCGCCGCGGCGGAGCGACCCAATTCATGACCCTGCTCGCCGCCTTCCAGGTGGCGCTCCACCTCGCGAGCGGCCAGGAGGACCTGGTGGTGGGCACCGACATCGCCGGCCGCGGGCGCTGCGAGACGGAGGGCTTGATCGGCTTCTTCGTCAACCAGCTTCCGCTGCGCGCGCGGCTCGCCGGCAATCCATCGTTCCTGACCGTGCTGGCGCAGGTCCGCGAGGCCGTCCTGGGAGCCTACGATCACCAGGACCTGCCGTTCGACGAGCTGGTGGACGGGCTCAACCCGGAGCGCAGCCTGGCGTACTCGCCGATCTTCCAGGTGAAGCTGAACCTGCGCGTCGGCGAGGGCCTGCCGCCGCCGCTGCCGGGTCTCGTGGTGGAGCCGCTGGCGATCTCCCGCGGCACCGCGCAGCTCGACTTGATCCTCAATCTGCGGGACAGCGGATCTGCGCTTCACGGCTGGTTCGAGTACGCGAGCGATCTCTTCGACGCCACCACCATCGAGCGGCTGGGCCGCCAGCTCAAGCTGGTCCTCGGGTCCGCGGCGAGCCGGCCGGAGGTCACTCTAGACGAGATCCGGCGGCTTGCCGCCGCCAACGAAGACCGGCTGCAGGAGGAGCTGGAGCGCGAGCTCGAGACGGCGGCGTTCGCGAATTTCCAGTCCCGGGCGCGGCTGGCGAGGACGCGATGAGCGGAGCGGTTGCCCTCGCCTCGCCGCAGCTCCGCGGCTTCCGGCTGTCGCCCCAGCAGGAGCGCCTCTGGGCGTTGCTGCCGGCGGGCACGGGTCCCTACCGTTCGCTCTGCGCGCTGGCGCTCGCAGGCCGCCTGGACCTCCCGGCGCTGACCGGGGCGCTGCGCGCGCTCGTCGACCGCCACGAGATTTTGCGTAGCGACTTCCAGCGTCTGCCCGGCATGCTGCTGCCGGTCCAGGTCGTCGCTCCGGCGGCGGAGCCGGCGCTGGCGACTGTGGACCTGTCTGCACTGCCGCCGACGACGCGGCAGAGAGAGTGGGAGTCTCTGTGGGCGGAGCTCGAACACCTGCCGTTCGACTCCGGGTGCGACCCGCGTCTGTGCCTGGTCCTGGCCCGCCTGGGGCCGGAGGACCATCGCCTGCTGATGGCTCTGCCGGCGCTCCGCGGCGATGCCGCGGCCTTGAGCGGGATGGCGCGGGAGATCGCGCGGCTCTATGCGGCGGGCCTCGCCGGGGCGGAGCTCGCGGAGGCGCCGCTGCAGTACGGCGACGCGGCCGAGTTCCTCCATTCGCTCTTCGAGGAGCCGGAGAGCGAGCCGGGCCGGGCCTATTGGCGAGGCCTCGATCTCGACGCCCTGTCCGCTCTGGAGCTCCCCTGCCCGGGCGCGCCGGCGCCGGCGTTCACGCCGCGCCGGATGCCGCTCGACCTCGGTGGTTCCCCGGCCGGGTTGGAAGGCTTGGCCGCCGCCGCGGGAGTAGGGCTCCCCGAGGCCCTGTTCGGGCTCTTCCTGATCGCCATCGCGCGCCTGGCGCCGCGGCTGGAGGCCGCCGCCTCCCTGCTTTGCGCCGGGCGTAAGTACGAGGAGGTAGCGGAGCTGCCGGGGCTGTTCGCCCGTGGTTTGCCGGTCTCCTTGCGCCTGACGCCGGACGAGCCGGTGGCCGCGACGCTGCGGCGAGTGGCGGCGACAGTCGAGCGCGTCCATCGGCTCCAGGACTTCTTCCGCTGGAGGCCGGCCGGGGACGCAGCGGTCCCCTTCCTGCGCTTCGCCTTCGAGCTCGCCGACGAGGAGCCGGCTTGGTGCGCCGGTGGTCTCTCCTTCCGCTGCGAGCGCCTGGAGGCGTGCGTGGAGCGCTTCGGGGTCAAGCTCTCCTGCCGGCGGCACGCCGGAGCGCTGTCGGCGGAGATCCTCTACGACGCGGCCGCCCTGCCACGGCGGGAGGTCGAGCGGTTCGGCTTGCATCTGTCGGCGCTGGCGGCGGGGGCCGTGGCGGACCCGGACGCGGCCGTCGACGATCTCCCGTTGTTGAGCGCGGCGGAGCGCCATCGGGTCGTTCGCGAGTGGAACGACACGGCCGTCCGTTTCGGGCGCCCCGAACTCGTTCACGGGCTGTTCGAGGAACAGGCGGCGCGCACACCCTGCGGCGTCGCCGTCGAGTCGGAGGAGCGGTGCTTAACCTACGCCGACCTGGAGGCGGAGGCCAACCGCTGGGCTTGGCTGCTGCGGCGGCGTGGCGTCGGGCCGGAGGTGCGGGTGGGGATCTGCTTGGACCGCTCGGCCGACCTTGTGGTCGCCCTCTTGGCTGTCCTCAAGGCCGGCGGCGCCTGGGTGCCGCTCGAGCCCGACCTGCCGCCCGCGCGGCTGGCTGCGCTGCTGGAGGACGCGCGGCCCGCCCTGCTGCTGACGGCAGGCGCGCTCCCCGCCGCCGCGGAAGGGTTGCCGCGGCTCGATCTGCGCGCTGACCGCGCCGTCGCCAGCGGGGAGAGCCCTGCGCGCCTGGAAGCGGGCGTTGCCGGCGAGAGCCTTGCCTACGCGCTCTTCACCTCCGGCTCGAGCGGCCGCCCCAAGGGGGTCATGGTCTCGCACCGGGCCATCTGCAACCGATTGGCGTGGATGCTGGCGGAATTTCCTCTCGCGGCGCGGGACGCCGTGCTGCAGAAGACGCCGCTCGGCTTCGACGCCTGCATCTGGGAATTCTTCGTCCCGCTGGCGAGCGGCGCGCGGCTCGTGCTGGCCCGTCCGGGCGGCCACCGGGACATGGACTACCTGGCGCGCGCCGTGGCGGCCCATGGGATCACCGTCCTGCAGCTGGTCCCCTCGGTCCTGCGCCTCTTCCTCGATGAGCCGGGTGCGGTGGAGCGTGCCGCCGGGCTGCGCCTCCTCTTCTGCGGCGGCGAGGCGCTGCCGGTGAAGCTGCGCCAGCGCGTCCGCGAGGCGCTGCTGCGGACCGAGCTGCACAATCTCTACGGGCCGACCGAGGCCGCCATCGACGCCACCTTCGAGCCCCGCGCGGACGGGGCGGCCAGGGTGTCGATCGGCCGTCCGCTCGCCAACGTCCACGTCCTGCTGCTGGGGCTGGACGGTGCCCCGGTTCCCGAGGGGAGCCCCGGGGAGCTGCACATCGGCGGCGCAGGCTTGGCGCGCGGCTATTTGGGCCGCCCGGAGCTGACGGCCGAGCGGTTCGTTCCCGATCCCTGGAGCGGCGACCCCGGCGGGCGCCTGTACCGGACCGGCGACCTGGCGCGCCACCTCGTCGACGGCGCGATCGAGTTCCTGGGGCGCTTCGACCTCCAGGTCAAGGTGCGCGGCGTAAGGATCGAGTTGGGCGAGGTCGAGGCGGCGGTGGCGGCGCACCCGCGGGTGCGCCAGGCGGCGGTGGCGGCGCTGCCCGATGCGAAGGGGGACTCGCGCCTGACCGCCTACCTGGTCATCGACGGCGCCGGCGAGTTGGGGCTCGCCGAGCTGCGCGGGGCCCTCGCCAGCCACCTGCCGGAGGCGATGATGCCGGCGGCTGTCGTGCTGTTGAAAGCGCTCCCCCTGCTGCCCAACGGCAAGGTGGACCGCGCGGCGTTGCCCGCGCCGGAAGCCGCAGTGAAGCCGGAGGCCGCCGCCCTCCCACGTACCCCTGTCGAGTCGCTGATAGCCCGCGTCTGGGCCGAGGTGCTCGGCGTCGAGAGCATAGGTCTGCACCAGAGCTTCTTCGATCTGGGGGGCAACTCGTTGAGCGCGACGCAGGTGTTCTCCCGCCTGCGCAAGGCCCTCGCCGTGGACCTCCCCCTGCGCAGCCTGTTCGAGGTGCCGACCGTCGCCGGCTTCGCGGCGCGGGTCGAGTCCGCCTGCCGGCAGGAGCAGGGGGTGGACGCGCCGCCGATCGCGCCGGTCTCCCGTGGCGGTCCCCTGCCGCTCTCCTTCGCCCAGCAGCGCCTCTGGTTTCTGGAGCAATGGGCCCCCGGCCGCTCGCTCTTCCACATCGCCAACGCCTTGCGCGTACGGGGGCGGCTCGACGTCGCGATCCTCGGCCGCAGTCTGGCTGAGGTGGTCCGGCGGCACGATTCGTTACGTACCACGTTCTCGGAGTCCGGCGGCGAGCCGCTGCAGGTCGTGCATCCTCCCGGGCCGCCAGGGGCGGCGTGGAGCCTGCCGGTCATCGATCTCGCGGGCCTCCCCGCGGCGCTGCGCGAGACGGAGGCGCTGACGATGATCGCCCGCGAGTCGCGGCGCCCGTTCGATCTCCAACGGGGGCCGCTGCTGCGCGCGCTCGTCGCGCGCGCCAGCGAGAGGGAGAGCTTGCTCCTGGTGGCGATGCACCACATCGTGAGCGACGCCTGGTCGATCGGCATCCTGGTGCGCGAGGTCCTGGCGCTCTATCGCGCCTTCGCGGAGGGGCTCCCTTCGCCGCTGCCCCCGCCGGCCTGCCAATACCCCGACTTCGCGGTCTGGCAGCGGGAGTGGCTGCGGGGCGACGTGCTGGCGGGCCACCTCGCGTTCTGGCGGCGCCACCTGGAAGGCGCACCGCCGCTCCTCCGCCTGCCATCCGACCTGCCCGGCGACGGTGAGGCCTACGTGGGCGGGCGGCGCGCCTGGCGCCTCGACCGCAACCGCAGCGGGCTCCTGGCCGCCCTGGCGCGGCGGGAGGGGGTCACTCTGTTCGTGGTCCTGCTGGCGGCCTTTCAGGTGCTGCTCCACCGGCTCACCGGCCAGGAGGACCTGGTCGTCGGCTCGGACGTGGCAAACCGCAACCGTATCGAGACCGAGGAGATCCTCGGCTTCTTCGTCAACCAGCTCGCCCTGCGCGGCGACCTCGCGGGCAATCCGTCCTTCCGCGAGCTGATGGCCCGCGTCCGTGGGGTCGTGCTCGAAAGCTACATGCACCAGGACCTCCCGTTCGACCGGCTGGTCGAGGCGCTCAACCCCGACCGGCGGCTGAATCCGGCGCCGCTGTTCCAGATCAAGATGAACCTGCACAACGTGCCGAGGTTCCCGCTGGCGCTGCCCGGTCTAGAGCTTGAGCCACTGGAGGTCCCCCGCGAGGTCGCACAGCTCGACCTCATCCTGAACCTCGTCGAAGGGGAGGACGGTCTGGAAGGGAACCTGGAGTACAGCGCCAGCCGGTTTTCGACTCAGGCCATGGACCGGCTGCTGGCCCAGCTCACGGACATCCTGGGCGCTGTCGTGGCGAATCCCGAGCTGCGGCTGAGCGAGCTCGGCCGCGTCCTCGATCGCAGCGAGGCGGAGCGGCAGCGGGCTCGCGAGCGCGAGCTCGCAGAAGCTCGCCGGCGGACCTTTCAGGCGGCCCGACGCCGCACGGTGGAAGTGACATGAGTGTAGGCGGTGTGGGCGGCGCCGGGCTCGGCACGGGGATGCCGCCGCCGGCGGTCGAGGGCTTCCGGCTGTCGCCCCAGCAGCGGCGGCTCGCCCAGTTATCGGGCGAGGAGGCGGGGCCCTTCCGCGCCCAGGTCGCCGTGCGCATCGAGGGGCCTCTGGCGCCCGCCATCCTGCATGCGTCCCTGGAGCGAGTGGCCGCCCGCCACGAGATCCTCCGCACCGTTTTCTTCCGGCCGCCGGGTTTCGCCGCGCCGCTGCAGCGGATCTGCGATCCGGCCACGGTGGCGATGCGGGAGGCCGACCTGTCGCACCTCGACGAGGCGCAGCGGACCGCTGAAGTGGAGGAGGCTTGGCAGCGCGGCCTCGTCGAGCCGATCCATCTCGGTGCGAAGCCGACCGTCCGCGCCGAGCTGCTCCGCCTCGCTCCCGCCACACATCTGCTGCTGCTGCGCCTGCCGGCCCTGTGTAGCGACCGCCTCGGGCTGCGGGGCGTGGTGCGAGAGCTCGTCCGGACCTGCGCCGGCGAGACCGACGGCGAGCCGCCGGCGCAGTACGCCGACGTGGCCGAGGCCTTCCTCGGGTTCTTGGAATCGGCCGAGACCGAGGCCGGGCGGGAGTTCTGGCGCCGGCATGAGGTGGCGGATGCTGGTACGGCCCGGCTGCCGGGCGAACGGCCGGCGCCGCCGGAAACCCCCTTTGCGCCCGGCGTTCTCGCTTTTCCGATCCCTGCGCCCGTCTCGGAGGCGCTACGCGCCGCGGCCGGGCGGCTGGAGGTCTCCCTTCCCTCACTCTTCCTCGCCGCCTGGCAGTGCCTGCTGGGGCGGCTCTGCGGCGGGCCGGGTGTGAAGGTGAGCGCATCGTTCCCCGGCCGCGCCTTTGAGGGGTTGGAGGAGGCGCCCGGCCTCTTCGCGCGCTGGCTGCCGATCGCCGGCGCGATCGAGCCGGGACTGCGCTTCGCGGCGGCGGCGAGGTGGATCGAAGCGGTGAGCGCCGAGCACGCCGGCAACCAGGACTTCTTCGACGGCGCCGACTCGGCGCGGTTCGGCTTCGAGTTGGCCGCGAAGGAGCTCCCTCGGCGGGCCGGGGATCTCGCCTTCCGTGTCGAGCGCGAGCACGCCTGCCTCGAGCCCTGCTTGGTCCGCCTCGCCGTGCTCGCGGATCCCAGCGGCGACGAGGCCGAACTGCTCTTCGATACCGTGCGGATCTCCGAGCGCCAGGTGGAGTTCCTGGCCGGCCGGCTGGTACGCCTGCTCGCCGATGCCACCCGCGATCCCGACTCCGCGGTCGACGCGCTCGCCCTGGTCGGCGAGGCCGAGCACCGGTGGCTCACCGAGGAGCTCAACGCCACCGCCTTCACCTTCCCCGGGGAGGCCCGGCTCGACGTCCGCTTCCGCGAGCAGGCCACACGAACCCGGGATCGTGTGGCGGTGATCTCCGAAGGCCGCCAGCTCACCTTCGGCGAATTGGACGACGCTTCGAAGCAGCTCGCTCGATCCCTGGCGGCCTTGGAAGTAGGGTTGGAGACTCGGGTGGCGATCTGCGTCGAACGCTCGCCGGAGATGGTGGTAGCGATCCTGGCGGTGCTCAAGGCGGGCGGAGCGTACGTGCCACTCGATCCGTCCTACCCGCGCGAGCGTCTGGCGCTGATGCTGGAGGACTCGCGCGCCGCGGTCCTGCTAACCCAGAGGAGCCTGGCCGACCTGCTGCCGGCCTGCGGTGTCCGGGTGATCTTTCTCGACGAGCCCTGGCCGGAGCCCATGGATTCCTGCGGAGCGGACCTCGGGGGCCACTCCCTGCCCGCGGGCCTGGCGTACGTGATTTACACCTCGGGCTCGACTGGACGACCCAAGGGGGTGATGATCTCCCACCGGGCGATTCTCAACCGGCTGTGCTGGATGGCGCGTCGCTTCCCGCTGGCGGCGGACGACCGGGTGCTGCAGAAGACGCCCCTGAGCTTCGACGCCTCGATATGGGAGATCTTCGCGCCGCTGCTCGAAGGGGCGACCCTGGTGCTGGCGAGGCCCGACGGGCACCGCGAGCCCGCCTATCTCGCGCAGCTGATCGACGAGCAGCGGATCACCGTGTTGCAGATGGTGCCGCCCCAGTTGGCTGCCCTGCTCGACGAGGCGGCGCCGGAATCGTGCCGCGGGCTGCGCCGGGTCTTCTGCGGCGGCGACGCCTTCCCGGCAGCGCTCCGCGACCGCTTTCAACAGCGCTTCGCCGCGGCCCTGAGCAACCTCTACGGGCCGACCGAGTCGTCGATCGACGCCGCTTTCTGGGAGTGCCGGCCGGGAGAGGCCGGCGCGGTGGTGCCGATTGGCCGGCCGCTCGACAACGTCCGACTCTACCTGCTCGACGCCGGCTTCGCGCCGGTCCCCTGCGGCCAGGTGGGAGAGCTGCACATCGCGGGAGCGGGGCTCGCGCGCGGCTATCTCGGCCGGCCAGAGGCCACGGCGGAACGCTTCCTGCCCGACCCCTTCGCCGGCCAGCCCGGCGAGCGGTTGTACGCGACGGGTGATCTCGCCCGCCATCGGGAAGACGGCGCCATCGAGTTTCTCGGCCGCCGGGACCACCAGGTCAAGGTGCGCGGCGTCCGCCTGGAGCTGGGGGAGATCGAGGCGGCGCTGCGCCGCCACCCCGGCGTGCGCGAGGCGGTGGTCCTGGTCTGCGGCGAGGGGGCGGACAAACGCCTGGTGGCCTGCGTCGTGCCGGCCGGCGACGCGCCGCCGGCGTCCGAGCTGCGCGGCTTCCTGCGACAGAGCCTGCCCGAGGTTGCTGTACCGGGAGGCTTCGTCCCGCTGCCGGCGCTGCCATTGCTGCCCAACGGCAAAGTGGACCGGACGGCGCTGGCCGCCGTCAGCGACGAGCCTGAGCGCGAGGAGGGCGAGGCTCTCCGCACTCCCACCGAGGAGGTGCTGGCGGCGATCTGGGCCGACGTCCTCGGCCGCGAGGGCGTGGGGCGGAACGACAGCTTCTTCGATCTCGGCGGGCACTCGCTGCTGGCCACCAAGATGGTGTCGCGGGTGCGCCGGGTGTTCCACGCCGAGGTCTCCCTGCGCCGGCTGTTCGATCGTCCGACGGTGGCGGCCTTGGCGGCCGATCTCGACGCCGCGCGCGGCGAGGGAGCGCCGGCGCCGCTGCGCCGGATGCCCCGCGGCGATTTCCCGCCGCTGTCGTTCGCCCAGCGGCGGCTCTGGTTCCTCGCCCAGGTCGACCCCGGCAATCCGGTCTACAACATCGCGAACGCTCTGCGAGTGCGGGGACGCCTGCAAGTTGCCCCGCTGGCCGCGGCCCTGCGAGAAGTGGTGCGGCGCCACGAGGCCCTGCGCACCACCTTCCCCTCCGAGCAGGGGGAGCCCCGGCAGCGCATCGCGCCCTCACTCGACCTGCCGCTGCCCGTAGGCGATCTGTCGGGCCTGCCGCGGGCGGCGCGCGAAGCCGAGGCGCGCCGGCTGGTCGACGCGGAGGCGCGCCGTCCCTTCGATATCGCCCGCGGGCCGCTGCTGCACCCGCTGCTGCTCCGTCTGGAGCTGGAGGAGCACGTCGTCATCCTCACGCTGCACCACATCGTCGGCGACGCCTGGTCCTCGGCGCTGCTGATCCGCGAGCTGGCGGCTCTCTACGACGCCTTCGCCCAGGGCCTGCCGTCGCCGCTGCCCGAGCTGCCCATTCAGTACGCCGACTTCGCGGCCTGGCAGCACGAGTGGCTGCAAGGCGAAGTCCTCGACGAGCAGCTCCGCTATTGGAAGCGGCTCCTGTCGGGAGCTCCGCCGGTCCTGGACATCCCTGCCGACCGGCCGCGGCCGGCGGCCCCGACTACCCGCGGTGGGCATCTCTATCTCCAGCTGAGCGAGGCGCTCACCGAGGGGCTCAAGGGCATCGGCCGCCGCGAGGGTGCGACCCTGTTCATGGTGGTGACCGCCGCCTACATGGCGCTGCTGCGCTACCTGACGGGACGCCAGGACGTGGTGGTGGGGACCGACGTCGCCAACCGCCACCGGTTGGAGACGGAAGGGCTGATCGGCTTCTTCATCAACCAGCTCGTGCTGCGCACCGACCTGGCGGGTAATCCGACGTTCCGCGAGCTGCTGGCGCGGGTACGCGATACGGCTCTCGGGGCCTATGCGCACCAGGACCTTCCGTTCGAACGGCTCCTCGACCTGCTGCAGGTGGAGCGGAGCCTGCAGCACGCGCCCTTGTTCCAGACCAAGCTCTTTTTCCAGAATGTGCCTACGCAGGAGATCCATCTCGCCGGACTGGAGCTCGTGCCATTGCCCTCCGACAGCTGCGGCGCCAAGCTCGATCTGACGCTCGCCTGCTGGGAGACGCCTGGGGGGCTGCGGGTCTGGGCCAACTACAGCACCGACCTGTTCGAGGCCGCCACCGTCGGGCGGCTGCTCGCATTGTTCGATGAACTGTTGACCCGCATCGCCGAGGATGCGGACGCCAGGATCGACGATCTGAACCGTTGTCTCGCCGAGACCGAGAAGGGAATTCGCCGCATGGAAACCAAAGAGCGCCAGCAGCTGGACTTCCAGAAGTTCAAGGCCGTCAAGCCGAAGCCCGTGACCCTGAGCCGCGTCGAGGTGGTAGAGAGAGGCGAGCTGTCCCCCGGGCAGGCCCTGCCGCTGGTGCTCCATCCCGTGGCTGGGGATGTGGACCTCGCGGAGTGGTGCCGGGCTCAGCGGGAGCCGATCGAGAGCGACCTTCTGCGCTATGGCGCGATCCTCTTCCGCGGTTTCGGTGTCGACGCGCCGGAGGCGTTCGAGCCTGTCGCCGCGGCGCTCTGTCGCGAGCTGTTCAACGAGAACGGCGAGCATCCGCGGGAGAGCGTGAGCGGCAACGTCTACACGCCGGTCTTCTATCCGCCGGATCAGCGGCTGCTCTGGCACAACGAGAACTCGTTCAACCGCCGCTGGCCGACCAAGATCCTCTTCTGCTGCAAACGTCCCGCCGATACCGGCGGCGAGACGCCGATCGTCGACAGCCGAAAAGTGTACGAGCGCATTCCGGCGGCGGTGCGGGAGGAGTTCGAGCGCAAGCAGGTGATGTATTGCCGCAGCTACGGCGGCGGGCTCGGGCTCGACTGGCGAGAGGTCTTCCGCACCACCCGACGCGAGGAGATCGAGGAGGCCTGCCGCCGCGATGGGCTGACGGTGGTGTGGAAGGGCGACCAGTTGCAGACACGAACGGTGCGGCCGGCGGTCCTCACCCATCCGCGCACCGGCGAGCGTTCCTGGTTCAACCAGGCGCAGCACTGGCACGTCTCCTGTCTCGATCCCGAGACCCGCCGCTCGATGGAGTCGCTCTTTGCCGCCGAGGAACTGCCGCGCAGCTGCCGCTTTGGCGACGGTACCCCGATCCCGGACGAGGCCATGGGTGTGGTCCTCGACGCCTATCGCGAGTTGGAGGTGGTCTTCCCCTGGCAGCGGGGGGACGTGCTGCTGGTGGACAACGTGCTGGCCGCCCATGGCCGGAACGCCTTCGCCGGCGAGCGCAAGATCCTTGTCGCGCTCGGCGACATGGCGAGCTTCGAGGAGATCTGAAGGCTCATGGAAACCGAGACCCTGCAAGGCTTCCGCCTTTCACCGCAGCAGCGCTGGCTGTGGCTGCTGCACCAGGAGCATCCGGCCTGCCGCGTCCAGTGCTCGCTGGCGCTGGATGGCGATCTCGACGGGCCGGCGCTGCGCCGCGCGGTCAACGCCCTGGTCGCCCGCCATGACATCCTGCGCACCACGTTCCATCGCGCGCCGGGAGTCAAGGTACCGATCCAGACGATCGCAGAGCGAGGTTCGGCGGCATGGTCGGACGCCAGTTTGGCGTCGCTCGGCCCCGAGGAGCAGGAAGCGCGGATCAACGAAATGTTCCAGCAGGAGATGCGCCGCCCGTTCGACCTCGAACGGGGACCCGTCCTGCGCGCGGTCCTGATCGAGCTCGCCCCGCACCGGCACGAGCTCTTCCTTAGCCTGCCCGGCATCTGCGCCGACGGCTGGACGCTGGCCAACGCGGTGCGCGAGATCGCCGAGCTGTACGGCGCCGGGGCGCGCGAGGATACCGCGGCCGACGAGGTGGTCCAGTATCTCCAGTTCTCGGAATGGCAGAACGAGCTGCTGGGTGAGGAGGGGGACCGCGCCGCGCGTGAACGCTGGCGGCGGTTCGAGCCGGCCGGCTACTACGGCCTGCGGCTGCCGCTGGAGGGCTCCGGCGCAGGCCCGCGGAGCTTCGCGCCCAACCGGACGGTGACGAGGTGGGACGCCGCGACCACGACGCGGCTGGAGGCGCTGGCCCGCGAGCGGGACACCTCCGTAGAGACCGTGCTCTTCGCCTTCTGGCTGGCGCTGCTGTTCCGACTCACCCAATGCTCCGACCTGGCGGTGGGCGCGCTGTTCGACGGCCGCAAGATCGCCGACCTGCACGCGACGCTCGGCCCCTTCGCCAAGACCGTACCGGTGCGCTGTCCCTTGGCCGACGAGCTCACGTTCGGCGAGATCCTGGAGCGGGCCGTGGAGGCCTATCGCGCCGCCGCCGACGGGCAGGAGTACTTCGTGCCCGAGGAGCTCGCGGCGCCCGACACGACGGTTCGGGAGGCGCCGGTGCTGTTCGAGCTCAGCAAGCTGCCGGCGACCTGCACCGCCGCCGGCATCGCCTTCTCGCCCCGCGGCTGGTACCTGGGACTCGACCGCTTCAAGGTCAAGCTCGCTTGCGTCTGCGGCGACGGCGGGATACGCACCGAGCTGCAGTACGATCCTCGCCTGTTTCGGCCGCAGGATATGGAACGCTTGGCCGAGCGTTTCGCGACCTTGATGCAGGCGCTGCTGGACGCTCCCGGCACGCCGCTCGGCAACGTCAACCTGCTGAGCGCGGTGGAGCTCCAGGAGCTGCTCGTCGCCTTCAACGGCACCGACGCTGACTACCCCGCCGACCGCTGCCTCCACCAGCTGGTGGCCGAGCAGGCCTCCCGTACCCCGGCGGAGACCGCCGTGGCGGCAGCAGAGCGCCGGATGACCTACGCCGAGCTCGACGCCGCTGCGGACCGCCTGGCCGGCCGCCTGCGCACCCTCGGCGTAGGACCCGAGGCGCGGGTAGCGGTTTGCCTGAGTCGCGGGCCGGAGCTGCTGGTGGCGATCCTGGCTGTCTGGAAGGCGGGAGGAGCCTTCGTCCCGCTCGATCCGGCGTACCCGCGTGACCGCCTCGCCTGGATGCTGGAGGACTCGCAGCCGCGGGTTGTGTTGACCGAGACGGCGCTCGCCGGGATGGTGCCCGAGGGCATCGTCGCCGCCCGTATCCTGCTCGATGCCGCCCCGGCGGCGGAACCGGCGGCCGCTTCGGTGATGGCTGCGGGGGCCGCGCCGGACGACCTGGCCTATGTGCTGTACACCTCCGGCTCGACCGGCAGGCCCAAGGGGGTCATGGTGCCACACCGCGGCCTGGTGAACTACCTCTGGTGGAGCCGTGGAGCCTACGGCCTCGGGGCGGGAGGAAGCGCGCCGGTCCACTCGCCCATCGGTTTCGATCTGACGCTCACCAGCCTGCTTGGCCCGCTGCTCGCCGGCGGCACTGTGGTCCTGCTGCCTGAGGATCAGGGGGTGGACGCGCTGGGCGAGGCCCTGATGGGCGACGGCGGTTTCTCGCTGGCGAAGCTGACGCCGGCCCACCTCGAGGTTCTGCGCCGCCGGCTCGCCGAGAGCGAGACCGCTCAGGGTGCGCGTCTGCTGGTACTGGGCGGTGAGGCGCTCTACGGCGAGGCGCTCGTTCCCTGGCGGGAGAAGGCGCCCGAGATCCGTGTCGTCAACGAGTACGGCCCGACCGAGACGGTGGTCGGCTCCTGTGCCTACGAGGTGCCCCCCGGGAGCCCGGAGCCGGGGGCAGTGCCCATCGGCCGCCCGATCGCCAACACCCGCATGTACTTGCTGGACGGCCGTCTGGATCCGGTCCCCTGGGGCGTTGCCGGCGAGATCTTCATCGGCGGCGCTGGGATCGCCCGCGGCTATCAACGGCTGCCGGCCGCCACCGCAGAGCGCTTTGTCCCCGATCCGTTCGGCGCCCGGCCCGGCGGACGCCTTTACCGCACCGGCGATCTCGGCCGCCACCTGCCGAACGGTCATCTGGAGTACCTGGGGCGCAGCGACGGTCAGGTGAAGATCCGCGGCTTCCGCATCGAGCTGGGGGAGATCGAGGCGGTGCTCACCCAGCACCCGGCCGTGCGCGAGGCGGCGGTGCTGGCGCGCGAGGATACGCGAGGGGACCGACGCCTGGTGGCTTACGTCGTCGCCGCCGAGAGCGAGCGTCCAAGGTCGAACGAGCTGCGGCGGTTTCTAGCGGCGGCGCTCCCCGAGCCGATGGTCCCCTCCGCGCTCGTGCTGCTACCGGCCATGCCGCTGACGCCTAATGGCAAGGTAGACCGACGGGCGCTGCCGGCGCCCGGGCCGGAGAGGCCGGACCTTGAGCAGGCGTACGTGGCGCCACGCACGCCCGTCGAGGAGGTCCTCGCCCCGCTGTGGGCCACGGTGCTCGGCCTGGACCGGGTAGGCGTCCACGACAGCTTCTTCGCCCTGGGCGGCGACTCCATCCGCAGCGTCAGGGTGGTGGCCCTCGCCAAGGAGCGCGGTCTCGACTTCGTGATCCAGGACCTCTTCCGCTTCCCGACGGTCGCCGCGCTGGCCGCGCATGTGGGTACCGTCGCGGGGTTGGTGGCGAGCGCGCCGGCGGAGGTGGATTCCGCCGAGTTGGCGGAGATGCTGGCGGAGATCGACGGCCTCTCTGACGAGGCCGTGCGGGCGCAGCTACGCGAGAAGCTGCTGCCCAACGCGGGGAGCAACGAGTGAGTGCCGTCGACCTGCTGGCCACCCTGACGCCGGAGAAGCGGCTTCTGCTGGAGGTCCTGCGCCGGGAGAAACGCGGCGGCAAGGGACCAGCGGCGGCCGTGTCGCCGCCGCCAGCGGCGAGGAGCCGGCCGCGCGTCGAGCCGTTCGGCATGCTCTCCGCCGCGGACCGGCAGCTTCTGCCCGCCGGGCTCGAGGACGCCTATCCGCTGACCACAGTGCAGCTGGGAATGCTGTACCACATGGAGCTGGCGTCGGACGAAACGACGCCGGCCTACCACAATGTCAACAGCTTCCACCTGCGGTGTCCGTTCGACTTGGAGACGTTTCAGCGCGCGGTGCAGCGGGTGGTCGACCGACACCCCATCCTGCGCACCTCGTTCGACCTGACGACCTACAGCGAGCCGCTGCAGCTGGTGCACCGGACGGCGGCCATGCCCATCGCGGTCACTGATCTCCGCGCGCTGGCGACGTTCGAGGAGCAGCGGCCCCTGCTGCGCCGCTTCTTCGACGAAGAGAACCGCCACTTCGTGCCTCTCGACCGGCCGCCGCTGATGCGCTTCCATCTCCATCGGCGCACCGACGAGACCCTGCAGTTCACCCTTACCGAGCCGCACGCCATCTCCGACGGCTGGAGTACGACCTCGACGTTGGCCGAAATCTTCGAGCTCTATCTGGCCTTGCTGCGCGGCGGGCCGGAACCGGCGGAGCCGCCGGCGGCGACCTCGTTCCGCGATTACGTCTTCCTCGAGCGGCAAGCCATCGCGTCGCCGGAGCACAGGGAGTACTGGGCGCGTAAGCTGGCCGGCTCCTCCACCCTGAGCCTGCCGCGCTGGCCGGGGGAGGAACGGCGCCGGGCCGGCTATCACCGCAAGCCTACGGTGCAGGTGCCGAACGAGGTACTGGACGGGCTGATGCGGCTCGCCCGGGCCAGCGAGGTGCCGCTCAAGAGCGTGCTGCTGGCAGTCCACCTGAAGGCGCTCAGCATCTTCACCGGCCAGGCCGACCTGTTGACGGGCCTGATCACCCACGGCCGACCGGAGGAGCTCGACGGCGAGCGGATCCGCGGCCTGTTCGTCAATACGGTCCCCTTCCGGCTCCGCCTGCCGGCGGGGAGCTGGGCCGAGCTGGTGCGGGCGACCTTCGCCAATGAGGTCGAGCTGCTGCCGCACCGGCGCTACCCGCTGATCGCCCTGCAGCGAGCCGAGCAGCCGCTCATCGACGCGGCGTTCACTTATCTCCACTTCCACTCGGTCGAACGCGTGCTCCGCTCGGGGGAGATCACCTTCCTGGACCGGGGGCACAGCGACCGTTCGGTGGATCACTACCCGCTGTCCGCGACCTTCGTGTACGACCAGAGCGAGGAGCCGGTCCTCACCCTCACGCTGGAGCACGGCGCCGAGCTGTGCCCGGAGCAGATCGAGGTCCTGCTCGCGCTCTACTCCCGGGTGGCGGCGGCGGTCGCGGCCGATCCTGAAGCGCGCCACGATGGTGTCTGCCTGCTCGCGGCTGCGGAGCGCCAGCAGGTTCAGGTGGAATGGAGCCGAGGCAAGCAGGCTCTCCGTGGGCGCGAGCCCCTGCACGCGTTATTCGCGGCGCAGGCGGCGGCCACGCCAGAGGTGGTGGCCGTGGGCGCGGATGGAATTTCCTTGAGCTATCGCGAGCTCGACCGGCGTGCCAACCGCGTTGCCTGGTTCCTGGGGCGGTGTGGAGTGAGGTCGGAGACGCGGGTGGCGCTCTGCGTCGAACGCGGCCTGGAGATGGTGATCGGCATTCTAGGTATCCTCAAAGCGGGGGGCGCTTACGTGCCGCTCGATCCCGAGTACCCCCAGGAGCGGCTGACTTTCATGGCGGAGGACGCCAGGGCGCCGGTGGTCCTCACCGTCAGCCGCCTGCGTGAGCGGTTCGGCGGCACGGCACGGGTGGTCTGCCTCGACGGTGACGCCGCGGTGATCGCGGCCGAGAGGGGCGACGATCCGGGAGTAGAAGTGCCGCCGGACGGGCTCGCCTACGTCATCTACACCTCCGGGTCGACGGGCCGGCCGAAGGGGGTGATGATTTCCCACCGGGCGATCGCCAACCGGCTGCTGTGGATGCAGGAGACCTTCCCGCTCGGCGCCGACGACCGTGTCCTGCAGAAGACCCCGTTCAGCTTCGACGCTTCGGTGTGGGAGATCTTCGCGCCGCTGCTCGGCGGTGCGCGGTTGCAGCTGGCCCGCCCAGGCGGCCATCGCGATTCCGCGTACCTGACGGAGAGCGTCCGGATGCAGGGAATCACCATCTTGCAGCTCGTCCCGTCCATGCTGCAGGTGGTGGTCGAGGATCCCGGGTTCGCGAGCTGCCGCAGCCTGCGACGCCTGTTCTGCGGCGGCGAGGCCCTGGGGAGCGACGTCGCAGCGCGGGCGCTCGATCGGCTCGACGTCGAGCTGTGCAACCTGTATGGGCCCACTGAGGCGGCGATCGACGTCGCCTTCCGGCCCTGCAGGCGCGAGGCGACCGCCGGCACCGTGCCGCTCGGTCGACCGCTGTCGAACCTCTGGATCCTGGTCCTTGCACCCGACGGGGCGCCGGTGCCGCCCGGCACGCCCGGCGAGCTCTTCGTGGGCGGCGTGAACCTGGCGCGCGGCTACCTGGGACGGCCGGACCTGACGGTGGAGAGGTTCGTGCCCGATCGCTGGAGCGGCGAGAGCGGAGCGCGCCTCTACCGGACGGGAGACCTGGTGCGCTGGTCGCTGCGCGGTGAGTTGGAGTTCCTCGGCCGCATCGACCAGCAGGTGAAGATTCGGGGCTTCCGCGTCGAGCCAGCCGAGATCGAGGCCGTGCTGGCGTCCCATCCGCAGGTCTGGCAAGCCGCGGTGGTGGCGCGGGAGCGCGCCGGAGCGCACGAGCTCGCCGCCTACCTGGTAGCCAACGAGGCTCCGCCGGCCGTCTCCGCGCTGCGCGGCTTCCTGGCCGAACGCCTGCCGGAGCACATGATCCCGGCGGCGTTCGTCTTTCTCGGCGAGCTGCCGCGGACGCCGAGCGGCAAGCTCGACCGCCGGGCGCTACCGGCCGGCTCGCCCGGGGCTGGCGCCGGAGAGACGGCCTACGCCGCGCCGCGCACTCCGGTCGAGGAGCTGCTGGCGAGGCTGTGGGCCGACGTGCTCGGCGTCGAGCGGGTCGGCATCCACACCGGCTTCTTCGAATTGGGCGGGCACTCGCTGGCGGTCACGCGGGTCGTGTCGCGAGCTCGCCACGCGTTCGGCATCGAGCTGCGGATGGCGCGCCTTTTCGAGGCACCCACCATCGCCGGCTTCGCCAAAGTGGTCGAGGCGGCCTTGCACGCCGGCGAAAAGACGCACGTGCCGCCACTCGCCCCCGCCCCGCGCGACCGACCGCTGCCGCTCTCCTTCGCCCAGCAGCGGCTCTGGTTCCTCCAGCAGCTGGAGCCGGCGAGCACGGCGTACAGCATCCCCATCTTCCTGCGGGTTCGCGGCACGCTCGACCTCCGCTGCCTGCGGCGGGCAATGAGCGAAGTGGTCCGCCGGCACGAGTCGCTGCGGACCTGCTTTCCGGTGGTGGACGGGCAACCGGTCCAGAGGATCGCGCCCGCACGGCTCCAGGAGGTGCCCCAGGTCGACCTGCGCGCGCTGCCGGCCGCGGTCCGGGAGGCGGAGGCGAAGCGTCTGGCGGACGGCGAGGCGGCGCGGCCGTTCGACCTGGCGTGCGGGCCGGTGGTCCGCACCTCGCTGCTGCGTCTCGCCAGCCAGGAGCAGGTGGTGCTTTTCACGCTGCACCACATCACCAGCGATGGCTGGTCGACCGGGCTGTTGGTACGCGAGGTCGGCGCGCTTTACCAGGCGTTCACCGCCCGTGAGCCCTCACCGCTCCCCGAGCTCCCTCTGCAGTACGCCGACTTCGCCTGGTGGCAGCGGCAATGGCTGCAGGGAGAGGTTCTGGAAACCCAGCTCGCCTTCTGGCGCCAGCGGCTCGCCGGTAGCGCCGCCGGCGGCGAGCTTCCCGCCGACCGGCCGCGGCCGGTCGGCCGCTCCCATCGCGCCGGCTACCGCGCCTGGTCCTTGCCCGAGGAGCTGACGGGCCGGCTCGAGGCGCTCTGCCGCCGGCACGAGGTGACCCTTTTCATGGCACTTGTCGCCGGCTTCGACGTGCTCCTCAGCCACTGCAGCGGCCGGACCGACGTCGTGATCGGCACCGACGTCGCCAACCGCAACCACGTCGGTACGGAAGGGCTGATCGGCTTTTTCGTCAACCAGCTGGTCTTGCGGACCGACCTGTCGGGCAACCCCGGAGTGGCGGACCTGCTGCGGCGGGTACGGGAGGTCGCGCTCACCGCCTATGCCCATCAGGACCTGCCCTTCGAGCGCTTGGTCGAGGAGCTGGAGCCGGAACGGGACACCGCGCGAACGCCGCTGTTCCAGACCAAGCTGGTGCTGCAGAACGCCCCCGCCGCGAACCTCGAGCTGCCGGGCCTCAGCCTGGCCGGCCAGGCGAGCGAGAGCGGGATCGCGAAGTTCGATTTTCTGCTCAACCTGGCGGTGACCGCCGCCGGCTTGAACGGCGCCGTCGAGTATAGCGCCGACCTGTTCGACGCCGCGACGGTCGACCGCCTCCTCGCCCAGTACACGCTGGTGCTGGAACGGCTCGTTGCCGAGGGCGAGCAGCGACTGGACGACTTGTTCGAGGCCTTGCGCGAGGACGACTTCCGCCGCCAGGAGCAGGGCAAGCGGGAGCGGGAGCAGGGGCATCGCGAGCGGATGAAGGTGGCCCGCCGCAAAGTGCTCGCCCCGGCCGTGGAGGAGCGCGAGGCTTGATCGGCTACCGGCTGTCGCCGCAGCAGGAGCGGCTTTGGACGCTGCTCCGGGAGGGCCTCGACCCGCTGCCTTTCCGGGCGCAGTGCGCGCTGGAGATCGCCGGAGACCTGGGGCCCGACCGCGCGCTGCGGGCCGCGCAGCAGGTGATCGCCCGCCATGAGATCCTCCACGCCCGGTTCCGCTACCTGCCCGGGACCGAGGTGCTCGTCCAGACCCTGGACGAGCCGGCCGAGATCGCGCTCGCGACGCGCGCCGCCGATGACGCGGAGGATCCGGGCGAGTTCATCGACCGCGAGTTCGCGGAGTTGCTGGACCAGCCGTGCGGTCTCGACGCCGGAGCAGCACTGCATGTGCGCCTGCTGGTTCCGCAGCCGGGCCGCCGGGTACTGCTGTTGGCCGCCTCGGCGCTGCGCCTCGATGGCCCCGGGATCCTGAACCTGGCGCGGGAGATCGCCCGCGAGGCCGCCGGCACCCCACCGGATGCCGTCGAGGAGCCGGCCCAGTACGCCGACCTCGCGGAGTGGCAGCAGGAGTTGCTGGAGCAGGACGCAGGGGAGGGTCGCGGCTTCTGGCGCGCCGTCGAGCTCCCGCCGGCCGGCTCGCCGGCGCTCCCGTGGGAGCGGCAGACCGCAGACCCGGCGGCCTTCGAGCCGGACTTCCAGAGCCGTCAGCTCGGACCCGAACGGCAGGCCCGGGTCGACGACTTGGCCGCGGCGCTGAAGGCGACCCCTGCGGACGTGCTGCTCGCCGCCTGGCAGGCTCTGCTCTGGCGCCTCGCGAACGGTGCCGTCACCGCCGCCGCTGGCTTCGACGGGCGACGCTACGAGGGGCTGCCGGAGGCCGTGGGAGTGTTCGCTCGCGTTCTGCCGCTCGACGCCCGTCCGGAAGCGGGGCTCGGCTTCGATGCCTGGGTGCGCCGGATCCACCGGGCCCGTTGCGCCGCCGCCGAGTGGCAGGAGCTGTTCGCCTGGGACCGCCTCACCGGAGCCGCCGGCGACGGCCTCCTCTTCTTCCCCTACGCCTTCGAGACGGCCAACCTGCCGGCGGCAGTGCTGCGGCTGTACTCCTGCGGCGACCGGTTCAAGATCAAGCTCCGCTGCCTGACCCGGGCGGACGGCCTCACCATCGAGCTGCACTACGATCGCCGGCTGCTTCCTGAGGAAGACGCCCGGCGGTTCGCCGACAGCTGGGAGCGGCTTCTCGACGGGGCGCTCGCAGTCCCCGCGACTCCCCTCGACGAGTTGGAGCTGCTGGCGGAGAGCGAACGCCGCCGGCTGCTCGTCGACTGGAACCGGACCGCGGCGGCTTACCCGCGCGAGCGCTGTCAGCACGAGCTCCTTGCCGAGGCCTGCCGGAGCTGGCCGGACCGAATCGCCGTCACCGCAGGCGCCGAAGCCCTCACCTACGCCGAGCTGGATCGGCGCGCCGCCGCTCTTGCCCTCCGGCTGCGCCGGCTCGGGGTGGGGCCGGAGGTCGTGGTGGCGGTTTTCGCCGAGCGCTCGCCGGAGATGTTGGTCGGGCTGCTCGCCGTCTGGCAGGCGGGTGGAGCCTACCTGCCGCTCGACCCTTCCCACCCGGCGGATCGGCTGCTGGCGTTGCTCGCGGAGTCGCAGGCGCCGGTGCTGCTCGCCAGCGTGGCGCTGCTCCCCGTTCTCCCCGCCGGGCATCGGGCGCAGGTGGTGCCGCTCCGCGCCGAGGCGGAGCCGGTGCCGATGGCGACGACGACGGCGCCCCCCCCGGACGCCGACAGCCTGGCGTACGTCCTCTACACCTCCGGCTCGACTGGCAGGCCCAAAGGGGTGATGATCCCTCACCGGGGGCTGGTCAACTACCTCTCCTGGAGCGTCAGCGCTTACGGCCTTGCGGCGGGGCAGGGCGCCCCAGTCCACTCGCCGCTCGGCTTCGACCTGACCGTCACCAGCCTGTTCGCTCCCCTGCTGGCCGGCCGGACGGTGGCGCTGCTGCCGGAGGCCCCCGGCGTCGAGGCGCTGGCGGCCGCGCTCCGCTCGGGGAAGGAGTGGAGCTTGGTCAAGCTCACCCCGGCGCACCTGGAGCTGCTGGGGCCGATCGCCGGCGAGCCGGGGGTGCGGGCGCGCGCCCTGATCCTCGGCGGCGAGGCGCTGCACGGCGCGGCGCTGCGCGGCTGGCGGGAGCGAGCGCCGGACGTCCGCCTGGTCAACGAATACGGCCCGACCGAGACCGTGGTCGGCTGCTGCGTCCACGAGATCCCCCCCGGCCTCCCGGAGGAGGGAGCGGTGCCGATCGGCCGGCCGATCGCCAACACCCAGCTCTACGTGGTCGACCGCCATCTGCGGCCGGTGCCCGCCGGCACGCCCGGCGAGCTGCTGATCGGCGGCGACGGCGTGGCCCGGGGCTACCTGCGGCGCCCCGAGCAGACCGCCGCGGCGTTCGTCCCCGACGCCTTGAGCGGCCTCGCCGGCGAGCGCCTCTACCGGACCGGGGACCTCGTCCGCCATCTCCCAAATCTCGACCTGGAGTACCTCGGCCGCATCGACCGGCAGGTCAAGATCCGCGGCTTCCGGATCGAGCCGGGAGAGGTGGAGGCCGTGCTGGCGGCTCACCCGGCGGTGCGCGAGGTCGCCGTGGTTCCGCGCGAGGAGGCTGGGGAGCGCTACCTCGCCGCGTATGTGGTCCGCCGGCCCGGGATGGACCTCGACCTGGAGGAGCTGCGGGGCTTCCTGCGCGACCGCCTCCCCGAACCGCTGGTGCCTGCCGCCTGGACCACCCTCCCCGCCCTGCCGCTCACCGCCAACGGCAAGGTCGACCGCGGCGCGCTGCCGGCGCCCGCGACCTTGGCGGCCGGGGATGAAGGCTTGGCTCCCCCGGCGACGGCGGTCGAAGAGATCGTCGCCGGCCTGTGGGCGGACGTCCTGCGGCGCGACCGCGTCGGCGCCAACGAGAGCTTCTTCGATCTCGGCGGGCACTCGCTGCTCGCCACCCAGGTGATCAGCCGGATCAAGGAGGCGTTCCACGTCGAGCTGCCGTTGCGCTCCCTGTTCGACGCTCCCACCCTCGCCGCGTTCGCGCGCCGGGTGGAGACTGCGCTGCAGGCCGCGCCCGGCGGCGAGCCTCCCGCCATCGTCGCAGCCGCACGCGATGCCGACCTCCCTGTCTCCTTCGCCCAGCAGCGGCTTCTCTTCCTGGAGGCCCTGACGCCGGGCACGACCCTGTACCACGTCCCGGTCGCCACCAGGATCGACGGCGAGCTGCGGGTCGACGTCCTGGAACGAAGCTTTAGCGAGCTGGCTCGGCGCCAGGAGAGCCTGCGGACGACCTTTGGGACCTCCCCCCAGGGCGACGTCCAGGTCATCGGTCCCGCGCGGCCGGTTACGGTGCCCCTCGTCGACCTCGCCGGCCTGCCATCCGTCCGGCGGGAGGAGGAGGCCCTGCATCTGGTCGGCCTGGAGGCCCGCCGGAGGTTCGATCTCCGGCGCGGACCCCTGCTGCGGGCCGCTCTGCTGCGCCTCGGCGCGCAGGAGCACGTCGCGGTCGTCACCATGCACCACATCGTCACCGACGGCTGGTCGATCGGGGTACTGGTGCACGAGCTGGCGGTTCTGGTTTCCGCCTTCGGCCGCGGCGAGACGCCGACGCTCCCCGAGCTGCGGATCCAGTACGCGGACTTCGCCGCCTGGCAGCGGTCCTGGCTGCGCGGCGAGGTCCTGGCCGAGCAGCTCGACTACTGGCGCCGGCAGCTCGGGACCGCTTCCGCCCCACTCCAGCTGCCCACCGATCGGCCGCGCGCCGTGGTACGCAGCTGGCACGGCCGGGTGGAGTCCTTCCTCCTTCCGCGCCAGCTTCAGCAGGGTCTGCGGGCGCTCTGCCGCGAGCGGCGGGTGACGCTGTTCATGGCGCTGCTCGCCGCGTTCGACGCCCTCCTCCAGCGCTACACCGGCCAGGACGATCTGGTCGTGGGAACGCCGATCGCCAACCGGCACCGCGGCGAGCTCGAGCCGCTGATCGGATTCTTCGTCAACACGCTCGCGTTGCGCGCCGATCTGAGGAAGGACCCCGACTATCGGACGTTGCTGGAGCAGATCCGCGACTTGGCCCTCGGCGCCTACGCTCATCAGGACCTGCCGTTCGAGACTCTCGTGGAGTACCTGCACCCGGAGCGGGATCTCAGGCGCACGCCGCTGTTCCAGGTGATGTTCGCCGTGCAGAACGCGCCGGTCGACCGCCTCGAGGTCCCGGGCCTTAGCCTGCGCCTGCTCGACGTCGCCACCGGAGCTTCGAAGTTCGATTGGACGGTTTCTCTCAGTGAAGACCGCGAGGGGCTCACGGGATCGCTCGAGTACGCCAGCGACCTCTTCGATCGCGCCACGGTCCAGCGCGTCATCGGCCACTTGGAGATCCTGCTTGCGGCGGCGCTGGCGGACCCGGCGGGCCGTCTTTCGGAGCTGCCGCTGTTGAGCGCGGCCGAGCGCCACCACCTGCTGCTCCCCGCGGCTGCCGGTGCGGGGCTGGAGCTGCCCGGTACGCTCCACGGCGGGTTCGAGGCGGTGGTGGACCGTTCGCCGGACGAAGTGGCGGTCGCCTGCGGTGAGCGGCGGTTGACCTATCGCGAGCTGGACGAGGCAGCCAACCGGCTGGCGCGCCGCCTGCGCCGCCTGGGGGTGGGGCCCGAGGTGCGCGTCGCCCTCTGCGTCGAGCGCTCGCTGGAGATGGTGATCGCCATCGTCGGCATCCTCAAGGCGGGAGGAGCGTACGTTCCGCTCGATCCCACCTATCCTACTGAGCGCCTAGCGTTCGCGCTGGCGGATACCGCGGCGCCGGTGGTGGTCTGCCAGGAGCCACTGCGGGCGCGGCTGCCCGCGCACGGCGCCCGTGTCCTCTGCCTGGACGATCCCGCGGAGGAGCTCGGTCGGGAGAGCCCCGCGCGGCTGGACGGCGGCGCCGTCGGCGCCTGTGCTGTGTACGCCATCTACACCTCGGGTTCGACCGGCCAGCCGAAGGGGGTGGTCGTCACCCACGACAACGCCGTCCGCCTGTTCACGACGACCTGGGAGGATTTTCGGTTCGACGCGTCCGACGTCTGGACGCTGTTCCACTCGTTCGCCTTCGACTTCTCGGTCTGGGAGATCTGGGGCGCCCTCCTCTTTGGTGGCCGGCTGGTGGTTGTGCCGTATCTCACCAGCCGTTCGCCGGAGGAGTTCCACCGGCTGCTGCGTGACGAGAGGGTGACCGTTCTTAACCAGACCCCCTCGGCATTCCGGCAGTTGATTCGCGCCGACGAGACGGCAGCTTCTGCCGGGCTGGACCTGCGGCTGGTCATCTTCGGGGGAGAGGCACTGGAGCTGGAGAGTCTGCGCCCCTGGTTCGACCGCCACGGTGACCGGCGGCCCCAGTTGGTCAACATGTACGGCATCACCGAGACGACCGTGCATGTGACCTATCGGCCGATCTCGGCGGCCGACCTGGAGAGCGGTGGCAGCCCGATCGGCGGTGCCCTCGCCGACCTGCGCCTTCATCTCCTTGACCCGTCCCTCGAGCTCGTACCTTTCGGCGTCTGGGGGGAGCTTTGCGTTGGAGGAGCGGGTGTGGCGCGCGGCTATCTGCATCGGCCGGAGCTGACCGCCGAGCGGTTCATCCCCGATCCGTTCTGCGCAGTTCACGGGGAGCCGGGGGCGCGCCTCTACCGCTCCGGCGACCTCGGGCGTCGGGTGGATGGTGGCGAGGTCCAGTACCTCGGCCGGCGGGACCATCAGGTCAAGGTGCGCGGCTTCCGGCTGGAGCTGGGAGAGATCGAGACCGCCCTGGCTTCGCATCCGGCGGTGCGGGAAGCGGTGGTGGCGGCACTCGGAGAGGGGAGCGGCGAGCGCCGGCTGGTGGCTTATGTGGTGCCGCGGGATGGCGCGCTGCCGGTCGAGACCTTGCGCGAGCACCTGCAAGGAAAGCTGCCGGACCACGCGATTCCCGCCGCCTTCGTCCTCCTCGACCGCATCCCGCTCACCGCCATCGGCAAGGTGGACCGCCGCGCTCTGCCGCTGCCGGACGGCGAGCGGCCGCAGCTGGAGATCGCCTACGAGGAGCCGCGGTCGGTGGTCGAGAAGGTCCTTGCCGGGGTCTGGGCGCGCGCCCTGGCCATCGAACGGGTGGGGGTGCACGACAATTACTTCGCGCTGGGCGGCGATTCCATCCGCAGCCTCGCGCTGCTGGCGGCGGCGCGGGAGAAGGGGCTGAGCTTCACCCTGCAGCAGCTCTTCCGCGCTCCGACCGTCGCCGGGCTGGCGCGCGAGCTCCAGCTGGGAGGCGGAGTCGAAGAGTCGCTGCAGGTGCCGCCGTTCGCCCTGGTCTCGGCGGCGGACCGCGAGCGGCTCCCCGCGGGGCTGGAGGACGCTTATCCGCTCACCCAGCTCCAGGCCGGCATGTTATTCCACATGACGCAAGCGGCGGACTCGGCGGCCTACCACAACGTCAACAGCACGCACCTGCGGGGGCGCTTCGTGGCCGAGCCCTTCAGCGCCGCGGTGCAGCAGGTGGTGGATCGCCATCCGCTCCTGCGCACCGCCTTCGATCTCGCCACCTACAGCGAGCCGCTGCAGCTCGTCTATCCAACCGCGTCTCTACCCGTGGCGGTGGAGGACTTCCGGCATCTCGACATCGCCGGCCAGGAGGCCGCCCTGGCCGCTCTCGTCGGGCGGGAGCGCGCCCGGCGGTTCGATCTGGGGTTCGCCCCGCAGATGCGGCTGCATGTCGCCGTCCGCGCGGAGGACGAGTTCCAGCTCACCGTGACCGAGAATCACGCCATCCTCGACGGCTGGAGCCTCCACTCCGCCCTGCGCGAGATCTTCGACCGCTACGTGGGCCTGCTGGACGGGGCCTCTCCCGCCGCCGAGCCGCCGCCGACCGCCTCGCTGCGCGACTACGTCCACCTCGAGCGGGAGGCGCTGGCGTCTGCGGAGGCGCGCCGCTACTGGGCGGAGGCGCTCGCCGGCGCCACGCCCCTCGAGATTCCGCGCTGGCCCGGCGCCATGGCCGCCGCGGAGGGACCGCTGGTTCGCGACCGGCGCGTCCCGGCGTCGCCCGCCGTCTTCGCCGGGCTCGGGCGGCTCGCGGACAGCTTGGCCGTTCCCATCAAGAGCCTCCTGCTCGCGGCACATCTCAAGTTCTTGAGCCTCGTCTGCGGCCGGATGGACGTGATCACGGGAGTCACCAGCCATGGACGGCCGGAAGGGGCCGACAGCGAGAAGGTCCTCGGACTCTTCCTCAATACCCTGCCGCTGCGCTTGCAGCTCGGCGGCGGCACCTGGGAGGACCTGATCCGGAAGACCTTCGCCGCCGAGCAGGCCATGCTCCCCTTCCGGCGTTACCCGCTGGCGGCCCTGCAGAAGGAGTGGGGGGGCGGCCGGCCGCTCTTCGACACGCAGTTCAACTACGTCCACTTCCACGTCGTCGGCGGCATGCTGCGCTCGGGGCGGCTAGAGGTCCTGGGGGCGCGCAAGGCCGAGGAGACGAACCTGGCGCTGCTCGCCGGCTTTCACGTCAATCCGCGCAGCTCCGAAATCGCCTTGGAGCTCAACTGGAGCACGCGCCACTTTCCACCCGCCCAGGCGGCGGCGATGGCGCGTCTTTACGCCCGCGTCCTGGAGGCCATGGCGACCGCCCCGGGAGCCCCGCACGACGGCCCGTTCTGGCTCCTGCCGGCGGAGTGCCAGCAGCTCCTGGTGGAATGGAACGACACCGCAGCTCCGCCCGCCGAGGTGCCCGGCGACCTCCCCGTCCATCGACGCTTCCAGGAGCAGGCGCGGCGGTCGCCCTCGGCCCTGGCCCTGGCATTCGGCGGCGGCAGCCTGACCTACGGCGAGTTGGAGGCGCACTCCAACCGGCTGGCCCGGGAGCTCCAATCGCTCGGGGTCGGACCCGAAGCTCTGGTGGCGGTATGCATCGAGAGCCCGCCGGAGTGGATCGTGGCGCTGCTGGCCACCCTCAAGGCAGGTGGAGCGTACGTGCCGCTAGATCCAGCCTACCCCGGCGAACGGCTGAGGTACATGCTCGCCGACGCCCGCCCCGCGGTGCTGCTCAGCGAGGAGCGTCTGGCCGGGCACCTGCCGCCGCTCGCCGCGGGCGACGGCCCTTCCCTGCTTCTCCTCGACGCCGAGCGCGACCGCATCGAGCGCTGGAGCGACGGGCCGCTCGCCTCTGCCGTGGACGACGATGGGCTGGTCTACGTCATCTATACCTCCGGCTCCACCGGCCGCCCCAAGGGGGTCGAGGTCCCCCACCGGGGTCTGTCGAACCTGGTGCGCTGGCACCTGCAGACATACGGAGTGACGGCCGCCGATCGCGCCACCCAGGTGGCAGGGCCGGGGTTCGACGCCGCGGTCTGGGAGATCTGGCCCTACCTGACGGCTGGGGCCAGCCTCTGGTTCCCCGACGCGGCGGTCCACACTTCGCCGCCGGAGATCGTCCGCTGGTTGCGGCAGGAGGCGATCACGCTGAGCTTCCTGCCGACGCCGGTGGCGGAGACGGTGCTGCTGGAGAGCTGGCCGCCGGATATGGCGCTGCGGGTTCTGCTGACCGGCGGCGACCGCCTGCGGCGGACGGCGCCCGCGGAGGCACCCTTCCGGCTCGTCAACCACTATGGCCCGACGGAGAATTCGGTGGTGGCGACCGCAGCCGCCCTGCCGCCGATGCCGCTGGCGGGGTCCGGCCAGATTTTGCCGCCCATCGGGCGGCCGATCGACGGCTGCCGGATCTTTCTGCTCGGCCCCACGGGCCAGCTGACGGCGACGGGTGCTCCCGGCGAGATGCATATTGCCGGCGCCAGCCTCGCCCGCGGCTATCGCAGCCAACCGGACCGCACCGCCGAAAGCTTCGTCCCGGATCCGTTCTCGGGCCTGCCCGGCAGCCGTCTCTACCGCACGGGTGACCTGGCCCGCTTCCTGCCCGACGGTAGCCTGGAGTTCCTCGGCCGCCGCGACGCGCAGGTGAAGATCCGGGGCGTCCGCATCGAGCTCGGCGAGATCGAGGCGACGCTGCTGGCCGCTCCGGGCGTGCGCGAGGCGGTCGTCGTCGCGCGCGAGGAAGCCGGCGGGCGGCGCACCTTGGTCGGCTACGTGGTCCCGGAGGAGCCGACCGGGCCGGCAGCCCCGGTTGACGCCGAGCTGCGCGCCTGGCTGCGGGCACGCCTGCCGGAGGCGATGATCCCCCCCGCCCTGGTCTTCCTGGCGGCGCTGCCCCTCACTCCGAACGGCAAGATCGACCGCCACGCCCTGCCGGAGCCGGCGGCCGGACCGTTCCGGGAAGGCGGCGCGGCGCCGCCGCGTACACCGGCGGAGGAGACTCTCGCGGTGATCTGGTCGGAGGTGCTGCGGCTCGAAGGGATCGGCGTTCACGACAACTTCTTCGAGCTGGGGGGAGACTCGATCCTGAGCCTCCAGATCGTGGCCAAGGCGCACCGGGCGGGGCTCCGCCTGGCCGCCAACCAGGTCTTCGAGCACCCGACGATCGCGGAGTTGGCGGCCGTTGCCGGGAGGGGGCCGGAGATCGACGCCGAGCAGGAGGCGGTCGTCGGTCCGGTGCCGCTGACCCCCATCCAGCGCTGGTTCTTCGAACGGGAGCTGCCGGATCCGCACCACTACAACCAGGCGGTGCTGCTGGTGGCGCGCAACCGGCTCGACGCCGGACGCCTGGAGCGGGTGGTGGACGCGCTGCTCCGGCAGCACGACGCCTTCCGTCTCCGATTCGAGCACGCGGCGGACGGCTGGACACAATTCAATGCCGCGCCCGGTGCGGGCGGGCTCGGGCGTGTCGATCTCGGGGCCCTGCCGCCGCGGCTGCGGGCACCGGCCCTAGAGGCGTGCGCCGAGGCCCTGCAGAGCGGTTTCGACCTCGCGCGCGGGCCGCTGCTGCGCGTGGTCCTCTTCGAGCCGGGCGAGGGGGAGCCGCAGCGGCTCTTCATCCTGGTCCATCACCTGGCGGGGGACGCCGTCTCCTGGCGCATCCTGCTGCAGGACCTGGACACCGCGTACCGCCAACTCGCGCGCGGGCAGGTCCTCGATCTCGGCCCGAAGACCACCTCGTTCCGCCGTTGGTCGCAGCGCCTCGCCGAGCACGCCGCATCGGCGGCGGTGAGCGCCGAGCTCGAGCGCTGGCTGGCCGTGGGCCGCGAGCCGGTTCCGCCGCTCCCGGTCGACCACCCCGGCGGCCCGGCGGACAACCGGACCGGCTCCGTCCGGTACGTCGCGGTGACGCTCGGGGCCGAGGAGACGCGGCTCCTGCTGCGCGAGGTGCCGGAGGTCTACCACACGCAGATCAACGACGTGCTGCTGACGGCCCTGGCCCGCGCCTTTGAGCGTTGGACCGGGTCGCCGCGGCTGCGGGTCCACCTGGAGGGGCACGGCCGCGAGGAGTTCGCGGAGGATCTCGACGTTTCGCGCACGGTGGGCTGGTTCACCACCATGTTCCCGGTGCTGCTCGAGGTCGGCGACGCCAGAGGGCCGGGCGAGGCCTTGAAGGCGGTCAAGGAGCAGCTGCGGCGGGTCCCCTCGCGGGGCTTCAGCTACGGCCTGCTGCGCTACCTGGCCGACCCCGGGACCGCCGCGAGCTTGCGGGAGCAGCCGCCGGCCGAGATCAGCTTCAACTACCTCGGGCAGTTCGACGAGACGCTGCCCGGGGAGGCGGTCTTCCTGCCGGCCGCCGAGTCGCCCGGCCTGCTCCACAGCCCGCGCCAGCCTCGGCCTCACCTACTGGAGGTCGGCGGCAGCGTGCGCGGCGGCGTGCTGCGGATCGTCTGGGAGTACAGCGAGCTTCTCCACCGGCGGGAGACCGTGGAGTGGCTGGCGCACGAGCTCCTCGCGGCGTTGCGCGAGCTGATCGACCATTGCCTTTCCCCGGAGGCCGGTGGTTACACGCCCTCCGATTTTCCGGACGTCGAGCTGGACTCGGCGCAGCTGGCTAAGGTCCTGGATGAGCTGGAGTCCGTCTGAGGAGCGCGCATGGGTAGGAGAGACGTCGAAGCTATTTACCCACTCGCCCCGACCCAGCAGGGCATGCTGTTCGAGACCCTGTGCGCTCCCGGCTCAGGGATCAACATCGAGCAGTGGAGCTGCACGCTGGAAGGTCCGCTGGACGTGGCGGCCTTCGAGCAGGCTTGGCAGCGGGTCCTCGCGCGTCACGCCATGCTGCGGACGGGCTTCGTCTGGAAGGAGCAGGACGAGCCGTTGCAGGTAGTGCTGCGCGAGGTGGAGCTGCCCTTCGAGGTGCACGACTGGCGCCGCCTCGCCGCCGACGAGCAGCGCGACCGCCTGGCGCTCTTCCTGGCCGCCGACCGGAACCGCGGCTTCACGCTCGCCAAGCCGCCGCTGCTGCGGCTGGCGCTCTTCCGGCTGGACGACACGACAACCCGCTTCGTCTGGACCCATCACCACATCCTCATGGACGGCTGGTGCCTGTCGCTGGTCTTCCGCGAGATCCTCGCCCTCTACCACGCCTTCTGCGACAGCCGGGAGCCGCAGCTCTCCCCGGTGCGCCCCTACCGCGACTACATCGCCTGGTTGAAGCGGCAGGATCTCGCGCAGGCCGAGGAATTCTGGCGGCAGTCGCTGCGCGGCTTCACCCAGCCGACGCCGTTGGGTCGCGAGGCCGAGCCCACGGCCATGGCCGGCGGCGAGGCACAGTACGGGGAGACCGTCGTTAGGCTCGGCGCGCCGGAGACCGCGACGCTGCAGCAGCTGGCGACGCGCCACCGGCTGACCATGAACACGCTCGCCCAGGGCGGCTGGGCCCTGCTTCTGAGCCGCTATAGCGGCGCCGCGGACGTCATCTTCGGCGTCACCGTCTCCGGCCGCCCCGCCGATCTCGCCGGCATCGAATCGACCATTGGCCTGTTCATCAACACCCTGCCGGTCCGCGTGCAGGTCGCCGCCGAGGAGCCGTTGCTCCCCTGGCTGCAAACCTTGCAGGCGCGCAACGCCGAGCTGCGCAAATTCGAGCACACTCCCGGCGTCAAGATCCGGGAATGGGGCGAGGTGCCGGCGGCGCTCCCCCTGTACGAGAGCCTCCTCGTCTACGAGAACTATCCGACCAACGGCTCCGGCCCGGGGGGCGCCACTCACCAAGCCGCGGTGCGGATTGGCGACAGCGAGTCGAGCGGCGGGCAGACCCGCTTCCCGCTGGCCATCCGCGTGTCTCACGGCGACGAGCTGCTGGCCCGAGTCGGCTACGACCGCCGCCGACTGAGCGACGCCGCCGCAGCGACGGCGGGCGAGCAGCTCGCCCGCCTTTTGCACGCCCTTCCTGGCGTCGCCGAGGGCACGCTCGGCGACGCCCTCAACGCCCTGGGGGAGATCGAAATCCCCCTGGTGCGTCCCCGTCCCGGGGCTGGGAGGCGCCACCTCGACCAGCCGCCGGTGCCGCCCGGCACGCCGATCGAGGAGATCCTGGCCGGGATCTGGGCGCAGGTGCTGGGCATTGACGCGGTCGGCGTCCACGACAACTTCTTCGAGCTCGGCGGCCACTCGCTGTTCGCTACCCAGCTCATCGGCCTAGTGCGCGAGGCCTTCCAGCTCGAGATCCCCCTGCGCCACCTCTTCGAGGCTCCGACGGTGGCGGCGTTGGCCGTCGAGATCGGCCGTCTCAAGAGCGGCCCCGGAGTCGACGGCGCGGTCGCCTCCCTCCCCGCCCTGATGCCCGACCCCGAGCACCGGTACGAGCCCTTTCCGCTGACTGACATCCAGCAGGCGTACTGGGTCGGCCGCAGCGAGGCTTTCGAGCTCGGCAACGTCGCCACCCACTCCTACCAGGAGATCGACGCGCCCAACCTGGACCTCGACCGCTTCGAGCGCGCTTGGCGGCGCCTGATCGACCGTCACGAAATGCTGCGGGCCGTCGTCCTTCCCGACGGGCGCCAGCAGGTGCTGGCAACGGTTCCCGCCTACGAGATCGAGGTGCTCGACCTCTGCGGCTACGACCCGGGAGAGGTGGCCGCCGAGCTGGCTGGGGTGCGTGAGGAGATGTCGCATCAGGTGCTGCCGAGCGACCGCTGGCCCTTGTTCGAGATCCGCGCCACCCGCATAGACAGCGGCCGGGTCCGCCTGCACGTCAGCTTCGACCTGCTGATCGGAGACGGGCGGAGCTTCGACATTCTGTCGCGCGAGCTGTCGCTGCTCTACCTGGACCCTGACGCCTCGCTGCCCCCTCTGGAGGTCACCTTCCGCGACTACGTCTTGGCGGTGGGAGCCCTGGAGGAGTCCGCGGCCTACCAGCGGTCCCGGGACTACTGGCTGGCGCGGCTCCCGTCGCTGCCGCCGGCGCCGGAGCTGCCGTTCGCGCTCAATCCCCGGGACTTGACCCAACCTCGTTTCGTGCGCCGCACCGCGGCCCTGGAGCCGCCGGTCTGGCAGGCCCTCAAGCAGCGCGCCACCCGGGCGGGTCTGACGCCCTCGACGGCCCTGCTGACGGCCTTCTCCGAGGTGCTCGCGATCTGGAGCAAGCGCCCGCGCTTCACGCTCAATCTGACCCTCTTCAACCGGCTCCCCATCCACCCGCAGGTCAACCACCTGGTCGGAGACTTCACGTCTCTCACGCTGCTGGAGGTGGACGCCACCGCGGCGGCGGATTTCGAGCAGCGGGCCCGGCAGCTGCAGGCCCGGCTATGGGACGACCTCGACCACGGTACCTTCAGCGGCGTGCGCGTCCTGCGGGAGCTGGCCCGCTCCCACGGCGGACCGTCGCAGGCCGCGATGCCCGTCGTCTTCACCAGCGCTTTGATTCTCGGCAGCCTGGAGCCGCCCGAGAGCGCCGCGCCAGCCGGCGCCGGAATCGGCTTCGAGACCGGCTACAGCATCGGCCAGACGCCGCAGGTCTGGCTAGATCACCAGGTCTCCGAGCAGCGCGGCCGGCTGTCGTTCAACTGGGACGCCGTCGAGGAGCTGTTCCCGCCGGGGCTGATCGACGACATGTTCGCAGCCTACCGGCGACTGCTCGACCGGCTGGCATCCGACGACGACGCCTGGCAGGCGGAGCGCTTTCAAGGCGAGCTGCTGGCCGGGCAGCTCCAGGTGAGGACGGGGATCAACGCCACCGAAGCGCCGGTCCCGACCGAGCTCCTCCACCAGCTTTTCGACCGCGCAGCGGCCACCAATCCGCACGCGCCAGCGGTCATCGCCGCCGGCCGGCGGCTCGACTACGGAGAGCTGCGCCGGCGCGCCAATCGGCTGGGATCTCGCCTGCGGCGCCTTGGCGCCCGCCCCAACCGGCTGGTCGCCGTGGTGATGGAAAAAGGCTGGGAGCAGGCGGTGGCGGTGCTCGGCATCCTCAAGGCCGGGGCGGCCTACCTGCCGATCGATCCCGACCTGCCGCACGAGCGCGTCTGTCATCTGCTCGCACAGGGGGAGATCGAGCTGGTCGTCACCCAGCCGCTGGTCGATGAGCGGCTGGAGTGGCCCGCCGGGATCGAGCGCGTCCGTGTCGAGGGCACGGAGGAAGCGGACCTGCCGGAGGACGCTCCGGCGCCGGTGCAGGGACCGCAAGACTTGGCCTACGTCCTCTTCACCTCCGGCTCGACCGGACTGCCCAAAGGGGTGATGATCGATCATCGCGGTGCGGTCAACACCCTCCTCGACCTGAACCATCGCTTCCAGGTTGGGCCCGAGGACCGCGTCCTCGCCCTCTCCTCTCTAGGGTTCGATCTATCGGTCTACGATCTCTTCGGGCTGTTCGCGGCCGGAGGAGCCGTCGTGCTGCCCGAACCCGGCGCTGCCCGCGATCCGGAACGCTGGGCGCAGTGGATCGAGCGCGAACAGGTGACCGTGTGGAACTCGGTGCCGGCGTTGGCGGAGATGCTCGCCGAGCACCTGTCGTCGCAGCCGGGGGCGAGCATGGGATCGCTCCGGCTCGCGCTTCTCTCCGGAGACTGGATCCCGCTGCGACTACCGGACCGGCTGCGCGACTTGGCCCCGAATCTCGAGGTGATCAGCCTCGGCGGCGCCACCGAGGCGTCGATCTGGTCGATCCTCTATCCAATCGACCAGGTCGGTCCATTCTGGAAGAGCATTCCCTACGGCCGGCCGATGGTCAACCAGCGCTTCCACGTGCTCAACGAGCTGCTCGAGCCCTGCCCGGTGTGGGTCCCCGGGCAGCTCTGCATCGGCGGCATCGGCCTGGCCCACGGCTACTGGCGGGACGAGGAGAGGACCCGCGAAGCCTTCTTCGAGCATCCGCGAACCGGCGAGCGGCTCTATCGCACCGGCGACCTCGGACGTTACCTGCCGAGCGGCGAGATCGAGTTCCTGGGCCGGGAGGACGCGCAGGTCAAGATTCAGGGGCACCGCATCGAGCTCGGGGAGATCGAGGCGGCCCTGACCCAACATCCGCAGGTGGAGAACGCCGTCGCGGCGGCGATGGGACCGGACCGCACCAAGCGCCGGCTCGTCGGCTACGTGATCCTCGCCGGCGGCCGGGATGCCGCCCGGCAAGCCCGCCAGGCGCAGCTGGACGAGAGCGCGGGAAGCGCGGCACTGGCGTCCGGCCCGCTGCCGCCGGGGCCGCGTCCGGCGCGCCGGCTGCTGGACGCCGCGGAACAGCTCGAATTCAAGCTGAGCGGGCCGGGCGTGCGGCGGGGCCTGGACGATCGCTCCGCGGTAACGCTGCCACCGCCCGCGCTGACCGCCGGCCGGGTGGAGGCCTACCGTTCCCGCCGCAGCGTCCGGGACTTCCTGGCTGATCCGGTGCCGCTGGCGGAGTTGGCGGGCCTGTTGAGCGCGCTGCTCCAGATCCGGCTCGACGGCTCGCCACTGCCGAAATACCGCTACCCCTCGGGGGGCAGCCTCTACCCGGTGCAGACCTACGTGCACGTCAAGCCGGGGCGGATCGAGGGTCTCGACGGCGGCGTCTACTACTTCGAGCCGCGCACCCACCGGCTGGTGCTGCTGACGGCCGGAGCCGAGATCGACCGCGAGGTCCACGGGGAAATCAACCGGCCGATCTTCGACGGCGCGGCGTTCTCCTTCTATCTGGTGGCGGACCTGGCAGCGATCGCGCCGCTCTACGGTGAGGGATCGCGCGACCTCTGCCTGCTGGAGGCCGGCTACATGGGACAGCTGCTCATGGAGACGGCTCCCGCCTACGGGATCGGCCTCTGCCCGCTCGGCGGGCTCGACTTCGACCGCGTGCGGCCGCTGCTCGCCCTCGGCGACGAGCACCTCCTGGTCCACAGCTTCCTCGGCGGACCGGCGGCGGGCCGTACCGCCGGAGCGCTGGACGCCAGCTCGGCGATGCCCGGGATGACCGAGGAGCTGCGCCGGTTTCTCGCCGCGAAGCTGCCGGAGTACATGGTGCCGGCGACCTTCGTCTTCCTCGACGCCCTGCCGCTGGGGCCCACGGGCAAGGTCGACCGCAAGGCGCTGCCCGAGCCCGCCGGGATCCGTATCCAGGCGCAGACCCTCTACGAGCCGGCGGGCAACGAGCTGGAGGAAACCATCACCGGCGTCTGGCAGCAGGTGCTCGCGGTGGAGCGAGTAGGTGTGCACGACAACTTCTTCGACCTCGGTGGGCACTCGGTGGCGATGATCCAGGTCCACAACCGCCTGCGCGAGCTTCTCGTCCGCGAGATCTCGATCGTCAGTCTGTTCCGGCACCCGACGCCGCGAACGCTGGCGGGTTTTCTAGCGGAGGGCGATACCGCGGAGGACGAGGTCCTCGAGCGGGAGCGGGAGCGGGGTCACACCCGGCGCGAGGCCCGCCGTCGGCGGCGGACACGGACGGAACGTGCGGAAGATGAAGCAGAGACAGCAGAACCGTAGGAGACCAGGATGAAGAGTCAGGACGAGGCCGACGCCCTCGACGCGGTCGCCTTGATCGGCATGGTAGGCCGCTTCCCGGAAGCTCCAGACCTGGAGCGGCTGTGGAAAAACTTGAGCACGGGTGTCGAGTCCATCCGGACCTTCACGGACGAAGAGTTGCGCGAGGCCGGTCTGGAGCCGGGACGCATCGCCGACCCCAACTTCGTCCGCGCCGGCACGGTGCTCGAGGGTATCGACCTGTTCGACGCGCCGTTCTTCGGTCTCAGCCCGCGCGAGGCCGAGCTCATGGACCCGCAGCAACGGCTCCTCCTGGAAGCGGCCGCGGAGGCTCTCGATTGCGCCGGTTACGACTCGCAGGCCTACTCGGGGCGGATTGGCGTCTACATGAGCGGCCGGATCAGCGATTACTTCTTGTCCAACCTGAGCTCGAACCCCGACCTCGTGGCGCGCATGAATCCGCTGCAGATCCTGTTCGGCAACGACAAGGACTACCTGGCCACGTTCATCGCCTACAAGCTGAACCTCCGCGGTCCCGGCATCTCAGTGCAGACCGCCTGCTCCTCGTCGCTGGTGGCCGTCCACCTGGCCTGCGAGAGCGTGCTCAACGAGCAGTGCGACATGGCGCTCGCCGGCGGTGTCGCCGTCAACCTGCCGCAGAAGGCGGGCTACCTCTACCAGCCGGGGGGCGTCCTCTCCCCCGACGGCCATTGCCGGGCGTTCGACGCCGCAGCCGCCGGGACCGTCTTCGGCAGCGGCCTTGGCGTGGTGGTGCTCAAGCGGCTCGACCGCGCCCTGGCCGACGGCGACTCCATCCTGGCGGTGATCCGCGGCTCCGCCACCAACAACGACGGCGCGCTCAAGGCGGGCTACTCGGCGCCGAGCGAGAACGGCCAGGCGGCGGTGATCACCGAGGCCCTCGAGGTGGCCGGCGTCCATCCCGACACCATCGACTACGTTGAGGCGCACGGCACCGGCACCCAGCTCGGCGACCCGATCGAGGTGGCCGCGCTGACCCAGGCCTTCCGGCACTGGACCGCGCGGCGGGGCTACTGCGCGCTCGGCTCGATCAAGACCAATTTCGGCCACCTGGAGCCGGCGGCGGGGATCGCCGGCCTGATCAAGGCCGTGCTGATGCTGCGGCATGGGACCCTGGTCCCCAGCCTCCACTTCGAGCGGCCCAACCCGAACATCGACTTCGGGGAGAGCCCCTTCCACGTCGTCGCCCGGGCGATGGAGTGGCCGCGTAACGGGCGCCCCCGCCGGGCCGCCGTGAGCTCCTTCGGCATGGGCGGGACCAACGCCCACGTCGTCCTGGAGGAGGCCCCCGCCACCGGGCCCTCCGGCCCATCGCGCCCCTGGCAGCTGGTGACTCTTTCGGCGCGCACCCCCACCGCGCTGGAGAAGGCGACGGAGAACCTGGCGGGCCATCTGGAAGCGCACCCCGACCTGGCCCTGGCCGACGCCGCCTACACGCTGCACGTCGGCCGTAAGGCCTTCGCGCACCGCCGAATGGTCGTCTGCCGCGACGCCGCGGACGCCCGCCAGGCGCTCACCGCCCTCGAACCTCGCCGGGTCTTGACCGCGCACGATGAGACGGACGGCCGCCCGGTCACCTTTCTGTTCCCCGGCCAGGGAGCCCAGTACGTGGGCATGGGGGAGGATCTCTACGCGAGCGAGCCGGTCTTCCGCGAGCAGGTGGACCGCTGCGCTGAGCTCCTCAACCCCCACCTGGCCTGCGATCTCCGCGAGATGCTTTACCCGCGGGGAGAGCGCGGCGAGGCAGCGAAGCTGCGGCTCGACGCCACCGGCGCCGCCCAGCCGGCGCTCTTCGTGATCGAGTACGCGCTCGCCAAGCTGCTCGGATCGTGGGGCATTGCCCCGCAAGCGATGATCGGTCACAGCATCGGCGAATACGTGGCCGCCTGCCTCGCCGGGGTGTTCTCCCTGGAGTCCGCCCTCGCTCTGGTGTCGGCGCGTGGAAAGCTGATGGAGAGCCTGCCGCCGGGGGCCATGCTGGCCGTCAGCCTGCCGCCGTCCCAGCTCGATGCCCTGCTAGGGCCCGGGCTCGACCTCGCCGCAGTCAACGGTCCCGCCCTGGGAACCATCGCGGGCACCGAACCGGCCATCGAGGCGCTGGCCGCGGAGCTCGCCCGGCGTGGTGTGGAGCACCGACGGCTTCACACCTCGCACGCCTTCCACTCGGCGATGATGGAGCCGATCCTGGACGCGTTCGGCGAACGGGTCCGGGGGTGTGCGCTGAAGGCTCCGACCATCCCCTATCTGTCGAACCTCACCGGCACCTGGATCACGGCGGCGGAGGCCACCAGCCCGGCGTACTGGACCCGGCATCTGCGCAACGCGGTCCTCTTCGCCTCCGGCGTGGGCGAGTTGCTGGCCGACGGCCGACGCGCCCTGCTGGAGGTGGGGCCGGGCCGCACTCTCAGCACGTTCGCCCGGCAGTGCGCGCGGTCGGTCGGCCCGCCGATCGGCGCGACGACCATGCGCCGGCCGCAGGATCAGGAACCCGACTCCGCCGTCCTGCTCACGGCGCTCGGCCGCCTATGGCTTGCCGGCGTCCCCATCGACTGGCCGAGCTTCCACGCCGGCGAACGGCGGCACCGCGTGCCGCTGCCGACGTACCCCTTCGAGCGTCAGCGTTACTGGATCGAGCCCCGCCGCGCGGCCGCCCGCCGGAGCGTGGATGCGGCGCTCGTCCCGGAGGTCCTGCCAGCCGAGGCGGAGACCACGGCGCTGGCCCTCCACGACCGGCCCGCCCTGCTGGGCACCTACGCTCCTCCCCGCACCGAGATCGAGGCAGGGGTGGTGCGGATCTGGCAGGATCTGCTGGGCATCGAGCAGATCGGCCTGTACGACAACTTCTTCGAGCTGGGAGGCCACTCGCTGCTGCTGGTGCAGGTGGTGTCCTCGATCCGCGACGCGTTCCGGGTGGAGCTGCCCATGCGCGGCGTCGCCGAGGCGGCCACCGTAGCCGAGCTGGCGGCGGTCATCGAGGTCCAGCGCGTGGAGCAGGCCGAGGTTGGCGCCTTCAGCTCGGCTCCCGCCCTGATGGCCGACCCGGAGGGGCGTTACGAGCCGTTTCCGCTGACTGAGGTGCAGGAGGCCTACTGGATCGGGCGCACCGGCGCCCTCCAACTCGGCAACGTCGCCACCCATCAGTACTTCGAGGTCGAGAACGAAGGCCTGGACGTCGACCGGCTCGCCCACGCCTGGCGCAAGCTGATCCACCGGCACGACATGCTGCGGGCGGTGATCCTGCCGGACGGCCGGCAACAGGTGCTGGCCGAGGTGCCGCCGTACGAGATCGAGATGGTGGACCTGCGCGGCCTGGAGCCGCGGACCGCGGCGGCGCGCCTGGAGAGCCTGCGCGAGCGCATGTCGCACCAGGTGCTGCCCAGCGACCGCTGGCCGCTGTTCGAGCTGGTGGCCTCCCGCGTCGACGACCGCCGCGTACGGCTGCACATCAGCCTCGACCTGTTGATCGCCGACGCCTGGAGCGTGGAGATCCTCAAGCGCGAGCTCACGCAAGCGTACGCCAATCCGGAAGCGCCGTGGCCGCAGCTCGACTTCTGCTTCCGCGACTACGTGCTCTCGGAAGTCGCCTTCCGGGAATCCGAGGCCTACCGCCGCTCACTGGAGTACTGGCGCTCCCGGCTCCCCAACCTGCCGCCGCCCCCCGAGCTGCCGCTGGTGCGCAACCCTGCCGACCTCGATCGGCCGCGCTTCGTGCGCCGCAGCGGCGGCCTCGACGCCGAAGCCTGGAGCCGCCTGAAGGCGCGCGGCGCCCGCGCCGGTCTGACCCCCTCCGGCATCCTGCTCGCGGCCTACTCGGAGGTGCTCGGCCGCTGGAGCAAGAGCGCCCGCTTCCTGCTCAACGTCACCGTCTTTAACCGCCTCCCCGTGCACCCACTGGTCAACGACGTGGTGGGCGACTTCACCTCGCTCAGCCTGCTGGAAGTGGACGGCCTGACGCCGGAGTCTTTCGAGAAGCGCGCCCGCCGTCTACAGACTCGGATCTGGGAGGACCTCGACCACCGGGCAGTCAGCGGCATACGGGTGCTGCGCGAACGGATCCGCCAGGACCGCGGCATCTTCGGCGCGCTGGCTCCCGTCGTCTTCACCAGCGTGCTCAACCTGCGCACCCTGGACGAGCCGCCGCCCGACGCGACGGCCGCCGGCCTCCTCGAGCAGGACGACTACTCGATCAGCCAGACTCCCCAGGTCTGGCTCGACCATGTCGCGACCGAGCGCTACGGCAATCTGCTGTACACCTGGGACGCGGTGGCGGACCTCTTCCCTCCGGGCCTCCTCACCGCTATGTTTGCGGCCTACCACACCCTACTCGCCCGGCTGGCCGACGGCGAGGAGGCCTGGCAGGAGAGGGAGCCAAACCTCCTCCCCGCCGCCCAGCTGACCCTGCGCGAGAGTGTCAACGCCACCTCGGCGCCAGTTCCGCAAGGGCTCCTCCACCAGCCGTTCCTCCACTGGGCTCAGGCGCACCCGGAGCGGCCGGCGGTCCTCGCGCCGGCACGGACGCTCTCCTACGGCGAGCTCCACCGTCTCTCGCTGCGCATCGCGCACCGCCTGCGCGAGCTCTGCGTCCGGCCCAACAGTCTGGTCGCCGTGGTCATGGAGAAGGGATGGGAGCAAGTGGCGGCGGTGCTCGGCATCCTCGGCTCCGGTGCTGCCTACCTGCCGATCGATCCCTCGCTGCCGAAGGAGCGTCTGGAGTACCTGCTCGCGCAAGGCGAAGTCGAGCTGGCACTGACCCAGGTGGCCCTGGTCGGGCGGCTGGAGTGGCCGGCCGCGGTGCGGCCGCTGGCGGTGGACGGCGGCGACTTCGATGACGCCTCCGAGGAGCCGTTGGCGCCAGTCCAGGATCCCGGCGACCTCGCCTATGTGATCTTCACCAGCGGCACCACCGGTCTCCCCAAGGGCGTCATGATCGACCACCGCGGGGCGCTCAACACGATCGTCGATCTCAACGAGCGCTTCGCCGTCGGCCCCGAGGACCGGGTGCTGTCCCTCTCCGCGCTCAGCTTCGACCTCTCGGTCTACGACATCTTCGGCCTGCTGGCGGCCGGCGGCGCCGTGGTGCTGCCGGCTCCCGACCAGCTGCGCGAGCCGGGACACTGGATCGATCGCCTCGCCGAAGGGGTCACGCTCTGGAACACGGTGCCGGCCCTGATGAAGATGCTGACCGACTACGCCAAGAGCCGGCCCGAGATGCTCCCCCAGTCGCTCCGGCGGGTCCTGATGAGCGGCGACTGGATCCCGGTGACGCTGCCGGACGAGATCAGGAGCCTGTTTCCGGGCGCCGAGGTCGTCAGCCTGGGAGGCGCCACCGAGGCTTCGATCTGGTCGATCCTCTACCCCATCGGTCAGATCGATCCCATATGGACCAGCATTCCGTACGGCCGCCCGATGGTGAACCAGCGCTTCCACGTGCTCAACGAGGCGCTGGAGCCCTGTCCCGACTGGGTCCCCGGCCAACTATTCATCGGCGGTATCGGCCTCGCCCAAGGGTACTGGCGGGATGCGGAGCGGACGGCGGCGAGCTTCTTCAGCCATCCGCGCACGGGCGAGCGCCTCTACCGGACTGGCGATCTGGGGCGGTGGCTACCGGACGGCACCATCGAGTTCCTCGGGCGGGAGGACCTGCAGGTCAAGGTCCAGGGCTACCGGATCGAGCTGGGCGAGATCGAGGCCTGTCTCACCCAGCATCCCGCCGTGCGCGACGGCGTGGTGGCGGCCCTGGGCGAGGCGCGCGGTGAAAAGCGCCTGGTCGCCTACGTGGTCCCCGAGCGGGACGAGCCGGCGGGGCCGACGCCCGCCGAAATGACTTCGGCGGCCCCAGGCGACAGCGCGGCCACGCCGGTGCTCCAAGATCCGATCGAGCGCCTGGAGTTCAAGACGCAGCAGCTCGGCATCCGCCAGGTCGCGGAGCTGCCCACCCTCCAGCTCGACGGCGGTCCGGCCGACGCCGCCTTCCTGCGCCCCTTCGCGGAGCGCCGCACTCACCGGCGCTATCTGCAGCAGCCGCTCCCGGTGGCTGACTTCGGCCATCTCCTGCATTGCCTGGGGCAGATCCAGCTGGAGGGCAAGCCTAAGTACCGCTACCCCTCGGCCGGCAGCCTCTACCCGGTCCAGACCTACGTCTACGTCAAAGCCGACCGGGTGGAGGGGCTGCCGGCGGGCGCCTACTACTACCACCCGCTGGAGCACCGCCTGGTCGCCCTCTCCGGCGGCCGCCTGGAGACTGCGACGTTCGGTTCCGAGAACGGTCCGACGTACGAGAAGGCGGCCTTCGCCATCTTCCTGATCGCACAGATGAAGGCCATCGCCCCGCTCTACGGCTCGCTCGCGCGCGACTTCTCGCTGCTCGAGGCGGGCACCATGAGTCAGTTGCTGATGACCGTAGCGCCGGAGCGGCAGCTCGGGCTCTGCCCGGTGGGCACGCTGTTCTTCGATCGCGTACGCGCCCTGTTCTCCCTGGAGGAGAGCCACGAATTCCTGCACGCCCTGGTCGGCGGCCAGGTGCCGCAGGGCCAGGAGCCCGAGGCGAGCGCGGACGACTACGAGCTGTTCCTGAAGCTGCTGGCCCAGGAATCGCCGCAGGGCGCGGCGGCATCGGCGGTCGAAGTCCTTCCCGCCCTTCCCGAAGTGCGCGCTTGGCAGGACGACGGCTCCCTGGTCGAGGAGCTGCGGACCTTCCTCTCCGCCAAGCTCCCGAGCTACATGGTGCCGGCCGCGTTCGTGCTCCTTGAGGCGCTCCCCTTGAGCGCCAACGGCAAGGTGGACCGCCGGGCGCTGCCACGTCCCGACCTCGCCGCCTCCGCCGAGCGGGAGTACCTGGCTCCCCGCGACGCCATGGAGGAGACGGTGGCCGCCTTGTGGGGCGAGGTCCTCGGGCTCGAGCGCGTCGGCGTCTACGATAACTTCTTCGAGGCGGGAGGCCACTCGCTGCTCGCCGCGCGGCTGATCGGCCGGCTGCGCGAGGCTTTCCAGGTGGATCTGCCGCTGGCGAGTCTCTTCGAGGTACCCACGGTGGACGGGCTGGCCGCCGCCATCCGACGCCTCGGCCCGGTTTCCCCGCTCCGCGGCGAGACACTGCCGACCCTGGTCCCCGATCCTGAGCGGCGGTACGAACCGTTCCCATTGACCGACCTGCAGCAAGCGTACTGGATCGGCCGCACCGGCGCCTTCGAGCTGGGCAACGTCTCGCCCCAATACTTCCTTGAGCTGGCGGTCGACGATCTGGACGTCGGCCGCTTCACGGCGGCTCTGCGCCAGCTCATCGCGCGCCACGACATGCTGCGGGCGGAGATGCTGCCGGACGGCCGCCAGCGGATCCTGCCGGAGGTCCCGCCGTACGAGCCTGCTCTGCTCGATCTGCGAGCTGTCGCGCCGGCGGCCCGCGAAGCCGCCCTGCTCGACCTGCGGCGCCATCTGGCGGAAAACGGTCCGCCCATCGACCGGCCGCCGTTGCTGGCGGTCGCTCTCTGCCGCGTCGACGAGCGGCGCTACCATCTCTTCTTCAGCCTCAGCCTGCTGGTCTGCGACGCCTGGAGCTTCCGCATCTTCAGCCGCGAGCTGGGGGCCTTCTACGGCCGGCCCGACGTGCCGCTGCCGGCTGTTGACCTGTCGTTCCGCGACTATGTGCTGGCCATCGTGGCCCTGGAGGAGACGGAGGCTTTCCACCGTTCGCTCGCATACTGGCAACAACGGCTCGCCACCCTCCCCCCTCCGCCGGAGCTGCCCCTGGCCCGCAACCCGGCGTCGCTGGCCACCGCCGTTCTGGCGCGTCGTACGGCCATCCTGGAGCCCGAGCGCTGGGCACGCTTCAAGGAGCACGCCGCGAGCGCCGGCGTCACCGTCGACGCAGCGCTTGGCGCGGCCTATGCCGAGGTGCTCGCCACCTGGAGCAAGAGCCAGCGCTTCACCCTCAACGTGCTCTACTTCAACCGCCTCGATCTACACCCCCAGGTGCGCTCGATCTTCGCGAACTTCAGCAGCACGATCCTGCTGGAGGTGGATGCCTCCCGACAGGAGAGCTTCGCCGCCCGGGCCCGGCGGTTCCAGGAGCAGCTCTGGCGCGACCTCGAGCACGGCGCGGTGACGGGCGTGCGCGTGCTGCGCGAGCTCAACCGGCTCCAGGGGCGGGGCTCGCGGGTGACCATGCCGGTAGTGTTCGCCAGCACGGCCGGTCTGAACCGCGAGGAGACCCCCGACGCCGGGCGGCAAGGGAGCGTGGGAGAAGTGGTGACCTCGCGCCTGCAGACCCCCCAGGTCTGGCTCGACCATCAGGTTTACGATCTCGAAGGGACCCTGAGCTTCAACTGGGACGCCGTCGAGGAGCTCTTTCCGCCAGGGCTGGTGGAGTCCATGTTCCAGACCTACCGAGCGCTGCTCGAACGCCTGGCCGCGCCGACGGCGGAGGCCTGGACCGAAGGGGCGCGCCGGCTGCTGCCGCAACCCCAGATGACCGCGCGGGCGCTCGCCAATGCCACCGCGGCCCCCCTCTCCGAGCGGTTGCTGCACGAGCTGTTCGCCGAGCGGGTCGCCGCGGACCCGGACCGGCCGGCCGTCATCGCCGCCAACCGCACGCTGACCTACGCGGAGCTCGACCGCGCCGCCGGCTCCGTCGCCCGCCGCCTGCGCAAGCTGGGGGTGCGGCCGAACACGCTGGTGGCGGTGGTCATGGAGCGGGGATGGGAGCAGGTGGCCGCCGTGCTGGGGATCCTGCGCGCGGGTGCGGCCTACCTGCCGGTCTCGCCGGACCTCCCGGCCGAGCGCCTGGCCCTCCTGCTGGAGCGCGGCGAAGCGAGGATCGCCCTGACGCAGCCGCGCTTCGATCTCCGCCTGGAGTGGCCCGCCGGAGTCAAGCGGCTGCGCGTCGACGCCGGCAGCCTGCGCGGCGCGAGCGCTCCGGCGACCGTGTCCATCCAGACTCCCGAGGACCTCGCCTACGTGATCTTCACCTCCGGCTCCACCGGCCAGCCGAAAGGGGTGATGATCGACCATCGGGGAGCCGTCAACACCGTGCTCGACATCAACCGGCGCCTGCAAATCGGTCCCGACGACCGGGTGCTGGCCCTCTCCTCGTTGAGCTTCGATCTCTCGGTCTACGACCTGTTCGGGATTCTGGCGGCTGGCGGCGCGGTGGTGCTGCCGGAGCCGGAAGCCAATCGGGAGCCCGCCCGCTGGCTCGCCTGGATGGAGCGCACCGGCGTCACCGTCTGGGACACGGTTCCCGCGCTCATGGTGATGCTGGCCGATCACGCCGAGGCGCGCGGCGAGCCGCTCCCCGCCACGCTGCGCCGCGTCCTGCTGAGTGGCGACTGGATCCCGGTGACCCTGCCGGACCGCATCCGGACGCTGTGCCCAGGCGCGGAAGTGATCAGCCTGGGCGGTGCGACCGAGGCTTCCATCTGGTCCATCTGCTACCCGATCGCCGCCGTCGACCCCTCCTGGACCAGTATTCCGTATGGGCGGCCGCTTGCCAACCAGCGGTTCCACGTCCTCAACGAGGCCCTGGAGCCCTGTCCGGACTGGGTGCCCGGCGAGCTCTACATCGCCGGCGGCGGGCTCGCCCAGGGCTACTGGCGCGACGAGGCGATCACCCGAGCCGCCTTCTTCACCCATCCCGTCACCGGCGAACGGCTGTACCGCACCGGCGACCTCGGCCGCTACCTGCCGGAGGGCGAGATCGAGTTCCTCGGCCGCGAAGACTTCCAGGTCAAGATCCAGGGCTTCCGCATCGAGCTCGAGGAGATCGAAGCGGCTCTCCTGCGCCACCCGGCCGTGCGGGCCGCCGCGGTGGTCGCGGTGGGGGAGAGGCGCGGTAGCAAGCGGCTGGCCGCCTTCGCCGTGCCGGCGCCGCAGGTGCAGCCGGCGGTGGAGGAGCTGCGGGGCTTCCTGCGCGAGAAGCTGCCCGACTACATGGTGCCGCACTCGCTCGCGCTATTGGAAGAGCTCCCGCTCACCGCCAACGGCAAGGTGGACCGCGGCGCGCTGCAGGCGGCGGCGAGCGGTCGCGGCGAGCGCAGCGCGCAGTTCGTGGCGCCGCGGGACGAGGTGGAGCGGCGGCTCGCCGCACTCTGGGAGGAGATCCTGGAGACCTCCCCGGTTGGAGCCGCCGACGACTTCTTCGACCTCGGCGGCCATTCGCTCCTGGCTGTGCGCCTGATGGCCCGCATCCAGCGGGAGTTCGACCGCGACCTGCCGCTGAGCGCCCTGTTCGGAGGCGCCACCGTGGAGCATCTCGCAGGTCTGCTGCGGAGCGAGGGAGCTGGGGGCGAAGGATTCTCGGCGCTGGTGCCCATCCAGCGCAACGGTGCAGGGCGCCCCCTCTTCCTCGTCCATCCGGTGGGGGGCAGCGTGCTCTGCTACGGCGAGCTGGGACGGCTGCTGAACGACGGGCCGCCGTGCTATGCCTTGCAGGTCCCGGCGACCGCAGAGCTGCTGTCGACCGTGGAGGAGATCGCGGCCCGCTACCTCGCGGAGGTCCGCGCCGTGCAGCCGGAGGGGCCGTATCGGCTCGGCGGTTGGTCGATGGGGGGCGTGGTGGCCTTCGAGATGGCGCGCCAGTTGGCCCGCGAGGGCGTCGGGGTGGATCTCCTCGCCGTCCTGGACGCGACGGCTCCGACCGGGGATCCGGAAGAGATCGACGACGCCGGACTCCTGGCCTGGTTCGCCCGCGACCTGGGAGCCCTGGCGGGCGTCGCGTTGGAGATCGCGGCCGGCGAGCTGCGGGGGCTGCCGCCGAAGGAGCGGCTCCGGCTCTTGCTCGACAGGGCGCGCGGCGCCGGCGCCCTGCCGCCGGAGCTTGGCGTGCGCGAGCTGCAGCGGCACGTCGACGTCTTCCGTGCCAACTCGCAGGCCTTGCTCCGCTATCACCCGGACCCCTATGCGGGATCCTTGCTCCTCCTGGCGGCCAGCGAGGGCGAGCTCGGCGGCGAAGATCCGGCGGCCCGGTGGTCCAGCCTCGCCCGCGGCGGCGTAGAGCTGCACCGGGTTCCCGGCACTCATTACACCGTCGTCCGCCGGCCCGGCGTGGAAGTGGTCGCCGATCGCCTGCGGAAGCACCTGGGGCTGAGGCCTCTCAGAACGGCATGAAAGAGAACCCGAACGCCCGCTCGACGAGCCAGCCGGCGCCAAACAGGAGGATGGCGCCGGAGCACGCCAGGACGGCCCGGCGCTGGAAGTGTTGCCGCGCCAGCCAGAGGGTGAGCGGGAACAGCAGTCCGACGATACAGATCTGGCCGATCTCGACTCCGACGTTGAACGAGAGCAGCGAAGCGATGAGGCCGCGCGAGGGAAGCCCCAGCTCGTGCAGCACGTTGGCAAAGCCAAAGCCATGAACCAGACCGAAGAAGAACGTGAGGATCCAGCGGTGCGCGGCCTCGCGGAGCCAGAAGTTCTCGGCCGCGACGTAGACGATGCTCAGCGCGATCGCCGACTCGATCAGACGGACCGGCGGCACTACGACACCGGTGGCGGCGAGGATGAGCGTCACGCTGTGCGCCACGGTGAACGAGGTGACGATCTTGATCAGATTGCGCAAGCGGCCGCCGAGCAGGATCAGCCCGAGCAGGAACATGATGTGGTCGTAGCCGAGGAAGATGTGCTCGACGCCGAGCCGGACGAAGGCGCCCACCTGCGCGAGGACCGGCAACTCGCCGCCGACCGGGAAGCGCTTGGTCGGATCCTGCGGCGCGAGGACCGTTTCCTGCACCGCTCCGCCGGCCATCACTTTGGTGAGCGTTACGTGGCGGGCGCCAAGCCGGTCGGTGAAGTCGACGTGGACGGCGAGCTCGCCGGGAAGCTCCGCCAGCGGCGCCGCGAAGCGGAAGGCGAGCAGCGGCTGGCCGTCCGGGTCGCGGACCGGCAACGCCTGCACGCCGCGCAGCCCGAGCCGCGTGTAATCGGCGCTGATCCGCACGTGCCCGGCCAGATAGGCGAAGGCGGCCGGCGCGCCCGCGCGCAGCTCGCTGGCGGAGACCTGTCCGTCGCCGTCGTGGTCAAGACCCAGGGCGCGGGAGGCTTCCGCGAGAGTGAACGAGACCTCCGCGGTGAGACGATGGGGAGCGACGGTCAGCGTGGCGTAGCTGAGGCTCGCTTGATGGGCCCGTGCCGCCACCGGCGCGAAGAGGAGAACGGCGAGCGCGAGCAGAGCGCCGGCGCACATCGTGGTGCGCTCGCCGAAGGCCAGCCCAAAAGCAGACATTTCCGTGTCCTGCTCCCGGCTTCAGGCGCGCCGGCGGAAGAGCGCCACCAGCGCCAGCAGCAGCGCGAGCACAGCGAGGCCGAGCGGCAGGTACCCGCGCAACCCGGCGCCTCCGCCGGCGGGCCCGGCGACGGTCAGGGTGGGAGTGTATCGAGACACCTGCCCGCCTTCGCACGCCTGGGTGACCACGAAGCGGTAATCGCCGGTCTTGGCCGGCATCGCCGCCGCGATGACGAAGTCGTCCATGTACTCGGCATCGAGCGGTCCGCCCGACCAGGTGATCTCGGAGAAGCCTTCCGTCTCGGTGCGGTTCTCCAACTGCACCGGCTCGGGATACTTGGTTCTCTGGGTGGCGATCTGCCAGCCGACCTTGACCTGGGGACGCACCAGGACCACCCCCTCGGGGACCTGCACCGTGATGCGGTTGGTGGGGACCGCCGACTTCCCTCCGTCGACTTCGCAGCCGCGGTACACGCGGAAGAACAGCTTCGTGTACTCGCGAGGGGGGACGTTGCTGGGAATGAGCTCGACATACGCCTGGGCCGCGGTCGCGGTGAGGACGATCAATCCGAGAAAGATCTGGACGCGGCGGAGATGGAGCCGGCTTCGATTCATGGACGGTTCTCCTTGACGGGAAAGCTCGCCGCCGAGATGCAGACCCGGGGAGAGCGGCTGCACCGCGGCGCTGGCAAGCGGCTGCGAATTCAAGATGCGGTAATGCTACCCGCCGTGCTGTTGGGCTGTCAAACGAATGGCATGTTAAGCTCAACACGCCAACCAGAAGAAACGAAAACGAACGGACTCTGGAGGTTGCCCCCTAGCGCTCGCAAGCGGGCACAAGGAGGATAGGAGACTCATGCGGGATCTCGTCAAGCTGCTCTCTTTCCTGCTGCGTTTGTCCAAGGGCATGCCCTACTCCCGACTGATGATGATAGGGATCATCGTCGCCGGCGTGGTCAGCGGCTTGGCGAACACCGGCATGATCGGACTCATCAATTCGTTGCTCACCAAGGGCGGCGCCACGCCGTCGCGTCTCGGTTGGGCCTTCGTCGGCCTCTGCGTCGCGTTGCCCGTATTCCGGCTGATTTCGCAGGTGCTGTTGATCCATTGGTCGCAGCGCAGCCTGCTGGGGCTCCGCCTCCAGCTCTGCCGCCGCATCCTGGCGGCGCCCCTGCGCCAGCTGGAAGGGATCGGCCCGCACCGCCTGCTGGCCGTCGTCACCACCGACATCAGCCAGATCGTCGAGGCCCTGGTCAATCTGCCCCTGTTGTTCATGCATTCGGCCATCTTCCTCAGCTGCCTGGTATACCTGGGCTGGCTCTCCTGGTCGGTGCTGCTCAAGGTGCTCGGCTTCATCGTCCTGGGCGTCCTCACCTACCAGATTCCGGTGCGCAGCGCGATGGGTTATCTGACCCGGTCGCGCCAGCGGCTGGACGCGCTGCTCAAGCACATCCGCGCGCTGACCGAAGGCACCAAGGAGCTCAAGATGCACGGCTTCCGGCGCGAGGCCTTCCTGTCCGACGTCGAAACCAGCGCCAAGGCTCTGCAGAAGGAGAACCGCCAGGGAGGGATCATCTTCTCCGCCGCGTCGGCCTGGGGGCAGGTGCTGTTCTTCGTCGTCGTCGGACTGCTGCTGTTCGTGCTCCCCCGCTATCAGAGCCTCCCGAGCTCGGTGATGATCGGCTTCACCCTCGTGCTGTTCCACCTGATGACGCCGCTCGAGGTGCTGCTCAACAACTTCCCCAACCTCGGACGCGCGGCGGTGTCGGTCCGGACGATCGAGCGCCTCGGCCTGTCGCTGTCGCAGGCCGATAACGAGCAGGACCTGACGCTGCCGGCGCCGGTCGTCAGCGGCTGGAACCGCCTGGAGCTCCGGGGGATCAAGCACACCTACCGTGCCGAAGGCAAGGGCGGCGAGAGCGAGAGCTTCGCGCTGGGGCCGATCGATCTCGAGTTCAGGGCCGGCGAGCTGGTGTTCCTGGTCGGCGGCAACGGCAGCGGCAAGACCACCCTGGCCAAGCTGCTCCTCGGCCTCTACGAGCCCGAAGAGGGGGAGATCCGCTGCGACGGCCAGCCGGTGACCGGCGACACTCGCGGCCTCTACCGCGAGGGCTTCTCCGTCGTCTTCTCCGACTTCTTCCTCTTCGAGCGGCTGCTGGGACTGAACAAGCCGGTGATCGACGCCGACGCGCGCAAGTACCTCGAGCAGCTGCGGCTGGAGCAGAAGGTGCGGATCGAGGAGGGCGTGCTCTCGACGCTCGACCTATCACAAGGGCAGCGCAAACGCCTCGCCCTACTGACCGCCTACCTGGAGGACCGGCCGTGCTATCTCTTCGACGAGTGGGCCGCCGACCAGGACCCGATGTTCAAGGAGATCTTCTACCTGGAGCTGCTACCGGAGTTGAAAGCCAGGGGCAAGACGGTCTTCGTCATCTCCCACGACGATCACTACTATCACGTCGCCGACCGAGTCGTTAAGCTGGACTATGGCCAGGTGGAGTACGACCGCTCCATCGCGGAATTCCTCGGCCAGTTCGTGGCGGCCGAAGCGGGCGGCAGAGGCCGCTGAAGGAGAAACCATGGACGACAGCGCGCGTCATGAAGAGAGCTTCGTACGCACCTTCGAGGCGGAGCCCGGCGGGATCCTGGTGGTGAGGGTCGACCGGGGATCGATCTCGGTCCATGGGACCGAGGCCGACCGCGTCGAGGTCACCGCGACCTTGCGTCTCGAGGCGGACGATCCGGAGCAGCTCCGCGAGCTGCGAGAAAGGTGCAAGCTGGACTTCGACCAGAGCGGCCGCCACGTGCGGGTGAAGGCCAGAACCGGCCGCCGCCGCCTTTTCGACTGGCCGGGCTCCCACGACACCCGCATCGAGCTCAGCTTCCGGATCGCCGTGCCACGGCGGTTCGACCTCGACCTGAAGACCCTGGCCGGGGGCATCCGCGTCGACGGCATCGAGGGCGAGGTCCGCACCCGGACCGCCGCGGGGAGCGTGGCGATCGGCGACGTCGCCGGCAGCGTCCAGGCCCGGACCTACGCCGGCTCGATCCAGACCGGGCGGATCGACGGGCGGGTCGTCGCCAGCTCCTGGGCGGGCGCCATCCGGGTCCGCGAGGTGACCGGGGGAATCGAGGCGAACAGCAAGAGCGGCAGCGTCGCCGCGTTCCTCTCCGGTCTTCCGCGCGGGGAGAACCGGCTCTCCTGCCTCTCCGGCAACGTAGAGGTCCGACTCGCCGAAGGGATCGGCCTCGACCTCGACGCGGACGCCCGCTCCGGCCGGGTGGTGCTCGACTTCCCCATGGACGGGACCGGCGGCACCCGCCGGCGCACCGTGCAGCAATCGATCAACGGCGGCGGCCCAAGGCTGGTGCTGCGCGCCACGGCCGGCAACATCCACGTGAAGCGCTAAACCTCGAAGACGATCCCTTCGGTGGCGGTGAGGCTCAGGTTGACAGCACCTGGATCCGCCGCCGGTTGCATGCGCAGGATCACGCCGGCGTAGCGGTTGCCGAAGACGAAAGGACCCCAGATCACGTTATGCGGCGAGCATCCATAGTCCCCGTTCTGGTACGCCACGGGGCGGAACTCGAGAATCTCCTGGGCCAGCCAGTCGCCGGCGTCGAGCGCCTCGGCGACCCTGGACTCCCACGCGGCCGGCGGTGTGAACTTGCCGAGCCTGACTCCCTTCCCGCCGGCCGACAGCGAGTCCTTGAGGACGAAGCGCTCGCGCTCCCGCACCAGGAGTTCGGGGAGGAAGACCCGCTCGCCGCCATAGTCGACGTAGTGGGGGAGCACCAGGGCCGTCCATGGGAAGTAACGGCGGATCTCCTCCCGCTCGGCGGAAGAGAAACAGTCGCTGTCCCGGTGCTCCGAGAGGAGGGCGACGTTCCGCTTGCTGGTCATCATGAAGTTGTTGGGGCCGTTGTAGAGCAGGACCTTGCCCAGCTTGAAGACCTGATAGACCTCCGGCAGCGTGGCTCCGGAGTCCACCTCGATGATGGCGTGGATCCGGACGTCGCCATGGTAGACACCGCCGTCATGGACCGTGAACTGACTGTCGTTGCAACGCACCACGCGGCCCGTCACGGCGGGCGCGATCCGCTCCCGCACCTTGCGGTACTCGGCGTTCAGGTATTGGCCGTAGGTGACGCTGCGGGCCAGCACCGAATCCCACTGAGTGGTGAAGGCGATGTTCACTTCGCCGTCGCGGGCGATCTCCCGGCGCAGGGCCTCGTCGAGAAGATGCTCGTAGAGTACGTGGACGGTGTCGGTGTAGGAGACCTGGAGGCCGTGCTCATGGATGAACCGGGCGATCGCCGGGATGCCGAGCTGCATCTCGGCCAGGATCCCCGTCTCCCACCCTCCGAGGTTCGCCCCCATGTTGAACTCGATGCATTTGAAGCCGTCCGGAGTGTCGATGAGGTCGCCGCGCGAGACCGCCCCCGCGATGCCGTTGGGCGGCGCCATCAGCAGCTCGACCAGCTCTGGATTGTGAACGCCGTAGAACTCGCTCATCCGCACCGGATCGCCGCCGAAGATGCGCTCGGGTACCAGGCGCAGGAGGCGGCTGGCGGCGAGACTGGCGTCTTTGAAGGCCTGCAGCTTTTCGCGGCCCAGGAAGGTGGGCCAGGGCTGCCGCCGGTAGGTCAGCAGCTCGTGGTCGTCGTCGAGCACCTGGAAGGTCGACCGGCTCAGCAGCTCCGGGTCGACGCACGCCCTTTCGCGGAACGCGCGATCGACGGGCGACAAGTCGTTCGCGGCGAGGAGAAGTTCGTCGGTGAGCCCGCTCATCGATTCCTCTGCGAGGGCGCACCGCGCGCCTCGGCTCGAAGCGCGACCCCAGTCCCTATCCTTCAGGAGACGCGCTGGGGTGAGGTCGCTGTGATAACGTAATTCTACCCTTCAATCCGGAGAGCCGTACCATGGAGTTTCCCCTGGAGTCTATGCTTTGGTCCGCCGATCTGCGCGCTCTGCAGGCCGGGCTCTCTACCATCCAGGTCGACTTCCTGGACTTCATCGTCCGCCATCCCGAAGGGCTGTCTCCCGAAGGCTTTGGGGCGCTGACCCGCCGCGACGAATTCATGCGCTACCCCATGCAGCCGTGGCCGATGTTCCTGAGCTCCGCCAAGCAGCGGCAGATGGCCGACGTGGCGCGCCGCATCTATGACCTCATCCGCTCCATCCCCCAGCGGGTCTTCGGCAACGATCCGGCGCGGCTCGCCGACTTCTACGGGATCGATCCGGAGACGGCGCAGCGGGTGAGTGCCGCGCTCCAGGCGACCGGAGGCGCCCGCGGCCTGCTGGCCCGCGGCGACTTCATCGACACTCCGGCCGGGTTCCGGTGCATCGAGTTCAACATCGTGTCGAACCTCGGCGGCTGGGGCCACGCCGTGTGGGCGGACCGTTACCGGCAGGTGCCCTTGATCGAGCGGTTCCTGGCCGAGAGCGGAGTCCGCGTCACCTGCACCGACCCGGCTCTGGCGTTCTTCCGCAACGTAGTGGACCAGGCCCGGCACAGCGCGTTGGACGGCGAAGGCGAGCTCAACGTCGCCTTCCTCGTCGGCGAGACGCAGTCCGCCGCCTGGATGGAGTACGTCGAATCCGCCTTCCGCCAGGCCCGGCACGAACAGGGCGGCCCCTCCCAGGGAGAGGTCCTGGTGTGCGACGTGGGAGACCTCCAGCAAGGGCCGCGCGGTCTGTCGTGGCAGGACCGGCGGGTGCACGCCGCCGTCGAGCTGTCCCTCGAGGAGGTTCCGGAAGTGCTCGTCGCCGCCCAACGGTCGGGCCGAACCCACGTCTACAACGGCCCGGCGAGCCGCGTCCTCACCGACAAGGCGAATCTCGCGATCCTCTCGCAGATGGCGGACTCGGACCTCCTCTCGCGCGAGGAGAGGGAGGTCATCCGGGTGCACGTCCCGTGGACCCGCCAGGTGGCCGCCGTATTCACCGACCGCGGCGGTGAGCGCGTCTACCTGCCTGACCACCTGTTGGAGCAGCGGGAGGGTTTGGTCCTCAAGCGCGGGTACTCGATCCAGGGCCGCGACGTCTGCGTCGGGCGCTTCGCGTCCGCGGCGGCCTGGGAAGCGAGGGTGGAGCGGGCCCTGGAGGAGGGCGGCTGGATCGTCCAGGAACGCCTCGAGTTTCTCCCCTACCTGTTCCAGGCTCCCGCCGGCGGTGTCGTGCCGCACGACGTCGTGTGGGGCCTTTTTGTCTTCGGAGAGCACTATGGAGGTGGTTTCACCAGAATGACCCCCCGCGATTCGACGGGAGTCATCAACGCCGCCCGCGGGGCCACCGAAGGAGCGCTCCTCGAGGTTCTCGACGCGGAAAGCGACGGCCTGGGCCGGTGAGCGACGGGGAGATCACGATTCTGCAACCCATCTCCTGAGGAGAGAACGATGAACGAACCCAACGAACAAGCAGCCGACCCTTCCGCGCTGAAGAGAATGGGAGCGGTCCGGCGCCGCGCCGTGAGCGTCTCCGGCGAGACCCTGGTCAAGACCGGTCCTCTCTTCCCGGATTCCGACCTGCCGCTCCTCGTCGAGCCGAACGTGGCGGGCCTCGATCTCGTGAGCTGGGCCGGGACCAACCGCGAGCTCGTCGAGGAGAACCTGCAGCGGTACGGCGGGATCCTGTTCCGCGGCTTCAACGTCCAGGACGCCGCTGGGCTCGAGGCGTTCGTGCGGGCGGTCTCGGGCAGCGCCCTGGAGTACAAGGAGCGGTCCTCGCCGCGCAGCGCGGTCAGCGGCAATATCTACACCTCGACTGACTACCCGCCGGAGTATCCCATCTTCCTCCACAACGAGAACTCCTACCAGAGCGTCTGGCCGCTGAAGATCTTCTTCTTCTGCCACACGGTGCCCGGGAAGGGAGGCGAGACGCCGATCGCCGACTGCCGCCGCGTCTTGCAGCGAATCTCCCCGGAGGTGCGCGATCGCTTCATGGCCAAGAAGTGGATGTACGTGCGCAACTTCGGCGACGGCTTCGGCCTGCCCTGGCAGACCGTCTTCCAGACCAGCGACAAGGCCCGGGTCGAGGAGTACTGCGCCGAGCACGGCATCGAGGTCGAGTGGAAGCCGGGCGACCGGCTGCGGACGCGCGCTATCCGGACCGCGGTGGCGAGGCACCCCAAGACGGGCGCGCCCACGTGGTTCAACCACGCCACGTTCTTCCACGTCTCCACCCTGGAGCCGGCCATCCGCGAGGCCCTGCTGGAGGAGTTCTCCGAGGACGAACTGCCGGCCACCACGTACTATGGCGACCACACCTCCATCGAGCCGGAGGCCCTCGATCACCTGCGGGAGTGCTACCGCCAGGAGACGCTCTCCTTCCCGTGGCAGAAAGGCGATCTCCTGATGCTGGACAACATGCTCGTCGCCCATGGCCGTGCGCCCTACGCCGGCGAGCGCAAGATCCTGGTCGGCATGGCGGAGCCCATCGAGCGGGAGTCGATCCAGTCCACCCTTTAGGGCTGGGAACGCTGATTTACGATCCATTTCCAAGGGAGGTTTGCACCGTTGAGCCAACTCAAGAACCGCGACTTCCTGGGCCTCAAGGACTTCTCTCGAGAGGACCTCGAAGGCCTGTTGGCGCTTGCGGCCGAGCTGAAGAGGAGCCCCGAGCGGCGGCGCTTGCTCCAGGACAAGAGCATCGGCATGCTGTTCACCTCCGCCTCGACCCGCACCCGGATCTCGTTCCAGATCGCGGCGCGTCACCTGGGGGCCTTCGCCGACCCCTACGCTCCCGCCGACCTGCAGCTCAGCAACAACGAGAGCCTGATTGACACCGCCGAGGTGATGAGCCGTTTTCTGGACGCGCTGGTGGTGCGGTTCTACGACCTGAGCGCGTACGGCAAGGGCCGGGAGACGCTGCAGACGATGGCGGATCACTTCGCGGGCCCGCTGATCAACGCGCTGGACGACAAGGAGCACCCCTGTCAGGTCATGGCGGACCTGCTCACCATGCAGGAGCGGTTCGGCAGCGACTTCAGGAGGAAGAAGGTCGTCCTCGCCTGGGCCTACGCCAAGCGGCAGAAGTCGCCCGGAGTGACTCACTCGATGATGGTGGCGGCCGGCCTGCTGGGCATGAACCTCACCGTCGCCTTCCCCCGCGGCTTCGAGCCCGACGAGGAGTACATCGCCTTCGCCCGCGAGGCGGCCAGGACCTCGGGCGGGACGCTCGAGCTCTCGCACGACCTTAACGCCGCGAGCGAAGGCGCGGACGTGATCTACGCCAAGAGCTGGAAGAGCCTCGCCAGCACCACCGAGCAGGACCTCGAGCTGCGGGAGAAGTTCCGCGAGAGCTGGCGCGTCTCCCAGAGCCATTTCGACCTCGCCCGGCCGGGGGCGATCTTCATGGACTGCATGCCTCTCCTCCGCGGGGACGAAGCCACCGAAGAGGTCGTCGACGGCCCCCGTTCCGTGCGCTATGACGAGGCCGAGAACCGCCTGCATGCTCAGAAGGCGATCCTGGCGAGCCTGCTCGCCTAGGACTGCGGCGCGGCTGCAGGCCCTCTCCTCTCGCCTCACCGGGAGAGGAGGGGGCCATTGTTCGTCAGAGGCGAGAGGGAGAGGCAGAGACCCCGGTCAGTGTTCGATCGGTAGGGGTTCGATGGGCGCGACTTCGACCTTCTTGGTCGGGTGCATCGAGTCGTCCCAGCCCAGGAAGACCCACTCGGTGCCGTCGGGAACGTAGCCCGTGCCGCCGATGGTTCCGAAGCCGCCCATGCTGGGCTTCCAGTCCTTGACCTTCTTCCACTTGGTGAACAGCTCCCAGATCGGGACGCACAGATCCGGCGCGATCGGATTCGCCTCGTCGTCGTCGCCGCCGGTTCCGCCGCCGCCGCCGCCCCGGCCGGGACCGCCGCCTTGACCGCCGCCGAACTGCGGGACGCCGGGGAGGCCGCCGTCGTTGAAGTTCTGGCCGGTGCCCGGGATGCGGTTCATGGTCACCGAGAACTCATAGATCTCGCGGTTGGCGGGGATGTTGACGTAGCCGTTCACGTAGGCCGAGTTGTCGAAGCCGGCCTTGGCGAAGGCGCCGTAGTAGTTGGCGAAGTTCCAGTCCGGATCGCCCGGCTCCGGGTCGCCCGGCAGCCACCGGCGATCGGTCGCGGGGTTGTGGTTGAGCCGCACCAGGAAGCCGCCGTCGTCGTTGAACCCGCTCGGGTAGTTGGCGAGGCCGATCCCGGACATGTCGAGCCAGAGGTAGTCCCACTGGTCCGGGTTGTTTCCCGCCTGGAAGACCCAGACCTCGATCGTCACGTCTCCCCAGGAGTAATCCCAACTGTTCATGTCGTAGAGATCGAGCTGGCCGTAGCCGGGGTCGGTGAACAGGTGGGTGTCGAAGAAGGTGATCGTGTTGTTGTACGTGACCCCTTTGACGGTCCAGTTCTGCTGGTGCTCCTTGTAGAACCAGCCGACGTTGAGGTCGTCCCGGACTCGATTGGCCCCTTTGTACTCGTTCCGGGTCGTGAAGGAACCGTCGACGACCGGATTCTCCAGTGCCGGGGGATAGGCGGCCGTCGGGGGGAAGGCCCCGAACGCGGCGCTCGCCGCCATCCACACGGCGACGGCCACCGATCCTGATAAGCGGAAAGCTCTCATGCCGGACCTCCTTGTCGCTCAGCGTCTCCTCGAGCCCACCATTGCGCTCGAAGCCTCTCGTCTGTATTCGCGGAGAAAGTCAGGCCGGGAGATAACTCGCGCGCGCGTCAGGGTTGGCGTTGCAGCCCGGCCGCCGTAGGGGCCGCAGGGGAGGGCCGGGAAGGCGAGGGCCATGCCAGCAGGGCCGCCACCAGGCTCGCGGGAACCAGGTGGAACGCCAGCCGCGCGAAGTTCGCGAGGATGAAGAACCGCAGGTCGTCCAGCCGAATCGTGAAGTAGACGTAGACGTAGAAGAGGAGCTGCAGTGTGGCCACGGCCGCGAAGGCACGGGTCCGCCGGAGGAGGAGGAGGAGCGGCGGCAGCAGGGCGGCGGCGGCGAAGCCGTGCCAGGCGCGGGTGCTCATCGCCTCCATGACGGCGGCCAGGATCTCGCCGGCACGGGCGAGCCGGAACGGACCGGAGTTGAAGGGCTGGAACAGGTGGTGATGGACCGTCCGGCCCAGCCACGGCAGGATGACGGCCGCCGCCGGCAGCGCGGTCCGCGCCGCGGCTGCGGGCGCGAGCCGGCGTTCGGCCCAGACGCGCCGGCCGAGCTGGACGGAGACGAGGATGGCCGCGAGCGGCACTCCCTCTTCTTTGGCCGCGGCGGCGAAGGCGGCGGCGATGCCGATCTGCCAGTCGCCCGCGCGGTCGGGCGGCCGGAGCAGGGGCGGCAGGACGGCGGCCAGGGCCAGCGCCATCATCCAGTCCGCGGCGCCGGCCATCCGATGGCCCATCCCGAAGGCGCCGGCCGACAGCGCGACGACGGCCAGGCCGGCCTGCCGCGTGAAGCGGTCCGCTCCGCCTTGCCGCAGCCCCTCGCGCGCCGCGGCGAGCAGCAGTGCGAAGAAGACGCCCGTGCCCAGCATCATCGCGGGCACCTCGAAGCCGCCCGCCAGCATGGCGGTCACGGCGAACAGCTCGGGAGCCAGGTTCGGATAGTCGGGGTGGAGCAGGAAGTTCCAGCTCCGCCCGAGGAAGGCGTAGTCCACTCCGCGCCCGAGATCGTAGCGGTGGCCCTTGAGCCCCCAGTGGTAGATGAAGTCGGGGATCGCGATCCAGCCGGTCAGCGCGACGAGGGTGAAGGCGACCAGAACGAAAAAGGCGAGCCCGTCCCCCCAGCCCAGGTCCGAAGGCAGCCGAGACCGCTGGGGATTGCGCGGCAGGAGGCGCCAGGCCCCCAGGAAGAGGGCGGCTCCCAGGGCGGCGAGGAGGGCGAGGCTCCACGGCACGCCGGCGAAGTCGAGGAGCGTCAGCACCAGGTGCAGGACGACCGCACCGCCCAGCACGTACAAGGTAGCGCGGTAGAGAGCACCGTCGCCGGGAGCCGCGAGCGGCGAGAGGCGGCTCCCCAGCAGGCCGAGGAGAATGGGCAGGACCGACGCCGCCAGGAGCGCGGTCACCGCAGCACCCGGTACAATCGTCCTCCCGGCAGCGTCCGCAGCGGCGCGAGCCGCGGGTCCTCGATGCGGGTGCCGCAGGCGATCGCGTGCTCCGCAAGCCTCGCCGCGGCGGGATCGCTCGCCGGGATCACGTCTTGCGCCGGCAGCAGATAGGCCGCCCACATCCAGCGGAAGGAGGCGGCGCCGGGCGGCTCGTCGGGGGAGGCGAAGGCGACGGCGCTGCGGGCGGGGAGCGACCGGCGAGCCGGTGCCAGGCAGCGTTCCAGGCGGGTGATCTCGGGCATGCCGACGCGCCAGAGCAACGGCGAGGCCGACGCCGATTCCCGCCCGTCGTACCCCGTCACGGCGCTGTCCAGCTCGAAGAGGAACGACGCGCCGGCCCAGCCGACGAGCAGCGCCAGGAGGAGCCGCTTGAGCATGGTGGGGATCTTACATAATCGACTTCCCATGACTCTCGCCTTCCGTCCTGACGAGGCTAGCCCCCTGGTCGATGCCCTCTTCGCCGATCTGGGGGTCGCGCCCGAGCGGGCGATCGACAGCCGGGACGAGATCCTGGCGTTCTTCGCCGCCGGCCACCAGGGAGACCGCGAGCGCGCTCTCTTCGACTACTTCCGCTCGGGAGCGAGCATCGCCGACTCGCTCGGCCAGATCCTGCGCTGGCGCTTCGGCGATCCCGGCCGGATCGGGGCGCTGCTCGACTTCGCCAGCGGCTATGGACGGGTCACCCGCTTCCTGGTGCGGGAGATCCCGCCGCCGCGCCTCTGGGTGGCCGACGTCTACGCGGATGGCGTGGCTTTCCAGCAGGAGCGGTTCGGCGTGCACAGCGTGATCTCCACCCTGCGGCCGGAGGATTTTTCCCTCGACCGGCGGTTCGACGCGATCCTCGTCACCTCGCTCTTCACTCACCTGCCGGAGGAGCGGTTCACCGGCTGGCTGCGGGTGCTCTACCGGCTGCTCAATCCCGGCGGCCTGCTCGTCTTCAGCGCCCACTCACCGGACCTGCTCCTTCCCGGCATGGAGACCTCGGCGGAAGGCTTCCGATTCGAGGCGACGAGCGAGAGCGGCTCGCTCGACACGAGCGACTATGGCTCGGCGTGGGTGACGGAGGAGTTCGTCCGCGGCGCTCTGGAACAGGCGGCGGGGCTTGGCGGCGTCTCTCTCCTCCCCATCGAGCGCGGGCTCTGCAACTACCAGGACCTCTATCTCGCCGTACCGGAGCCGGGCGTCGATTTCTCCTCCCTCGGCTTTCACGGCGAGCCGGAGCTCTTCCTCGAGCGCTATGAGCTGGCTGCGGACGGCCGGCTGGATCTCAAGGGCTGGGCTGTGGTTCGCTCCGGGGAGCTGCACGAGATCGAGATCGTCCTCGACGGCGAGCGGCTCGCCGCGGCGCCCGTGGACGAGCCGCGCCCGGAGGTGGCGGAGCTGCTGGGCGGCGATCGGTATCTGCGGTCGGGATGGCTCTGCTCCTGCCGGCTGCCGCCGCGGGTCTCCTACTCCTCGTCGGTGCTGCTGCTGCGCGTCGTGGACGCGCGCGGCGTGGGCCACCCCCTCTGGGCGGGATCGATCGAGGCGCTGCAGCTCCTCGCCTGGCGCAACCACGCCGCCTGGCTCCGTCGCAAGCTGAAGCACGTCGAAGCCGTTCTCGGAGAGGAGCGGGCGCGGACGGCCGTGGAGGCCGGGGCGCTGCAGGCGCGCATCGCCGCCATGGAGGCGAGCCGGTTCTGGAAGCTGCGCACCGCCTGGTTCCGGCTCAAGCAGCGGCTCGGTCTGGCCGGGGATGATTGAGCGGCTGGGACCGCGGCGGTCCATCGCCGATCTCGCCGCCCTCGATCACGACGGCGCTTCGAGCATCGATCGCGGCTGGATCGGCGCAAACTCGGTTATCCTGCTTCCGGCATGATCACCACGGCCGCTCCTCCCGAGGTCCTTACCGAGGCGGAACGCTCTTTGCAATCGCACGGGCGCGTGGTGCTGTGCCAGATCGTGCGCGCCGAGGGCTCGACCCCCGGCAAGGTCGGATGGAAGTTGCTGGCACGGCCCGACGGCACGTTCGTCGGCAACCTGGGCGGCGGCGCGTTCGAGGCGCTGGTGAAGGCCGACGCGCTCGCCAAGCTGCGGGCGGGGGCGGGCATGGACGCCTCGGAGGTGAAGCGGTATTACCTCACTGAAGAGGCGGTGCGGGGCGAGCCCACGGGGATGGTCTGCGGCGGCATGGCCGAGGTCTTCCTCGAGGTGATGGTGGCGGCGCCGGTGCTGGCGATCTGCGGCGGCGGACCGGTGGGCCAGGCGCTGGCCAAGGCGGCGGCCCTCGCCGGCTTCGAGTGCCTGGTGGCGGACGACCGTCCGGAGTTCCGCCGGCCCGAGACGTTCCCCGCCGGCACCCGCCTCGCCGAGGTGGACCGCGACTATCGGGAGGACTTCCTGGCGCCGGTGCGCAACCGCGAGCTCTACGTCGCCGTCGTCACCCGCTGCTGGGAGACGGACACGACGGCGCTGGCGGCGGTGCTGCGGGACGTTCCCTTCGGGCTGCGCTACCTGGGCCTGATGGGGAGCCGGCGCAAGGTGGCGCGGGTACGCGAGGAGCTTGCGGCACTGGGGTTCGATCTTTCTCAGGTCCGGCTGCGCGCGCCGATCGGTCTGCCGATCGGGGGCGACAGTCCGGGTGAGATCGCCATCTCGATTCTGGCGGAGGTCATCGGCACGCGCTATGAGAAGGTGGAGAAGGTTGAGAATGAGTGAACGGATCGCAGCCGTCGTAATGGCGTCTCTGTTGTTCGCGGCGTCCGCCGGGGCCTCTCCCGCGGACTGGCGCTATCTGCCGATCTGGGGCGGTGACGTGTGGACCGTCGTCTTCCACCCCGAAAATCCCGACGTGGCTCTCGCCGGCACCGCCTCCGGGCAGGTCTACCTCTCCGAGAACGGCGGCCGGACCTGGGCCAATGCAGCCTCGCACCTGCCGTTTCCCGGCTGGGTGGTGAGCACACTGCGCTTCGATCCCAACCGGCCGTCGCGCCTTTGGGCGGCGCTGCGGGGCGTTTTCGGCGGCGGCCACGTCGCCTCGTCGGACGATCTCGGCAAGACCTGGATCTCCCGCGGCGGCGGGGGCCTGCCGAACGAGCCGGTCTACTCGCTGGCTCTGGCGCCGGGCAAGGAGGGCTGGCTCTACGCCGGCACCGCGACCGGCGTCTATGGCAGCGAGGACGACGGCGCCTCGTGGCGGCCGCTGACCGCCGATCTCGCCGAGGTGCAGAAGGTCACCAGCCTGCTCGTCGATCCCGACCAGCCGGATACGGTGATCGCCGGCACCTGGCGCCGCGCCTATCGCAGCGACGACGCGGGCAAGACCTGGACCGGCATCTTCGAGGGCATGGTGCTCGACTCCGAGCTCTTCAGCCTCACGCCGGTGCCGGGAAAGCCGGGAGAGATCTGGGCCAGCGCCTGCGGCTGGGTCTACCGCACCCTGGACCGCGGCGGCAAATGGGAGCGCTTCAAAGACGGCTTCGAGGAGCGCCGCACGACGAGCTTCGCCGTCCTGCCGACGGGCCGGCTGCTCGCCGGCACCGTCGCCGGCCTCCATCTCTCCGACGACGGCGGTAAGGCCTGGCGGCGGGTGGGAGACCCCGGCATCTCCATCCACGCCATCGCCTTCCATCCGGCGCACCCGGAGCGGGTCCTCTTCGGCACCGAGGGCGCCGGCACCTGGATCTCCGAGGACGGCGGCGCCACCATGCGGCCTTCCGGCGCGGGGATGATCAACACCCGCATCTCCGCCTTTGGCGTCGTCGGCGACGAGATCCTGGTGACGGTCAGCCACGCCGGGCCGTTTTCCGGCGTCTACTCCTCCAACGACGGCGGCAAGAGCTTCGGCGGCTTCATCTCGCTCCCCACGGTGCTCGACCTCGCCGTCCATCAGGGGCGCGTCTTCGCCGGCACCGTGGACGGGCTCTTCGAGCGCCGCGGCGCCGGTTGGCACTGGGTGCGCGACCTCGGTACGGGCCGGGTCGAGCAGTTCATCTCCGAAGGCTCCCGGCTCCTCGCCCGCACGCCGGACGGCCTCTTCGAGCTCAAGGGCAAACTCTTCACCCGCCGCCCCTTCCAGCACGGCGTGCCCCGTTCGGCCGCCTTCTATGGCGATGCCCTCTGGGTGAGCGATGCGCAGGCGGTCTATCGCCTGACCGCCGACGCCAACCACACCATCCCGGTGCCGTTCGCCGGCGGCCGGCTGCAGCGGCTCGGCGGCCAGCTCCTCTTCTGGGGCGCGGGCGGCGTCTTCCTGCGCACCGGCGCGGACGACTGGAACGAAATCCTCGGCGAACCCGCCCGGCTGTTGCCGACCGGCGACGACCGCCGCTCGGCCCTGATGGTGACCGGTGAGACCGTCCGTCTCTTCGACCGCGAGACCCGCAAGTTCGAGGCCGTGGACGTCCCCGTCCCCGCTCGCGACATCTCCGCCGCGCGAATCGTCCACGGCGAGCTGTGGATCGGCACCTCCGGCTACGGCGTGCTGGTCAAGGCGCTGGCGCCCGCGGCGGAGAAGGCAACGGCCAGCGCGGGTCGGTAACCCGCGGCGAGCCGCGTTGCACGCCTGAACCGGCCTGTTGCACGCGTACAACGACCCGTTGTACGCATGCAGCCGATTTTTTAAGCGTGCAACGCCGCTCGCAACGCGTACAACGAGTCTTGAAACGCCTGCAGCCAGCTTGTTGACCGGAAGGAACGGCGGCCGATCGGTCCTCTGAGCCTGGCTTGCCGGGCAATGGGATTGCGGATCGGTGCGGCGAGGCTGGAATCGTGAAGAAGGCGGGAGCGTGCGCGAACACGCTCCCGCGGAAGCGAGGTTACTTCGTCGTCTCAGGGGCGGGCGTCGGGCTGGATGGATCCGGCGCCTCCGGGGCCGGGTTCTCGGGCGGCTTGGTCGCCGCCTTGCGGGCCCGGCCGCGGAACGGCTGCATGCCGAACGCGGCCAGCTTCTCGCTGTCGGCGCCGAAGCGCTCGCGCGCTCCGGTCCGCAGCAGATCCACCAGCACCTGTCCCCGGCGGAGGGTCTCCTGCAGCGTCTTGGAGACCTCCTGCTTGCGGGCGGTGAGGGCGTTCTGCTCGATGGTCAGGCTCGAGCATCCCCACCAGCTTGGCGAGAGAGCCCTCCATGTGCGAGAGCTCCGCGGCGTTGGCCTCCTGGGCCGCCGCCACCTGCTCCCAGCCGTAAAACGGCCATACTGTGCTGCCGGAGCCCGTGGTGGCGAGCCCGGACGGGCTCTCGCTTCAGCCCTGGAAGGGAGCGGACCTCACGGTCGGCGGCGAGCTCGACAAGCTGGCCTCCAACATCGCCCTAGGCCGCGACTTCGCGGGTATGCACTGGCGCACGGACAGCGTCGAAGGGCTGAAGCTCGGCGAGGAGGTGGCGATCCGCATCCTGGAGGAGCTGAGCTTCACGGGTAACGAGCTGTTTTCGGGTTTCAGCCTCCGGCGATTCGACGGGCGACGGATCTCGGTCGGCTGATACTCGGGCCAGCCTCGTTCGCCCATCTCTGCCGGCACCCTATATGGGGTGGCCTGACGCCCGGGGCTGGGAGTATGGCGCCCTCCCGGGCTCGCGGCGTGGAGATGGCTGGCGCGGGTCGGTAGGTGCGGGTTCGCCCCACGGCCGTGGGAGCTGATGAAGAAGGACGGCTCCCCCGGTGACCACTAGAGGCGGCTAGCCCACAGTAGTTGACCGCCGGGGCGTGTCTGCAAGCACGTCTCCGGCGTTTCCAGGAGAGCCCGGCAGCAGTATACCTCACCGAGGTGCCGCACGCCTGATCGACCTTGGAAGCGGATGTGCGCGCCATGGTGAATTTGACCCGGCTCGGAAGCGCATGTAGATAATAGAACGAGGTGAAGACGCGAGCTCTCTTAGGAATCCTGGTCCGATGACGGCTTGCCCCGGCTGCGGGCTGGAGCTGCCGCCGAGCGGTAGTGCCTACGACCGCAAGTTTCACGCCTCGGCCGAGTGCTGGACGCTGTTCGAGGAGGTCGTCGCGGTCGAGTTCCAGAACGCGGTTCTCTTCGGTCAGGTCCACCAGATGACGGTGGACACCTACGCGGTCCAGCATGCCGGCGGCCGCCATCCGGACAAGTCGGTGTGCGTCCATTTCGTGGGCCTCTACCTGACGCAGGAGCGGGGGGTTCCGCCGGTGGAGGTGCCGCCGCTGCTGCAGCGCCTCGCGAAGCGCGCGAGCTGGCCGCATCTCGATCCTCCCGTGGAGCGCGCGCCGCTCACGGTGCGTGACGTGACGCTCGCGGGCTCGCCCGAGGAGCACGCACGGATCGTCCGCGAATGGGCCGCCGCCGTCTGGCGGGTCTGGCATCCGCATCACGAGGCGGCCCGTCATCTCGCCAAGGAGTTCGGGCGCCCGGCGGCACGGGTGGTGGGATGAGCGGAGCGATTCCCATCAATCGTTGCGCATCGAGGGGAGCGTTCGGGATGGCTCTCGTGGCGGTGCTGGGCGGCGCGATGCTGGCGTCGGCGGCGGGGCCGCAGGCGCAGCAACGGGTCTCGTTTCCGACCCGTGACGGCGGGCTCATCTACGCCGACCAGTACGGAACGGGCAAGCGCGCGGTCGTGCTGGCCCACGGCGCTCGTTTCAACAAGGAGAGCTGGGCGCCGCAGGCGCGGGCGCTGGCGGCGGCGGGATTCCGCGTCCTCGCCATCGACTTTCGGGGCTACGGCCGGTCGCGGGGACCCGGCCAGGCCGATCCGCTGAGCGCGCCGCTCCATCTCGATGTCCTTGCTGCGGTGCGCTATCTGGGCAAGACGGGAGCCGAGACGGTCTCGGTGGTTGGCGGGAGCATGGGCGGCACGGCCGCCGGCGATGCCTCCATCCAGGCGGAGGTCGGAGAGATCGACCGCCTCGTCTTGCTGGCGGCGGTGGCCAGCGGTCCGCCCGAGCGGCTCAAGGGCAGGAAGCTGTTCATCGTGGCGCGCGGCGACACGAGCGGCTCCGGCACGCCGAGGCTGGGCGCGATTCGCGAGCAGTTCGCGAAAGCCCTGGAGCCGAAGGAGCTGGTGGTCCTGGAGGGCTCGGCCCACGCGCAGTTTCTCTTCCAGACGGACCAGGGAGAGCGGCTGCTGCGTGAGATCGTGCGCTTCCTCTCGGCGCCGTAGTCCCGTGGACGGAATCGCGTCAGCTAAAATCTGCAGGTAGAGACCCGCCTGAAACGGCAGGACCTCAACGCGCGCCTGAGATCTGGGATGTCGGAAACCCTGAGAGAGATCTTCGCCTTCGGTCCGTTCCGGCTGGACCCCGGCGAGCGGATGCTCTCGCGCGAGGGGACGCCCGTGGCGCTGCAGCCGCGGGTACTCGACACCCTGGTGCTCCTGGTGCGCCGGGCCGGCCAGTTGGTGCGCAAGGACGATCTGCTGGCGGAGCTGTGGCCGGACACGCACGTCAGCGAAGCGAACCTGACGCAGAACGTCTGGCTGCTGCGCTGCGCCCTGGGCGAGGAGCAGGGCGGACCGGTCTACATCGAGACGGTGCCGCGGGCCGGGTACCGGTTCGTGGCGCCGGTCTCCCGGCCGGCGCCGGAAGCGTTGCGGGCTATGCCCGTGGCGCCGGGAGAGTTGCTGGAAACCGGGCCGCCTCGGCGGTTCCGCGGTGTTCTCTTGACGCTCGTCATCCTCGCTCTCGCTCTCGCCGCCTTCTATCCGCTGCGGCAGCGTACGCGGATCGCCGCCGCTCCGGCCGGTCCGCCCGTGCCGGAGCCCCGGCGGTCGATCGCCGCCCTGGAGTTCGCGAATCTCTCCGGGGATCCGGCGGACGGCTGGCTGGCGGCGGCGCTCCCCGAGATGCTTGCCGCCGAGATCGCGGCGAGCGGCGAGGTCCGCACCCTCCCCGGCGAGGCGGTGGCCCGAATCGCGGCGGATCAGCCGCCGCCGCGCAGGGGTGACGCCGGCGAGCTGCGCCGCTTGGGGGCCCGTCTGCGAGTCGACTACCTGCTGACGGGCTCCTATCTTTTGACCGGCGGCGGGCCCGAGCGGCAGGTTCGGCTCGATCTCCACCTGGTCGACGCGCGGTCGGGCGAGACGCTCGCCGCGGTGAACGATTCGCGGAGCGAAGGCCGACTGCTGGCGCTGGTCGCCGACGGTGGCGCGCGCCTGCGCCGGAGCCTCGGCCTGGGACCGCTGACGGCCGACGAGGCCAGCGCCTGGCTCGCCGCCCTCCCCACCGACCCTGAAGCACGGCGTCTTTACTTCGAAGGCCTGAGCAAGCTGCGCGCCTACGACGCCGAGGCCGCCCGCGGCTTTCTCGAGCGGGCGATTGCCCGCGAGCCGGACTACCCGCTCGCCCATGCGGCGCTGGCTTCGGCCTGGATCTCTCTGGGGTACGACGGCAAGGCTCAGGATGCAGCGAAGGCGGCCGCCGAACGCGCCGCCTCCCTTCCCCGTGAGGGCCGGCTGATGGTGGAGGCGAACTTCTACCGCGCCACTCGCCGGTGGGACGAGGCCATCCAGCGCCTGGAGGCGCTCTTCACCTTCTATCCAGACGAGACCGAGTATGGGCTGCGGCTCGCCTCCACGCTCACCTATGCCGGCCGTGGGGAGGAGGCGCTGCGGATCGTCTCCCGCCTCCGCTCGCTGCCGCCGCCGCTCTCCACGGACCCGCGCGTCGATCTGGCGGAGGCCGATGCGGCCAACGGGATCGGCGACCTTCAACGTGCCGCCGCAGCGGCGTCGGCCGCGGCCGCGAAAGGAAAGAGCCTGGGCGCCTGGCGGCTGGTGGCGGGAGCGCTGGCATCCAAGGGCATGGCCTTGCGGGATCTCGGCCGACCGCAGGCGGCGCGCGCCGCTCTGGAGGAGGCGCTGGCGCTCTCCCGGGCGGCCGGCGACCGCTTCGAGGAGGCACGGGACCTCCACAGCCTGGGCCACATCGTGCGCGCCCAGGGGGACGTCGACAAGGCGGAGGCCATGTACCGCCGCGCCCTGGCGATGGCCCAGGAGGTCGGCAACCGGCGCGCCGCCGCCACCGCCCTGGGCAGCCTGGCCAATCTCGCGGTGGAGCGCGGGGATGCCCGCCAGGCGCTGGACTCCTACCGGCAGGTGCTGGCGATCAAGCGCGAAGTGAAGGACCGCAAGGGCGAGGGGATCGTGCTTTACAACACCGGCCACGCCCATTACCGGCTCGGCGAGATGGCCGAGGCCGAGCGGCGTTTCCAGGAGGCGCTGGCGATCCGGCGCGAGGTGGGGGAGAAGGCGGGCATCGGCGAATCGCTCTACGGCCTGGCGATGGTCCGCCTGACGCGCGGCGAGCTGGCGGGCGTGCCCGACCTGCTGCGGGAAGCCGAGGCGATCTGCCGGCAGAGCGGCGATCAGGAGACCCTGGCCATGACTCTCGCCGCCCAGGGCGATCTCCTCCTCCTCCAAGGAGACGTCGCCGGGGCCCTGGCGAGGCATCGGGAGTCTCTGCGCATTCGGCGCGAGGCGCAGCTCGAGAGCGGGATCGCGGACAGCCTTTCCTGCGTGGCCGAGGATCTGCGGGAGGCCGGACGGCTGGACGAGGCCGCCGACGCGGCGCGTCGAGCGGTCGAAGGGTTCCGCCGGGCGGAGAGCGAGGACGGCGAGGCGCTCGCCCGGGTCACGCTCGCCGGCTGCCTGGTGGACCAGGGCCGGGTGGAGGAGGCGCAGCGGACGCTCGCTCCCCTGCTCCCTCCCGCTTCGCGGTCAGGGATCGAGCCGCGCCTGCAGGCCGGGCTCGCCGCCGCCGAGGTGGAGGCCGCCGCCGGCCGGCGCCACCGGGCGGAGGAGCTGCTGGCGGCGGCCCAGCGCGAGGCCGAGGAGGCGGGCCTCGTGCCCTACGCGTACGAGGCCCGCCTGGCGCGCGCCCGCCTGGAGCTCGACGGCGGCGACGCCGCGGCGGCCCGCTTGGCGCTCGCTTCGCTCGCCCGCGAGGCGCAGGCGAAAGGCCTGGGGTTGATCGCCGGCAAGGCGTGGCGCATCCTGAACGAGAGACTGAAAAAAGAGAAAAAAGAGAGCCGTTCCTGAGGACGCGTCTCCCTGGCGGCCCTTACCTTTCCCGTCGTGGCGCGAAGGTCCGCGCCAGCAACCGGACATTCCATCGGGAAAGGAGATCGTGATGACAAGACGTGGCTCGCTTCTGGCCTGCCTGCCCCTGGTCGCTCTCTTTCTTCAGTCCGCCGCCGCCCGGGCGGTAAACGACACGCTCGTCTTTCAGACGAAGGGCACACCGGCGTATGCCAAGGCGGAGGCCTCCGGCTACGCCGCCTACGCGGTGGTGACCTTCGTGGTCACCCGCGCCAGCACGGGGTTCCCGGTGGGCTCCCTGGCGCCCTCGGTGGGTGATGGCACTCCGCTGCCGGCACTGCCGGCCGGTTTCACCAAGCGGGATCTGTGGATCACGCCCGATCCCATTCCCGATGCCTGCCTGCCGGTGCCCGTCTACTTCCGCAACGACGGCGGCGGCGCCTATGCACTCTATCTGGCGCCGGGCAAAGATCCGAACTGCGCGTGGACGGGCGGCGACTATCACCTTGCCATCCAGTTCCAGGGTACGGTCGGCAGCGACGTCCTCGCCGGCACCGGTTTGGCGGACATACATATCCCCTGATTGATCGCGTTCGACCTCACCCGCCACTTAGCTGAATCCTGTAGGGGCGCCCCCGCGTGGGCGCCCTGCCGCCCCCTACATCAAGCATTTCCAGGCAAAGGTTGGCCTCTCCTTCAGGAGAGGGGTTGGGGTGAGGTCACATCTCCTATACAATCCCGTAACTTCTTTCTTTTTGTTGCTGTCTCCCGCTGAGGGAGGATCGGAGGGATGTTCATGGGGAGGGCTCGTCTTTTCGCGCTCTCCTTCTTCGTCTGCCTGCCGCTCGGCTCCGCCGGCTCGCCACCGGCGCCGGAGATTCGGCCCGCATCCGGAGAGGAGCTCCGCTACACCGTGTTCCTGGGCGGCCTGCGGCCCGTGGGGTCGGTGGTCTACCGCGCCGAGTCCGGCGGCGAGAGCGTGCTGACGCTGGAGGTGAGCGATCGCGGGCGCGGGCAGAAGCTCGTCACGCGGCTCAAGCTCGATCGCGCCGGCATCCCGTCGCGAATGCGGATCACCGGCGAGGACTACTGGAAGAACCCGGTCGACGAGCGGTTCGACCTTGCCCGGGGCAGAGCCGTCTGGAGCAACGCCTCCGAGAAGGGGGAAAAGAGGGTCTCCGGCCGCGCCTTCTACGTCAGCCTTGGCGGCGCCAATCAGGAGATCGGATTGCTGGCGATCGCGCTGCTGCGCAGTCCGCGCGGGCGGCTGCCGCTGCTGCCGGAAGGGGAGGCGCGGATCGAGAGCGTCGGCACGAGCCGCATCGAGGCGGGAGGCCGCAGCCGGACGCTCAGCCTCTACGCCATCTCCGGTCTCGGCTTTACGCCGCTCTACGTTTGGATGGAGAGCCCGCGGCTCTTCTTCGGCCGCTACGACGGCTTCGTCACGGTGGTACGCCAGGGCTGGGAGGAGGTGGCTCCGGCGCTGATCGAGGCTCAGGCCGCGGCCATGGCGAAGCGGGAGGAGGCCCTGGCCGCGAAGCTGGCGCACCGCCCGGCGGGCCCCTTGGTGGTGAAGGGCGCCCGGCTCTTCGATCCGGAGACGGGAAAGGTGCTTGCCGGGACCACCGTCGTCGTCTCCGGCAACCGCGTTCAGACCGTGGGCCGCGATGGCGAGGTTCACGCGCCGCCCGGAGCCGAGGTCCTGGAGGCCGGGGGCAAGATGCTGCTGCCCGGCCTCTGGGACATGCACCAGCATTTCACCGCCACGGACGGCATCCTCGATCTGGCCGCGGGCGTGACCACCGGCCGGGACCTCGCCAATGATACGAAGTACCTGCTCGGCCTCAAGAGCCGCTGGGACTCGGAGAAGGCCGTGGGGCCCCGGGTCGTGCTGGCCGGCGTCATCGAGGGCCCCGGTCCGTACGCCGGGCCGACCAAGGTGCTGGTGGATACTGAGGAGAGGGCCCGTGCCGCGGTGGATCGCTACGCGGGGCTTGGCTACGAGCAGATCAAGATCTACAGCTCGCTCGATCCCAAGCTGGTGCCCGCGATCGTGGCCGAGGCCCACGGGCGGGGCCTGCGCGTTTCCGGCCATATTCCTTATGGCATGCTGGCCGAACAGGCCGTGCGGGAAGGCTTCGATGAGATCCAGCACGTCAACTTCCTCTTCCTCAACTTCCTCCCCGGCGTCGACACGCGCACTCCGGCCCGCATCTCCGCCGTCGCCGAGCACGCCGCCGAGCTGGACCTCGCGTCTGAGCCCGTCCGCGCCTTCCTGCGGCTGCTCAAGGAGAGGCATACCGTGGTGGACCCCACCGTCACCGCCTACGAGGACAAGTTCACCGGCCGTCCCAACCAGGTAAGCCCCAGTCTCGCCGCCGTCGCCGACCGTCTCCCGTACCCTGTCCGGCGCGGCCTGCTGGGCGGCAACCTGCCGGTCCCCCCTGGAATGGAGCAACGCTTCCGCGACTCCTTCCGCGCGCTGCTCGCGATGGTGCGCGCCCTGCACGAGGCGGGCATCACTCTCGTCGCCGGCACCGACGGCCCGGCAGGGTTCACCCTGCATCGCGAGTTGGAGAACTACGTCGCGGCGGGCATTCCCGCTCCGGAGGTGCTGCGCATCGCCACGCTGGGTGCGGCCCGCGTGATGAAGCGCGACAGCAATCACGGCACCGTCGCCCCCGGCAAACTGGCGGATTTCATCCTGGTGGACGGTGATCCCACCCTTCGCATCGGCGACATCCGCCGCGTCGTCGTCACGGTCAAGGACGGCGTGGTCTTCAATACGGCGGAGCTGTGGCAGGCGATCGGCGTGATGCCGGTGAGGTGAGCCGCTATCGGCTCTTGGGATGCGGCAGGATCAACCGTAGATAGGGATCGATGCCGCGGCCCGCGTCCCAGTTCTGGGGATAGCCCAGGGAGACCTCTTCGAAGCGGACCCCGTCGCGGTGATGGGTGGCGCGGATGTGGAGATGGCCGTAGACGACGGCCTCGGCCCGGTAGCGGAGGTGCCAGTCCTCGGTCTCGCGGGTACCGCACCAGATGGAGAAGCGGGGGATCCGCGGCAGCACGGCCAAGTCCTGGCGGAGGGGGAAATGGTTGATGATCACCAGCGGTCCGCGCTCGGCGGCCTCGGCGAGCCGCGGCGCGGTGACGCGCACGCGGGCGTGGCACCAGTCGGGCTTGGAGAGATGAGGGTCCGAGTGGAGGAGGACCTCGTCGGAGCAGAGCAGGTTCTCCTCGGCAGCCCACTCCACGGCCCGCTCGACCGGCACGTCATCGGGGCGGAAGGTGTAGTCATAGAGAAGAAAGAGCGGCGCCAGGATGCACCGCGGCCCCTCGCCTGGCCAGGTCACATACGGATCCTCGGGAGTGAGCACTCCAAACTCGCGGCAGATGGCGACGAGACGCTGGTACTTCTCCTCTCCCCGCAGGTCGCCCGGCCGGGTGGGGATTGTCCACAGGTCGTGATTGCCCGGCACCCACAGCAGACGGGCGAAGCGGGCGGCGAGGATGGCGAGGGCGAAGCGGAGGTGCTCTTCGGTTTCGCCGACGTCGCCGGCGAGGATCAGCCAGTCGTAGGGGTGGGGCCTCAGGTCCTGCAGGGCTCTGCGGGTCACCTCATAGCGGAGGTGCAGGTCTGCCAACGCATAGAGCCTCATCGCGTCAGTTGATCGGATCGTCCGGTTCGGGGCCGCTGAGATCCCGCAGCGCGCGTTCGAGCACCTCGTCCTGGCTCAACACCCGCGTCTCCTCGGCCGGCGCCTCGCCGCCCTTGCCCGGAAAGAGCAGCGCCTGGCGCGGGCCGCTCTCGGTGAGATCGACCTCGGTGATCGGATGGCGGACCGGTTCCACCGAGTAGTCGGGATGATAGAGGGCTCCCCCTCCCGTCGGCAGGCCGAGGCCGCGAGCATGCTCCCCCATCCGGGTGACGGCGAGGAGGAGGCGGGACCAGGACGGCTCGTCGTGCGCGTCGACCACGAAGGGCACTAGGCAGAGGGTGTCGAAGAGCTTCGAGCCGTCTTCGTTCCAGCCCTTGAGGCCGAGCTGCACCGCCCCGGCGGAGACGCCCACCAGCACGGCGCCGGCATAGTAGCGCGCCGCCAGCTTGTCCTTGAGGCCGGTTTCGGCGAACGCCTGCCATCCGCGCTCCACGTCGCCGCCGGAAAGCAGGATGAGGTCGGCCCGCTCGAGGAACGCGAGGTCCTCGTCGCCGGGTTGGGAGGGGACGTGCCGGCAGTCGCGGATGCCGAGCTCCGACATCGCCGCGGTGAACAGATCGTAGAACTCGGGAGCGTCGCCGTTGGAGGCGCCGAGATAGGCGGCCGCGGGCGGCTTGCCGGGAGATTCGGCGGCGATCAGCTCCCGCGCCCGGTCGAGGATTCGCCGGCCCGCTTCGTCGCGCCAGAAGAGGAGCTGGCTGTCGGCCAGCAGGAAGATGGGTTTGATCGAAGTCGCCACGAGCGGGGGTCTCCTGAAGCACGAAAGATAACACCAGCCCGGCCCGGCGCTTCCGCGCCGGGCGCATCGGCTGCTTCGGCGCGGCGGCTGCGGGTATAATCGGAAAAGTCCCGTCCAGTTCCGGCAGTGAGGTGATCCGGATTGGAAGACCTGTCCGAGAGCCGGTTTTACGCGCCGCTTCTGGCGGCCGGGCGGCTTCTTGCCGGCCGCTTCCGTGTCGTGGCTCGCCTCGGGGAAGGGGCCATCGGCGAGGTCTACGAAGCCACCGACCTCGAGCTTGAGGAGCAGGTGGCGCTCAAGGTGCTGCGCCCGGAGATCGCTCGCGAGCCGGAGGTGCTGCACCGTTTCAAGCGCGAGATCCAGCTCGCCCGCAGGGTCACCCATCCCGGTGTCTGCCGGACGTTCGATCTCTTTCACCATCGCGAGGAGAACGGGGCGGAGATTGCCTTCGTCACCATGGAGCTGCTGCGGGGCGAGACCCTGGAGGAGCGCCTCGCGCGTGTCGGACCGATGAATCCGGCCGAGGCCCTGCCGCTGGCCGCTCAGATCGCCGAGGGCCTGCAGGCCGCCCACCAGGCCGGCGTCGTCCATCGCGACTTCAAGAGCAGCAACGTGATGCTGGTGCCGGGGCCCGAAGGCATGCGCGCCGTGGTCACCGATTTCGGCCTCGCCTGGAGCAGCTCGGTCTCGGCCTCAGTCACCCGGACGGGCAGCCTGATCGGCTCGCCTGCCTACATGGCTCCCGAGCAGGTGCGCGGCGAGGCGGTGACGCCGACTGCCGACGTCTTCGCCTTCGGCATCGTCCTCTACGAGATGGTCACCGGCAGGCTCCCGTTCAGCGCCGATACCGCGTTCGCGACGGCCCTCAAGCGCCTGCATGAGCCGCCGACGCTGCCGCGCGTCTATACCCCGGGGCTCGATTCTCACTGGGAGGAGGTGATCCTGCGCTGCCTGGAGAGCGATCCGGCGGAGCGCTTCGCCACCCCGGTCGAGGTGGCGCGGGCTTTGACGGCGCCTCGCGATGCTCGGGTTGCGTCACGCGCCGCGGCGCGCCGGCGCCGGTCCCGGTGGGCGCTGGCTGCCGGATCCATCGCCGCGTTGGGCCTCGCCGCCGTCCTCCTGGCCTGGCAATTGGGAGCGTTCCGGAAGCCGTCCTCCGATTCGGTGCCGCGTGCGGCGCCGCGGCCGGCCGTAGCCGTTTTCGGCTTCGAGAACCTGTCCGGCGATCCGGAGGTGGACTATCTGGAGCGCTCGCTGGTGCGCCTGTTGCCCTTTGAGCTCGCCGCCGGAGAGCGGTTGCGATTGGTCTCTGGCGAGGAGGTGAACCGGGCGCGTCAGGACCTCGCTCTTGCCGCGGGTCTGGACCTCTCGCCGGAAACCCTGTCGCGCCTGCGGGACCGCCTTGCCGCGGATTATGTGATCACCGGCTCTTACTATGCCGGCCATCGCGGCGGCACCGGAGCCCCGGGGAGGATCCGCTGCGCCGTGACGATCCAGAACGCCCGCAGCGGCGAGATCGTTGCCTCGCTGCGTCAGGAAGGGACGGAGGAGGATCTCCTCGATCTGGTCGACAGCCTCGGCATGCAATTGAGAAGGCGTCTGGGTGCGGACGACCTCTCCCCCGGCGAGGAGATGGCCGCGCGTGCGGCCCGCCCGGCCGGCGAGCGCGCCGCCCGCCTCTATGCAGAAGGGTTGGAAAAGCTCTCTCGCTTCGAGGCCCTGCAGGCGGTGGGGCTGCTCGAGCAGGCCCGCGATGCCGATCCGGAGAACGCTCTCATTCGCGCCGATCTGGCCGCCGCCTGGCGCGCCCTGGGCTGGCAGGCGCGGGCCGAAAAGGCGGCCGGGGAAGCCGTTCGCCGTGCCTCCGGTCTCGGCTTCGAGCCCCGGCGCCGGGTGGAGGCCCGCTACTGCGAGATCTCGCGGCAGTGGGACCGCGCGGCTGCCATCTATCGCGAGCTTGGGGCCCGCTTTCCCGACGATCTCGAGTACGGGCTCGGTCTGGTGCGCGTGCAGATTCAAAAGGGCGATGCCGGTCTCGCCCTCGACAGCACGATCGAGCGTTTGCGCGCCTCGCTGGAGCCCTGGCGCGACGACCCGAGGATCGATCTGGCCGAGGCCGAAGCCGCTCTCACCCGCGGCGACGCCACCCGGGCCATGGAGGCCGCGAGGCGCGCCCAGCGGAAGGGAGAGGCCCAGGGTGCATCGCTCGTCGTCGCGCGGGCGCTGCACTTCCAAGGCCTGGCCCTGCGGGGGCTCGCTCGTCTGACCGAGGCGCGGGCCGTCGCGGAGCGTTCCAATGAGCTGTTCCGGGGGGCCGGCGACCTGGCCTCGTCGGCTGCGGCACTTATCACTGTCGGCTCCGTCCTCGTGCAGCAAGGCGATCTGGCCGCCGCCCGCCAGACTTTCGACAACGTCGTGGCCGTGGGCCGTGCCATCGGCAACGAGGAGACCCGTGCGAGCGGCCTCGCCAACCTCGGAGTGACGTTCTCCGAGGGCGGCGACCTGGCCGGGGCCGGGCAGAGCTATGAGGAGGCGCTGGCCATCTTCCGCCGCACCGGATCGAGGAGGAGGGCCGCCCAGATCGCGGTCAATCTGGCCCGCGTCGACCAGCGGCTGGGTCAGCGCTCCCAGGCGCGTGCTCTGTTCGAGGAGACGTTGGCTACCCTGCGTGACCTGGGTGATCGCAGCAGCGAGGCGGCGGTGCTGATCAATCTGGCCGCGTTCTCCCTGGAGGAGGGGAAGCTGCAGGAGGCGCGGGACCAGGCCTTCCGCGCCCTGGCGCTGCATCGCGAACTCGGCGAGCTCTCCGGTATAGCCGAGGACCGGAGGGTGCAAGGGGAGGTGCTCGCCTTGAGCGGCGATCTGCCTGCGGCCCAGCGGGAGCTGGAGGCGGCGGCCACCAGTTTGGAGGCTCTGGGAGAGAAGCTTTGGGCAGCGCTCTACAGGATCGACCTGGCCCGAGTCCTGGTGGAAGCGGGCCGGGCCAAAGAAGGGGAGACTCTGGCGCGGACCGCCCTGGCGGGGCTAGGGACCAAGCCGCCTAAAGAAGGCGAGGTGAGCGCGCGAACGGTGCTCGCCTGGGCGGCCCTGGAGCAGGGACGGATGGACGCCGCCGCCGACGAGCTCGCGCGAGCCGCGGCGCCGCTCGCTGGCTGCACGAACCGGGTGCTTCGCTTGCAGGCGGCTCTCGTCGCGGCGCGCGTCCATGGCGCCATGGGGAAGGGGGGGCAGGCGGCCGGCGAGCTGCGCGCCATGCTCGTCGAGGCCGAGCGCCTGGGTCTGCGCCCGCTGGCCCTCGAGGCCCGGCTCGTGTTGGGCGAGCTGGAAGCCGGGAGCGGCGATGCCGCCGGCCGCACGCGGCTCGCGGCGGTGGCGCGGGAAGCCACCGTTGCCGGCTACGGCAGCCTCGCCCGCCGCGCCCAGCACGCCGGAGAACGCGGTGCCGGCGGCCTCAAGCTCCAGGTCGGCTCTTCTTGAAGGCCAGCGCGTCGATGCCGTACCGGCTCATCTTGTCGTAGAAGTTCTTGACGTCGATCCCGGCCGCGCGCGCCGCCTGACTGATGTTCCCCTCCGCCTCGCGCAAGCAGCGGGTGATGTAATCCCGCTCGAACTCTTCGATGACCCGCCGCTTGGCGGCGCGAAAACCCTGGAAGGCTCCTCCCTTTCCCAGGGGCAGCGAGGCCCGGAAGCTCGCCGGCAGGTCGCCAGGCTCGATGAGCGCGCCCCTGGACAGCAGCACGGCGCGCTGGATCGCGTTCTGCAGCTCGCGGACGTTGCCCGGGTAGTCGTAAGCCTGCAGCAGCTCCTCGGCCGCCGCGGACAGCTCGCGGCTCTTGCCGTGTTTCTCGTTGAAGCGGGCGAGGAAAGCGCGAGCCAGCAGCAGGAGGTCTCCCCTCCGCTCGCGCAAAGGCGGCATCCGGATCTCGACTACGTTGAGGCGATAGAAGAGGTCCTCGCGCATCTTTCCTTCCCGCACCATGCCGGCGAGATCACGGTTCGTCGCCGCCACCACCCGCGCATCGGCGGTCCGCACCGTCGTGCTCCCCACGCGGGCGTACTCTCCCACTTCCAGGACCCGCAGCATCTTCGTCTGCAGGCCGGGGGACATCTCGCCGATCTCATCGAGGAAGATGGTGCCGCCGGCCGCCCGCTCGAACCAGCCGGCGCTGTCCGTGACGGCGCCGGTGTAGGCGCCGCGCACATGGCCGAACAGCTCGGCATCGAGGAGCTGCTCGGGGAGGGCGCCGCAGTTGATCGCCACGAACGGCCGGTCGCGGCGGCGGCTGTTGTAGTGGATGGCGCGGGCGATGAGCTCCTTGCCCGTGCCGCTCTCCCCCAGGATCAGCACCGTGGCCTCGGAGTCGGCCACCTGGGAGACCAGGCGCAAGGTCTCCAGGATCTGCGGCGACTGGCCGATGATGGCGTCGAAACGGTACTGGCTGCGCAGCTCGCGGGAGAGGTCCTCGACGTGGTCGTTCAGGCGCCGCCGCTCCAGGGCATGGAAGGCGGCCAGCGAGATCAGGTCCGCGAAGCTCTCTACGAGCTCCAGCGTTTCGGCGGTAAAGACTCCGGCCATCCGGCGGTTGTCGAGGTAGACCAGACCGAACACCTCGTCGCCGTGGCGGATGGGCAGGCAGATCATGGAGAGGATCCGCAGGCGCAACACGCTGCGGCGCGCTCCCAGCGCCGGGTCCTCCAGCACATTCGGGCTCCAGAACGCGGTTCCTTCGCTGCGTACCTTTTCGAGGATGGTCCGGCTGACCTCGAACTCCGGGTTCTCGATGTCCTGGCGTCCGAGGCCGCGGGCCTCCTCGAAGAGCGTTTCGCCGCCGGGACCGGCGAGCAGGATCATGCCGCGATCGGCCGCGCACAGCTCGATCACCCCGTCGAGGGCCACGGTGAGGACGCGGCGGATATCGCTCTCCGCCAGGACCCGCTTTCCGATCTCCAGCAGCCGGTTCTCTATCACGCTTAGGGTTATCTCCCGGGTACTTCCTGATTGTACGTGGAAGGTGGGGTGCGTTTACCAAGATCCTGGTGAAGCCACCCTTGAAAACAGCCCGAGCCCGCCCTCGTGCCCTTCGCCTAAACGACTGTTATCAAAGGAGATCTTGCTCCTAAGCAGGCATGGTATGGGCCTTGCCCTTGGAGGATCGCCGTTCGCGGAACATCAACCAAAGAAAGGAACCTCTCCAATGTTCAGCAAGTCTCTGACCCAAATCGTTCTCGGCCTCCTCCTGCTGGCCGCGGTACCGGCCGCGGTGCAGGCGGCGTGCCCCTCGGGAATCGCCGTCCTCGACCTCAAGACTTTGAATGCCTACTCCAACCTCGGCTCCTTCGTCAGCTTCAACCCCGGCGGGAATCCCCTCCCGGTTCCGGCGACTGCGGCTTGCCCGGCCGCCGCCGGCTGGAAGATGGCGGTCCTCAAGATCGTCGTTCCCGGCGCTCCCAACACCTGCACGCAGGCCAACATCGTGGTCGAGTACGAAGGCCTGCCCTCGGCCTGGACGGTGAATCTGGGCGATTCGCCCACCAACGACGGCTATGCAGGAGACGGAGGCACCACGGACAACGACGCCGAGCTGTGGGTCCTCGGTGAGGACCTGTCGCTGGCCAACGGCGGCACCCTCGCGCAGGTCAACAACCCGCTGGCCATGCAGCATCTCTCTCTGACCAACGGCTCTCTGAAGTTCTTGGTCAAGAACCAGTTCGTGAGCTGGGGGCAACCGTACAGCGTCGTCCAGTCGCCGGCCAGCAAGTTTCTGTTCGCGATTCCTGATACCACGGTTCCGGCGGCGGACCAGCGGGCCATCTACCTTGGCCTCAATCGGGTCATCGCCGGCACCCACCGCACCGGCTGCGGCGCGCGCCGCGTGCTGGTGAGTTTTCAGTAGGTGCTGGGAGGCCGGGCGGCCTCACCCCACACCCCTCTCCTACGGGAGAGGGGTCTTTTTCTCGCTGCACGTCTTCACTGCACATACCCCAGCGCCTGGAGCTGCTTGACGTTCTCGGGATCGACCTCGGCCGCTCCCAGGCGGTCCGAGGCGATGAGCCCTTTCTGGACGGCGTCCATCCATTCCCGAAGGCGCGGCGAGACCGGCCGGCCGCCAGCGAGGCTTCGCGCCTCCCGCGGGTCCGCGCCGAGATCGAAGAGCCACGTCCGGCGCTCGGTGAGGCGGAAGATCTCCTTGCGAGAGCCGATCATCACCCCGAGCTCCAGCAAGCCCTTGCGGCGGGCGCTCGCCGCTTCGTGGGCGGAGAGCACCGCTCCCTTGTGGGCCTGGAAGAGGGCGATGCGGTCGCGCGGCGGCGGCGTTCCCTGGAAGACGGTGGTCCAGTCGAAGCCGCGGAAGCCGGGCGGCGCCGGCAGCCCCGCGAGCCCGAGGATCGTGGGCGCGACGTCGATGTTCAGGGCCGACGCGTCGATCGTGGTGCCGGATCGGATGCGGCCGGCCCAGGCGAAGCCGAGAGGGATGCGCAGCGTCGGCTCGTAGAGGTTGCGGCCATGCCCCCAATAGCCGTGCTCGCCGAGGCTCTCGCCGTGATCGGCGGCGAAGACGAACAGAGTATTGGCCTTGAGCGTCGCGTCACGGTCGAAGGCGGCGAGCAGCCGGCCCAGGTGGTGATCCACGAAGGCGACCTCCGTGTCGTAGCGGTCCGAACGGGATACCTCGCCATGCCCGGCGAGGCCGAGCCTGCGAGCGAAGCCCTCCTGCAGCCGGTAGGGCGCGTGCGGATCGACGTAGTGGACCCAGAGCAGGAAGGGGCGGCGCGAGGTCTCCCGCTCCTCCAACCAAGCCAGCGCGGCGTCGGTCAGATCCTCCGCCGTGGCCTCGCCCTTGAACAGGCCGAGCCAGCGTTTGCGGGTGAACACCTCGTCGTAGCGCTCGAAGTGGTCGCCGAGGCCGGAGATGCGGTTCTTGAGCGTCCAGTTGCCGACGAAGGCGGCGGCGCGGTAGCCGCGGCGCGCCAGGGCGCGGGCGGCGGAGGGGAGGTCCGGCCGCAACCGCAAGCCGTTGCGAGTGGCCCCATGCTCGTGGGGGTAGAGCGAGGTGAACATCGAGCAGAGGGAGGGATTGGTCAGCGGCTCGACCGTGCGCGCCTCGGCGAACCGCGCGCCGCTCGTTAGCAGGCGATCGATATTGGGAGTCGTGGTCCGCCGGTAGCCATAGGAGGAGAGACGGTCGGCGCGCAGAGTGTCGACGGTGAGGATCACCACGTTGGGGAAGCGCTGGCCGGCCGGCTCCGCCTGGCGGGCGGCGGCGGGGAGGGCGAGAAGCAGAGGCAGGAGGAGGAAAAGGAGGCGGACCCTGTTCATTGGCACGCGTCTCCAGGATAGCGCAGATTCCTGACCCTTATAGGTCGGGCTTTGCATGTCGTGGAGCTGGCGGGTGCAAAACGCGTTCCCTTGGGCAACATCCTTTCGCATCGGCTTGCATGCAGGCGTTGGGGTATATCCTTGGCGTATGCCCCGCATGCAAGTTTGTACGAGTGAGACTCGCCGATGCCGGACCGCGACGCGATCGTAAAGACCATCCGCACCTACGCCGCCGCGTGGGCCGCGCGCGACCGCGAGGGATGGCTGGACACCTTCGCAGAGAATGCCACGCAGGAAGACCCGGTCGGCGAGGGCACGCGCCGCGGACGGGATGAGATCGGCGAGTTCTGGGATCGGGCAATGTCGGCCTACGAGTCGCTCGACATTATCCCTCGGGACATCTTCGTGACGGGCCGTGAGGCGGCGATGGAGTGGACTATCAACGCGGCGACTCCTGAGGGCACACCGACGTTCGACGGCGTCGATGTGTTCACCTTCGATGAGGCGGCTCGCATCGTCAGTGTCCGCGCGTATTGGGAGCGCGCACGGATCCGCGATCAGCGGGCGTCGGGGGCGTAACGATGCAGGCCGATGAAATCCTGGCGACGCTCGAGAGGCTCGGGAAACCGCAGACGGCTGCGATCTACAAGCGGCATGGAGCGGACGACAACGTCTTCGGCGTGCTGACCTCGGAGATCGCCAAGCTGCAGAAAAAGATCAAGGTGGACCACGCGCTCGCCATGGAGCTGTGGAAGACGGGAAACGCCGAGGCTCGCGTCCTGGCGCTCCAGATCGCCGACCCCGAGAAGCTGACCCGGGACGACGCGGACGCCCTGCTCAGGGACGGGCCCGTCCGCTTTATCGGCTGCTACTTGTCCGGGCTCCTGGCCCGCAGCCCGATCGGTGAGGAGACGATGCGCGCCTGGATGAAGTCACCGGACGAGCTCACCCGTGAGATGGGGTACGGAATTCTCGGTGCCCGGCTGAAGGACGATCCGGACTCGGTCGGTGACGCGGACGCCGAAAGGGTGCTGGTGACGATCGAGAAGGAGATCCACCGATCCCCGAACTGGGCGCGGTACGCAATGAACGGCGCGCTGATCTCGATCGGGGTCTTCAAGCCGGCGCTCCGCGAGAAAGCGATCGAGGCGGCCAGGCGCATCGGCAAGGTCGATGTCGATCACGGGGAGACGAGCTGCAAGACGCCCGCCGCTGTGCCCTGCATCGAGAAGGCGGCGAAGCGGAAGCTCTGCCCGTGACCCGGCCCGCCCTTTGCTAAGCTGACCGGCATGGAAGAGATCCGCCCTGAGAAGAAGCCTGGCCCGGTTCCTCAAGTCGAGAAAGAAGCGGCGGCGAAGAGCGGGGAGCCGCCTCGCTGGGGCAAGGGGACGGAGCTCGCCGAGGATGGCCGCTTTCTCGAGGGGCCGCACACTCGCACCTCCGAGCTCGCCCGGTTGTTCCGGATCGGTGCGGACTTCATCCGGGGCTTCCGCGGTCTTCATTTCGTGGGTCCGTGCGTCACCGTCTTCGGCTCGGCGCGGTTTCACGAGGACCATCGGTACTACACCCTGGCGCGGGAGATGGGGCGCCGGCTCGGCCGCGCCGGCTTCACGGTGCTCACCGGCGGCGGACCGGGCATCATGGAGGCCGCCAACCGCGGCGCCCGTGACGTCGGGGCGCCCTCCATCGGCTGCAACATCATCCTGCCCAAGGAGCAGGTGCCGAACGCCTATGTCGACCGCTGGCTGGAGTTCCGCTACTTCTTCGTCCGCAAGGTGATGCTGGTCAAGTACTCGTACGCCTTCGTGGTGCTGCCCGGCGGGTTCGGCACCATGGACGAGATCTTCGAGTGCGCGACGCTCATCCAGACGGGCAAGATCAAGGACTTTCCACTCGTCCTGATGGGCACCGAGTACTGGCAGCCGCTGCACGATTTCCTCTGCCAGCGCATGGTCGAGGAGAAGACGATCCTGCCCGCGGACTGCGAGCGGATCCTCTTCACCGACTCGGTCGATACGGCGATGGAGCGTATCTTGAGCGCCGCCACCGGGCAGTTCGGTCTGGTCTGGCAGGCGGCGCCACCGCGCCATTGGTATCTCGGCGAGCCCTCACCTCCCCGGCCCTCCTCGCAGGGCTAGGGTGAGGTTCACAGCATCATGCTCGCCAGATTGGCCAGCGCCGAGCGCTCGCCTTTCTCCAGGTTGACGTGAGCGTAGAGCGGGTTGCCCCGCAGCCGGTCGATCAGGTATGACAGGCCGTTGCTGTGGGCGTCCAGGTAGGGGGTGTCGATCTGGAAGATGTCGCCCGTCAGGATGATCTTGGTGCGCTCGCCGGCCCGGGTGATGATCGTCTTGACCTCGTGCGGCGTCAGATTCTGGGCCTCGTCGACGATGAAGATCACGTTCGACAGGCTACGGCCGCGGATGTAGGCGAGCGGCACGATGTGGAGCTTCTCGGTCTCCACCAGCTCGTCGACCTTCTTGTACTCGCGCTCTTTCTCGTCGAACTGGTTCTTGATGATTCCCAGGTTGTCCCACAGCGGCTGCATGAAGGGGTTGATCTTCGAATGGATGTCGCCGGGGAGATAGCCGATGTCGCGGTTCGAGAGCGGCACGATGGGCCGGGCGAGGTAGATCTGCCGGAAATGCCGCCGCTGCTCCAGCGCGCCGGCCAGGGCGAGCAGGGTCTTGCCGGTGCCCGCCGCGCCTGAGAGCGTGACCAACGGCACGTCGGGATTGAGCACGGCGTGCAAGGCGAAGGTCTGCTCGGCGTTGCGCGGCGAGATGCCGTAGGCGATGGGTTTGTGGACCCGCTCGATGCGGTCGGTGCGCGAGTTGAAGTAGGCGAGGGCGGATTTCGAGCCGCTGCGCAGGATGTAGTACTGATTGCAGGGCGGGCGCTCTTCGAGGACGGCTTCGACCGGCAGCCACTCCTCCTGGTAGAGGCGGTCGATGGCGGCGCCGTTCGCCACCTCGACCTCGTTCTTGCCCTTGGGCAGGTGGTCGAGGTCCTTGATCTTGACGGTCTCGTAATCCTCGGCCTCCAGATTGAGGGCCCGCGCCTTGAGGCGCAGGTTCACGTCTTTGCTGACCAGGATGACCCGCCGCTCCGGCTCGTGCTTGGCCAGGCCCAGAGCGGCGTTGAGGATGCGGTGGTCCGCCTTGCGCGCGCCGAAGATCTCGCCGGCGTCAACCACGCCGTTTTCTTCGGTGACGACGCGGAACTTGCCGCGGGAGGGGCCGTCGAGCGGGATCCACTCGTGCAGCATGTTGTGGTCCGACAGCTTGTCGAGCTGGCGGATGAACTCGCGGGCCTGCAGGTTGAGGACCGAGTTGCCCTTCTTGAACTGGTCCAGCTCCTCCAGCACCGTGATCGGAATCGCGACGTCATGCTCCTGAAAGTTCTGGAGAGCGTTGAAGTCGTAGAGGATGACCGAGGTGTCGAGGACGAAGATCTTGCGCTGCGGATCGGGCATGGGTTGTGGGCTTGACTCGAGGAGTTCCTTTCCCCTGAATTGAGAGACAGGCTAGCTCAGGTGGGCGCCGGGGGCAAGCAAGCTTGCCGTTGCTGCATTAAGATCTGCCGGCCCCTCACCCGCCATGCCCACCGCGCCCGCTCCCACCCCTCTCTCCGCACGTCTCGAAGTGCTGGCGGCGGCGGCGCTGTTTTCCTCCGGCGGCGCAGCGATCAAGGCGATCCACTTCGGAGGATGGCAGGTGGCCTGCTTCCGCTCGGCGGTGGCGGCGGCGACCCTGTTTCTGCTGATGCCGGAGGCGAGGCGCAGGCCCAACCCGAGGGTGCTCGCGGTGGGGGTGGCGTACGCCTCGACCCTGGTGCTCTTCGTCCTTTCCAACAAGCTCACCACGGCGGCGAGCGCGATCTACCTGCAGTCGACCGCGCCTCTCTACGTTCTCCTGCTGAGCCCGTGGCTGCTGCGCGAGCGGATCCGCCGGCGTGACGTGGGCTTCATGATCGTCCTGGCTCTCGGGCTCTGCCTGTTTTTTGTCGGCTTCGATCCGGTCTCGGCCACGGCCCCGAACCCCGCTCTCGGCAACGTCCTGGCGCTGGTCTCCGGGGGCACCTGGGCGCTGACGATCATGGGGCTGCGGGCGCTCGGCCGGGGAGGAGAGTCCTGGGGTCCGGCGGGAGCGCTGTGGGGAAACGTCTTCGCGGCGCTGGCGTGCCTGCCGCTGGCGCTGCCCGTCGCCGCCAGCCGGCCTTCCGACTGGCTTCTCGTGGGGTACCTGGGAGTCTTCCAGATCGGCGTTGCCTATCTGTTCCTCCTCAGAGGTCTCAGGCGCGTGCACGCCTTCGAGGCGTCGCTGCTGCTCTTCCTCGAGCCGGTGCTCAACCCGGTCTGGGCCTGGTTGGTGCACGGCGAACGGCCGGGGGCCTGGTCCATCGCCGGCGGCGGTGTCATCCTCCTTGCGACGCTGGTGAAGAGCTGGATGGACGGCCGGGAAGTGGCAGCGCCGGGGCCGGCCTGCCAGGCGCCGCGGGATTAGGGGGAGTGAAGGCCTGTACGTTTTTCCGCACGAGATTGAGATCCAGCCACACCGGCGGCTCCGCAGCCAGGGCTTGCTCGAGCTGGGCGTCGTGGCCGTAGATATCTTTACGGAACTCGACCGTGCCGTCGGGGTCCGCCCAGGCGGTCCAGTAGAGGATGTGTACGGGGAGCGGCCGGGGCAGCGAGATGGTCGTGTTCTCGCCGGAGTCGATGGCGGCTTGTAGCGCCTCCGGAGTCCACTTCGGATCTCCTCTGAGCAGGTAGGTCGCCAGCTCGAACGGTTTTTCGATGCGGATGCAGCCGTGGCTGAAGCTGCGCTCCGCCTTGCTGAACAGGTGACCGGCGGGCGTGTCGTGCAGGTAGATGTTGAAGTCGTTGGGGAACATGAACTTCAACTTCCCCAGCGGATTGTCTCCCCCCGGACGCTGGCGGAGACGGGGCGGCTCGCCGACGTACTCCATGTTGTGGCTCGCGAGGTAGCCGGGATCCGCAGCCAGCTTCGGCAGGATCTCCGCGTTCGCGATGCTCTCCGGCACGTTCCAGTAGGGATTGACCTCGATGTAGCTCATCTTGTCGCTGAAGGCGGGAGTCCGGCTCTGGTCTTTGCCCACGATCACCCGCATGGTCATCGCCGTCTTTTCCGCCTCGACGACGTCGAGCCGGAACTCGGGCACGTTGACCACGATGTAGTGATCGCCGAGTGTGGCGGGCAGCCATCGCCAGCGCTCCATGTTGACTTGGAGCTGGCGGACGCGATCCTGCACGGGCACGTTGAGTTCCGCCAGGGTCTCCTCGTCCACCTTGCCGGTGATCTCCAGACCGTGGCGCCGCTGGAAACGGGAGACGGCCGCAGCCACGTCGCCGTCGAAGACGTCGGTGCCGGGATCTGGAGGTTTCACGGTCGCCGGCAGATCGCCCAAGGCGGCGAGGCGGGCCCGCAGCGCCGCCACCTGTGGGCCGCGGTCGCCGGGCCTGAGATCCGGTCCGGGCGACATGGCGCCCCAGCCGCCCTTCGCCATCAACGCTCGATAGTGAACGAGCGCCTGGCGCAGGCGTTCGTAGTCCACGTAGGGTGGGGTAAGGCTGCGCAGGATCTTGACGATCTGGTGCGCGTCCTCGGCCGCCAGAGCCTGACCCAGCCGGGCGTCGAGATCGACACTGCGTGGCTTGGTGTACCACTCGGCATGGATCGTTTTGGGCTGCAGGCGGCCTCTGGCCAGGTGGGCCGCCAGGCTGAGGTAGGTGTAGGTGAGCTCCACGTCGAGATCCGCCAGCCGGCGCTGGGCTTCGGGGTCGTCGAAGTTCTTCGTTTCCTGGACCTCCTTGACGAGGGCGGACAGGCGCTGCGGTTGGTAGCGCCGGATGTCGAGCCCGTCGGCGCCGAGGGCCGGGATGGCCTCGATCAGCTCCTTGGCCTGCGGGCGGGGACCCCGCAAGTTGGACCATACGGGCTGGAAGGCGCGCTTCTCGTAGAAGCCCCGAGTCTCTTCCCAGGCCTGGACGAGCTCTTTCTGATTTCGCAGCGAGGCGGGGAGAACCTTGTTTTCCAACGTCTGACGCAGGAGCTGCGAGATTTGGGGAGGCAACGGCTCGTTCGCTCTGTGGCAGCCGGAGGCGAGAGAGAGGAGAACCGTGATTGCGAGGAACCGTGGTGCTCTTCCAAAGGTGTTCATGCACCAGGACGTTGCAAGGAACGATCCCGCGCCGGGCGGAGGTGAGGATTACTTCATTCCGACGCTCTTCTTCATCGCCGCCGTGATGGAATGCCGGATCTTGGAGAACTCTGCCCAGGGGTCGGAGGGGAGGCTCTCCAGGCGCTCGAAGATGTTGCGGAGATTGAAGCTGTCGCCGCGCACGCCGGCTTCCAGCTCTTCCCAGAAGAGCGGCGCCGAGACCGTCGCTCCCGGCCGGGCGCGGGTGGAGTACGCGCAGATCGAAGTGGCGCCGCGGCCGTTGCGCAGGTAATCGATGAAGACCTTGCCCTTGCGGCTGGCCTTGGGCAGCTTGGAGGTGTAGCGGCTCGGATCGGCGGCGACGACGGCTTCGGCCACGGCTTTGGTGAACGCCTTGACCTCGTCCCAGCCGTCGCGCCGGACGAGCGGGATCACCACGTGCAGCCCTTTGCCGCCCGTGGTCTTGAGGAAGCTCTGGAGGCCGAGCTCGCCGAGGAAATCCCGCATCCTGTAGGCGCCTTCGACGACGCGTTCCCAGGGCAGCCCCTCGTCGGGATCGAGATCGAAAACGACGTAGTCGGGCAGCTCGATCTTGTCGCGATGGGAGCCCCAGATGTGGATCTCGAGCACGCCCATTTGCACCAGCGCCAGCAGCCCCTCGAGATCGCTCACGGCACCGTAGGGTTCCGGCTCGCCCACGTCCACGCGGCGCACGGAAGAGGGGACGTGCTCGGTGATGTGCTTCTGGTAGAAGCACTGCTTGGACCGGCCCTCGGGACAGCGCACCAGCGTGAGGGGACGATCCGCGAGGTAGGGGAGGATCCAGTCGGCGATGCGGCTGTAGTAGAGCGCCAGATCGCGCTTGGTCAAGCCCTGCTCAGGGTAGAGAACCTTTTCGGGATTGGAAAAGCGGACTCCGGCGATCTCGACTTCCTTTTTGCGGCTCTTTCCTTGCGGAGGTATGGCGCCTTCCTCGGGCGCGGGGTGGACTGCGGGCTTGGGGCCTTGCGGAGCGTCCACGGCGATGTTCTTCCCAGCCTTTCTCGGCTTCGTCGAGACCTTCCGAGTCGAGGATTTTGCGGCCTGCGCCTTGCGAGCGGCGGAGCGCTTCGTCTTGGTCGCGCGGGCTTCCGGCGGCAGAGCCTGAGGACGCTCGCGCACCACCTCGCGGGGGCTCTTGTCCTCGCGGAGTCCCTGGAACGTAGGATGGCGCAGGACGCCCTCGTCCGTCCATTCGGTGAAGGCCACCTCGGCCACCAGCTCGGGCTTCACCCAATGGCTGCGCCGGGCTTCGGCGCCACGCGGCGGGTTCTTGAACGCCGGCTTGTCGACTTCCAGCTTGTCGAGGCGCTTCCTGAGGTCGACCAGGGTGCGGTCGTCGAAGCCGGTGCCCACCTTGCCCGCATAGACGAGCTCCTTGCCATCGTAGACGCCGAGCAACAGGGCTCCGAGGCCGACGCGGGATTTCTCCGGATTGGTGAAGCCCACGATGACGAACTCCTGCCGCTGCAGGCACTTCACCTTGAGCCAGTCCTTGCTGCGGCCGGAATGGTAGGCAAGGTCGGCGCGCTTGGAGACGATCCCTTCGAGGCCGAAGCGGCAGGCGTGGCTGTAGAACTCCTCGCCACCGCCGGGCACGTGGTCTCCCAGGCGGATGGCCCCCTGCCGGCCGGCCAGGAGCTCGGCGAGCGCCTCCTTGCGGGCGGCCAGCGGCGACCGGCGCAGGTCCCAACCGTCCAGGTAGAGGAGGTCGAAGGCGAAGAGGACGAGGTCGTCCTGCCGGTTCCCGGAGAGGGCGTTCTGCAAGGCCTGAAAGCTGGTCGTACCGTTCGGCTCCAGCACGACGACCTCGCCGTCGAGGATGGCCTCTTTTGCCGGCAGCGTCGCCACCTCGCGCGCCACCCGGACGAAGCGGTCGGTCCAGTCCTTGCCGCGGCGGGTGATGAGCCGGGCCTCGCCGTCACGCAGCTCACACAGCACGCGGTAGCCGTCGTACTTGATCTCATGGATCCACTCGTCGCCGCGCGGCACCGCCTCGACCAGCGTCGCGAGCTGCGGCTCGATCTCCGACGGCATCGCCACCTTGCGGGCTTCGGGAAGGGCCGACGGATCGATTGCGGAAGAGGAGACCTTCTCGGTCCGAGCGGTCTTTTTCGTGGCCTTTTCTTTCGCCGCGGCTTCGGCAACGGCGGCGATCTTCTGCTTGAAGGTGCCCTTGCCGCGGGCCGGGCGGTTCGACCGCCAGACCCGCTCGGAGCCGGCGGCGATCTCTTCCACGTTCATGCCGCTGGCGACGCTCTCCGGCCGCTCTTTCACGATGGCGTCGTCGCTGCCGGATCGGGCCGCTTCGTCGTTCACTTTGATGAGCAGCCAGTTGTCGTGACCGTCGTCCGCCCGCCGGCCGCCCATGCGCACCAGGTCCCAGCCGCCGTGGAGCTTCTCGCCGTCGAGCTGGAACCTGAGATGGCCTTTCTTGTAGCCGGCGATCGGATCGCCCTCGGGTTTCCAGGTGCCGCGGTCCCAGAGGAGCACGGTGCCGCCCCCGTACTCCCCCTTGGGGATGGTCCCTTCGAAATCGCCGTACTCGATCGGGTGGTCTTCGACGTGGACGGCCAGCCGCTTCTCGTCGGGGTCGAGGCTCGGCCCCTTCGGCACCGCCCAGCTCCGCAGCACGCCCTCCATCTCCAGGCGGAAGTCGTAGTGCAGCCGGGTGGCGGCGTGCTTCTGGATGACGAAGGAATTTCCCTTGGTCTTCTTGACCTTTCCGGCCGGCTCGGGAGTGGCCCGGAAGTTCCGCTTCCGTTTGTATTCCTGGAGAGCCATCGATCACGCGCTCTTGCGCTTGGCCGTGCTCCCGGTCCGCCGTGCCGCCGGGCGCCGCGCCGCCTTGTGAGCCGGCTTCCTGGCCTTTCTGGCGGTCTTCTTCGCCGGTTTCTTGCCGCTGCCCTCTTCGACGCTGCGCTTGAGCAGGGCCATGATATCCACCACCTGGCCGCGGGCGGGCTTCTCGGGCTTGGGTGCTGGTTCGGCCGAAGCTTCCAACTCGCCCGCCTCCACCCGCTTTTCGATCATCTTCATGAGATCCTGGCGGTAGTCGTCCTTGTACTTCTCGGGGTTCCAGGTCTCCACCATCCCCTCCACCAGGCGCTTGGCCATCTGCAGCTCCCGCTCGCTGACCCCCTGCTTGCCGCGGGGCACGTCCAGATCCTTGGGATCGCGCAGCTCGTGAGCGTAGCGCAACAGCTCCAGCGTCAGCACGTCGCTGCGCGCCACCACCGCCGCCAGGTACTGCCGCGTGCGGATCACTACCTTGGCGATCCCCACCTTGCCGGTGCGACGCAGGGTCTCCCGCAGCAGCGCGTAGGACTTGGCCCCTTTCTTGTCGGGCGCCAGGTAGTAAGGCTTGTCGAAGTAGAGGGGGCTGATGTCTTCGAGATCCACGAAATCGATGATGTCGATCGTCTGCGTGGCCTCGGGCGCGGCGCGCTTCAGGTCCTCGTCGGTGAGCGCGACGTATTTGCCGTCCTCGAACTCGTAACCGCGTACGGTCTCGTCCCAGGGCACCTCCCGGCCGCTCTCCTCGTTGACCCGCTTGTAATGGATCGGCGACATGTTGCGCCGGTCCAGCAGCTTGAAGTGGATCTCGTCGCGCGACTCCGCCGCGTAGAGGCCGACCGGAATGTTGACGAGACCAAAGCTGATGCTCCCTTTCCAGATCGCTCTTGCCATCGGATTTCGTCCTCCGTCAAGGGGGCAGGGAACGCAAGATGCATGCCGCTCTATGATTCCGCTATGGAGTCCGTCCGCTGGCTGCAGCATCTCTTCGGTCCCGGTCCCCACACCTTCTTCCTCACCGTAACGTACCTCGGGGCGAGCCTGGTGCTGTGGACAGTGCTCGTTCTTTACCACTGGCTGATCGATCCGGAATTCGCGCGGCGGCTGGCGATCGTGATGGCCGCTTCCGTGCTCACCCATCAAACCCTCAAAGTGGTCTTTGGCACGCCGCGGCCCTATGACCTCGACGTGACGCTCAGCACGGAGTCGGCGCGGCTCACGGGAGGCGGTCCCGGTTTTCCTAGCGGTCATGCCATGAACGCGGCCACCTTCTGGTTCGCTTTCGCCTTCCGCTATGGCGGAATCCGGCTCTGGATGGCCGCCGTGCTCGTGGTCTCGGCCGTCGCGCTGTCGCGGGTTTATCTCGGGGTCCACATGCCCGCCGACGTGGCGGGCGGCCTCGTTCTGGGAGCGGTCTTCGCTTGGGCCGCCGGGCGATGGGCCACGCCGCGGTCGGTGTCCGGAAGCCGTCGGCTGTGGGGACCTCTGGTGGGGCTGGGGAGCCTCGCGCTGGCATTCGTCGCCGGTGCGGAGCCGGCCGCCTGCGGTCTCCTCGCCGGCTGCTGTCTTGCCCGCCCGGCCTTCGAGCCGCCGCGCACCCTTGGCGGCAGGCTGGCGATCGTTCTGGGCGGTGCCGGCGTGCTCGCCCTCCTGGGCATCCTCCTTGCCTGGCTGCCGGAACGGATCTTTCCCGGCCTGACCGGCACGACGGTGGCGATGTACTTCCTGTTCCTGGCCCTCGCCCTGGTGGCGTTCGATCTTTGGCCGCGGGTCTTTGCATCTATGAGAAGCTAAGCCATGCGGTCTCGCCTCTCCCCCAAGTCAGGCAAAACGGCCGCGCGCGTCTGGAGGGTGGGCCCGGGAGGTGCCGAGGAGCGGCCGGACCAGGTCGCCACCGAAGAGCCGCTGGAGATCCGGCTGATCCAAGGCGGCCGGACGCGCACCGTTGCCGTCACCATGCGGACGCCCGGCAACGACGCCGAGCTGGCTCTGGGTTTCCTTTTCGCCGAAGGGGTGATCACCCACCGCGAGGAGGTGCGCCGTGCGGCCCCATGCGCCGCAACTCCCGGCGAGGGCGCGAGCGGCTGCGACAACATCATCGAGGTGGAGCTGGCGGAAGGACTTCCGGAGCCGGAGCTCGCCGGGTTGGACCGCCATTTCTTCTCGACCAGCGCCTGCGGCGTCTGCGGCAAGGCGGGCCTCGAGGCTCTGCGGCTGCGTGTCCCCGCTGCGATTCCACCTGGACCGTCGCTATCCGCTGAAGTCGTCGCCGCGCTGCCGGGCCGGCTCCGGGAGACCCAGGGACTCTTCGATTCGACGGGCGGTCTCCACGCCGCGGCCCTGTTCGACGCCGCGGGACGGCTTCTCGCCTCCCGCGAGGACGTAGGGCGCCACAACGCGCTGGACAAGCTGTTCGGCTGGGCTTTTCGCGAGGACCTCCTTCCCCTCCATGGCCATCTCGTGATGGTGAGCGGCCGGTCCAGCTACGAGATCCTCCAGAAATGTCTGGTGGCCGGCGTACCGGTGGTCTGTGCGGTCTCCGCACCGAGCAGCCTCGCCGTCGAGCTGGCGGACCGCTTCGGAATCACCCTCATCGGCTTCCTGCGCGGCGACCGATTCAACGTCTACAGCGGCCTCGAGCGGATCGCCGGAGCCGTCTCGACCCGCTCTTCACGGCGGCGAGAGCGCGCCCTTTTGCCGACCCTGTAAACGTTACACCGGCCGTTTTCCCCTTCTTTGGCTTATCGCCTTCACCTCGTTCCCCGGCGCTTTGCGTAGGGGCGGGTCTGGGCGGCAGGTTGGGCGTCCGATCCGCCTGCTTCGGACCGCTTCACCGCTATGGCATAGAACCTGCAAACTGCGAATTGTCGGCAGGCCGGGAGAACGGTCGAACCGGCAGCTCGGGGGAAACCCCGGAGAAACGAAGCACCGGCGCGAAACAAGCCTTTCGCGGCCCCTCCCTGAAGGGGAGGCGTCTGAATCCCCTAAAGATCAGCCCGCCTCCCCCCTTTTTATTGGCCTCAGCGTTCTCTCAAGCGGGTGCAGGAATTGCTAGCTTCCCTCTCCGGAGGGACGTCCTCTTCGAAAGGAGAGACCCATGAAACCGAGAGCACTCCCCATCATGACTGCCGTCTGGCTGGGTATCGCCATGATCCCGCTGGCCGGCTGCGAGCACGATATCAGCGGGGTTCACGCGGAGAAGGATGAGAAGGGCAAGACCCAGGTCGACGTGGACCGTGAGAAGGCGGATGAAAATCTCCAGCAGGCGCAGAAGGATCTCGAAACGACGGGCCGGGAGCTCGGGGAAGGCGTCAAGGAAGGAGCCCGAGAGGTCGGCGACGCGCTGCAGCGGGGTGCCGAAAAGATCGAATCCGATGTCGGTCCCGTGGCGCGGGAGGTCCTGAATGATGCCGGAGTCACGGCCCGGGTGAAGGCGAAGCTGATCGCCGACCCGGAGGTCGCCGGCGCCCATATCGACGTCGACACCGTGGACGGTCGCGTGACCCTGAACGGCAAGGTGGCTTCCGCGGACCAGAAGGCCGAGGCCGAGAAGCTCGCCCGCCACACCGAGGGCGTAGTCGACGTCGTCAATCTGATCCAGGTCGCCGGTCAGGCTCCGCCGCCCACACCGCCGGCATCTGAACAGCGGTAGCGTATCGATCGGGGCGCAGCATGCTACGCCCCTACGTCCTTACGCGCTCTCCGTCGCGATATGCTCCGCGGGACCTTCTCGGCCCGCCATGCGCCCCTACATCGAAAGCTTCCTACCGCTCTTCGTGGCCATCAATCCGGCAGGCATCATTCCGCTCTACCTGAGCGTCACGGAGAATCTCTCGGCCGCCGAGCGCCGCCGGCTCACCCTGCAGGCGATGGCGACCGCGGTGGGGATCGCCGTGCTCATCCTCTTTGCCGGCCAGCTCATCTTTTCCCTGCTCGGCATTACGGTCAACGACCTGCGGGTCGGGGGTGGGTTGATCCTGCTGGTGCTCAGTATCTCCAACCTGATCTTCGGCGACTTCCGGCGGCGGGACCCGACCGGAGGTGACGAGGGAGAGGACCTCGCGTCGGTCGGTATCGTGCCCATCGGCATCCCGCTCATCGTCGGGCCTGCCGCCATCACTTCGATCCTGGTCTCGCGCGAGGCCTATGGCTACCTGCCGACGCTGCTCTCGCTGGTGATCAACATGGTCCTGGTCTTCCTCACCCTGGCGGCAAGCCCTTATGTCGGCCGCTTCGCCGGTCCCGCCGTCTCCCGCGCCATCGCCAAGGTGGCGAGCCTCTTCCTCGCCGCCATCTCGGTGGCCATGATCCGGGCGGGAATCCTAGGGATGATCAAGGGCTAGGCCCTCAACTTCCAGGGAGGGTGAAGGCCTAATTAGCCGCCGTCTGGATGGGCTCGGTCGCGAAAGGCTCGCCGTAACGCAGGAACGGGTACGGATTGATCGCCGAGCCCGAGGGCGCGTAGATGCCGTAGTGCAGGTGGGTGGGGGAGACAGCGGCGTTCCCCGAGTTGCCGACATAGCCGATGATCTCGCCGGCCTCCACCCAGTCGCCCACCGCCTGCGGGCCGAACTCCTCCAGGTGGGCGTAGTAGTGGCGGTAGCCGCCGGGGCCGGTGATCGTCACCACCTGGCCGCCGAGGCCCCGCATCCCTTTGATCTCGATGATGCCTTCGGTGACGCTGCGGATGGGTGTGTTGCGCGGGGCGAAGATGTCGATCCCCTTGTGCCGCCGGCCGCCATAGCGAAAGTCGCCCCACATGTTCTGGAGCTGCGCCGGCAAAACGCCGTCCACCGGGATCGGCAGGATCCTCGGCAGCGGTTGCCGTACTAGCGAGCTGTAACGGGTGTTGTAGCGCACGGCAGCCTCGCGGCAGCCGGCCAGGGAGAGAATTGTCAGGACGAAGAGCAGAGAGATGCCGAGGGTACGGCGTCCAACCATGTTCACCTCCTGGTAGGTCGGGCTCCTGACGAACCCGTTCCATCTACAGTAGATGACGGCACCCGTGAACGACGGGCGCTGCCGGACATTCACCGAATCACAGCGAGCAAGACCGCGAAGAGGGGGGAGAGTATAACCTCAAAATGGCAGAGGTCCAGCCCGCTCCCCGCTTCTTGGTTCTCACAAGCGGCGTATCGTACCTCAACTTATAGCAGAAGGTCTATGGCTAGCGCGATAAGATCCGGGGATGACGGTCTGCCGCGCGGCTCTCCTCCTGGGCACGCTCCTCCTCGTCCCTCGCGTCTCGGCGCCGGTCGAGCCCCCGCGGCTGATCGTCGAAGCTCCACCCGCCTTGGCGTCCACCGCCGCCCGCCTGCGCGCCACTCCCCTCGCCAGCGCCATGCGCCTGGTGGGGCTCACCCGGCCCGGGCCTCCCATTCGCGTGGTCGTGGCGCCGGAGGGGTCAGGGCCGGCCGTTCTCGTCCCACCATGGATTTCGGGGTACGCCCTGAGCGATCGCGGTCTCGTGGTGGTGATGCCGCAGCGGGTCCCCAACTATCCCGACTCCTCGCTCGAGGACCTCCTGCGGCACGAAGTGGCGCACGTGCTGATCGCGCGGGCGGCCGGGAACCGTCCCTTGCCCCGCTGGTTCCACGAGGGGCTGGCCATGATCGCCGGCGGCTCCTGGGGATTCGACGACCGCTCCCGCCTCACCCTGGCTCTGCTGGCGGACCGGCCGGTCTCCCTCGCCGAGCTGGAGGAGCGCTTCGGGGGCGGCCAGGGGGAGGTCAATCGCGCCTACTCGGTCGCCGGCGCCTTCGTCCGCGACCTCTTCGAGCGCTACGGCACGGCAGCCGCCCCGGCTATCCTCGCCGGCATCGCACATGGTCTCTCTTTCGAGGACGCCTTCCGCGCCGCCACCGGGACCTCTCTCGCTGACGCCGAGTCCTCCTTCTGGAGCCGGCAGACCTTCTGGTACCGCTGGGTGCCCGTCCTGACGAGCTCCGTCACGCTCTGGCTGCTCGTCACTCTCCTCGCCCTCTGGGCCATGAAACGCCGCCGCGCGCGTGACGCCGCCTTGCGCCGGCTATGGGAGGCGGATGAGGAGAGGCTCCGCCTTGCCGCTGCAGCTCGGGAGGCAGAGGAGGACCACGAAGGGGTGAACTGAGCTACCGCCAGCGGAAGATCTTCAGCGCCGCCGCGAAGCTGGCCATCCCCCAGAGAGCCACGATGGCGAGCTGCGGTGCGATGGCGGCGATGCCGCGCCCTTCAGTGATGATCCCGCGCAGCGCCTGGTTGAGTGCCGTCAGCGGCAGCAGATCGATCGCCGGCTGAACCGCGTCCGGGAATCGCTCCGAGGAGAAGAAGACGCCGGAGAGGAGCCACATAGGCATCATCACCAGGTTTGCCAGGCCGCTCGCCCCCTCGACGGTTTTGACTCGTGAGGCGATGAGCAGGCCCATGCCGCAGAACGCCATGGCGCCGAGCAACGAGGTGGCGAACAGCAGCACCAGCGAGCCCCGCACCGCCACGTCGAACAGCAGCCAGCCGGCGCCGACCAGAATCACGATCTCCGGTATCAGAAAACCCAGACGGCCGAGGATCTGCGCCAGCAGATAATGGCTCTTGCGCATCGGCGTCGCGATCAGGCGCTTCAGCACCCGGCGGTTGCGGGCCGTCGTCACCGAAAAGGCGATGCTCCAGATGCCCGTTCCCATGAGGTTCATCCCGAGCAGGCCCGGAATCAGAAAGTCGATGTAGCGCGACCCTCTCTCCGTCACCTTCTCCGCCCGCACCGGCACGGCGTCGCGCCGGCCGCCGGCCCGCTGCAGCGCGTCGTCCGCTTCCAAACGGGCGATCCGCGAGTCCGGCCGCGTCTCGTCGAAGCGGAAGATCAGCGGCGGGCCCGCCTCCACCAGCAGCGAGATCTTGCCCGTGCGGAGCGCTTCCCGGCCGGCCGCTGCCGAATATCGGCGGGGGAGGAGCGCAGGCGACCGGCCGAGCGCCGCGAGGGCGTACGCGGCGGCCGGATCCGCTTGCGACACGGCCACGACGCCCACCGGGATCTTGTCCGGGCCCTTCTCGCGGAACGCCAGTCCGAGAGCGATCGCCAGCAGCACCGGGAAAGCGAAGACCCAGAAGATCGCCTCCGGCTCGCGCAGGAACTCCTTGGCCCGGCAGGACGTCAGCTCGACGAGGGGAGGGCGGACGTTCATTGGCCTCTTCGCTCAATCCTCGCGTAGCGCCCGGCCGGTGAGCGCCACGAAGAGGTCCTCCAAAGTCGCCCGGTGCGTCGACAGGCTCGCGAGCCGGGAGCCCGAGCGCTCGACCAACGCCAGGAGCGCCGGCACCGTCTCCGCCAGGGAGTCCACCGGCAGCGACCAGAGCGGTCCCCGCCGGTGGGGCTCGGCGACGCCGGGCAGTGCGCGCAGGCTCTGCTCCGGGATCTCCGGCTCCGAGGAGAACTCCACCACGTTGGCTGCGTGCAGGGAGCTGATCAGCTCGGCCGGCGTGCCGAGGGCGATGACCTGCCCGTGGTCGACGATCGCCACCCGGTCGCAGAGGCGCTCCGCTTCGTCCATGTAATGCGTGGTCACCAGGATCGTGCCGCCGCCGGCGCGAAACTCGGTGATCTGCTGCCAGAGCTGCAGCCGGCTCTGCGGATCGAGGCCGGTCGTCGGCTCGTCGAGGAACAGAATCTCCGGGTCTCCCACCAGGGCGCAGGCCACGGCCAGGCGCTGCTTCTGTCCACCCGAGAGCTTGCCCACCCGCGAATCCCGCTTCTCCTCCAGCGACATGCGGGCGAGCACCTGCTCGGGATCGCGGCCGTGGGCGTAGAACGAACGGAACAGCCGTATCGTCTCGGTCACGGTGAGCTTTTCGCCGAGCTGCGTCTCCTGCAGCGAGATCCCCAGCCGCTCGCGCAGCTCGCGGCCGTTCTTTGACCAGGTCGAGCCGAGGATCTCCACCTCGCCGGCGTCCGGCTCCGTCAGGCCTTCGAGGATCTCGATCGTCGTCGTCTTGCCGGCGCCGTTCGGGCCGAGCAGCCCGAAGCACTCGCCGCGGCACACCGCGAGATCGAGGCCGTTGACGGCCACCACGTCGGCGTAGCGTTTGACCAGTCCGCGGCAGCGGACGGCGGTGTCGAGAGTGTCAGGTGTCATGGCTGTGCGATGAAAAGCCAACGATCGCGGAAGGGTGCGTAGTATATCCCTGAGTCCGCTATACAATCCCGCCGATCCTTTTCCCGGAAGGGGGACCGATGAGCCTCGTCGCCTACAAAGCGATTCACATCTTCAGCATCCTGTTGCTGTTCACGGCTTTCGGCGGTCTGCTGCTGGCCGCCCGCGCGGGAGTGCAGACCGGCGTCAGCCGCAAGCTGGCCGGCATCACGCACGGCATCGCGCTGCTCCTGATCCTGGTCAGCGGCTTCGGTGCCCTGGCGAAGATCGGCATGTCGAACCCGGCGATCTGGCCGGCCTGGCTGTGGACCAAGGCCTCGATCTGGCTGGTCTTCGGGGCCGTCATCGTGCTCATCCGGAGAGCGCCGCGCGCGACGCCGGTTCTCTGGTGGATCCTGCCCCTGCTCGGCGGGATCGCCGCCTATCTGGCGCTGATGAATCCGGCGTAGGCCTATTCCACGGCGATCTTGAATCCCGCCAGGGCCGAACCGGTCACCCGGGCCGTCTGGCTGCTGCGGATCGGCACCGCCTGGCCCTGGAGATTCGGCGGCAGCTCGTCGCCGGGGTGAAGCGAGTCCACCGCCGCGAGGAACAGCTCCGGCCGGATCTCGTAGGAAAACTCCTCTCCGGGGTCGAGAAAGGCCGAGCGCTCGATTTCCCGGTCCTCCCGGTAGATGAACGCCTGCACCGGCACGGCGGCGCCGTTCCTGACCCTGACCTCGTCCTTCGCTACGGCCTCCTCGACGACGGCCAGGTAAGGAATCAACGCCGGCTGCTTCTGCCTCACCTCGAACCGGGCCGGCGGACCCGGGAAGCTCACCACTTTGGTGCGGCCGTAGCCGGAGGGGAGCTGACAGAGGAGCGACACCGCGTAGTGCTCTCCCGGCAGCCGGGTGCGGCCATGGGCCGGCACTTCCACCACCCGCCAGATGAGGGCCACGCCGCCGTCCGCCGCCGGCCGCCGGAAGATGGCCATCCGGACCGTGTCTGCGGACTCGTTGACGATGGTGATCGCGTCCATGGAGCTCCCTTTGCCGGCACCGCCCGGTCGTCGGCCAGCCGGCGCCTCACCTGGAGCGCGCCGCTGGGCCGAGCCGTGGCCGAAACTGAAATCCTGAAACTGCTCCCATCTTAACCCGGGAATTCCCTCTTGGAGCGTCCGTGTTGGCCATTTCAAGGGCCATCTCCGGTCCCCCTCCCTCTGTTAGGATGTCCGGTCCCATGGAATTCATCTCCGTCCGCGGTGCGCGCGAGCACAACCTGAAGAACGTCAACCTGGAGATCCCCAGGAACAAGCTGGTGGTCATCACCGGTGTCTCGGGGTCCGGCAAGTCGTCGCTGGCCTTCGATACCCTGTTCGCGGAAGGGCAGCGCCGCTACGTCGAGTCCCTGTCTTCCTACGCCCGGCAGTTCCTGCAGCAGATGGAGAAGCCGGACGTGGATTCGATCGAGGGCCTCTCGCCGGCCATCTCGATCGAGCAGAAGTCGGTGTCCAAGAACCCCCGCTCGACGGTCGGCACGGTCACCGAGATCCACGACTACATGCGCCTGCTGTTCGCGTCGATCGGCGTGCCCCACTGCCCCAACTGCGGTCAGATCATCCGGCCGCAAACGGTGCAGCAGATGGTCGACCGCGCCATGGAGCTGCCGGAGGGCACCCGGCTCGTGCTCTACGCGCCCTACGTGCGCGGCAAGAAGGGGGAATACAAGAAGCAGCTCGGCCAGATGGCCCGCGAAGGCTTCCTGCGCGCCCGCATCGACGGCGAGATGGTGGAGCTGGGAGGCGAGCCGCCGAACCTCGACAAGCAGAAGAAGCACTCGATCGACATCGTCATCGACCGCCTGGTCGTCAAGCCGGGCGTCGAGAAGCGCCTGGCCGACTCGATCGAGACCGCCCTCAAGGTGGCCGCCGGTCTGGTGGTGTTGGCCCCCGAGGGCGCTGCCGAGGAGACGCTCTCGCAGAACTACTCCTGCTCGGAGTGCGGCACCAGCCTGACCGAGATCACGCCCCGCCTCTTCTCGTTCAACAGCCCCTACGGCGCCTGCCCGACCTGCTCGGGCCTGGGAACGCTGATGGGCGTCGATCCCGAAAAGATCGTGCCGGATCCCGAGCGCTCGATCCTGGCCGGCGCGGTGGCGCCCTGGCCGGAAGGGTCGAAGTCGTGGCGCCTGAAGATGGTCGAGACCCTCTCGAAAGCCATGGGATTCTCGCTCTCGACGCCGTGGAAGAAGCTGCCCGCGGAAGCGCGGCAGGTGATCCTCCATGGCAGCGGCGACCAGGAGCTCTCCTTCAGCCTGACGGGAAAGAAGTCGAGCTACTCGTGGCGCGGCCGCTTCGAGGGAGTGATCCCGATGCTCGACCGGCGCTACAAGGAGACCGATTCGCCGACCATCCGCGCCGAGATCGAGAAGTACATGTCGGTCCATCCCTGTCCCACCTGCGAAGGCCGGCGGCTGCGGCCGGAGGCGCTGGCGGTGAAGGTGCACGGCAAGGCGATCGACGAGCTGTCGCGCCTCTCGGTGGCGGACCTGCGGGCCTGGATGGGCCTCCTGCCGCTCGACAAGCGGGAGCGGGCCATCGCCGAGAAGGTGGTGACGGAGATCCAGGACCGCCTCTCCTTCCTCGACGACGTCGGCGTGGGCTACCTGACGCTCGACCGGGCGTCAGGGACGCTCTCCGGCGGCGAGAGCCAGCGCATCCGCCTGGCGACGCAGATCGGCAGCAAGCTCATGGGCGTGCTCTATGTGCTCGACGAGCCGTCGATCGGTCTGCACCAGCGGGACAACGCGCGCCTGCTCGCCACCCTGCGCGGCATGCGCGACCTCGGCAACTCGGTGCTGGTGGTGGAGCACGACGAGGAGACGATTCGCGCCGCCGACTGGGTGATCGACCTGGGGCCGGGCGCCGGCGTCCACGGCGGCGAGGTGGTGGCCGAAGGAACGCCGGACGGCGTGACCCGCCATCCCGCCTCGCTCACCGGCAAATACCTGCGGGGCGAGCTCGAAGTGCCGGTGCCCGCGCGCCGCCGCCAAGGGCGGAGCGAGCTGGTCATCCAAGGCGCGCGGCAGAACAACCTCAAGAACCTGGAGGTGGAGATCCCCGTCGGCGTCTTCACCGTCGTCACCGGCGTCTCGGGATCGGGCAAGAGCACGCTGGTCAACGACATCCTGCACAAGGCGCTGGCGCGGCACTTCTACCGCGCCACCGACCGGCCGGGGGATCACGACCACATCAAGGGCCTGGAGCAGCTCGACAAGGTGATCGCCATCGACCAGAGCCCCATCGGCCGGACGCCCCGCTCCAACCCGGCGACCTACACCAACGTCTTCAATCCCATCCGCAACCTGATGGCGATGACGCCGGAGGCGCGGATGCGCGGCTACGGGCCGGGGCGGTTCAGCTTCAACGTGCCGGGCGGCCGCTGCGAGGCGTGCAAGGGGGACGGGCAGATCAAGATCGAGATGCACTTCCTGCCCGACATCTACGTCACCTGCGAGATCTGCGGCGGCAGGCGCTACGACCGCGAGACGCTGGCGGTGCGCTACAAGGGGCTGAACATCGCCGAGATCCTCGACCTGCCGGTGGAGCAGGCCTATGACCTGTTCCGCAACATCCCGTCGATCGCGCGCATCCTGGAGACGCTGTGCGAGGTGGGGCTCGGCTACATCCGCCTCGGCCAGCCGGCGACGACGCTCTCCGGCGGCGAAGCGCAGCGGGTGAAGCTCGCCCGCGAGCTGTGCAAGCGCTCGACCGGGCGCACCCTCTACCTCCTCGACGAGCCCACGACCGGCCTCCACTTCGACGACGTGGGCAAGCTCTTGAAGCTCCTGCACCGGCTGGTGGAGCTCGGCAACACGGTGCTGGTCATCGAGCACAACCTCGACGTCATCAAGACGGCCGACTGGGTGATCGACCTCGGTCCCGAAGGCGGCGCCGCGGGCGGCGAGCTGCTGGCGGAAGGCACGCCGGAGTTCGTCGCGACGGTGGTGGAGAGCTACACCGGCCGCTATCTCAAGAACGTGCTGCCGGCGCCCCGCCGGCGGGCCGCCGGCGGCGGCGGACGCGCCCGGCGGTAAAGGCGGCGAGCAAGCCCCGTCTCTCTTCAGGGCTCCCGAGGCACCCGGTTTTTTGGATGCCTGAAAGGAGAGCCGATGAAGAAACTCCTGCTCCTCCTCACCACGCTGGCTTTGGCCGCGCCGGCGCTGGCCCTGCCGCCGCAGTGCAGTTGTCCGTTCTGCTACACGAACCCCGGAACCACAAACTGCACGCTCCCCAACAACACCGTCACCCCCTGCGGCTTCTACATCCCGCACTTCTGCGAGGGGCCGGCCTGACCTCGGCGCCTGCCCGATGACGAGAAAGGAGACCGATATGAAAAGAATGCTCCTCCTGTGCGCGACCCTGGTGGCCATCGCGCTCGCCTCGAAGACCACTCCGGCGGCAGCCTCGTGCCCCCCTTCGTGCGACACCTACTGCCCGGGCAAAGCCAGCAGCACCATCTGCGGCTGCCCCAAGTGGACGGACCGTCCTTGCCGCACGGTCACCTGCGGCTCGTGGAACACCGTCGGCGGCTGCTGGTACGAGTGAGAACCCACCAAAGAGCAAAGGAGAGACGGATGACGAAAAAACTGTTCGCCCTGACCGCCGTGCTCGGCTTCGTAGTTCTCGCATCCTGGATTTCGCCGGCGGAGGCCGTTGCCTACTGCGACTCCGGCTACTGCGTCGGCAAGCCTTCGACCACGCTCTGCGGCTGTCCCCCGTGGACCGATAAGCGCGGCCAGGCGGCCACCTGCGGCTCCTGGAACACGATCGGCTACGGCGGCTGCTGGTACGAGTAGGCGCCGCGAAACCGTAACGGACCGAGAACGTATACCTGGAGACCGCCCGGGACGGTTCCGGGCGGTCTCCAGGGGACGCGGTACAATGACGGACGTGGCGCGCAACGACGCCCTGATCGCCGAGAAGCGGCGCATCCTCCAGCTCGAGACGCTCTATGACCTGGCGATCGCGCTGCATGCGCAACGTCCGGAGCAGGAGCTGGTGGACGAGCTTCTGCAGCGGGTCTGCGCCGTGCTCGATCCGGCGGCGGCCGTGGCCGTCACCCGCGATGTCTACGGCGGCTCCCGCGGCGTCGCCAGCGTCGGCTGGGTGGACGACCTGCCGACCGGCGACGCGCTGCTGGCCGCAGCCATCTGGCGCGAGCTGCTGACGGAGGGGCGGACCCTGGCCCGCACGGACGGCTCCCTGGCCGGCCGCCGTTACGCGCAGCTCCTGGCGGCGCCGCTCGCCTACCGCGGCGTCTTCCTCGGCTACATCGCCGTGCTCGACAAGGAGGTGCGCGGCGACTCGAACCCCGCTTTTCCGCCCGAGGACCGGCGCTTCCTCGACTCGGTGGCGGCTCTCGCCGGCGCCGCCCTCGACGCTGCGCGGCAGGTGGAGCGCCTGGAAACCCAGCGCGAGCGGCTAGAAGAGGAGAACAAAGCCCTCAAGGGCCGCCTCGCCCAGGAGGTCGGCGGCCGGCGGATCGTGGCCCTCGCGCCGCCCATGCGCCGCGTCCTCGACGTCGTCGAGCGGGTGGCCCCTCGCGGCGTCAATGTCCTGGTGCGCGGCGAGAGCGGCACCGGCAAGGAGCTGGTGGCGAAGCTCCTCCATCACCTGTCGGGCCGGGAGGGTGCCCTGATCGCCGTCAACTGCGCCGCGCTGCCGGAGTCGCTTCTCGAGAGCGAGCTCTTCGGCATCGAAGGCGGCGTCGCCACCGGCGTCCAGGCGCGCCCCGGCAAGTTCGAGCTCGCCGACCGCGGCACCCTGTTCCTCGACGAGATCGGCGACATGCACACCTCCCTGCAGGTGCGGTTGCTGCGCGCCTTGCAGGAGCGGGAAGTGACGCGCATCGGCGGCCGCCGGCCCATCCCGGTCGACGTGCGCCTGGTGGCCGCCACCCACCAGGACCTCGAGACGCTGGTCGGCGAAGGCCGTTTCCGCGAGGACCTCTACTACCGTCTGAAGGGCGTCGAGATCGAGCTGCCGCCGCTGCGCGAGCGCAAGCAGGACATCCCTCATCTGGTGCGCGCCTTCATCGAGGAGTTCTGCAATCGGGAGGGCATCCCCGTGCCCGCGCTACGCTCCGAAGCCCTCGCCCTGCTGCTCGCCTACGACTTTCCCGGCAACGTCCGCGAGCTGCAGAACCTGATCGAGGGCGCCGTCTCGCTCGCCGAGCGGGACATCGACGCCGAGCTCGTCCGCTCGCTGATGGGAACGCCGTCTCAGCAGTCTCCCGAGCCGCTCGACCTCGTCACCCTCGAGAACCGCCACATCGCCCGCGTCCTCAAGCTCACCGGCGGCAACAAGAGCGAGGCGGCGAAGATCCTGGGTCTGGACCGCAAGACGTTGCAGCGCAAGGGATTCTGAGCGTCGGGCAACGGGCGCGACAAATTTACCCATCCGCGACTAATTGTCCCAAACACGTCGGAAGCGCGGCAAATTGGGCGTTTCGCCGGACGTCCGCGGGTTACGCCGTCGGATGCTGTGGCAAATTGTCTCAGGGGCGGCTGGGACGTTTTGGGAGCCGCGTCCGGTTCGATCCTGTAACCCTAGTGAATTGAAGAGCTTGGAGGTTCCGTGGCGCGGACGTTACGGGTTGGCAACGGCCTTGCGATGAGGGGAGCGCGGATGAGGAGGAATGCCATGCTAGACTCCATTCGGAAGCACGTCGCCGTCCCTTCTGTACCGGTCAAGGTGCTGCTGTCCGTGGGTTCTCTGGTCAGCTTCGGCTGGTTGCTGTCTCACGACCTGGTCCACCCTATCGTGATCTACGCCTTGCAGCTCTATTTGTCGTTTTGATCTCAGCCCGGGGCGGCCGCACGACATGACTGAAGGCGTTCTGAGGGAGGTCACGCTGGCGCTCCCGATGGTCCCCGAGATGGAGCTCGAGGCGAGCAAGACGGCCGCCGCCGTCGCCGAGTCGATCCGGATGAATCCGGATAGAATCGACGAGGTGCGGATGGCGGTGGTGGAGGCCTGCATCAACGCCCTGGAGCACAGCCAAGCGTCTAAGGTCTTCATGACCCTTCAGGTCGTCGGGGAGAGGAACCCGGAGAAGCTGCGCATCATGGTTCAGGACAATGGTAAAGGCTTTGATCCGAAGCAGGCGCCGGGAAGACCGCCCCGCGGCCACGGGTTAAAGATCATCCGTGGTCTGATGGACGAGGTGGAGATCCGCTCCGGTCCCGAAGGAACGACTGTCGTGATGAGCAGGATGCGATGAAACCGGGGGCGAGCCGATGACAGAGAGTCTCAACGTGACCGTGGATCGCCGGGATGGGTTGGCGGTGATCTACACGGAGGGATATATCAACAACCAGGGCGGCGAGGAGATCGCCAAGGTCGCTTACGAGCTCCTCGACGCCGGTTACAAGGTGCTGCTGCTCAACCTGGCAGGCACCAAGATCGTCAACTCGATCGGCATCTCCATCCTCATCGAGATCATCGAGAAGATGATCGAGATCAACGGCAAGCTGGGCTTCTGCTGCCTGACGCCGACGATCGAGAAGACCTTCCACATCATGGGCCTCGCTCAGTACGCGCCGATCTTCAGCGACGAGGCGGCGGCGGTGGCCCAGATCGGAGCGGCCTGACTTCGGAGGACAGCATGGAGGGTTCCGCACCGGCCGGCACGGTGGTCCAGGCCTGGGACGAGCTGCTGGCCCTCTCTCGTGACGAAACCGGCGAGCGCCAGCTCATCGAGCGGCTGCTCGACCTGTGGTGCAAAGAGCGCGGCGCCCGGGCCGCCGGCCTCTATCTCGAAAGGGGCGGGATGCTGGCGCGGGAAGCCGCCGTGGGCGACGGCTTGCCGGAGCTCCTCGACGTCAGCGGCGCCTCCGACGGCTACGGCGGCCTGACCTTCCCCGGCGGCCGGCTCCTCTTCCTGCCGCGCGGAACGGCGGCGGACGCCGGGCGGGATCCTCTCACCGTGCTCCTCGCCGCCTCCCTGCGGAGCTGCCGGCTCAAGCAGGAGCTCAAGGAGCAGCAGTTCCAGGTGAACTACCGCGTCGTGGAGCTCGAAGCGCTCTACGACGTCGGCCTCGCCGTGGCCTCCACCCTGGAGCTCGACCGCCTGTCGGAAGAGATCCTGATCCGCGCCGTCGGTCTGCTCGACGCCCGGCGCGGCGCCCTTTACACCCTGGAGGATGGCCGCTACCGTCTCGCCGGCACCTTCGGCGGCGATGCGGCCCCGTCGTTCGCCCGCGACGATGCGGAGCTGAAGGCCTTCCTCGCCGACGACCGGCCGGCGCCGACGCGCCTGCTCCCCGGCGCCCGCTACCTGCTGGGCGTGCCGATCGAAGTCGAAGGCCGCTCGCGCGGGCTGATCGCGGTGGGCGACAAGGAGAGCCGGCGCGGCGTCGGTCCTTTCCTGCCGGGCGACCGGCGCACGCTCTCGCTGTTCGCCAACCAGGCGGCCCTGGCTCTGGAGAACGCGCGCCTCCACTTGCAGGCCCTGGAGAAGGAGCGCCTCGAGCGCGAGATGCACCTCGCGGCCGAGATCCAGCGCCAGATCCTCCCCAAGGGAGCGCCGGTGGTGCCAGGATACGAGCTGACCGGCTGGTACCGCCCGGCGCGGCAGGTGGGCGGCGACTACTACGACATCTTCCCTCACCCCGACGGACGGATCGGTCTGGTGCTGGGAGACGTCTCCGGCAAGGGGATGCCGGCGGCGCTCATGGTCTCGACGCTCCACTCGGCCTTGCGGCTGCTCCTCGACCAGGCACCCTTCGGACCCACGCTCCTCGAGCGCCTGAACCGCCACATCGTCGAGTCGAGCGCCGCCAACAAGTTCATCACCATGCTGCTCGCCGAGCTCGATCCGCGCACCGGCGTCCTGCACTACATGAACGCCGGCCACAACCCCGGCATCCTGCTGCGCCTCGACGGCACGGTCGAGCAGCTCGGCGCGGGCGGCCTGCCGCTGGGTCTGCTCCCCGAGGCGCTCTTTCAGTCCCGCGCCCTGACGCTGGAGCCGGGCGATCTGCTCTGCATCTACAGCGACGGCATCACCGAGGCCGAGTCCCCCGACGAAGAGGAGTTCGGCATGGGCCGGCTGATCGACCTCCTCCGCAGCGAGCGCGACCTGCCGCTCGCCGAGCTGGTCGAGGCCATCCCCGGCGCCGTCGGCGAGTTCTCCCGCGGTCTGCCGCAGGGCGACGATCAGACGCTGGTGCTGCTGCGGCGGGAGTAGGGGCAGGCCGCCGCATCTGCCGCGGATCCTGTACGGCCTGCCGCGGGTCGCGTCAAGGTCAACGTGGTGCGCGTCAGGGTTGACGTGGTCCATACCAGGATCGATTTGGAGCATGTCGACGTTGATCTGGGCTATATCGAAGTCGATATGAGCCACATCGAGGTTGACGCGGTTCGCGTCAGGCCTGCCGCGGTTCATATCAACCTCGACATGGTCGATATCAAGTCTGACGCCTGCTGCGCAAGGTTCGATAGGGGTCACGTCAAGGTCTACGCGATTCATGGAAGGTCTGACGTGAACCATGTCAAGGTCGATACGGGCCATATCAGCCTTGACGCCATTCACGTCAAGGTCGACGCGCATCGCGTCTGACCCGGCGTCAAACGCGGCGAGATCCAAGCCGCGGCGGGCTTGTCGCCCATCGGCGATCGGGCCGATCTGGATCGCGTCGAGGTCGTTGGGATTCATGGTGCGGCTTTCGTGAGCAAAAAAAGGGGGAGCATGCACGCGGCACACTCCCCGGGATGAGACAGGTTACTCGACGGGAGGCGAAGGCGGCTCGGTCGGCTCGGGCTGCGGCTCGGTCTCGGCCTTCCGCGAACGACTGCCTAGCGGCTGGATGCCGAACTCCCACAGCTTCTGGTTCGTGTGGCCGTAGAACTCCCTGAGCACCGCACGAATCATCGAGTTGACTTTCTTGCCCCGGGACATCACCACCAGCAGCCGCTTCGACATCTGCTGCTTGCTGGCCCGGAACACCGCCTGCTGCGTCAGCAGGTCGCGCAGCTCGTCGAGCAGAACTTCGAGCTTGGCGCGCGCGTCGGCCAACTGTGGCAGCTCGGCGGCGTTGTTACCCAGGGGGTATCCATCGTTTCCCACTCCTTCAGGTGATCTCCATAACGGTTCTTCTTGGACATCGGTCTTTTCTCCTTGGTACTGCTTGGTTTTGGGGTTGTTTCTCCGGCTCCCGCAGCCGGTCCGGCCTTGGCTTCCTCGGGACCATCCCTGGGAGCCAACGACAGCCGGGCTTCTTTGCATCTACTGCCGGGCCCATCCACGAGCCCTTTACGCCTCCTTCCGGCGGCACGCCGCCTGCGCTTGACCTGCTGTCTGACTGCTAAGTGCATACGATGGACCAAAGCGGGGCGTTTGTCAAGAGGTGATCTTGACGAAGTCAAGAGAAGCTGCTAGAGTACCCACATTCCTAGAGGAGAAAACCGAATGCCGACCGACCCGAAAGCCCAGCGCCGCCGCCTCGACGCGGTTCGCGAGATCCTGATGGAGGACAAGGCACCCCAGGACCAGATGGAACTGGTCGACCGGCTGGCCGAGAGAGGGATCGTGGCCACCCAGTCGAGCGTCAGCCGGGACCTGCGGCATCTGGGAGCCGTGCGGATGGAGGAGGGCTACAGGATTCCCTCGTGGATCCAGGATGAGGACGACCAGTCCCCGTTCCGCAGAGTTCTCGGTTTCATCGTCAAGGCCCAGGCGATCGGGCCGCACATCACGCTGCTCGTCACCACGCCGGGCGCGGGGAACACCGTGGCCGAGGCCATCGAAGCCTCCGAATGGGAGGACATCGAGGGCACTGTCGCCGGCTACAGCTCGGTGCTCCTGCTCACGCTGCACAAATTCTTCCAGGATTTGGTGTTCGGCCGGCTGAAGCACTTCCTGGACACGGAGTACGGCGAGGGGGAGCACGAGGCCTTGACGGTGCAGGAAAAGACACCGGGGAAATCCTGAGCGGATTGCGCGATCCGGACGACGCTCTTTGACAACTGACGTAGGCGGTGCCGGTTACGAGTTGGGAGCTCGGACCGGCACTAACCTCTATTCTTCAGCGTTCCGACTCTTGCATAATAGAGGTGTACCCGGCCCCTCTTTCTCCCGGCGCTTCCGCACCGGGCTATCGGAACGTCGCCCCGGAGGGCGACTGGCTCCAGAGGAGCCCGTTGCGGAAGCGCTGGGCGAAAGAGGCAGCCATCGCGAGGATCTCAGATGTCTGACCCGCCAAAGCTCGGGTTTGATGTGTTCCTGAGCCACAACAGCAAGGACAAACCGTCCGTACGCCGGCTCAAAGAGCGCCTCGTCGCGCGAAACCTAAGGGTCTGGTTCGACGAAGATGAGCTACAGCCTGGCGTTCCATGGCAGCGATTGCTGGAAGCCGGGGTCCAGGCGTCGATGAGCGTCGCGGTTCTCGTCGGCAAGGACGGGCTGGGACCGTGGGAAATCGAAGAGATGGAGGCCGCTCTGCAACTCGCGGTCAAGAAGAAGCTCAGAGTCATTCCTGTGCTCTTGCCCGGTGCTCCGGGTGAGGTGGAATTACCCTTGGTTCTCGCCAACCGAACATGGGTCGATCTCCGCCCGCAAGTAACAGCCAGGAAGCTCGACCGACTTATCTGGGGAATTACAGGTCAGAAATCGGAAGATCCGTCACTCAAGACCCCCGGTCCGAAGAAAACGAGCGTACGGATGGGCCTCAATGAAACCGTTGACGTGAAGTGGTCCGACGAACTCCGCATCTATGGCGAGGGCTTTGTCGGTCGGCAGGAGGAGCTGGCCGCGCTGGATCGTGCGTGGTCAGCGGGAGTGCAAATCTTCACGCTTCATGCCGAGGGAGGGGCGGGCAAGACGCGAGTCGTGGTCGAATGGCTGAGGAGAATGCGCGATGAAGGCTGGCGAGGGGTGCGGCGGGTGTTCGTCCATTCGTTCTATAGCCAGGGGAGCGACGAGCGGCGCAGTGGTGGATCGGAGCTGTTCTTCGAGCAGGCTCTCGCCCACTTCGGCTATCGTGGCGAGCCGATTACACAGGCCGATGAACGGGGACGCAGGCTGGCCGGCTTGCTTATCGAGCACCACGGCCTGCTGGTTCTCGACGGACTTGAACCGTTGCAGCATCCCCCGCAGCATGCCGAGCGGGGCCGACTGAAGGACCTGGTATCGCACGGCTGCTGATGTCGCTGGCAAACTCGCCCTACGACGATACACGTGGGTTGTGTCTGATCACGTCACGGCAGCCTGTGGAGGAGTTGAAGGCGCGCGAGGGAGCGACGGTCGTCCAGCAGTCGCTCGAGCATCTGCGTCGCGACGATGGAGCCGAGCTGTTGCGGCAGTTTCAGGTCGTCGGTTCGGCCGAGGAGCTGAAGAAGGCGTCGGACGAGTTTCATGGGCATGCCTACTCGCTGATGCTGCTGGGCTCATTTCTGAAAAACGCGACGGATCACCACGACATTCGCCGCCGGCGAGAGGTTCTGCTGCTGGAGGAGGACGTTGAGCACCGCAGCCATGCGCAGAAGATGTTCGCGGCCTACGTGCGGCATCTGGGCGAGGACAGTCCGGAAGTTGCGGTATTGCGTCTTCTCGGCTTCTTCGACCGCACCGCAGAGCGCCAGCTTCTCGACGTGCTGCGGGCGCGGGAAGCAGTGGCTTACGAGTGGCCGCAAGAAGGCTGGCAGTTGCGGAACGAAAAGCCCGGCGATGAGCCACCTCAGTCGAAGCGCATCGACGATTCTCTGGCCGAAGTGACCGCGCCGTTGCTGGACCTTCCGCAGTCTCAGTGGAACCGCGTGCTCAACCGACTGCGCGACCTGCGGTTGATCGACTTCACCGGACCGGGCAGGTCGCCGGCCGTGGATGCCCATCCGTTGCTGCGCGAGTGCTTCGCCGAGCGGGTCCGAACGCAGTTTCCGGCGGCATGGCAAGCCGGACACCAGCGGCTTTTCGAGCACCTGAGCGGCACGGCCCTTTACTGGCCGGAAGGGATCGAGGGACTCCAGCCGCTGTATCAAGCCGTGGCCCATGGCTGCCTAGCAGGGAAGCATCAGCAGGCGTGTGACGACGTCTACTACGCCCGCATCCTGCGGGGTGACGTAGCTTACAGCGGTAAGAAACTCGGCGCTATAGGTGCTGACCTGGGAGCGGTAGCGTGTTTCTTTACGACGCCGTGGACTACCCTCGCGCCACAGTTCACTCCAGCCGACCAGGCGTGGCTGCTCAACGAGGCCGCCTTTAGCCTGAGAGCTCTGGGTCGGCTGAATGATGCGGTCGAGCCGATGCAGGTATCGATGGAGATGGACATTGAGAGCGGTGAATGGAACGGTGCCGCTATTAGCGCCCAAAACGTGAGTGAGCTGGCACTCACCCGGGGTGAAATGTCGTCAGCTCTGACCGCCGGTGAGCAGGCAATAACGTACGCCGACCGCAGCGAAAGAACGACCCGGCAGATAGTGAGCCGCACAGCAGTGGCCGATGTCCTACACCAAGCAGGCCATCACGCCGAGTCCCAGCGCCTGTTCGAAGAAGCCGAGTCCTTTCAAGCCGCGGCGCAATCTAGATACTCCCAGCTCTACTCGCTAAATGGCTTTCGGTACTCCGATCTACTGCTATCTAAGGCAGAACGTGAAGCATGGCAAGAGTGGAGTGCTGAGATGTGTTCCATATTCTTCTGCGATACAGTCATCGATCGAGCTACACGGACACTGATCTGGGCCGAACAAAACCAAGCCTCTCTTCTTGACATCGCTCTGAACCACCTTACCCTGGCCCGTGCCGCATGGTACAAGGCCCACTCCGCATCCCCAATTCCGAACTCCGCAGTCCATCACATCGCCGCTGCGGTCAATGGGCTTCGCGCGGCCGGCGCCATGCACCACCTCCCGCGTGGCCTGCTGACGCGTGCCTGGATGCGATGTATCTCGGGCGACGAAGCAGGCTGCCGGGCAGACCTAGACGAAGCCTGGGAGATCGCCGAGCGGGGACCGATGCCGCTGTTCCAGGCCGACATTCACCTCTATCGCGCCCGCCTCCTCCGCGACCGCGCCGCGCTGGCCGAAGCCCGCCGCCTGATCGAGAAGCATGGCTACCATCGGCGGGACGAGGAGCTTGCGGACGCCGAGGAGGCGGCGAAGGGGTGGTGAGGACCGGCCGGTGGTAGAGTTCCTCTGTGGTCGACTGGAGCAAGTTCCGGCCCGGGGACTTCGAGTATGACTTTGACCGGGACAAACTGGCCGATCACGGTTTGACGTTCGAGGAGGCCGTCGAGTGTTTCTTCTCCAAGTTCGAGGTCCGGAGGAACAAGCGGTACCGAGAGCGCCTTCAGCTTATTGGACGTACAGTCAGCGGCAGAACGCTCAAGATCATCTTCCAGCTTAGGCCGGGTAGGATCGTCCGTATCATCACAGGATGGCCCATATGAGCAGAGAATCCACACGATCGAAGAGACTGTCCGAAGAGGAAATTGATGAGATCGTCATTGCCGAAGCTGATGACGATGCGGCGTGGGAGGACCCGATCAAGGTTGAGCCTTCCGCGCGAACCTCCTTCGCTCTACCGCGAGACCTCGCTGCTCGCGCCGCCTTCCTTGCCCGCCTCCATCATGCGGAGCGTGTCGGGGAATGGCTCACGCAGGTGATTCGCGAACGAATCGAGCTGGAGGAGACCGCCTTCGCTGAGGCCAAGCGCGAGATGGCGGGAGGCTCCGGTCGCCGGTCTGCCAAGTGACTTCAGGACGATGGCCCGGTGATTCGAGGTACCCGTATACCGGTCGAACTCGTGCTGCGCAAGCTCAGCGAACAGCCGCGCAAGGCGAGCTGCAGGGCGAAATAGCCTTCGTGACATCCGAGATCGAGGCAGCGCAGCCCGGCCCAGCGGTCACCGACCCGCCGCTCGAGATAGTCGAAGATCATCCGCTCCCGACGCGATGGATCGATCGGACGTCCTCGGGAAGATAGGATTTCGTTTTCTTCCCGCTCGGCAGCTCGAACTCATAGAACCACTCGCGTTCGAGGATCTTGTCTTCAAGCGGTTGGCGGTTCATGTCCTACGGCGCTCCCTCCGGACGGAGGTCGAAGAGATCCGCCCAGCCACGCGTGCCGGCGTCCGCGCGTAGAATGTGGGGAAAGGAATTCATGCTCTGGAAGAACAAGCGGCGCCGGATTCTCCTCACGGCTTTGGCTATCGCGGTCGCAGGGGTCGCAGGCCTGGTCCTGTTCCTGCGCGCCGACAAGACCCAGGAGTTTTATAACACTCGCGGCACCTACCGCGGCGCCCGGGTGATCGAGTCGTCAGTTGGCTTCGTCTCGCGGACTCGCCTGGTGGAGCTCCAGAACGACCGCGGCGAGGCGGTCGCCACCGCCTATGTGCGCACGCCGCGCCGGTTGGTCTCTCCCTGCCGGATCCTCCTCACCTACGCCGGCGCGAAGACCGGAGCGACGATCCTGCGCCTGATCCCGGACCGCCCCGACCTCGTCCTCGTCGCCGTTCAATACCCCTTCGCGCGCCCGCACACCGTGGGGGAATATCTGATGGCGCCGTACCGCTTGCGGCAGGCGGTCTTTCGCTCGGTGGCCGGAGGCATGCTGGCCCTGAGCTATCTGCGCGAGACCGCCGGCCTGCAGACGCGTGACATCACCGTTCTCGGTGCGAGCGTGGGCTCCAGCTTCGCCGTGATCCACGGTGCCCTGGACCCGCGAGTCCGCACCGTCTTTCTGGTCCACGGAGGAGGAGGCTTCCCTTCCAGTGTGCGGGGAATGGAGCGGCGTAGCGGCCACGCTTTGCGGGGAGAGTTGCTGGCCGGGGCGGCGGCCGTGCTGGTCGACAGCTTCGAGCCGGGGCGCTACGTCGAGCGCATCGCTCCCCGCCGGCTGGTGATGGTGTCCAGCCGCCGCGACAAGTACTTCGCGGTGGCGGGAGTCCAGGCGCTCTACGACCGCGCCGGCGAGCCCAAGACCCTGATCTGGACCGATACGGAGCACGTAGGCGCGCGCAAGACGGAGCTGGTGAAGGAGTTGGTCCGGCTGATCGAGGACTACCTCGACGGAGGCGGGCCGATCCACCAGACTTCTTTGCCGGGTACGGTCCGCAGTCCACAGCCAAACTGAGCCACTACCTGGATTTGCGACGTGAGGGGGGCGGCGCCTCGATGAGGATAGAATCTCCGTATGAACCTCAAGCTACTGAATTCGATGCTTCTCATCTCTCTGGTTCCTCTCATGGGGGCAGCCCTGGCGCCGCCGCAGCCGGGCAAGGCGGGCGCCCCGAAGTGGGCGATCGCCATTCACGGCGGCGCGGGCACGATTCCGAAGACCCTGCCGGAGGAGCGGAAACGGCAATACCTCCATTCGCTGGCCGAGGCGTTGAAGGTCGGCCAGCAGGAGCTGCAGAAGGGCGGCACCAGTCTTGACGCGGTGGAGAAGGTGGTGCGGTTTCTCGAGGACGATCCGCTGTTCAACGCCGGCAAGGGCGCCGTCTATACGCATGAGGGCACGCACGAGCTGGACGCCGCCATCATGGACGGCCGCGATCTCTCCTGCGGCTCGGTGTCGGTGTTGAAGACGGTGAAGCACCCCATCTCACTGGCGCGGATGGTGATGGAGAAATCGCCCCACGTGTTCATGATCGGAGAGGGGGCCGAGACCTTCGCCACCGAGATGAAGGTGGAGCGGGTGCCGAACACGTACTTCGACACGCCGTATCGCTATCAGCAGTGGCAGGAGGATCTGGCGAAGGACCGCAAGGACCGCGACACGGTGGGCGCGGTGGCGCTCGACGTGCACGGCAATCTGGCCGCGGCGACCTCGACGGGCGGGCTCACCAACAAGCGCTTCGGCCGGGTAGGCGACGTGCCCGTCATCGGCGCCGGCACCTACGCCAACAACCGCACCTGTGCCGTCTCGGGAACCGGCATCGGTGAGCAGTTCATCCGCCACACCGTGGCGCACGACATCTCGGCGCTCATGGAGTACGGCGGCCTGACGCTCGAGCAGGCCGCGGACCGGGTGGTCCACCAGAAGCTGAAGCCGGGAGACGGCGGCGTGATCGGCGTCTCCCACGACGGCTCGATCGCGCTGGTCTTCAACTCGGAGGGGATGTACCGGGGCGCGGCGAATTCGGCGGGGCGGTTCGAGGTGAAGATCTGGGAGTAGGCCCTAGTCCATCGCGAAGCGCAGCCCCGAAACCTCGGCGACCGCGAGCATCGGAGCGGTGGTGGCGCGGAACAGTCCCGCGCCGGTGGCGAGGGGGACCAGCTCGGCGCCGACGGCCAGCACCTTGGAGAGCACGCGCCGCAGATCGTCTTCCCAGATGAGGTCCGGCAGGGCCCGCCCGAGCGCGCCGCCGGCGACGAGGCGGACGCCGCGCGCCACCGCACGAAAGCGCAGGGCGCGTGGGTCGTAGCCCTCGAGCGATTCCAGCGCCGCCACCCAGAGCCCGCCGTCCGCGGCCTGCAGGAGCTCCTCTTCCGAGGCGCTTCCGGGCAGCAGAAAGAGATGGGCCGGTACGGCCTCGTTCGGCGCCACGCGCTGCGCCGTGGGCGCGACGCCAAGCTCGCGGGCCAGACGGTCGTCGACGGCCGGCGTGAGCGCCACGCCGCCGGCGACGAGATCGACCGGCCGGGCCGCGGCGCCCAGGATGTCGAAAGGGAACGGCAGGCCGCGGGGATCGGTGGGATCGTCGCGCAGGTTGATCGCGGAGTGGAACACCGGCTGCCCGAGGTTGCCGCGCAGGAAGGAGGAGCCGGCGTGGAAGGAATCGGAGGTGAAGGCCTGCCGGTTGAGCAGCTCGATCAACGCGGCGGTGGCCTCCTGCGAGAGCAGCAGAGGGGTAGGGCCCTCCGGCGGCGGCACGACCTCGTTCGGCCCCTGGCGCCGCCGGGCGCGCTCGAAGACGCCCGCCAGGTCGAGCCTCGCCAGCGACCGCGCGGCCGCCGCGGCGCGGCCGGCACCCGGTTGACGGCCGCGGATCACCTCGACCCAGCCGGAGGTCACCTGGGCGGCGCGGCGCAGTCCGCCGCTGCCGGCGACGGCGATGCGGCCCTCGGACCATCCGAGGCGCGCCGTCTCGCCCCGGCCGGCCAGACGTTGCAGCATGTCGCGCGCCCCTGCCGGCGTCATCCCTGCCAGCTCGGGGTCGCACAGCCCGGCGGTCTCGACCGCCGCGTCGTGGTCCGGCGGCGCCAGCAGCGGCGGCGTGGGGGGAGCCAGACGGGCCCCCGCCAGAGCTTCGCGGAGAGCGTTCTCGAGGTCCGAGCGGCCTGGGGCGCTGGTGCGATGCATGCCCGTGCGTCCGGACTCGCGCACCCGCATGAGGACCGTCCGCTCATGCTGCTCGTAGCTGTCGCGCCGGCGCTTGCCGTTGCTCTCCTGGCCGCGCCGGACCTCCAGCCACGAGATCTCGGTGCTCTCGGCGGGAGAGAGGGCCAGCACGTGCTCCAACCGTGAAACGATTTCGTCGAGTGGCATCGGACCGTCGGGAAACATCCGCGGGAGTGTACAGCGGGAAAGGGTCTGGGGTCCTGTTCAAGACCCAAGAACCAGGACCAGAACGCGGTAGGGTAAAGGATCGTACAAGCAAGACGCGGAAATGGCCCAACACCATCATTTTCCATGGCTTGGACTTTGCAGCCCCTGGCTCTAGCTATGGGCGCGGCGAGTCGGGGAGAAAAGCGAAATGATTCTAAGGCTTACGCCTGTTCTGGGGTTCGTGCTGCTCGGCATGGCGGTCGCTGCTTCCTCCAGACCTTCCTTTGCAGAGGACGGTGCCGACCTCATCCTGAGGCACGGCGTGTTCTATCCCGTGCAACCTGCGGGCCGGGTCGAGGGGAGCCTCGCCGTGCGCGGCGGGCGCATCGCCTATCTCGGGCCGGATGCCGGGGCTGAGAAGCTGCGCGGACCGCGGACCCGGGTGATCGACCTCGCCGGACGCGCCGTCACTCCCGGTTTGATCGACGCCCACTCCCACCTCATGGGGCTGGGCCGCTCGCTGCAGCAGGTCGATCTGGTGGGGACCGCCTCCTACGAGGAGGTCGTCGCGCGGGTGCGCGAGGCGGCCCGGAGCACGCCGGCCGGGAGCTGGATCGGCGGTCGCGGCTGGGACCAGAACGACTGGCCGGAGAAGGCATTCCCCACTCATGCAGCGCTGTCGGCCGCGGTGCCGGACCATCCTGTCTGGCTGACGCGCGTCGACGGTCATGCCGCTTTGCTCAACGCCCGCGCCATGGAGATCCTGGGCATCGACGCCGCCATCAAGGATCCTTCCGGCGGCCGCTTCCTGCGCGACGCGGCGGGGCGGCCCACGGGCGTGCTGGTCGACAACGCCATGGACGTAGTGGCGGGGAAGCTGCCGGAGCCTTCCGTCGAGGACCGTCAGCATTCGTTGCGCCTCGCGGCGCGGCATTGCGTCGAGGTGGGTCTGACGACGGTGACGGACATGGGGATCGGCGACGCCGACTACCGCGCCTACTCCGCCTTGAAGCAGGCCGGCGAGCTGCCGTTGCGGGCGGCGGTGTTCCTCACCGACGACGACGCCCTTCTCGCCCGCTGGTTCGAACGCGGGCCGGAGATCGATCCCGAGTCCCGGCTCACGGTGCGCGGCGTCAAGATGTACATCGACGGTGCCCTGGGCAGCCGCGGCGCCGCCCTCGTCGAGCCCTATAGCGACGATCCGGGCAACCTCGGCTTGCTGGTGAGCAACGGCCCGCATCTGGAGGAGGTCTCCCGCCGCGCTCTGGCGAAGGGCTTTCAGGTCGGCATCCACGCCATCGGCGACCGCGGCGGTCTGGTGGCCCTCGACGCTATCGAGCGGGCGTTCGGCGGCCCGCGGCCGGAGGCCCGCTTCCGCATCGAGCATGCCCAGGTGTTGCGCCTCCAGGACATCGAGCGCATGGCCAGGCTGGGCGTTATCGCCTCGATGCAGCCGACCCACGCCACCTCCGATATGCCCTGGGCCGGCGACCGTGTGGGCGAGGCGCGGCTCGCGGGAGCCTACGCCTGGCGCAAGGTGCTGAACGCGGGCGGCCGGCTGGCGCTGGGCAGCGACTTTCCCGTCGAGTCGGCGGACCCCCGGCTCGGGCTCTACGCCGCCGTCACCCGCCAGGACCTGCAGGGCAAGCCGGCGGGCGGCTGGTTCCCCGGCGAGCGGCTGACGCGTGAGGAAGCCCTGCGCGGCTTCACGCTCGACGCCGCCTGGTCGCTGTTCCTCGACAAGGAGGTCGGCTCCCTGGAGGTCGGCAAACGGGCGGACCTGGTGGCGTTCGCTCGCGATCCCATGACCGTGCCCGAGGCCGAGATCCCGCGCGCCGAGATCGACTTCACCGTGGTGGACGGCAAAGTCGTTTACGAGAGGGGGAGCGCCCGGTGACAGGCTGGGCCCCGCGGGGCCGCCGTTCCTCGCTGCTGCGAAGCCTGGCGCTGGGTCTCGCGATCGCCGTGGCGCCGGCTGCCGCCATGCCGGGGGGGGACGGCTTCGAGATGCTGCGCCATGCGATGGTGGAGCAGCAGGTCCGCCAGCGCGGCATCACCCGGCCGGACGTGATCGCGGCCATGGAGCAGGTGCCGCGCCATCTCTTCGTTCCCGACGCGTTGCGCGAGAAGGCCTACTCCGACCAGCCGCTGGCGCTGGGGCAGGGGCGCACCGTCTATCAGCCTTACGTGGTGGCGTTGATGACCCAGTTGCTCGAGCTGAAGCACGGCGACAAGGTGCTGGAGATCGGCACCGGCTCGGGCTATCACGCGGCCGTGCTGTCGCGCATCGCGCGGGAGGTCTACTCGATCGAGATCGTGCCGCCGGTGGCGAGCCAGGCGAGCAAGCGGCTCAGCGTCCTGGGCTACCACAACGTCGAGGTGCGGGCGGGCGACGGCTACCAGGGCTGGCCGGAGAAGGCGCCGTTCGATGCCATCCTGCTCTCCGCGGCGCCGGAACGGATCCCCAAGCCCCTGCTCGATCAATTGAAGGTGGGCGGTAAGATGGTGGCGCCGGTGGGCGGCTTCTTCCAGGATCTGCTGGTGATCACGAAGACCGCGGACGGCCTCGACAAGCGGGCCGTCATCCCGGTCCGGCTCTCGCCGATGAAAGGAAAGGCGCAGGATGGCAGTCGGTAGACGCGCGGCCTTCACGGCTCTGCTGCTCCTGGCCGCGGTGGCCATCGGCATGGCGACCGCGCCGGGCCGGGACGAGTTCGCCCCGGCGCGAAGGCGGATGCTCGAGGAGATCCGCGCCAACGGCGGCGTCACCGATCCACGGGTGCTGGCCGCCCTGGAGGCCGTGCCCCGCCACCGGTTCGTGCCCGAAGGCGAGCGGAACGCCGCGTACGAGGACCGGCCGCTGCCGATCGGCTCCGGCCAGACGATCTCGCAGCCTTCGATCGTCGCCCTCATGACCTCGCTGCTCGACATTCGTCCCGGTTCCCGGATCCTGGAGGTCGGCACCGGCTCCGGCTATCAGGCGGCGGTCCTCTCGCGGCTGGCGGGCGAGGTCTACTCGATCGAGATCGTCAAGCCGCTGGGCGAGCGGGCACGCCGCACCCTCTCCGAGCTGGGTTACCGCAACGTTCACCTGCGCATCGGCGACGGCTATCAGGGGTGGCCCTCGGCGGCGCCCTTCGACGGCATCGTCGTCACCGCCGCACCGCCGAGCATTCCCGAGCCCCTGCTGCGGCAGCTCAAGACTGGCGGCAAGCTGGTGATCCCCGTAGGCGACACGCTGCAGGACCTCTGGGTGCTCACCAAGCGGCGCGACGGCGGCTTCGACCGGCGCCGGGTGCTGCCCGTCCTCTTCGTGCCGATGACGGGCGAGGCGCAGAAGCGTCCGCCGTCGCGTTGACGCCATCTCGCACCCAACATACGCTTACCGGATCGACTCGATTGGAGCCGCCGGTTGGCTGCGATACGGCACGAAAGCATCCTGGGGCTGGACAACATCCGGCTCGACCTGCCGGTGGCGAGCGTCGGCAGCCGTTCGCTCGCCGCGTTCCTGGACTACTTGATCCTGATAGTGCTGATGTTTCTCTGGTTGCTGCTGAGCGCCCTGATCGGCGCGTTTCTATCCTCGGCGTGGATGCCGGTCATCCTCATCGTCGGGCTCTTCCTGCTCAACTGGGGCTACTTCGCCGGCTTCGAGATCGCGACCGGCGGCCGGACGCCCGGCAAGATGGCGTTGCGGCTGCGGGTGGTGACCGCGGAAGGCGGCAGCCCGGGAGCGGGCGCCCTGCTGATGCGGAATCTCATCCGCGCCATCGACCTCATCTTCGGCGTGCCGATGATGGCCATCGATCCGCTGGCGCGGCGGCTGGGCGACCGCCTGGCCGGCACGCTGGTCGTCCATGACCGCGGGCGGGAGGCCGCTCCCGTTCTGGGCAGGATTCCGCCGGGGTGGGGAGCGCGCGAGCTGGCCGTGGTCGAGGCCTTCCTCGCCCGTGCCAGGAGCCTCGAGAACACGGCCGAGAGCTGGCAGATGGCGGACCACATCCTCGATCGCATCCGGGCGGACGCGCCGGAGCTCCTCGCAGGGATCGACACGCGGCGCGACCCGGTGGCGGCGCTGCGCCAGGCGCTGCAGGTCGAGGACGCCTGATGGATTACGCGCGCTTCGTCCGCCTGCGGCGGCCGGTGTGGGAAGCCTTCGAGGCCCAGCTCGCGGCAGGGCGTGACCGCTGGCGGAGCTTCGGGTACCGGGAGCTGGAAGAGATGGCCCTGCGCTATCGCCAGGTGCTGCACGATCACGCCCTGGCGGCGGCCCGTTTCCCCGGCACCGCCGTGGCCCAGCGCCTGCAGACGCTCGCGCTGGAGGGCACCCACCGGCTCACCGGCGAGCGGCGGCAGCGCGGCGGTCTGCTGCGTTTCTTCACGCATACCTTTCCGCGCGCCTTCCAGCGCCAGCTCGGCGTGACGGGCTTCGCCGTCGCCCTCTTTCTTCTGGCGACGTTCTGGGGGTTGGCCATCGCGACTTTACGGCCCGCCCTCGGCATCACCATGCTCGGGCCGGAAGCCCTGCAGGGCCTGGAGGAGGGCGAGCTGTGGACCGACTCGTTGGTCACCACGGTGCCGCCGTCGATCTCCTCTTCGGGCATCGCCACCAACAACATCTCGGTGGCTCTCTCGGCGTGGAGCGGCGGTGTCCTGGCCGGCCTCGTCCCTCTCTACGTGATCCTGCTCAACGGGCTGATGCTGGGCTCGATCTTCGGGGTAACGCTGCACTACTCGATGGCCGGCGAGCTGCTGGAGTTCATCTCCGCTCACGGTCCGCTCGAGCTCACGTTGGTCGTGGTCTCCGCGGCCGGCGGGCTCGCGATCGGCCGCTCGCTGGTGGCGGCCGGAGACAAGCCCCGCGCCCTGGCCGTGCGCGAAGCCGGCAGGGACGCCCTCGCCGTGCTGCTGGGCTGCGTCCCCTGGTTCGTGCCGCTGGCGCTGACCGAGGTCTTCGTCTCGCCCTCGCCGCAACTGCCGGTGTCGCTGAAGGTGACCCTGGGGCTCGCGCTCGAGAGCCTCTTCCTTTTCATGGCGTTCCGTCCGGTTCCCGCGGAGGCGACCGATGACCGAGCCTAGCTTTGTCCGTCCCGGCCCGATGCCCTTTCGCCTGCTCCTCGACGAAGCGATCCGGCAGGCGCGGCGGCACTTCCGCGCCATCTATCCGTCAGTGGCGATCCCGATCGCGCTGCTCGCCGTCTCGATCTCCGTGGCGCAGGCCCTGTGGTTCTCAAAATTTACCCGCGACATCGGCAGCATGCCCTCGCCCTGGAGCCCGGGACTCATCGTGCTGACGCTGGTCTACGTAGGCGTTCTCGTCGTCGCCTACAACGCCATGCAGGTGGCCGCCATCGACGCGCTCTCCGGCCGGCCGGTGGACATGAAGCGAGCCTGGAGCTTCACCCTGCAGGGCCGAGTGCTCGGAACAATGTTCCTCTGGTATGTGGCCACCGTTGCCGCTTTCATCTGCTGCTGCTTTCCCGCCCTTTACGTCGGTCCGCTGCTCTCGCTCGTGCCGCCGGTGATGGTGGACGAAGGCCGCTTCGGCGTCGATGCGCTCTCCCGCAGCGCCGAGCTGACCCGCTACAGCTCCTCCGGCAAGTTCCTGGATACTCCCCTGGTCAGGATCTTCCTGCTGCTTTTCGTAGGCATCCTTCTCGCCTACGCCGTGGGTATCGTGGTCAGCCTGCCTTTCCAGATCCCCATGTGGATCGACATGTTCCGTAACGCGGCGAAGGGAGAGGAAATCGTGCAGCGGATGCCCACCTGGATGTGGCTGCAGGCGCCCGCCCAGTTCCTCAACGCCCTCGCCACCACGGCGGTGCATCTCTACATCTGCTTCGGGGTTGCCATGCTTTTCTTCGACGCCCGCGGACGCAAGGAGGGCTCCGACCTCCGTTCGGAGATCGACTCGATGTTCCCGGCGCCGCCCGCGCCGCCTCCGGCGCTTCCAGGAGGCCAACCGTTCTGAGGCTCTTCGCTCTCCTTCTCCTGACACTGATCGCGACGCCGTTGGGTGCCGCGCCGGCCGGCGCGGAGCGGATCGTCCCTGCCGATCCGGCGGTGTTGCAGCGCGCGCTCACCGCCGGCCGGGTCGAGCGGGTCCCAGTGCCGCCCCAATCCTCTTACTTGGGCGAGCTCACACAGACCCTGACACGGCTGTTCATGGACCTCCTTCGCCTGGCCGGCGAAAAGGTGCATCTGCCGCGGCAGGTGCTTCAAGCCGTTCCCTTCGTCCTGGCGGCGCTCGTCGCTTTGCTCGTCGCGCGGCTGATCGTTACCCGAATGCAGCGCCGGCCGGCAGAGAAGAAAGAGCAGGACGTCGCCGAGATCGGCCTCGCGCCTGTCGCCCGCAGCGCCGCCGGCTGGCGCGCCGAGTTGGAGCGGCGGCTGGCGGAAGGCAGGATCGCCGAGGCCCTGGAAGCGCTATGGTGGTGGCTGGCCCGCTCGCTCGCCGCCGGCCAGGTCGAGCCCGACTGGACCAGCCGCGACCTGGTGACGCGGTCGCGGCGGGACGATCTGAGGGATCTCGTCCGCCGTCTCGACGCCTTCACCTACGGACCGCGTCGCCCCGCGGTGGAAGACCTGCGTCTCCTCGTCGGACGCTTCGAGGAGGCTCTCGCGTGACCACCGCTTCCCGCAACCGCGTGCTGCTGGGAGCCGCGCTGGTCATCCTGCTCGTCCTTGCCGGCGCGCTGGTCGCCGGAAGGGGAGGAGGGGAGGCCCGCGCCAGCTCGCTCTCCCGCGGCCCGGGAGGCTGGCTGGCCACCCGCCGCTACCTGCAGGCGCGCGGCGCACATGTCACCCTGCTCGACCGGCCGCTGGACTACGTCGAAGGAACCGGCGTGCTCGTCTCCGCCTTCCCCTGGCAGCAAGGCCTCTCGATGGAGCTGGCCGAGCCCCTTGAGAACCATCTGCGCCGCGGCGGCACCCTGGTGCTGGCCTACTCCGGCAGCTTCGGCAACGCCGCGGAAATGCTGACTTTGGAAGCTCTGGGCCTGCGGCTGGAAGAGAAGCGCAAGCCGGTCCTCAACCCTTTTCGCTGGCGGAAGTTTGCGCGCGAGGAGTGGGACCTCCGTCCAGGTCCCGGCGTGAAGGCCGCCGCGGCGGTGCGGGTGTGGGCGCCGCGCTGGGGCCCGGAGCTGCCCAGGAAATCAACGGTGCTCTTTCAGACGCCATCGGGCGAGCCGGCCGTGGTGGTGATCGACCGCTTCCGGCGGCACCCGGGCCAGCTCTGGGTGCTGCCGGCGGACGCCCTCGCCAATGCCCGTCTCGGAAACCCGGGCAACGCGGCCCTGCTGGAGACCATGCTGCAGCGGCTCGGGCGGCGCTGGATCTTCGACGAGTACCACCATGGACTGATCTCCGGGCCGACGGTCGAGACCGTCGCCTTCGGCCGCACGCTCGATCTCATCCTCCTCCATCTCGCCGTGCTCTACCTCGCTGGGCTGCTGACCCTCGCGCGGCGCTTCGGGCCGCCGTGGAGCGAGCTGCCTGTCGTAACCGGCTCGGCCGAGAGCTTCCTGCTAGGCTTGGGAGCGCTTCACCATCGCCTGGGCCACCACCGTGAGGCCACGCTCCAGCTCATCGAGCGAGCGCGGGAGCTCGATCGCAACCTCGTCATTCCGGAGGCCCTCGAGCGCCGCGCCGCGAACGCCGGACCCGAAGAGCTGGTCGCGCTGGCGCAGGAGGTGGCCCGGCTGCGGACAGGACCTTCGAGGGCCGAAGAAGCCGATATCGTGATGGACCGGGAGAACGCCGCATGAGCCAGACCGCCGCCGAACCGTCGCAACTCTCCACCGAACGCCTCATGGAAGCGGCCCAGCATCTCGCCGCCGCGCTCGACGACGTCGTCCTCGGGCAGCGCGCCGCGATCGAGACGCTCGTCGCGGCCTACATGGCCGGCGGTCACGTGCTGCTCGAAGGCGTGCCCGGCCTCGGCAAGACACTGCTCGCCCGCGCCTTCGCTGCCTGCCTCGGCGCGCGCTACAGCCGCGTGCAGTTCACGCCCGACCTGATGCCGGCAGACGTCATCGGCACCAACGTCTACGAGGCGGCCACCGGCTCGTTCCGGCTGCTCCGCGGGCCGGTGTTCACCGAGGTCCTGATGGCCGACGAGATCAACCGCACGCCGCCCAAGACGCAGTCGGCGCTGCTCGAAGCCATGCAGGAGCGCCAGGTGACGATCGACGGCACTCCCCTCACCCTGGAGCCCGGCTTCTTCGTCATCGCCACGCAGAACCCGATCGAGTTCGAAGGCGTCTACCCTTTGCCGGAGGCGCAGCTCGACCGTTTTCTGGTACGGATCGAGATGGGTCTGCCGGCCCCCGAGGCGGAGCTCGGTCTCTACCGCAAAGCGGTGGCCGGAGAGCTGGCCGACTGGGGCGGATCACTGCCGGGGCCGATGCTGCGTCCCGGAGAGGCTCAGGCCCTGCGGACCGGCGCCCGGCGCGTCCACGTGGCCGAGGAGCTGCTGGGCTACCTCGCCCAGCTTGCCGACGGTGTGCGCCGTTCGCCGCAGGTCGACCTTGCCGTCTCTCCGCGTGCCGCCCTCTCGCTGCTCGAGGCCGGGCGCGCCAACGCCTTGCTGGAGGGGAGGGACTTCCTGATCCCGGACGACCTGAAGCGCCTCCTCGTGCCCTGCTGGGCTCATCGGCTCCTCCTCACTCCCGAGTCCGAGCTCGAAGGCTTTACCCCGCGCCGGATCCTCGAGGGAGTCGCCGCGGCCGTGCCGGTGCCGCACTGATGCCTGCCACCCGCTGCTTTCAGCTCCTGGGATTGATCACACTCCTGCTGGTCGCCTCGTTTCTCGAGCCGCGGCTGGCCTGGATCGCCCTGGCGCTGGATCTCGTCCTGGCCGTGGCGACGTTGGTGGATTTCCGGCTGGCCGCCCGCACGCCTCTGGCGGCGTCGCGGAGCTGGCCGTCCCTGCTGGTACAGGAGGCTCCGGCCGAGGTCACCGTGAGCCTGACGACGCAGGCCTCCAGCCCCGTCACCGTCCTGCTGCGCGAAGGGCTCCATCCGAGCCTGGCGGAAGGTCCCTTGCGGCGCCTGATGACGATTCATGGACCGGGGGAGCTGCGCTGGACCTGGAACTTCACGCCACGACGGCGAGGCGAGCACCGGACGGGGCCGCTGACCGTCCGCGTTCTGGGACCGTGGAGACTGGCCTGGGCACAACGTGAGCTGCTGCCGGCTGAGGCGGTGCGGGTCTACCCGCAGGTGCGATGGGAGGGCCGCGCCGGGCAGCTCCTCGTCCTGGCACAGCGCCGCCGCATGGGGCAGATCCCGCTGCGGATCCAGGGCGTCGGCACCGAGCCCTATGCCCTGCGCGAGTACCTGCCGGGCGATCCCATCGCCAAGATCCACTGGAAGGCGACCGCCCGTCACGGCCGGCCGGTGAGCCGCGAGGAGACCTGGGAGCGGAGCGGCCGGCTGATCGTTCTGCTCGAATGCGCGCGGGCCATGGCCTCGATGGACGGCAGCCGCAGCAAGCTCGATTACGCCGTGGCGGCGACGCTGGCACTCACGCGCGTGGCGGCGGCCCGCGGCGATCAGGTGACGATCGTGGCGTTCGCCGACCGCGTGCTGCGCACCGTGCGAGTCCGCTCCGGAGGCCGGGGAGCGGCGCTCGCCTACGAGGCTCTCTATGACGTGGAAGCCGAGCTCGTCGAGCCGGCCTACGATCTCGCCGCCGAGGCCGCTCTGGATATCGAGTCGCGCCGCGCCACGGCCGTGCTCTTCACCTCGGTCGTGGACCTCGCCGCCGCCGAGCTCCTCCGCGAGTCGCTGCTGCGCCTAGGCCGCCGCCATCGGGCGCTGCTGCTCAACCTCGAGGATCCGGACCTGCGGCGGCTGGCCACCGCGACGCCCTCGACGCCCATTCTGGCCTTCGCCCAGGTGGCGAGCCTGGAGATCCAGCTCGCCAATCGCCGTCTCGCCCGCCACCTGCGCCGCGGCGGCATCCGGGTGGTCAACACTCCGGCCGACCGCCTCGCGCTCGAAGCGTTGGAGGCCTACCTGGCGATCTACCGCAACGCTTCGGCTGCCGTGCCGGTGCGGGTGTGATGCTCTTCCATGGGGTGGACGACCTGCTAAGATGAATCGGTCATGAGACTGGAGGAAGACCTCAAGTCCATCGAAGACCTGGAGCGCAACGCTTCAGATCTCGTTCGCGAAGTGGCGGAGCAGGGGCGGACCGTGGCCATCGTGCAGAATGGTGAGGCTCGAGCCGTCCTCATGGACGTGGAAAGCTACGATCGCATGCGTTCAGCGGTGGCTCTCCTGAAGATCATTTCTCAGGGGGAGGCCGATGTCGCCGCCGGACGCCTCATGAGTCAGGAGGAAGCGTTCAACCGGGCCGCTCGCGCATAGACCGCAAAGGTTGACCAGAGTTCGAGGTTGGCGGCCCCGGAATGCTCGTAGGGATTGAACGTAATGGGAATGGACGCCTTCACTGCCGGGATCAACGTACTCACAGCCCTCGCCGCAGCCGCTGCAGCCGTCGTGACCTTCATTGGTCTCAACAGCTGGCGTCGACAGCTCCGAACGAATGCTGACTTCGAGGCCGCTCGCCGCGCGCTGCTAGCAGCTCTCAAAGTACGCGACTCGATCATCTCCTTCCGGAATCCCATGCACTGGGTGCAAGAGATCGCAGCCTCTGGCGCCAAGGACCTCAACTACGAACGCGATCTCTACACGAAGCGCTGGGAACAAGTCACCGCGGCTGGGGAGGAACTTCGGCTCGTTGAACTGGAGGGCGAGGTCCTCTGGGGTCGCGAATACCTGGACCGCCTCCGTCCTCTTACCGATTGCATTCGCGATCTAGGCTGGGGCATCCAAGACTACCTTCGTCGGAAAGAGGAAGCTCCTGGTACTGACCCCAAGAGTCCCTGGCTCGCAGAGGCCGAAGCTGTCGTGAAGAGCAAGAGCAAGCGCGACGCTCCAGATACCTACGAGAAACGTCTCCTCGATGCCGTCACAGGACTCGAGGAGTTCCTTCGTCCCAAGCTGGCCGCCAAGAGGTGAGGAGGGGCTGTTTAACCGGCGTCTTCTGAGGGCCTGACATTCGCCCGGTAGCCGTGCCGGTGTAACGCTTCATCCTCTCCCTACGCCCAATGAGAGGGCTCTCGGGCCCCTGTCCCGGGTTAAAATCGAGATATAGCTATGGGAGCTTCTGTTCTCGGGGCAACTCTGACAAGGAGGTACGACATGAGCGTAGTGGGTGCAGGGCGAGTGGATCGTCGATTGTCGAGATGGGGACGCCTCTCAGGAATCCTGTTGCTGGGCCTGGCCTTGGCGGCCATGCCCCAGATGGCCGCGGCACAGCCGTTCGGGGCCTGGCTGACCCTGGCGGGAGAGCCGACGAACGGCTATGTAAGAGTTACCCATAACGCTGCCTTGAATCCGACAAGCGCGTTTACTTTCGAAGCTTGGGTTAATGTCACAGACGCCCTTGCAGGAGGGTGTTCAAGCATTGCCGGCAAGCATTGGCAGAAATCCTGGTGGGTGGGGATCTGCGGCACCACCTTGCGCTCGTATGTGAAGGGATACGCCCCAGCGGGAGTGGGGGGAACGGGGACATTCCGGGATAAGGGAGTTTTGCCGCCGGGTACCTGGACCCACGTCGCAGTCGTATTCAACGGCACACAGCGGTTGCACTACATTAACGGTGAGCTGGCCGGATCCTGGCCGGAGACCGGCCCCCTGACGACCAGCTCCGATGAGATGCGAATCGGCAGCGATATTGCCCATAACCACTCGCCCTCCGGCGCTATTGACGAGGTACGTCTCTGGAGCGTTGCTCGCACAATTGGGCAGATCCGATCCTCGCTCAACAAGCGCATCACGGCGGCCCAGCCGGGACTCGTCGCGGTCTGGTCACTTGACGGCAACACCAACGACATCATCGGTCCTCACGATGGCGCGTTGGGCGGCGCGGGTGTTGGCTTCCTCACCTTCCCGCCAGGTTTCAGTTGCGGAGCGACCACAGCTACCACACTGTGTCTGAACACCCGGTTCGCGGTCAGGGCGCAATGGCGGACCAACCCCACGCCTGGAACTCCTCCCGACGGCAACGCGTCGGTTGTCGGAGCCGGACCCGACTCCGGCATCTTCTGGTTTTTCGGCCCGAACAACTGGGAGATCATGGTCAAGGTTCTCAATGGTTGCGGCCTCAACAACCGGTACTGGGTCTTCTCAGCAGCGACAACGAACGTGTTCTACCGGATGGAGGTCACCGACGTGAAGGGTGCCACGAAGATCTACTTCAACTACCCCGGTCCGCCGGCGCCGGCGGTGACGGACACCGACGCCTTCGCGACCTGCCCGTAGAGTGTCCGCGGTTAGCCTTCACGGGGGCGCTCTCGGCGCCCCCGTGCCTGAAGTCTGGCTGGATTTCACTACCCCGCGGGCGGAGTGAACAAGATCGAGGTCCGGGCTATTGCGGAGTGGCAGTCTTCCATACGACGTCGGTTTGGCCGCCGCTGTCGTATACCACCAGATGGACCCTGAATGTGCCGGCGGAACCATAGGTGTGGCTGATCACCTTGCCTTCTGAAGTTGTGCCGTCGCCAAAATCCCATTGGTAGCTGTAAGTGTCCAGTGGCAGTGGCACATTGTCAGTGGAACTACTGGCGTTGAAGGAACAGGTGCGGCCCGAGCAGGAGACGGTGAAGTTGGCCGTAGGTGGTGTGTTGGTGCTTTGTGGATAAAAGGCCGCATAATTCCCCACTTGGTTGCGAGCGACGAGAGCGTTGTTGCGCCCTGGATCGCTACCTGCCGGTAATACACCTGTGGGGACCCCTAGATAAGAGATAGCGGGGTCTGAGAAGTACGGAATTCGATTACAGATGGCGGCGCTCCCGACAACACAACCGCTCGGGCAGTAGCATCCCATAAGGGTGGCCTTGGTCTGCCCGCCAGCCGCAAAGACATGTCCCCGGCCATAGGGGAAGATGGCCAGAGAGTCCACGGGTTGGTCGCCATGATACATGCCGTAGTTGTGGCCAATTTCGTGGGCCAATGTGAAGTCGTTCAAGCCGCAACCATTGCGATTGGCGGAGTAGGCTTGTTGGTCGAAGGAGCCGGAGCCTGGGATGAACCCTCCTCCCGCCCTGGGAAGATTGGCGACGCCGCAGAAGTCATTGATGTTCCATTCGAAGGGGATGAAGACGGCCATGATGTCGGCGCCGAAAGTCGAGCGGAGCCCCCAAACCTCCATCGTTTCATTCGTCAACCAGTCGAGGCTAGCGAAGATCCCATTCGTCGGCTGGTATTCACCGAGAACTGGAACGATGCCGACCAGATTGTAGTAAGCGTTGACGTTGCTGTTGGCGAAGGCGTTGTTGGCCAGCGAAATGGAGTCCTGAATAAACGTGAAAAGCCCGTTCTCGACCGAGGCGCTCATCGTGAAGAAGGCTCGTGGGTAAAGCGCGAGGACATCGATGCGGGTGGCAACTTTGAACGCGCTTTTTGACGGGGCGGCTGCCGCCTCCAGCGGTGCACCGTCACCGTGCGGAGCCTCGTGACCGAACTGGGGCATATCAACTGGATCATCGAGCGCGCAAGGTGGCGGACTCAGCTCCCCGTCGAGCTGGACCAGGCGATGGCTCTCCTCATGGCCACCGACGATTCGGTAACGTTCACCCTCGAATTCGATGAGCGCGGTGATCTGATCGCCATGATAGCCGATGTGAATGAAGCCCGGCGCCTCACCACCAGAATCAGACTTGGCATAGCGCAGGGTACCGAACCAGCTTTTCCAATCTGGCTGGTAGGCGAGAAAACGCGTGCGAGTTGCTTTGAGAGGGGGAAGGCCAGGGAGGTCGATGATGAACATCGGAGGATTCTCGGCGACTGCCGCCGGCTCTATCTCAATGAGGAACTCCTCGGCCGCGTCTGGTACGAGCTCTCGGCTCACCTGCGGCTGTGCGGTCTTTTCTAGAGCGTAGAGGCGCGGTGGGTAGGTGGGTGAATTCAGACGGCCACCGACAGGAGTCCTGGCCGTGATCGGGCTCGTGAAAGCTTGGATCAGTAGCGTGGCAGAGAGGATCAAGAGCGAGCGAGTCTTTTTCATGGCGTTCTGTCTCCGTGATTCGGCTAGACTCCCTCTCACCTCCCTCAGACGACTCCGAGGAATGAAGAAGGGGGACTGGATCTGGTCGGACCCCGGGTGAGACCGCCTTGAGATCATACATAGACAGATATTCCAAATTCAAGGTATGTGCAGATTCAGGCTCGGCGGCTGTTCGCCTTCGGATGAGCTCCTCATCTCCTGACGCTCCTTCTCGTCTTATGGCGTGCCTCCGTAAATTGCGGCGTCTCACCGAAGACTCGGAGCTCCAAGGAAGATTCGGAGCCACCCTAATACGGCGCGGCACCGAGATTTTGGAGGCGCTCCGAATCTTCGGAGCCTCATAGCAGCTTACGGCGCCTCATCGAACCTGCGGAGGATCACCGAAGATTCGGTGCCGCTCCGCAAATTCTATGAGGCACCGTTTTCTGCCTTTCCTGGCAGGGGTGGTATGGGGTGGAATAGTCTCCTTGCCCGGGAGAGGAGGACGATGCTCCAGATCGACGGCTCGCGCGGGGAGGGCGGAGGGCAGATCCTCCGTTCTTCCCTGACGCTTTCGATGGTGACGGGGACGCCGGTCCGCATCTCGAACATCCGCGCCCGGCGGGCCAGGCCGGGCCTGATGCGCCAGCACCTGACGGCCGTGCAGGCGGCCGCCCGCATCAGCAAGGCGCGGGTCGAAGGAGCGGCCGTCGGCGCCATGGAGCTCACCTTCGAGCCGGGCGCCGTGGTGCCCGGCGAGTACCACTTTCCGGTCGGCACGGCGGGCAGCACGACGCTCATCCTGCAGACCGTGCTGCCGGCCCTTCTCCTGGCCGCGGCCCCTTCGCGGCTCACGCTCGAAGGAGGGACGCACAACCCTCTGGCGCCGCCGTTCGAGTTTCTCGATCGCGCCTTCCTGCCTCTCATCCGGCGGATGGGGCCGCGCGTCGAGGCGACGCTGGAGCGGGCGGGCTTCTATCCGGCGGGTGGCGGGAGACTGTCGGTGGCCATCGCGCCGACCGAGCGGCTCAGCGGTCTGGAGCTGCTCGACCGCGGCGAGATCCGCAGCCGTCGGGGAGCCGCGCTGCTGGCGAACCTGCCCGACCATATCGCCGAGCGCGAAGTGCAGCAGCTCGTCCGCCAGACCGGCTGGGATCCCGGCTGCTTCGAAGTCCGCCGGGTCGACTCGGCGGGGCCGGGCAACGCCGTCGTTCTCGAGCTCGCGAGCGAAGCTGTCACCGAGGTGTTCACGGCTTTTGGCGCGGTCGGGGTGGCGGCCGAAGCGGTGGCCGACCAGGCGGTGCGTGAGATGCGGCGCTACCTCGCTGCCGGCGTTCCGGTGGGCGAGCACCTGGCCGACCAGCTCCTGTTGCCGCTGGCGCTCGCCGGCTCCGGGGCTTACCGCACGCTTCCCCTGAGCCTCCACGCCTCGACGCAGATCGAGCTGATCCAACTCTTCCTCGACGTCCGTATCATCGCCGAGCCCGAGGAGGACGGCCGCCTCTGCAAGGTGCGGATCGAGAGCTGAGCGGAGATTCCGCGCCGGCCGATCTCCTGAAACATCCCTGAAAAGTACACTGTTGTAGGCGGACGGGGAGAACGGATCCTCCTCTTTTCAAGGAAAGGAAGAGCGCACATGGCCACTGCCACGTTTGGAGCCGGTTGCTTCTGGGGTGTGGAGGCGGAGTTCCGCCGCGTCAAGGGCGTGACCGCCACCGCCGTCGGATACGAGGGCGGCGCCTTGAAGGACCCGACCTATCGCGACGTCTGCTCGGATCGGACCGGTCACGCCGAGGTCGTGCAGGTCGAGTACGATCCAGCCGTAGTCTCGTACGACGACCTGCTGAACGTCTTCTGGGAGAACCACGATCCGACGACACTCAACCGGCAGGGGCCGGACGTCGGCACCCAGTACCGGTCCGTCGTCTTCTTCCACACGCCAGAGCAGGAGGCCGCCGCGCGCGCCGCGAAGGAGCGGCTGGAGAAGAGCGGGCGCTACCGGCGGCCGATCGTGACGCAGATCGAGCCGGCCACCGAGTTCTGGCGGGCGGAGGAGTACCACCAGCAGTACCTGGAGAAGCGCGGGCTGGCGAGCTGCCACATCTGAAATCCAGGATCCTGCGTTACCTGCCGTTCTGGCTTGCCTTCGCCGCGGCCCTGGCGCTGCGGCTGGCCTTCCTCGACGTCCGCCCTCTCCATCACGACGAGGGGGTCTACGCCTGGATGCTCTCCAGGCTGTTCGCGGGCTACCAGTTCTCTTATGAGCCCGCGCGGTTTCACGGGCCGTTCCTGGTTTTCTTCGCCGCGCCGTTCGCGGGGCTGCTGGGGGAGAGCGTCTTCGTCCTGCGGCTGCCGGCGGCCCTCGCTTCGGCGCTGATGGTGCCGCTGCTCCTGCCGCTCCGCCGCCGGCTGGGGCTGGCGGGGATCACGGCGGCCGCCTGGCTCCTGGCGCTCTCCCCTTCGTTCATCGCCTACGGCCGGGACCTCATTCCCGAGACCTTCCTGGCAGGACTAACCCTGGCGCTAGTGGCGGCGGTATCGGACTGGCTCGCGACTCGCCGCGAGAGGAGCCTCATCCTCGCGGCCTTCTGCCTGGGGTTGCTCGCCACGGTCAAAGAGACGTACGTGCTGACCTTGACCGTTCTGGCGCTGGCCGCGCTCCTCGCTCGGACCTGGGCCGGCGGCCGGCCGCGTCTGCGGGAGCTATGGGGGACGCCGCGGTGTGAAACCGTCACCCGCGCTGCCGCGGCCTTCGGGGTCCCTTACGTCCTCCTCTACACCTCTTTCTTCACGAACCCACAGGGGCTGCTCGATTCGTTCCGCACCTTCCTGCTCTGGGCCGGCAAGGGGATCGGGGGAGCGGGGCACGGCAAGCCGTGGGATTACTTCCTCCGTCTCCTGCTCTCCTTCGAGCCCACGATCCTGGTCTGCGCCGTCGCGGGCGGCTGGCTCGCGCTGCGCCGCCGGGATGCCTTCGGTACCTTCTGCGCCCTTTGGACGGCCGGCGAGCTGGCCGCCTACTCCGCGCTTCGCTACAAAACCCCCTGGCTGGCGCTCAACGTCCTTCTGCCGGCGGTCCTCACGGCGGGGGTTCTCTTTCGAGAGGCTTTCGAGAAACCGTGGCCGGTGGCGGTGCGCGCGGCTCTCGCCGGACTTTTCGCTCTGGGCCTCACCTGGAGCGGCTGGCGCGCCGTCGAGGTCTCCTTCCGCCGCTTCGACGACGATCGCTTGCCCCTGGTCTACGTCCCCACTCATCGGGACGTGAAGGAGCTGGTCGCCTGGGTGCGGGAGGCGGCGGGTCGGATCCCTCCCGGACGTCGGCCCTCCGTCCGGATCTACGGCCTCCACGCATGGCCGCTCCCGTGGTACTTACGCGACCTGCCGGGCATGGAGTATCGCCACGCGATCCCACCCCGTCCGGACGGCGATGTCCTGATCGTCGAGAAGAGGTGGGAGGACCGGCTGCGGCCTCTCCTGCGGCAGCGGTACCGGCGGCGGCAGTACCAGCTCCGCCCGGGAGCGTGGGTCGCCGTGTACGTCAAGGAGGTGTTGGGTTCACCGCCACCGGCGCACGGCGCACCCGCCGGTGTACCGCTCGCCCGACCCGGCGCACCGCTCGCCCGCACCGTTGCGACTGCCGACGGGTCGGCCGGACCGGCTGCCGGTGCCGCGCTTCTGAGCGATCGACTCAAGTGCCCGGTGCAGGGGTCAACCGGGCCAGCGCGCGCTTAGCCTTCTCCGCCTCCGAGGTCTGTCCGAGTCGGGTCCACAGCGCGAGGGCTTTCTCGTTCTCGCTGCGGGCCGCCGTTGAAGCTTGGGGCCGGGGCGGCGTCCTGGCGTCCCGGTCCCGGCTTGAAACCCCCGCGCTCCGCCGATAGAGTCCCGCCCGATCTGCTGCCGTTGATCCCATTTCGGGGAGGTCCCACCGTGCCGAGAACCCCTCTGTTCCGCCTGCTCCGGCGTTCGTTCCGTATCGCTCAGCACTCCGTGGCCACCGGCAAGCCGGTCGACGAGATCGCCGGCGAGTGGCGAGAGACCGCGGGAATCTCTCGCCGGCAGCTCCTCGGCGGCACGGCGGCCGCGGCGGGTCTGGCCCTGGCCGGCTGCCGGCCGTTCACGGCGGCGCCCCGGACGGCGGTGGGCGGTGACGGCAGGAGAGTCGTCATCGTCGGCGCCGGCATCGCAGGCCTGACCGCCGGCTATCGTCTGCACCAGCAGGGAATCCCGGTGCGCATTTTGGAGGCGCAGGAACGGACCGGCGGGCGCATGTTCAGCCTGCGCGGCTATTTCCCCGAAGCTCAGGTGGCGGAGCTCGGCGGCGAGCTGATCGACACCGGCCACGTGCACATCCGCAAGCTGGCCGACGAGCTGGCGATCCCGCTCGACGACTTCGTCTTCGACGATCCGGCGCGCGACCGCGACGTCTTCTTCTTCGACGGCCGGCGCATCGCCGAGCACGAGGTGGCCAGGGCATTCGTGCCGGTCTCGAAGCGCATGCTCTGGGACCTCTCGGCGCTCGGCGGCGACTGGGTCTCCTATGAGGAGCCCAACGGCGGCGAGACGCTCGACCGCACGCCGCTGTCCGACTGGCTTGCGGGCACCGAGACCGAAGCGTGGTTCAAGAAGCTCCTCGAAGTCGCCTACACCACCGAGTACGGCCTCGAGCTCGCGGAGCAGTCGACGCTGAATCTGCTGCTGCTGATCGACCCGAATCCCTCCCCCTTCCGCATCTTCGGCGAGAGCGACGAGCGCTTCCACGTGCGCGGCGGCAACGATTTGATCCCGAAGGCTCTGACCGAGCGACTCGGGGAGCGCGTCGAGACGGGCGTCCAGGTCGAGGCGGTCGCCAGACAGCCGGACGGCTCCTTCGCCGTCTCGGTCCGCCGCGGTGCCTCGAGCGAGGTGGTGCCCGCCGATCACGTGGTGATCGCCGTGCCCTTCACCATGCTGCGCGAGCGGCCGGACGGCGGGCCCTGGATCCGCCTCGACGAGAGCCTCGGCATCCCCGCGGTGCAGCAGCGGGCCATCCGGGAGCTGGGCTACGGCACCAACTCGAAGCTCATGGTGGGCTTTGCGAAGCGGCTCTGGCGGGAGGACGGGCGGCCCTACGACTCCAACGGCAGCGTGCTGACCAGCCTGCCGTTCCAGCTCTGCTGGGAGACCAGCCGGCTGCAAAAGGGGGAGGCGGGCATCCTCACCAACTTCACCGGCGGCCGGCACGGCCTGGAGATCGGCGAGGGTACCGCGGAGGCGCGTGCGTCGGAGTTCGCGCGCATGCTCGACCGCGTCTTTCCAGGCGTGTCCGGCGACCGCAACGGCAAGCAGGCGCGCTTCCTCTGGCCCACCTTCCCGTGGACGCGGGGGAGCTACACCTGCTACCGGCCGGGGCAGTGGACGGCCTTCGGCGGCGAGGAGGGCCGCCGCGTCGGCAACCTCCACTTCGCCGGCGAGCACACCTCGGAGAGCGCCCAGGGCTTCATGGAGGGCGGCTGCGAGTCGGGCGAGCGGGTGGCGGCGGAGATCCTGGAAGGGCAGGGGAGGATGGCCTCCGGGTTTCCCCGCCGGCTGCGGCTGGCAGGGTAGGGATCCTCTCCGGACCGCGAGAAAAGACCCCCTCCCGCGAAGGGAGGGGGGACACAAGGGAGCGGCAGAGCCCTCAGAGCTGGCTCAAGCCGCCGTCTGCCACCAGCTCCGCCCCGAGCACGAACGAAGAGTCGTCCGAAGCGAGGAAAAGCACGGTCTTCGCGATTTCCTGGGGGGCGCCGACCCGCTTCATGGGGACCTTCTGGCGGATCTCGTCTTTGAACTCCGCAAGCTGCACGGCCGAGAAGCCGAGTCGATCGAGGATCGGTGTGTCCACCGGTCCTGGACTGACGATGTTGACGCGGATTCCCCGTTCCACCAACTCGGCCGAGAGGGTCCGGGCGAGGTTCCGCACCGCCGCCTTGGTGGCGGAGTAGACGCTGGTGTTGGGCATCCCGATCAGGCCGGCGATCGAGGCGTTGAGCACGATGCTGCCGCCGTGCTCCATGAGGGGGAGGAGCTTCTGGATGGTGAAATACGCCCCCTTGAGGTTGATATTCACCATCTCGTCGAAGATCTCCTCAGTGACGGCGTCGATGGGGACGAACTTGCCGACTCCCGCGTTCACGAACAGCACATCGATCCGGTTGAACCGTTCCCGCACCGCCGCCGCGAGGGCGTCGATATCCTCCAGCCGCGAAGTGTCGGCCCGCAGGGCGAAGACTGCTTCGCCGAGCTGCCGGGCGGCCTCCTGCAACGTCTCCGGGTCCCGGCCGGTGATGATCACCCGGGCCCCCTGCTGCACGAACTCCTGGGCCGTGGCCAGGCCGATTCCGCTGTTGCCTCCGGTGATCACCGCCACCTTGCCTGCAAGCTTCTGCGTACTCATTTCCGCTCCTTTCCAGACCGCCGCGGCGGTCGAACTCGTGTCGGGCACAACCCGCCTTCCACTACAGGGCCGAACCATTCGCAAATCGAAAGTGCATGCATGAACGATTTGTCCAAAAAAAGGGACTACAGCTCTTTGCCTTCGAGCAACGAGACGAGGCGGGTCAGGGAGAGGCGATCCGTCTCATCCAGGCGGACCAGGACCTCGCGCTCGATCTCCCTCAGGATTCCCGCGGCTTCCGCATGACGCGCCCGTCCCGCGGCCGTCAAGGTCGCCCGCACGGAGCGGCGGTCGGTTGGATCGTCGACCCGCTCGACCAGTTTTTCCGCCTCCAGGCGGTCGATGAGTTGGGTCATATTGGAGCGCACGCACGCGCAGCGGTCTGCGAGGGCTCCCAGGGGCAGAGGCTCTCCGGCCTCGACCAGCTTCGAGAGCACCCCGTACTTGGCCAGCGAAAGACCGATACCGGCAAGCCCGCCTTCCATACGGTCCTCGATCCCACGCGCTGCGTTCAGCACGAGAGAAGACAGCGATGGCGGCGAGTTGTTCATGCATGAACCATACAGGAGTGACCAATCGCCGTCAAGCTCGTCGATGCCGGGGTAGAATCGGCGGCGATGAATACGGCTCGCCGGACCCTCGGCCGCTGGCTGCTGGCGGCGTTCCTCGAACGTGGCTGCGATCCCACCACGGCGCGGGTGCCCCGGCGCGTGTTCAGCATCCGGCCTCTTACCTCGCGCGAGATGGCGGAGCTCAATCCGCTCGCCGAGTCGCTGGTGGCCGTCTCGAACCTGCTGCCCCTGCCGCGGCGTGCCCGGCGGGCGGTGTACGAGGTGTAGGGAAGCCGCCACGGACTCCGCCCCGGGCGTTTCTTGACACTCCTGCGCCCCGGCCATACGCTTCGGGCCAGTCACCGACGGCGCGCCGCCGCGAGGAACGAACGTCATGGGCCTCAAGGAAGTCCTCAGCAAGATGAAGATCGTCGAGCTGTCGCCCGAGGAAGCGGCGTCCGCTTCGGCCTCCATGGCCGCCGGTCCGCCGCCGGGACCGCCTGCGGACATCCGCGAGCTGCTGGGAACGCTGCCTGAGCCGCCGGTGATCGACGAGCGGAAGCTCGCCGCCGAGTCGGAAGGAGCCGAGGGCGACGAGATCCCCGACTTTCCAGCCATCTACCGGGCCGCCGGGGTGACCGACCCGGCGCACGGCTACAGCGCCTACAAGGTGCTGGAGATCTTCGCGTCGCCGGGCTTCGCGGCCCTCGACGCGCGAGCCCGGGCGGCGGCGCTCACCGGGTTCCTCAACATGAACCCCACCGGACCGGTGCCGGTGACCGACATCGTGCAGGACGCCGTCCGCCGCGACCAGGCGCTCGACAAGTTCGAGGAGTTCCTGCGCCGGAAGCAGACGGAGCGCGCCGAGCAGATTGACAAGGACAACGCCCAGCTCCAAGCGGAGATCGACGAGGTCAGCCGCCGCAACCGCGAGAAAATGGAGGCCAACCGGATCGCCCTCGAGACGGACCAGGCCCGCATCTCGCGCTGGCTGGTGATGAAGCGTGCCGAGGAGCGCAAGCTGTTCGACGCCGTCAATCCGTTCGTCGAGGCGAACCCGATCTCGACTGCGGACGCGCCCCGCGCCGCGTCATCCGCGCCCGCGGCCTCCGCGGAGCCGCGTCAGGAATGAGCCGATCGCCCCGCGCGCCGCGCGGACCGATCGCCGCGAATTGAGGAGACCGCCATGTTCCAGCGCATCATCCGAGTCTTCAAGTCATGGATCGGCTACTTCATCTCCTTCGCGGAGGACCCGGAGGTGATGCTCCAGGAGTCCATCGAGGAGATGCGTAATACGCTGCCCAAGCTCAACCAGATCCTGGTCACCACCCGGGCCACGGTGATCCGGCTGGAGCAGGAGAAGGAGGAGCTGGAGCGCAAGGAGCGGCAGCTCGTCAATTCGATCAAGGCCGCCCTCACCGAGGGCAGCCCCGAGGCGCGCCGCATCGCCGAGGACGACGCCTCCACCCTGCAGCAGGTCCGCCAGGAGCTGCAGGCCACCCACGAGCAGCTCACGGCCGCGAGCAACGCCTTCCAGAACGCCCAGATCACGGTCGAGGACCTCAAGCAGAAGCTGCGCATGAAGATCGACCAGAGCCGCAAGGCCATCCAGGAGTCGAAGAAGGCGACGGTGATGCGGCAGGCCGCCTCGGCCCTCGCCGAGCTCGACACCTACGGCGTCGGCGCCACCAACGACAAGTACCTGGAGGAGATCAAGCAGCGCTCCGCCGAGGCCAAGGCCTCCGTCGAGGTGGCCACCGGCGGGCTCGACGTCGAGCGCATCAAGACCGAGCGCAAGGCGCGGCAGCTCCAGGCGCAGAGCGTGCTCTCCGAGTTCGAGGTGGAGCTGGGCCTCAAGAAGCCGGACGCGGTCAAGGAGGCGGCGCCGTTCCCCAGTCAGACTACGGGCACGGCGACGCCGCAGAAGATGCCGGAGGCGGGGTAGGGCGCCGATCCCACCGGCATAGAGGACGTTGGGATCAGCCTCACCGTATCACCTCATCTTCCACCACCCGGATCACCGGTACGGCGGGCGTCTTCCCTTCGCGAAGTTCGAGCCACGCCTGCCAGACTCCCACGGTCTCCAGCAGTCCTGCGATGTCCAGCCCATGCGAGATCGGCGCGAAGGGCTCCAGCCGAAGGCGGGCCTTGGCGAGCGTCTTCAGCGGCGCCTGGTCTCTCTTGAGATCGAGGAACTGGTGCATAGCGGCAGCCACCTGGATCAGCCCCTGAAAGAGGTCGCGCGGCTCCGGCGTCGTCGAACGCCAGATCTCCTCCCACGCCTCGTGGGACTCGAAGAAGCGTCCGCGATTGAAGAGGTCGATCCCTTCCAGGAAGAGGCCCCGCCGCTCTTCAGGAGAAAGGTTGGGATGAAGGTTTCTGCGCTCGCCGGCCAGAGCTGACTCCTTGGTCAGCCGAGTCTGTCAGACCCCCAATCCAAATCCAAATCCAAGATTGAGAATCTAGGACCCGAGCTCCGCCCGGTCCTGCTCCGGCTCGGCCAGCGAGTCGAGCAGATCGTCGGGGAGACTCAGGCCGGGATGGACGCGCTTGCACAGCTCGCGCAGGCGGCGGAGCTCGACCTCGGGGATCTCGCAGAAAGCGGCGACGACCCGCGGATCGAGCTGCTGGCCGGCGACCCGCTGCAGCTCAGTGGCGGCGGCCTGATGGCTGCGCGCCCGCCGGTAGGGCCGGTCGGAGGTGATGGCGTCGTACGTGTCGACCGCGGCGAAGATGCGGGCGCTCAGGGGGATGCTTTCGCCGGCGAGCCCGCGGGGATAGCCCTTGCCGTCCCAGCGCTCGTGGTGGCAGTAGATGATGTCGAGCACCGCCGGCTGCAGGAAGCTGACTTCGGCCAGCATGTCGAACCCCCAGTTGGGGTGCTGCTTCATGATCTGCCACTCGCCCTCGGTCAGCGGGCCCACCTTGCGCAGGATCTCGTCGGGCACCACCATCTTGCCGACGTCGTGGAGGAGGGCCCCCCACTCGATGGCCTTCAGCTCCTCGCCGCGGATGCCCATCGCCTTCGCCAGGGTCGCGGCGTAAAGGGCGACGCGGAACGAGTGGCCGGTGGTCTCGTGGTCGCGGGCGTCGGCGGCCGTCACCACCGCACCGACCGCCTCGACGTAGGAACGCTCGCGGGCGCGCTGCGACTCCTCGAGCGAGGTCGTCAGCGCCCCCAGCGTGTCCTCGATCAGCCGGACCTCCCGGCTGCCGCCGGCCGTCCGGAAGTCGCTGCGCAACTCGCCCGTCCGCGCCATCTCCGACAGCGTCTCCGCCAGCCGCCGGAGCGGATGGGTGATCCGCCGCACCACCCACCAGGCGGCGCCCGCGGCCAGGATTCCCGCCGAGACGCCGATGGCGAGGAGGTTCCAGCCGATCTGCCGTGCGAGCTGCGGATCGTCCGCCACCGAGATCAGGTTGTAGACCAGCAGCAACGCGACGCCGAGGACCGTTGCGGCGATAGCAGCCGTGAACCAGAAAGACCGGGTGTGAAAGTTCAAGTTGGAAGGCTCCTTGGTTCCGGGCTCCCGCCGTCCGGCGCTGTCGAGAGAATAGCCTACCGAACGCTGGTCCGCTGCCGAGGGTTCGGTCCCGCGCGCATCTCTATCGTCTCGCTCGTGCGTAATTACGCGGAGTATACGCGAGCGGCCACTGTTTGGCGATCCGGGCAAGAGGCCGATCAGCGTCCCGTCCGCGGACGGAGCCGCCAGAATGGCGGCGGCACATCCCTCCGGCGGAGCAGACGGCGCTCCCGCACTCCTCGACCGACACAGTTCCATTTACCAAGAAAGGTGCTTGCCGCGGCGAAAAGCGAGCCGTGCGCGACGGCAGGCAAGGTACGATTCCGCGGTGCGCCTCCCCGGCCCTCGTCCGATCCCCACGTGTCTCCTGAATTGGGGCGGTTGCAGCGCCGTCGGCCCTCACCTCCCCAGCCCTCCTCTCCCCAAGGGAAAGGAGGGAGAACAGCAGGATGAACGGGCCCGACCCGCCCTGATGACGAGGGCCGTCCTCGGCCTCGTCCTCGCGACCGCGCCTCTCTCGGCCGAACCGGCGCCACCCGGACCGCTCTCCGCCCATGAAGTCGCCACGCGGCTCGCCGCGTTGGGACCGCGAGCTGAAGGTGAGGCGAAGGCACGCGCGGTGCCCCTGCTCCTCGACGCTCTGCGCCGCGGCGGTCTCTCGCGGGTGCGGGCGGTCCGGCATGGGGACCTGATCAACCTCGAGGGAGTGCTGCCGGGCGCGACGCCTGAAGAGATCGTCCTCTCGGCCCACTACGACACCGTGGAATGGAGTCCCGGCGCCAGCGACGATGCCTCAGGATGCGGGGTTGCCGTGGCCGCCGCCGCCGACCTCCGGCGCACGCCCCTGCGGCACACGGTGCGGATCGTCCTCTTCGATGGCGAGGAGCATGGGCTACAGGGCAGCAGGGCGTGGCTGGCGGATCTCGGAGCCGCAGGGCGGGACCGTATTCTCGCCGACTTGAATCTTGAAATGATGGGCTGGAGCGGCAGCGCCGGGCCGGTCATCCTCAGCTTGCCCTCGCGCACGCTCGACCGGAGGCTTCCGCCCGGCTGGCTGGTTCACGCCGTCCTCCGCAGCGGCGAGGCGGTGGGATGGCCCTTCGCGGTCGCCGACAATCGGTTCCCGCTCCTGGCTCAGCTCGTTTCCCGTTCGGCGAGGATGCCCTACGGATCCGACAGCCAGTCATTCCTCGGCCAAGGCGTGCCCTCGCTGACCTTATCGGACAGCTCCCTTCTCGTCGAAGATCCCGCATACCACCGATCGACGGACACAGCCGCCCGTCTCGACGCGCGGCGCCTCGACCGCTGGGCTCAAGCGGTGACAGCGGCTGTGCGGCGGCTCGACAGCCTGGCCGGACGCCCCCGACCGGAGGACCAGTACCTCGTTCTCTTCGGCCGCGTCTGGCATCGTCGCGACCTGATGTGGGCCGGCTTCCTGCTCTGGGTGCTGCTCGTCTTTCGAGGCCGGCCCGGCCGCTGGCGCGGCGGCTCGGCCGCCGAGCACGGCCGCCAGATGCGGGGTTACCTGCCGGGGTTTCTCTTCCGCCTGCTGTTGCTGCTCGCGATCTTCCTGGCGCCGGTCTTCTCCGTGCTGCTGCTGCCGGCGGCCGCCCTCGCCCTGGTCCCGCCGCGGCCGGACTGGGCACGGATCCTGTGGATCGTCGCCGGTCTCCTGCCGGTGGCGGCCTTTCTCGTGTCGTCGGGGCTCGCCATTGGAGGCCGGATCGTCAGCCTGCAGGGAGGCTTCCTCGGCGGACCGGCCGCCGCCCTCCTGATCCCCGCCGCTCTCCTCACCTACGGCTGGACGATCGCGCTCGGTCCACTCCGGGAGCGCCGATTGACGGGCGTCCATGCTTCCGGCAAGATCGAAACATGACGCCCGAGGCCCGTCGCTACGCCAGCCGTTTCGCCGCTCTCGGCCACGAGGTGCGGCTGGAGATCATCCGGCGCCTCATCGAGACCCACCCGAAGGGGATGGTCGCGGGCGAGATCCAGCAGGAGCTGAACATCCCGCCCTCCACCCTGTCGCACCACCTTGACGCCCTTCTCCAGGAAAAGCTCATCCAGCAGCATCGCGAGGGGCGGTTTCTGCGCTACCTCGCCGACACCGAAAGCCTCCGCGAGATCCTGGAGTTCCTCTACGCCGAGTGCTGCACCCGCAACGAGGTGCTGCGGATCTCGGTACCGGGGCGGAAAGCGTCTTCCTGAAACGCCGGGCGCTTCCGCACCGGGCGCGGGTTACTGCTCGGTGGCCGTTTCCGGCGCCGTGGCTTCCCCGTCAGCCGCCGGGTTGCCTGTTTCTTTAGCCGGCCGCCGCTTCCGGGGCCGCGACCGGTTGGGCAGAATGCCGAACTGCGTCAACTGCTCGCTGCGGGAGTGCATGCGGGTCTTGATGAAGCTGCGGAGCTTGCGCGCCGCCTCCTTGGCGTCGTCCAGGGTCCAGTCCAACCGCTGCGTCACCCCCTTGCGCAGCCCGGTCAGGTGCTCCTGCGTGTCCTTGAGCTCCTGGGCCTGGTTCAGCAACGTCCTGAGCTCCTCTTTCAGCAGCTCGACACCCGGTAGCAGCACGGAATTCAGCTCGCAAGCGCGGATCAGGCCATCGCAACTACGGTAAAAATCGCCGAAGGATCGGATCCGTTTCATGGTTTGGTTCCTTTTCAGGTCGGAAGGTTGAGCGTCAGGGCCTGTTTTTGAATTCGATTTGCGCAAAGCGTATACCAAATCGTGGGGTTGTCAAGGTTCGGCCACTGAACGGGTTCACTGTACTCCCAAATGGAGTTGCCGGCCGCCTGGACGGCTACTACGTACGAGCACACGGGCAGGGCATCCGCGCAGACGAGCTCTTCGTACAGCGGTACGGCTACTCCGGTCGCGCGGACGAGGTCCTCATCCGCGCGTACGAGGTCTCCATACGACCAGACGGACTCTCCGTGCGGGCGTACGAGCTCTCCGTGCAGACGCACGGACTCTCCGTACGCCCGGACGAGCTCTCCGTACGCTCGTATGGGCATTCCGTACGCGCGTACCAGCTCTCCGTACGGCATCGGCGGGGCGACCCTCGGGCTCGCCAGGCCGGACTCCTCCTGAAATGAATCCCGGGCTTCTGCCACTTCAGCGCAGAACAGTGAGAAAATAAGAGTCTCAGACCCGAGAGGAGAGAAAGATGACCAAGCGACTCTGCGTCACGCTGGTGGGAGTGTTCTTCGCGCTCTCCGCCGTTGCAGGTGCCCAGGAGCGGCCGACCCGCTCCGGCGCCGCCATCGAGAAGGCGCTCATCAACTATGTCCGGCAGATGGACGAGCAGGCGGCGGATCCGGGCCTGGCGCTCAAGGCCGTGCCGCGTGCGGACAAGGCCGAGGCCATCGTCATCGGCTCGATCTCCTTCGTCGACGGAACTGACTTCCTGAGCGACGGCACGCCCTTCCGCATCGTCGTGGTCCACGCCAAGAAGCCGTTCAACCAGGACGTCTTCATCGTCTGCCTGGGCTCGTCTTTCAACAACAGTTGCGGCCGTCTCGCCCTTGGCCGCAGGGCATCATTCACGACGGACGTGCTGGTGATCGAGGACGGTGACAACGCCGGCCTCGCGCTCTTCGTGGTCAAGAAGTTGGTGACGTAGCTGTTTCGGGGGCATCGGCGGCCCGATGTTGGTAGCCCGGGACTCCCGTTCGCTTCCCCTTTAGGCCACTTCAGCGTGGAGCTGAGTGCCTTGTAAAGACTCTCGCGGCTCAGGCCGCAGTGACGGTCCTTTAACGGAGCGGCCTCAAGCCACCAACTCCCTGAGCGTCCCGATCGCCCGCTCCAGCTCCGCCTCCGTGTTGTAGAAGTGCGGTGACAGCCGGATCCCCGCGTTCGGACGGTAATCGCAGAGGATCTCGCGCGCGATCAGCTCCTGGCAGAGGCGCTCGGCTTCGGGATGCCAGACGGAGACGGTGCCGCCGCGATGCTTGGGGTCGCGCGGGGTGTGGACCTCGAAGCCGGCCTCCTCGGCGAGGTCGATCAGGTAGGAGGTGAGGGCGAGGGAGCGCTCGCGGATCTTCTTCGCGCCCACCCCGGCGATGATCTTGTAACCGGCGCGGCAGGAGTAGAGGGCGGGGATGTTCGGCGTGCCGGTGAGAAAGCGCCAGGCCCCCTGCGCGTAACGGATCGGCCCGGGACGGAACGCGAAGGGGTCTTCATCCGCCTGCCAGCCGGTGAAGGCGGGCTCGAGCGTCCCCGCGAGCTCCGGGCTCACCCACAGGTAGCCGGCGCCGGGACCGCCGCAGAGCCACTTGACCGAACCGCCCACCGCCGCGTGCACGCCCCAGGCTTCCAGCTCCAGCGGCATCACGCCCGCCGACTGATACACGTCCAGCAGCAGGATCGCACCGACCTCGCGGCAGCGGCGGGCGATGGCCTCGGCGTCCTGCACGAAGGCGCTGCGGAAGAGGGTGTGGGAGATCGGCACCAGGCGCGTCCGCTCATCGATGGCCGCGAGCAGCCGCTCGGTGGGCACGCCGATGCCGTCGTCCGAGGGGACCACGACGATCTCCGCCCCTTTCCGCTTCTCCCCTTGGAGCAGGTACATGACGTTGGGGAAGTTGAGCTCGGTATAGACGATGCGGTTGCGCCCCGCGGAATAGTCGATGGCGGAGAGGAGGAGGGCCATCGCCACCGCCACGTTCTGGTGCATGGCGATCGAGCCGGGCCGGACGCCCAGGATAGGAGCCAGAAGGTCTCCGATGGTGACCGGCATCTCCCACCAACCCTCGCTCCACGCCCGTACGCCCCGCTCCTCCCACTCGCGGGCGAAGGCCGCCAGATCGTCGTGGACGACCCGCGGCATCGCTCCGAGGGAGTTGTTGATGAGGTAGGTGGTGCGCTCCAGGATGGGGAACTCGGAGCGCAGCGCCAGGAGATCCTCGTGCGGAGCCATGATCAGCGCCCGGTCCACTGCGCCGGCCGCTTCTCCAGGAAGGCCTTGACGCCCTCCTCCTTGTCCGCGGACGAGAAGCAGAGGCAGAAGAGGTCGCGCTCGTAGGTGATGCCGTCCTCGATGGAGAGCTTTTCGCTTGCCCGCAGCGCCTCCTTGGCCACCTTGAGGGTGAGCGGGCTCTTGGCGGCGATCTTGTTGGCCAGCTCCAGGGTCTTCGCCCGCAGCTCCTCGGTGGGGACGACCATCTCGACGAGGCCGATCGCCTGGGCCTCGGCGGCGCCGATCATGTCGCCCGTCAGGATGAGCCGCATGGCGTGTCCGACGCCGACGAGCCGGGAGAGCCGCTGCGTGCCGCCGCCGCCGGGGATCAGGCCCAGGTTGATCTCCGGCTGGCCGAAGCGCGCCTTCTCGGAGGCGACTCGGATGTCGCACGACATGGCGAGCTCGCAGCCGCCGCCGAGACAGAAGCCGTTGATCATGGCGATGACCGGCTTTGGGAAGCTCGCCATGATGTCGAAGACCCGCGGGCTGCGCATGGCGTACCGCTGATCGAAGGGAGTGCGGCCGGCGAACTCGCCGATGTCGGCCCCGGCGATGAACGACTTCTCGCCGGCGCCGGTGATGACCACGACCCCCACCCCGTCGTCGGTCTCGATGCCGGCGAGGATCTCCAGCATCTCGTCCCGCACCTGCTGGTTGAGGGCATTGAGCTTGTCGGGGCGGTTGATCGTCAGGATGGCGACGCGTTCTTCGCGTTCCACCAGGATGGTCTCAGGCATGGGGATCTCCTCAGAAAGATTCAACTCGATCGGGAGGGCATTGTATAGGGGCGCGCGGAGAGGGCCCAATCGCCGTTCCGCTTCGGCGTGCAAGCGGGCTTGCCAGCTCGAAACGGGTGAGGCTTCGGAGGGCAGATCGCCCCGACCGCTGCCGCCTCTCTGGGCTCGGGAATCCTACCGGTTCCTCCACCTAGGCCGCCGCTTCTCCAGAAACGCCGCCGCCCCCTCCGCGAGGTCTTCGAGCGGCAGGAGCTCTTCCTTGTAGATGCGCTCGGTCTCGGCGAGGGCTTCGGCGAAGGGGAGGTCCCGGCCGGCGCGGACGGCCTTCTTGGCGAGACGCACGACCGGAGCGCTCTTGGCGGTGATCTGGGCCACGAAATCTCGCACGGCTTCGTCGAGCGACCCTGAAGGCACCCGCCGGGTCACCAGCCCCCACCGCTCGGCTTCCTCGCAGTTCAGGGTCCGGCCGGTCAGCGCCAGGTCGAGGGTGAGGCCGGCGCCGATCCGCGACGGCAGGAGGGCCGAGGCGACCGGGGGATAGCAGCCGAGCTCGATCTCGGGCTGGGAGAAGCGGGCGTCGTCGGTCGCAATGACGAGGTCGCAAGAGAGCGCCAGCTCCATACCGCCGCCGAGGCAGTGGCCCTGGACCGCGGCTACGGTGATGGCTGCGAGATCGCGCAGGCGGCGGATCGTGCCGTGCAGGCTCTCCAGCATCGGGACGACTTTCTCGGGCGTATGGTCCTGCACCGCGACCCCGGCCGAGAAGGCGCGGTCGCCGGCGCCGCGCAGGACGATCACCAGCAGGCCGGGATCGACAGCGAGATCCTCGATCGCCTCTCCCAGCCGGGAGATCGTGGGGATATCCAGGATGTTGAGGGGCGGCCGGTTGAGTGTGACTGTCGCGGAGGACCCGTCGCGGTAGACGAGGATGTTGGGGTCCGGCATGGATCAGCGGACCGGCGCCTCGACTCCCACCGCGCGCACGAAGTCCTGCCACAGATCGCGCTGCGGATCGAGGGCCACCAGATTCTCGGGGTGCCACTGGACGCCGCGCACCCACCAGTCGTCGCGGTCGAGGAAGGCGGCCTCGATCAGTCCGTCCGGCGACAGCGCGACGGAAACGAGGCCGTCCGCCAGGCGCTTGACCGCCTGGTGATGGCGGCTGTTGACCCGCGAGTCCCGGCCGGTGATGCGCTCGCCGATGGGCACGCCGGGATCGAGGATGTCCACGGTGTGAGCCAGCGTGTCGGGCGTCGTCGTCACCGAGTGGTTGATCGTGCTCGGGTACTGGGTGGGGAGATCCTGCCAGAGCGAGCCGCCGAAATAGACGTTGAGCACCTGAAAGCCCCGGCAAACCCCCCAGACGGGCAGCCGGCGCTCGCGGGCGAGGTCGAGGAGGCTCCATTCCAGCTCGTCGCGTTCCGCGTAGACCTCGACCTCGGCGTCGGGACGGACGGTCTCGCCGTAGCGCTCGGGAGCGACGTCCACGCCGCCGCAGAGCACGAGCCCCGCGGCGTCCTCGGCCAGCCCGCGGAGCGGCGCCGGAGCGGAGGGCTTGACGATGCGGATGTCCGCCACCGGCACGCCGGCGCCGCGGAGCGCCTCGACGTAGGGGCAGGCCTTCTCGTCCGTCGAAGCCGAGACCAGGATGCTCATGCCGCCTCCCGCTCGACGAGCGCCGCAACTCCCATGCCGCCGGAGACGCAGAGCGTGGCGATGCCCCGCTCGCCGCCCCGCTTCTCGAGGCCGTGGAGCAGGGTGACCAGGATGCGGGTGCCGGTGGCGCCGATCGGGTGGCCGAGCGCGATGGCGCCGCCGTCCGGGTTGAGCCGCGCGGCGTCGAACCCCAGCTCCTGATTGCAGGCGAGCACCTGGCAGGCGAACGCCTCGTTGAGCTCCACCTCGTCGACGGCGCCGGCGTCCAGGCCCGCCTTCGCCAGCAGACGCTGCACCGCCGGCACCGGGCCAATCCCCATGATTCGTGGCTCGACGCCCACCACTTCCCAGCCGACCAGCCGCGCCACCACGGGGAGGCCCAGCTCCTTCGCCGCAGCCCGCGAGGCGACGACGATGGCGGCGGCGCCGTCGGTGATCCCCGAGGCGTTGCCCGCCGTGACCGCGCCGCCCTGGCGGAAAACGGTCGGCAGCTTGGCGAGCGATTCGAGCGTCGTGCCGGTGCGCGGGTGCTCGTCCTTGTCGACGGTGACTTCGCCCTTCCGGCCCTCGACCTTCACCGGCACGATTTCGGACTCGAAGCGTCCCTCGCCGCGGGCCCGCTCGCAGCGGAGCTGGCTCTCCAGGGCGTAGGCGTCCGAGGCTGCACGGCCGATGCCCATCTCCATCGCCAGCTCCTCGGCCGTCTCGCCCATCACCATCTCCGAGAGAGGACAGTTGAAGCCATCCTTATACATACCGTCGACGATCTCGGCGTGCCCCAGGCGATAACCCCAGCGGGCGCGGGGGAGGAGGTAGGGAGTGTTCGACATGCTCTCCGTGCCACCGGCGAGGACGACCCGCGCTTCGCCGGTGAGGATGGTGCGGGCGGCCGAAAGCACAGCCTGGAGCCCCGAGGCGCACGCCTGGTTGACGGTGTAAGCCGGCCGGTCGACGGGCACTCCGGCGCGATAGGCGATCTGCCGCGCCGTGTTGGGGCCGCCGCCGGCCTGGCGGGCGTGGCCGAAGATGACCTGGTCCACCTTCGCCGGATCGAGCTTCGCCCGCTCCAGCGCCGCCTGGGCCGCAGAGGTCCCGAGGTCGGCCGCTGAGAGCGAGGCCAAGACGCCGCCGAACTTTCCGATCGGCGTCCGCACCGGGGCGGCGAGGACGATGTCGTGGTCGTGCAATCAGTACCCCCGGAACTCCGGCTTGCGCTTGCTGACGTAGGCGTCCAGCCCCTCCTTGGCGTCCGGGCTCTCGAAGAGCTGCTGCTGCAGCTCACGCTCGATGGCGAGGCCGCTCTCGAAGGGCACCTCGGCGCCGGACTGCACCGACCGCTTGATGCGCCCCACCGCCTTGGCCGCCTTGTTCGGCGGGCAGAACTGACGGGCGTACTCGTGCACCTTGGCGGCGAAGTCGTCGCCCTCGAAGATGTGGTTGACGATGCCGATGCGCTGCGCCTCCTCGAAGTCGATCAGCCGGCCGGTGGCCATCAGCTCGATCGACGGGCTCTTGCCGACGCGGCGGGCGAGGCGCTGCGTGCCGCCGGTGCCGGGGAGCACGCCCAGCGTCACCTCGGGCAGTCCGACCTTGCCGGAGCCCTTCTTGGCGATGAGGATGTCCGCCGCCATGGCGATCTCGAGGCCGCCGCCCACCGTGTGCCCCTCCAGCGCCGCGATCACCAGCTTGGGCGTCTGCTCCAGGCGGTTCAGCGTCTCGTTGGCGTGCAGGCAGAAGTAGTACTTGAAGTAGGGGTCCGACGACTTCAGCATGTTGATGTTGGCGCCGGCGCAGAAGAACTTGTCGCCTTCGCCGCGGACGACGATGACGTAGACCTCCTTTTCGAAGCGCGCCTGGAGGATGGCGTCGTCGAGCTGGCGCATCATCTCGTGGGTGTAGGTGTTCGCCGGCGGATCGTCGAGGGTCAGGTACGCCACACCTTCCTTCACCTCGTAGTGGACCAGGGTGCGCTGATCGGCGGTCGGTTCCGCAACGGTGGTCTCAGCCATATATCTCTCCTCTCGTCGGGATTTGCGGGATTTCATTCCGGGACGATAGCCCCGGGCAGGACATCGCTGCGTATTCTCCCATGAGACGGTGGGAGCGTCCACTCAGGCCTGCCGCTACGGCTCTGCGGGCACTTCGGTGGTGCGGGACTGACGGGTTCGCCGGGGCGCGGCAGTCAAGGCGCCGAGAATCGCCTCGGTCATGCCGTCCGTGTTGAGAGAGCCTCCCAGATCGGCCGTGCGGCAGCCGGCGGCGAGGGCCTCGTCGACGGTGGTCTCGATGGCCAGGGCCTCGGCTTCGAGATTCAGCGAATAGCGCAGGAGGAGCGCCGCACTGAGAATGGCCCCGACCGGGTTGGCGATCCCGCGGCCGGCGATATCCGGGGCCGAGCCATGGACCGGCTCGTAGAGGCCGGGGCCTTCGGCGCCGAGTGAGGCCGAGGGAAGAAGACCCAGCGAACCGGCGAGGACGGCGGCTTCGTCGGTGAGGATGTCGCCGAACATGTTCTCCGTCACCAGAACGTCGAAGCCCGCCGCGTCGGTGATCAGCCGCATGGCGGCCGTGTCCACCAGGAGGTGATTCAGGGCGACCTCGGCATGCTCGGCGGCAACCCGGCCGGCGACCTCCCGCCAGAGCCGCGAGGATTCCAGGACGTTGGCCTTGTCGACGGAGGTCACTTTGCGGCGCCGGCGGGCCGCCAGCCTGAACGCCAGCTCAACGACGCGGCGGATCTCCTCCGTGCTGTACCTCAGGGTGTCTACCGCGCTCTGCACGCCACCGCGATGGCTGCGGCCCTTGGGACGGGCGAAGTAGAGGCCGCCGGTGAGCTCGCGGACGACCAGGAGGTCCACGCCCGCGAGGCGCTCCGGCTTCAGGGGAGAGCTGCCGGCCAAAGCCGGATGGGCCCGCACCGGGCGCAGATTGGCGAAGACGCTCAAGCCTCGGCGCAAGGCGAGCAGACCATCCTCGGGACGGCGGTCCACCGCCGGATCGTCCCATCGCGGCCCGCCGACGGCACCCAGAAGCACCGCATCGGCGGAACGGCAAGCGGCCAGGGTTTCCGCCGTGAGAGCTTCGCCGTGAAGATCCAGGGAGCCGCCGCCGATCGGGTGCTCGCTGAAAACGAGCTCGTGCCCAAACCGGCAGGCCACGGCTTCCAGGACGCGCACGGCTGCTGCCACGACCTCGGGACCGATGCCGTCGCCCGGCAGCAGGGCGATCACGGCTCGCAAGCGGCGTTCTCCTCATAACGGGCGACGGCGTCCATCTGCCGCATCAGGAACTCGAGCTCGTCCACCCCTTCCAGCAGGCAGTAACGGGCGAAGGGGTCGAGCGGAAACGGTACGGCGCTGCCGTCGGGCAGGGTCACGGTCTGGGCCGCGACGTCGATGGCGACCTCACCCTTATCGCGGGCCAGAGAGCGCCAGGCTGCACGGGAGAGGACCACTGGGACGAGGCCGTTTTTCAAGGCGTTTTGCCGGAAGATGTCGGCAACCGAAGGGCAAACGACGGCGCGGAATCCGAAGTCGAGGAGGGCCCAGACGGCGTGCTCCCTGGACGAGCCGCAGCCGAAGTTCTCGCCGGTTACCAGCACCTCGGCCCCGGCGGTTTCAGCGCGATTCAGCGGAAAGTCAGGTCGCCGCATCCCCGCTGCGTCGAACCGCCGGTCGGCGAACAGCGCGGTGCCGAGGCCGCCTCGCCGGGTGGTCTTGAGGAAGCGTGCCGGAATGATCTGATCGGTGTCGATGTGGTCCTCCGCGAAGACCAGGTAACGGGAGCGGATGGAGTGGACCGGCCTCATGACGCCACCATCAGCTCGCGAACGTCGATGATGCGGCCGGTCAGAGCGGCCGCCGCGGCGGTCAGGGGACTGGCCAGAAAGGTCCTCCCGCCGGCCCCTTGCCTGCCCTCGAAGTTGCGATTGCTCGTGCTCACCGCGAACTGGCGTGGCCCCAGCCGATCGTCGTTCATGGCGATGCACATGGAGCATCCCGGCTCTCGCCACTCGGCCCCGGCGGTGCGGAAGATCTCATCCAGCCCCTCGGCCTCGGCCTGTCTCTTGACCTCCTCCGAGCCGGGCACCACCAGGACCCGCACTTCATCCGCCACCCGCTCGCCCTTGAGGATCGACGCTGCGCTCCGCAAATCGGAGAGGCGGGAGTTGGTGCAACTGCCGATGAACACCACGTCCACATGGTGATCGAGGAGAGGCTCTCCCGGTTGCAGGCCCATGTAGCGCAGAGCGCGCTCGGCGGCCGGATCACCGTCGGGGTCGGGGATCCGGCCGCGGATGGGGATCGCCATGGCCGGGTTGGTTCCCCAGGTGATCATCGGCTCGATGGTTGAGGCGTCGATCTCCACCTCGCGATCGAAGACGGCGCCCGCGTCCGTGGCGAGCCTGCGCCAGGCGGCGATCGCCCGGTCCCAGGCCTCGCCGCGGGGCGCGAAAGGCCGGCCGGCCAGATACTCGAAGGTCGTGTCGTCCGGCGCGATCATGCCTGCCCGCGCTCCCGCTTCGATGGACATATTGCAGACGGTCATCCTCTCCTCCATGGACAGGGCGCGGATGGCCGCCCCCCGGTACTCGATGACGTGCCCGGTGCCGCCGGCTACTCCCAGGCGCTGGATGATGGCGAGCACCAGGTCCTTGGCGGTGACTCCGCATCGCAGCCGGCCCCGCACGGTGACGGCCAGCGTCTTCGGCCGGCGCTGCAGCAGGCATTGGGCGGCCAGCACGTGGGCCACTTCGCTGGTGCCGATGCCGAAGGCCAGGGCGCCGAAGGCGCCGTGAGTGCTGGTATGGCTGTCACCGCAGACAATGGTCGTTCCCGGACGGGTGAGCCCCAACTCGGGCCCGATGACGTGGACGATGCCACGGCGATCGCTGTCCAGACCGTAGAACGGCACGCCGGCCTCCGCACAGTTCGCTTCCAATTGCTGGACCTGGGCCGCCGCCTGCGGATCGAGAATGGAGAGCCTGCCGCCCCGGCGCCGCGGCGTCGTCGGCGTCGAATGGTCGGCGGTAGCCACCATACGGTCGGGCCGGCGGACCGGCAGGCCTCGTTCGCGCAGGGTGGCGAAGGCCTGGGCGGAGGTCACCTCATGGAGGAGGTGCAGATCGATGTAGAGAACGGCCGGCGTCTCCGGCGTTTCGAGGACCACCAGGTGGGAGCGCCAAAGCTTGTCGAAAAGGGTCGCCGGGACCGCGGCCGCACACTCCGCCGGCGCTCCCGGATCGAGCACAGAAGCCGTGACGCTCATGAGCAAACCTCCAGGACCGCAGACCGGCCGGCGGCGGCAGGTCCGCCGCCGCGCTGGACTGCAACGATGAGAGTTTCGAGGTCGGTATCGTGGACCTCCTTCTGCCGATCGGCGAGGAGCTTCAGGGCCTCGAAGAGCTCTTCGACCCGCTCCTCGTCCAAGTCGTAACCGAGCTCCCGCACCCGCTCGCGCAAGGCATGCCGGCCGCTGTGCTTGCCGAGCACCAGCTGGCTGCCGCAGCGGCCGATGTCTTCGGGACGCATGATCTCGTAGGTGGCGCGGTGGGTGAGCATGCCATGTTGGTGGATGCCTGCCTCATGGGCGAAAGCGTTCCAGCCCACGACCGCCTTGTTGCGCTGCACGGCGATGCCGGTGATCTCGGCGACGAGCCGGCTGGTAGGGTAGATGCGGCGGGTGTCGATCCCCGTGGTGACTCGGAAGTGGTCGCTTCTCGTCTTCAGGGCCATCACCACTTCCTCGAGCGCGGCGTTGCCCGCCCGCTCGCCGATGCCGTTGATCGTGCACTCCACCTGGCGCGCTCCGGCGGCCACCGCGGCCAGGCTGTTGGCCACCGCCAGGCCGAGGTCGTCGTGGCAGTGCGCGGAGAGCGTCACCTCGTCGATCCCCCGCACATGGCTCCGCAGATGCCGGATCAGGACGCAGAACGGGCCGGGCAGCGCATAGCCGACCGTGTCAGGGATGTTGATCGTCGTGGCTCCCGCCTGCACCACGGCTTCCACCACTTCGGCCAGGAAGTCCGGCTCGGTGCGCGCCGCATCCTCGGGGGAGAACTCCACCTCCTCGCACACCTCGCGGGCACGCGAGACTCCCTCCACCGCCTGCCGCACCACCTGGCCGGGAGAGAGGCGCAGCTTGAACTCCCGGTGGATGGCGCTGGTGGCGAGGAACACGTGGAGACGCCGGCGGGGCGCCTCGCGCACCGCCTCCCACGCGCGGGCGACGTCCTCAGCCCGCGTGCGAGCGAGGGCGCAGATGGTCGGTCCCTGAACCCGGCGGGCGATCTCCCGAACCGCTGCGAAGTCCCCCTCCGAGGCGATGGGGAAGCCGGCTTCGATCACGTCCACACGCAGAGCGGCGAGGGCTTGCGCCACCGCGAGCTTCTCCTCCAGGTTCATGCTCGCCCCGGGCGCCTGCTCGCCGTCCCGCAAGGTGGTGTCGAAGATGATCACTCGGTTGCCCGGCTCTTTCATCATCGGCTGGCTCCTTTCACGTCGCTTTCCTCCAGAAACGAAAACGGCCCCGCACCTGCCGGAGGTGCGGGGCCGTTGGTGGCGTCTCGTGGGCGGGATGCTCAGGACGGTCGGCCGCACCTCCTCTGCCGAGGAAGCAGAAGGATGAGAAGGAGGCTAAGTCGACGCTCTGAGCGCATCACGGATCCCAGAAAACCAAAAAGCCCGCGCCGTCGGGGCGCGGGCTCGAACCAGAAAATGGTTGCTCGGCCGCGCCTATGGCCCGCTAAGGAGGAGCAGGAGCCCACCCAGAAGGAGACCGTGGCACGAGCCGGCGTTGTTCATAGAGCGGCAGGGTAGCCCGGACGCCCCGGCAAGTCAAGCCCGCTTAGCCCCCGATCTGCATGAAGCTGGCGAGGTTGCCGTAGTTGCCCTGGGTGAGCATGTGCTCGGCCGGCTTCTCCTGAAGGACGCGGAGGATCTCCTCTTCGAGCGCCGCGGCGGGATCTTCGCCGGCCAGCAGGTGGCGCAGCGGATAGACGCGGTCGCCGAAGAGACAGAGGCGCAGCTCGCCGCGGGCGGTCAGGCGAAGGCGGTTGCACTCGGCGCAGAAGGTGTGCGAGAGCGGCGTGATGAAGCCCACCGTCCCGGTGGCGCCGGCGAAGCGGTAGGCCTTGGCCGGACCGGTGCGGGGAAACGACTCGGCCGCCGAGAGCGGGGCGAGCGGCCCGAGGCGCTCCTCGAGCCGGGCGCGGAAGGCGTCGGCGGAGAGGAACTCGTCCGGCTGCAGGTGGTGGTTCACCCCGGTGGGCATCATCTCGATGAAGCGCACGTGGAGGGGCCGGTCGAGGGTCAGCGCCGCCAGGTTCTCCAGATCTTCGCGCTCGGTGCGGGCGAGGAGCACGGCATTGAGCTTCACGGGCTGCATCCCCGCGGCGAGCGCCGCCTCGACGCCCCGCCAGACCTCGCCGAGATCGCCGCGGCGGGTGATCTGGCGGAAGCGCTCGGGATCCAGGCTGTCGAGGCTGACGTTGACCCGGTCCACCCCCGCTTCCTTGAGCGCCGGGGCGAGCCGCTCGAGCTCGGTGCCGTTGGTCGAGAGGGCGAGGTCCTCGAGCCCCCGGAGGGCTTTGAGGCGCCGGGCGATCTCCAGGATGTCCCGGCGCACCAGCGGCTCGCCGCCGGTCAGCCGCACCCGCCGGATGCCCAGCCGCACCAGGGCGCCGACCATTGCCTCGATCTCCGACGGCGAAAGGAAGTCTCTGTCGCCAAACGGAAAGTGGGCGTCCTCGGGCAGGCAGTAGGTGCAGCGGAGGTTGCAGCGGTCGGTGACGGAGACCCGCAAGTAGGTCAGCCGCCGGCCGAACGAGTCGACCAGCCGGGTCTCCTCCTCGGAGGGCTGCAGGCGGATGGGTGGCGGAGCGGGGCGGCGGGGCTGGCCGAGAATGGCGAGGCGGCTCATGGGATGGATCTTTCGCCCCCGAGCCGCGACGCTCGACCCGCCTTTCCAAACACGGGAGGCGGCCCGGTTTCCCGGACCACCCTGTCGGCCTGCTCTCCCGCCGTTCTCCGGGGAGGGTCCGGGCAGGCTCGGTGGGTGAAGACATTGTACGACATTCGAAGGGATCTCGCTTCCGCGGGCAAACCGGTTGGGACTGAAACGATTTCCCCCCTCCGCGCACTCTCCCGATGCAGGCGCGGAGCGGCTTCGCTTGATTCCCCGTCGGCGTGTTCTTAGAATCCTCTAGCCCGTACTGTAAAAAAGGCTTCCTCCCAGCGCCCCGCGCATGATCACTGGTTACAACACCGACGTCCGCCACGGCGAGGTGATCTTCCACGTTCAGACGGAGGATAAGGGCGTCGCGAATCCCTTCATCGAGAGCCTCGTCTACGTCGGCGGCCAGGTGCTGGCGAGCAAGCGGGCGAGCTACGCCGACCTGCTCGCGGACGGCAAGGATGAGAAGGAGATCATCGCCCTCATGGACCATCAGCACCGGACCATGATCGCGGCGATCCGCCACGGCAAGCTCGACTCCAAGCTGGCCCACCTCGCCGCCAGCCGGAAGACGGGGCCGCATGCGGCTCTGGAGACGCCGCCTGCCGGGCAGCCGGTGCCGGGCTGGGAACCGCCGCCGCCGCCCCTGACGCCGGCTCCCGCGGCCCGGCCGAAGCTGCCCGAGCGGAGCCTGGACCAGGTCATCCTGGAATATCTGACCAGCGAGGCCGATCAGGAGCAGCTCGTCCTGATGCTGGAGGAGGAGAAAGACCTCATCCTCGGCCAGCGCGCGACCCTCGTCCTGCGCGCCAGCTCCAGCAAGAGCGGCCAGCCGATCGCCGGCACCCAGGTCTCGGTGCGCATGATCTCGACCGTCGTCGAGCCGCGCGTCCTGGCCTCCGGTCGCACCGACGACCAGGGGCAGTTGACCCTGGGCTTCGAAATCCCCCGGGTCGGCCGCGGCACCTCGGCGTTGATCATCAACGCCATCAGCGACATCGGCCGGGCGGAGCTGAAGCACCTGCTGTGAAAACGGCACGCACCCTCCTCGAAGTCGTGCTCAACGGCGAGCCGCACCGTCTCCCGGAGGGGAGCACGGTGGCGGACCTCGTCGCCGGACTGGGGCGCGACCCGCGCACGGTGGCCGTGGAGCGTAACGGCGACCTGGTGCCGCGCGCCCATTTCAGCGAGACGCTTCTCGGGGCTGGCGACCGCCTGGAAGTGGTCCACTTCGTGCAAGGAGGCTGACGGCAGGTGCAGGAGAGGGGATGATGATCGCCCGGGTCCAAACGGGAATGAGCGGCGGGCACCGACGGTTGGAGGGGAGAGACGTGACAGGATCGGGGCGGTGGCCCCGGCGTTGTCACCGCTCTCCTCTTACAGTATGATCCGGACCGAACGGGCCGCTAGCTCAACTGGCAGAGCAGCAGACTCTTAATCTGCGGGTTGGAGGTTCGATTCCTCCGCGGCTCACCACTCCCCCAACCCCACACCCCTCCGAAGCAGGGAGGCTTCACCGCGAAAGTGGCGGAATTGGTATACGCGCTAGACTTAGGATCTAGTCCCGAGAGATCGGGTTGGGGGTTCGAGTCCCCCCTTTCGCACCAGCAGACGAGGATGAGACGCCGATGAGCGTGGTGTTATCTCTAGAGGACGTGGGCCCCTGCCGCAAGCAGCTCAAGGTGGAGGTCCCCGCACCCGCCGTGGAGGCGGAGACGCAGCGCGTCATTCACGAGTACGGCCAGCGGATCCGTCTGCCCGGCTTCCGCAAGGGCAAGGTCCCGGCCGAGCTCGTCCGCCGCCGCTTCGCCAAGGACATCGAGCAGGAAGTCAAGGAGCGCCTGCTGCCCCGCTACTGGAAGCAGGCGCAGGCGGAAAGCTCGATCGAGCCCCTCCTCCCCCCCGAGGTCGGCGAGGTCGCCGACCTGCAGCCCGGCGAGCCCCTGACCTTCGTCGCCACCGTGGAAACCCGCCCGCAGATCGAGCTGCGGAACCTCGCGGACTTCAATCTCCCCGATCCGGAAGTCGAGCCCGGGACCTTGGAGATCGAGGAGGCGATCGAGAACCTGCGCCGGCAGGTGGCGGAGTGGGTGCCAGTCGACCGGCCGGCGTCGCGGGGCGACCTGGTGGCCCTGGAAATCACCACCCTCGGTTCGCCCGAGCACCCGCAGGAGAAGACCGACAACGTCCAGGTCGAGGTCGGCGATCCCCAGGTCTGGGAGGAGCTTTCCCTCGCCCTGCAGGGCCTCGCCGCCGGCCAGGAGACAACGTTCACCCGCCGCCACGAGCATCCGCCGGCGGTGGAGGGCGGCGAGCCGGAGGTGCACGAGCAGTCGTTTCGCGTCAAGGCCGTCGCGGTGAAAGAGCGGGACCTGCCGCCTCTCGACGACGCCTTTGCCGCCAAGGTGAGCCCCGAGCTGGGAGGCTTCGAGGCGCTGCGCGAGGCGATCGTCCGCCGGCTGCGGGAGAACAAGCTCGACCAGCGGCGCGAGCAGCGGCACCGGGCCCTGCTCGACCAGCTCCGCGAGCGCCATCCGATCGAGCTGCCGCGGGGCGTCGTCCGCCAGGAGGTCGAGAACCTGGTGCAGGACTATGCCCAGGATCTGGCCCGCCGCGGCGTCGACGTCCAGCGCGCCGGCATCGATTGGGACCGCATGGAAGAGGAGATGGCGCCCCTCGCCGAGAAGCGAGTGCACGCCCGGCTGCTCCTCGACGCCATCGCCGACGAACGGAGCGTCGCCGTCAGCGAGGAGGAATTCGAACGTACTCTCGCCGTGTTGGCTCATGCACAGGGGGTCTCCACTCCAGTGCTGCGACGCAAGCTCGACGAGGACGGCCGGCTGGCCGCGTTGCGGTCCAATCTCCGGCGCGAGAAGACGATCCGGACCCTGCTCGGAGAACCGGAGGACGGGGCCGTCGCCCCTGAAACGACGGCCCAAGGTTAGGTAAGGAGATATGCCAAGCATGCTGATTCCGATGGTGGTGGAGCAGACGAACCGGGGCGAGCGCGCCTACGACATCTACTCCCGC
>DASYTJ010000093.1:0-95746 GCA_036002325.1 Thermoanaerobaculia bacterium | reverse complement strand
GCCAGCAATTCGATAACAGCTCTACAATGGCGAGCCTTGTTAAGCTCAGTGACAGTAAGCCGATTTCAGCGGGCTTTAGGTATTCATATGCTTTGGTAAATCGAATGCCGGAAACACCATCGAGAGTACCTGTTGCCTTAGATATTTCGGAGCCACGTCGAACTGAGGTTAGGTTGAGCCGGATTATTCGAGATACAGCACTTATTCAGCGTCTCAAGACTCTCCATGATGGGCGGTGTCAGCGGTGCAGTCTGCGGCTAGACCTCCCTAACGGCTCAGCATACTCAGAGGGCCACCATCTCCAACCACTCTGTCCCAACTGCCATGCTCTTCTCGATTTTGCAGCTGTCCCTATTGAACGTGCGTCCCTGCGCCTTCACCAAGCGCATGCTGTTGGCCAGGAATTTGTCTCGTACCACAACGCACAAGTTCAGAAGACGCCGCCACCCAGGCTGCTCCAGCGGACCAGAAAGCTCCGCTTCCTGGCCGCTGAGCAGCATACCCGTTGGGCGACCGAAGGTACTGCTAAGGAACGCAATGACCGAACCGCCAAATGAAGTTACCTCGGGGAACCGGCCGTTTTGGCGAGACCCAGCATACGTGACAGCCCTCGCGGGACTCATTGCGGCTATGATTCCACTAACAGCAGCAGTTAACGGTTATTTCGCACTAGAACTCGAGAAGGCAAAGTTTACCTCCGAGTTGCAGCTCAAATACGTCGACCGGGCCTTGGATACGAGTAAGGACCCATCGTATCGCGAGAGCTTCATGCGCTTCTTAATTGAGGCCACTGTCCCATCTGATCTCCTGCACAAGTGGGCTAAGAGCCAGCTTCTAAATGCCAGCGAAATCGGAAGAGTGCGTGCCGAACTGGCTAAGCTAAATACCAGCCTTCGGGTCTCTTCGGACCAACTCGCCCAGGAGCGGAAGAGGCGATCTCAGAATGAAGCAGCGGCTTCGCGTCGCGAACTTGATCTTCGTGGGCTAGTTAGCAGAGCTCTTACCGAAAAAGAAAGGCTGGAAGCGAAGTTACGAGCCGCTGAACTTAAGGCGGGTTACACTCCGTTGAAGCAGGAAGAAAAGAACTTGAAGCCTAAGGTCTTCCGTGCAGAGATAGGCTTTGAATCATTCTCGCGCGGCTTTTCGCGACTTTTTCCGGGCGAGATCAGAATCTCTGGGGAAAATTTTGGCCAGCGCATCGGGCATGTGTACGAGGGAACATCGCGCACGGCTCCTCTGGAAATCCTTGACTGGAGTGATACTGAGATCAAGGCCAGGACCACTCATCTTCCGCGACCCGATTGGCAAGGGTATCCACCGAGGTGGATAAGCATTGTTACGGCCGACTCGCGGGTAATTGAATTGGTGGAGCTTTCGCCGGAGGATCGAGGAATATGAAAAGATGGATCGACGCCCAACCCCTATGAGGCCCCCGGTCGTCAAGAGTACGACGTTACCTAGCGGCGCTCTTTTTTGAGCGGCCGGAGCAAGGATCACGGATCGATCGAGATGCTCCCCTCTGACTTAGTTTCAATGCGGTGCGGAGATTGTCTGCACCAAACACCTATCCAGGCTCAACCGCCGCTTGGCGGCGGTGTGGACTCGGAAGGGTCCACGGCTAGAAACGATTCTGTGCCCTCATGCCCATTCAAAAGAGCGACTCGCGGTCATCGGCCACGGTCAGTTAGTCGGCGGGCTCGGGCGAGGGGTAGAGCGGTCATCCTCGATCCTTCTGAAACGGAGCGGGAGCGAGTGTCCAATCCCATCGCAATGGCTGCGGGCGTGCAGATCGATCCCGCAGTAGTACCTGTGCTGCTGGGTGTAGAATCTCATCGAGGCCTCCTTTCACGAGGGTTATCGTCATCCCCAGCAGCCTACCGCGTGGGTAGGCCGGAAGGGGCCTCGAATCAGTATCCCGGTCGCTCCAGCGGACGCTTGAGCTATTCTCGCCCCTGGTTGCGTGCGGCGGGGGTCGGTGACTTCGAGGAGCGGAGGCAGCCTGCAGAGGGCGCCGCTGAACTCCAACATGTAGGCGCGCCTTGGAATGCACTAGGTACTCCAACGATGGCCAAGATTTTTCTCTCGTATTCCTCATCTGACAAACCGTTCGTGCAGAAGCTAGCGGAGGACCTCCGCTCGCGAGGTCACTCTGTATGGCTCGACGAATGGGAAATCAAGGTTGGCGAGTGCATCCCCACCCGTATCGAAGAAGGTCTCGAAGAATCGGAGTTCGTGGTGCTTGTAATGTCGCAGCGCGCATGCTCCTCGGCTTGGGTGGAGAGAGAGTGGAAGTCGAAGTACTGGCAGGAAGTTAACTCTCGGCAGGTGATGATCCTTCCTGTCCTACTGGAACAGTGCGACATCCCTCAACTTCTAAGGACAAAGCGTTACGCCGACTTCCGAACCGACTACGAAGTTGGGTTGCTTGAGCTACTCGCAGCAGTCGAGCCCTCCACCTCCGTTGTGGCTCCTTCGACCGAATCTGGAGAGCGCAGCAGGCTAGCACTCGACTTGCTTGCCGCAGTACAAGCGCGCCAGCAGCCGCTCTCGACAATCCTCGTCGATGTCCTGCGGCACGCGCAGCAATTGGCCGATCCTGCCCTCGCCGAGTTCGCAAAATCGGAGATCACTGGTTACCCTGCGCCTCCGGGGTCGCTGTCCGTACATGGGGTGGTCCGGTGGCATGGCCCCAGCACTTACATACATGAGGCAGAGCGAGGACTTCAAACCGTTCAACATTATCTATACGGACCCTATTGCGCAGATCGAAGCCAACCTCTTAAACTCATCAAGCCAGAAGCTCCTCTCAATGCAAATCCCCTTCTCCTCGATCAGCGGTAAAGCCTCAAAGCTGATGGTGAACTTCTACGCGGCTGGCGACGCATTCGCCGACATGTACGAACGCATCCGCCTCCAAATCGTCCAGCACCTCACGGTGCTGGCTTAGCCATGCGGTAAACTAGCATGGATCAAATTGAAATCACTGATGCTGAAGCTGACCGCCACGACAGGCATTGCCAGAAAGGATGGAGCCTGATTGAGGACCTCGTCATTCTCGACAGTAAACCACATGGCTGGCTGTCATGGTTCGGCAAAAGAAGGCTTCGTAAGGCTATACGGCATTTCCAGGCTGCGCTTGAAATCAATCCGACAGGATGGCAGTCGATGTGCGCTCTTGGGAAGATTCATCAGCGTCTAGGAGAGCATCGAAAGGCTTTGGAGTGGTTCGTGCAGGCGCAAAAAATTGATCCATCTCAGTCGTTCTTAGCCATGGAAGCTGGATACGAGGCGCTGGAGCTAAGAGTTTTTAAACACGCGATCGAGCTCTATGAGGCCGGAATCGCCAGAAACCGGATGACTCACGATTTGTGTCGAGTTTGGCCCTGGCTCAACTGCTGGCCGGCTCAGTGGCTGCTGCCAGAGTTACCATAGCTGAGGCCATCGCAAAGGATCCTACGGATAATGTTTCATATGGTATCCAGCGCGCTATCCAGCGAGTACAGGCAGAGGGACGGCCCATTCCTAAGAGCATTGCCAAGGTGCGGAGGTTGGCTAAAAGGTAGAATCCCCGAACACACCGGCTCGAGCGTGCTGCTACCGATGAGCAGCAGCACGTTAGACGCGATGAACATCGACCGCGCTACGCCTGACGATGTCCGCGCAGTGGCCCAGATCCACGTCGACGCCTGGCGCTCGGCCTACGCGCAGATCCTGCCCGCCGACTATCTGGCTTCGTTGTCAGTCGAGCAATGTGAAGCAATGTGGAGGAAGACCGTCGAATCCGGTTGGCCGGACCTGCTTGTGGCTAAGGAGAACGGCACGCTTTTGGGTTGGGTGTCGTTTGGTGCCTGCCGGGACGAGGACGCACCTGCGTCCCAAGCGGAGGTCTGGGCCATCAACGTCGCCCCGAGCAGTTGGTCCAAGGGTGTCGGCCGGCAGTTGTGGAGCCGAGCCCGAGAGTTATTGCGTCAACAGGGCTACAGTAGCTGCAGCCTGTGGGTGTTCCCCGAGAACGAACGAGCCATTCGCTTCTACCGGTCCGTCGGCTTCGTGGCGGACACCCTTCCTCCGCGGCACTTCGAATTCGGTAGCCAGCAGCTTCTAGAGGTGCGCTACGTCTGCAGAATTGACGGCTAACCCCTTCGCTCAGCTCAAACATAGGTGTCGTCCGCGTTGCACGTCGAGGACTTCCAGGCCTGTAGTATCTTTGACCGGCCATGTCGACGCATCCGCCTAGACGCACCTTCGCCTTCGTTCAGTTACTGACACTGCTGAGCATTTCCAGCTCGGCCTGCCTGGCCGACGATTGTCTGGAGCACGCGTGGAAGGGCACCATCGGCAAGACACCGGTGATGATCGAGCTCAACTCCATCGTCGGCGAGGACAAAGAGGGCGGGCGTTATTACTACCGCACCAGCCTCGTCGATCTCCTGCTCGAGAGAGACGAAGCCGCCGAAGATCGCTGGAAGGAGATCGATCCCAAGGGCAAGGTCACCGGCCTGCTGACTTTCACCTGCAATGAGAACTCCCTTTCAGGGCAATGGCAATCCCCGGACGGCAAAACCAAGCTGCCCATTCACGCCGAAGCGGCCGCTTCGTATTCGGAGCCGCGGCTGCAGGCCGTCAAGCTCCAGGCCGTCAGACGTGACAGTATCGGCTCCTCTCATTATGAAATCGTGGGCGTCGCGGAGGTCGGCTCCGTGGAAGGGTTGCGCCTGCTGGGCGATGCGGCCGGTTTACAGAGAATCAACCAGACTCTGCTCGATCAATTCCGCGAAGATCTCGATAACGCCATCACCTGCACGGCTTACGGGCGTCTGACTCGCGGTCCGGATCACGGCTTCGAACATCAGGTTTCTTTCGGAGTCGTCGCCTGGAGCAAGGATTACGTCGTCATCAGCGCAGACGAATCCGGCTTCTGCGGTGGTGCTTATCCCTACCATGGCCAGGTTATGACTACTTACAACCTCCAGTCGGGGCAACTCGAGGACGTTTCTTCCTGGCTGGCGGAGGCTTATCGTAAGGACATCTCTCTCGACAGCGATCTCGGCAAAATTCTGGCGAAATTCTATCGCGAGCAACGTTTGCCCGAGGATGCGGATTGTTTCGACTCCCTTGAATTCTCCTCGCCTTGGGAGATATGGCCGACGGAGACCGGCCTCACCTTCTTCCCTTCCTTCTCCCACGCGCAAGCGGCCTGTGAGGAGAATATTTCGGTGCCGTTTCAGACGATAGAACCCTTCCTCTCGCCCGAGGGCCGCATACACCTGCGTTCCTTTCAGGGACACTGAATCTCAGCGGTGCGTCCCCGGCGCCAAGGCCGGGGACGCGTTCTCCGCTACGAGCTGGGATAGGAGCAGCAGCCCAGGGTGGGGCAGAAGAGATTGCAGACGCCGCCCGGGCGGGCGGTGCAATCCCGGTCTCGCCGGCAGTATTCCTCATTCACGCAGCCGATCCGCGGACAGATGGCCGCCGGCTGCGGCGCCGGCGTGAAGAGCTCGAGGTCGAGCATGGGCGTCGCCTCGGCCGCCTTCGCCTGAGTGGACGACAACGCCTCCATGACGGCTGCCGACTCGATGGCGGATTGCGTGGCCGACGGGAATGCGAGCTCCGCGCCTCCGGCGAAGGCCGCACCGGTGCAGAGAACCCATCCGAGGATCAGCGGGACCAGGTAACGCAGAGACTTCTTCATGCAAGCACCTCCTTCTGCAATCGGGTTGCAAACTACGAGGGTCCGCGCGGAGGACCCTCATTGAGGAAGGTGCTTGCAGGCTCGGCGGAGGGGACGCCGTCAGCGTGTTATCGTCCTCATAGGCGTGCTCGTACAGGCGCCGAACGGTCCGAAGATGGAGGCACAGCCATGAAAACGACAACGATGAATCTTCCCGAGATCGTCTCCCCTTCCGAGTGGCAAGCCGCTCACGAAAAGCTGCTTGCCAAGGAAAAGGTGGCCACCCGGGAACGGGACGCGCTGGCCGCGGAGCGCCGCAGGCAGCCGATGGTGCGGATCGAGAAGGATTACGTCTTCGAGGGCTCGCAAGGAAAAGTGAGCCTGCTCGATCTGTTCGAGGGACGCCGCCAGCTCATCCTCTATCACTTCATGTTCGCCCCGGGGGTCGAGGGCTGGCCGTCAGCGGGCTGCCCCGGCTGTTCGATGTTCGTCGATCAGATCGGTCATCTCTCACACCTGCATGCCCGCGACACCTCTTTCGCTCTCGTCTCCCGCGCACCGCTGGCGAACCTCGAGGCGTATAGGAAGCGCATGGGCTGGAAGATCCCTTGGTACTCCTCGGCCGGCAGTGACTTCAACGTTGACTTCGGAGTCACGAGGGGCAATGGCGAGACGTTCGGGCTCAGCGTCTTCTTCCACGACGATGATGGCCAAGTCTTCCGCTCCTACTTTACGAATGGGCGTGGAGTCGAGGCGCTGGGCAGCGTTTGGACCTTCCTCGACCTGACGCCGCTCGGCCGGCAGGAGGACTGGGAGGATTCACCCGAGGGATGGCCGCAGACGCCGCCCTATGAGTGGTGGCGCCGTCACGACGAGTACGGCAAGTAGCGGATAGCAGAGTAGGGGAGGCAAGCGCGGTGGACACGATCTCCCTCGTTCGAATCGACGCCGCGCATGAACAGGGTTCCTGGTTTCATCGTGCTTACTCCGATTATCTCTATGAGCTCCGCGTTGCCGGTTCCATCGCATGCAGTCTCGAGGAAGGCGGCGCCTGGCAGCCCGATCCTCGCCGGATAGGCGGGAGAATATAAATATCGAAACAGCTGTCAAACAAGCAGAAGATCGCCAAGTGCCTCGTCGAGCTGGCGGCAGCGGCGGGAACCGATCGGCATTTCTTACATGTAAGGCGTACCGATGACCCGATCGCCGTGGGCTCTCGCCAGAAACAAAAGGGCGGCCGTACGGCCGCCCTCGATCCTGCTCGATACCGTCCCGGTCCTACTGCCAGTAGGGCTTGTACCCGTAGAACTTGTAGACCTCGGCGCCCCAGGTGCGGTCCGACGCCTGCGGGGGGTGATTCCTGTCGAAGCCCGGGGCATTCTTCAGCTTGTCCTTGTCGACGTCGAGTAGGAAGTGCTCGCGGCTGCCGTCTAGCTTAAGTGCCTCGAACGGAACGGCGAACAGCTTCTCGCCCATCCCCAGGAAGCCGCCGAAGGAGAGGACGGCATAGGCGACGCGCCCCTTCTCCAGGTCGAGCATGAGCTCCTCGATCTTGCCGAGCTTCTCTCCGGTACGGTTGACGACATCGTCGCCGATGACGGCGGCGGTCGCTAGAACGTTGGGGTGGATTTCCACGGTAGTACTCATACTGTATCTCCTGTCGTGGTCACTCAAGCAAACCCCGAGCGGTTGACCCAGTGCAGGCGAAGCGTTTTCGGGGTTAGCGATAACCGGTTCGAAAACATTGCAATTTGCGAGCCACCGCGCCCCTGGGGTGGTCTCGTTCTCCCCATGTACCTGGTCCGCCTCACGGTCGGTGGAGCGAGCGCCGCATGCGGGTGAGCAGCCGGTCGAGAGTGGCGGCGAAGGCCTGGCGGTCTTTCGGGCTATAGGGCCGCGGCCCGAACGTCTCGATTCCCGTTCCCCGCAAACCGTCCATGAGGTCGCGCACGGCGAGCCGCTCGCCGACGTTCTCGGCCGTGTATTCGGCGCCCCGCGGGTCGATCACGGCGACGCCCTTCTCGACCAGGCGGGCGGCGAGCGGAATGTCGGCCGTCACGGCGACGTCGCCGGAGGCGGCATGCTCCGCGATGTAGCGGTCGGCGACGTCCGGGCCGCCCGCCACCCGCACGGTGGTAACGGCAGGATTGCCGAAAGGTGCTGAGAGCGGTTGATTGGCGACGAGCACCACTTCGAAGCCGAGCCGCTTGGCCGTCCGGAAGATGATCTCCTTCACGTCGCGCGGCGCGGCATCCGCATCGATCCAGAGCTTCACGGATCGGCCAGGCGTGGGGATGGACGGCTCACCAGAGCGACGATAGCATGCCGATCGCTGAGGGCAACCTGGCCGGACGTTTCGTCGAAACCACGCTGGCCTTCCTGCACGGCGACTGGGTATGATACGCGGCGTCGTTCGACGCCCGTGCCCTTCGCGCAACGATGCCAACCACCCTACAGCCCCAATGGAAGGAAACGCGCGTCACGGACTGGGACGGGCTGCTGACGGCGCTCCATGGACCCGCCATGATCCCGGTTCAGAAGGGCCAGGGAGGGCACTTCCGGTCTCCTTACGTGTTCCGCGGCATGTCGAACAGCTCCTGGCCTCTCCAGACGAGCCTCGAGCGCCTCGGAAGCCCGCCGGACCAGGTTGAGCCGCCTCTTCTCAGGAGCTTCAGGAAGTACGCCCAGCGGGGCTCGTTCGCCGAAGACTCCGACTGGGAGGCGCTCTCGGTCGCGCAGCACAACGGTCTGCCGACGCGGCTCCTCGACTGGAGCGTGTCGCCCCTGATCGCCGCTCATTTCGCGACCGCGGAACGCAAGTACTTTGAATGCGACGGCGTCATCTGGTGCGTCGACGTCACCGCTCTCCGCGATCGCATATTGCCTCCGGCGGTCAGCGATCCGCTCCGGTCCGCTCTGGCGGTGGTTTATGATGTCCGCCTGCTGAGCGAAACCTTTCCGCATCTCGGAGATCTCGACGCCGTGACAGGGGGAGCGTGCGTTTTCTTCGAGCCGCCGTCGATCGATTCCCGCATCGCCAGCCAGTTCGGCATCCTCTCCGCCATGAGCGGCCCCGGTCTCAGTCATGACCGGTATTTCCGTGAAAAGAGCGCGTTGTTTCCCGGCCTGGTGCACCGGATCGTGATCGCGGCGAGCGCGAAATCTCAGATCCGCGACATGCTCGACCAGAACAACATCAACGAGCGGATGCTGTTTCCCGGATTACCTGGCCTGTGCGATTGGCTCAGAAGGTATTACGGACCGACCTAGGAGGATATGTGAAGAGTCAACTTGGCGCCGCGGCGGGAGCCTTCGCGAGTCTCTGCCTGATTCTCGGCCTCGGCTCTTCGGCGTATGCGCAGAATTCATCGCAAGACACCGGTACAGCAAGGAAGGAGGCGTTGGTGACGGTTCATGCAAGCGGCCCCTTTGAGGTGAAATTGAACCCTTTGCCGGCGTACAACGACGCCGAAGGCGCGATGCTCGGCAGGATGTCCATCGACAAGCAGTTCCACGGTGACCTCGAAGGCACCAGCAAGGGCGAGATGCTGAGCGCCATGACGGGCGTCAAGGGCTCGGCCGGTTACGTGGCCGTCGAGCGGGTTACCGGCACGCTGCACGGCCGCAGCGGCACCTTCGTGCTCCAGCACAGCGCCACGATGAATCGCGGCGAGCCGCAATTGACGATCATCGTGGTGCCGGACTCCGGCACCGGCCAACTGGAGGGTCTGGTGGGCACGATGAAGATCAACATCGCCGACGGAAAACATTCCTACGAATTCGAGTACACGCTCCCGGGAGAGGAGGGGAAAAAGCCATGACGACGATCGCTGAGCTGTTGTTGGCCGAGTTGGAACGGGAAGCGGCCGGGACGCGCCGCACGTTGGAGAGGGTCCCCGAAGGGCGGAACGACTGGAAACCGCATGAGAAATCGATGCCTCTCGGTTATCTGGCCGGACTCGTTGCCACCATGCCCGGGTGGATCGCGGCCATGGTCTCGCAGGATGAGCTGGATCTCAGCATGCCGGGAGAGCTTCAGACCCGCCCCTTCGAAACCAACCGCGAGCTCCTGCAGGCGTTCGACCAGGCGATGGAGAAAGCGCGCGCTGCCTTTGCCGCCGCCAAAGACGAGAACTGGACGAAGCCCTGGCGACTGCTCGTGCAAGGCCACGCGGTGTCGGAGCAGCCGCGCTATATCGCCCTGCGCGACGGCGCTCTCAATCACCTGATTCATCACCGGGGCCAACTGACCGTCTACCTTCGGCTCAACGACGTTCCCGTTCCATCGCTCTACGGGCCGTCGGCGGACGAACAGCCCTTCGGTTAGAGAACCACCGCGTGAGCGTTACGGTCGAGTACTCCTTCAACTCCGAGCTGCCGCTCGCCGAGCTGGCCGGCGAAATCTGACGCTATGGGAGCACGACCTGGACAACGACCGCGATCTGAACTTCGCGGATTACCGTTACCAGATCGATATCAAGACGTGGTCGGGCTCGGCGATGCGGCCGATTCAAGTCGAAGTCGTCGCCGAGCTGGCCTTCCTGCTCCATCGGACTCTCGGCATCCATCAGGGGATGTTGTCCTACGACGTGCAGCGTGTCGTGGCGCGTTACGATCTGATCGGTGATACCTGGGTCGATCTGATCAGCGGCGCGGAGGTCGGCTATCCGGAACACTTCGCGGATATCGAAGGCCGGATCGTGCGGATCGTGGGGAACGAATGAAACCTCTCGCGATGCGGGTTTTGGTGGCGGCGCTCCTCACCGGCTTCGCCACGCTCTCCGGTATCGCCGATACGAAGAAGGCCGATCGGATCGTCATCGCCAAGGCCGCGAGAAAGTTGCATCTGTATCGAGAGGATCGCCTGCTGAAAACCTATCGGATCGCCCTGGGCGGCCAGCCGGTGGGCCCGAAACGCTGCCAGGGCGACAATCGTACACCGGAGGGGCAGTACCGCATCACCGGCCGAAACCCGAACAGCCGTTATCACCGCTCCCTCAGAGTGTCTTATCCCAACGCCGAGGACCGGCGGATCGCGCAGGATCTCGGCTGCAACCCCGGCGGAGACATCATGATCCATGGCCTGCCGAACGGTTACGGCTGGATGGGCAAGCTCCACACCCAATACGATTGGACACTCGGCTGCATCGCCGTTACCGACGAGGAGATCGAAGAGGTCTGGGCCCTGGTGCCGGACGGCACGCCGGTTGAGATCAAGCCTTGATAATAGAAGTTACGATCCGCTCCTCGCCGGCGTCGCCATGAGCGGGTCTTCACGGCTCAGCACGGCGCGCAGGTGGAGGAGCGGCCCCGTCATCAGCGTCGTCACCAGAGCCATGAGAACCAGCATGGCGAAGATCCGTGGCGAGAGGACTCCGAGATCGTAGCCGAGGTTGAGCGCGATCAGCTCGATCAATCCGCGGGTGTTCATCAGCGAGCCGAGGGCGAAGGAGTCGCCCCAGCTCATGCCCGTGAAGCGCGCTGCGATCATGCTGGCGCCCAGCTTGCCGGCGATCGCCACCGCGATGATGCCCGCGCACGTCAGCCAGCTCCGCCAGTCGGAGAGCAAGCCGATCTGCGTCCGCAAGCCGGCGAAGGCGAAGAAGAGCGGCAGCAGGAAAACCGAGCTGAAGGTCTCCAGCCGCTCGCGAAGGAACTGGCGCAGGCGGCTGTCCGGCGGCATGCAGACGCCGGCCAGGAAGGCGCCGAACAACGCGTGGATGCCGATCATCTCGGTGAACAGCGCGGAGACGAAGATGAACGAGAAGATGCCGGCGAGCAGCACCGAGCTGCCACCGTTGCCGAATTCCGCGCGCCGGCTGGCGAGGCGCGCCGCCAGGGGCTTGACCGCGAAGAGCATCACGGCGATGAACAGCAGGGTCAAGGCGATCGTCATCAGGGAGCCCGCAAGGCCGTTGGCGCGGGCGATCGCCACCACCACCGCCAGCAGGCACCAGGCGGTGACGTCGCCCACGGCGGCGCAGGCGATGGCGGTGGCGCCGAGCTGGGTGCCTGATAGCCGTCGCTCCTCGAGAATGCGCGCCAGCACCGGGAACGCGGTGATGCTCATGGCGACGCCGATGAACATGGCAAAGGCAGTGAAGGGAACTCCGGCTGGAGCGAGGGAACGATAGAGGAGCAGAGCCGAGGCGGAGCCCAGGAAAAACGGCACGACGATGCTGGCGTGGCTGACCACCACCGCCGCCTGCGCCTTCTGACGCAAGTGATGCACGTCGAGCTCGATGCCCACGACGAACATGAACAGAATCACGCCGATCTGGCTGAGCAGCCGCAAGGCTCCCATCGAGGACGCCGGAAAGAGGAGCTCCTGGACGCCGGGAGCCGCCAGACCCAGCAGGGAGGGGCCGAGAAGGATTCCCGCCACCATCTCCCCGATCACCGACGGCTGTCCGATCTTGAGAAAGAGAGCGCCGAGCGCCCTGGCGGCAACGACGATGACGATGACTTGCAGCAGCAGAATGCTTAAGGGGGCCTTGACGTTCTCGAGAAAATCTTCGGCCATGCCGCCGGGATGAGCTTTGGCCGGCTCCGGCCCGACGCCCGGGTGCGTCTGGATGGCGTGCGCTGGCGCGGACGCCGTGCCCGGCAGCTCGGAGCCGTAGTCCAGGATGAAGAAGATCCCCGTTCCGAACAGCAGGAGAACGGCGAGATAAAAAACGAAACTCCTCGGCATCGGCGGACCTCCAGAGGAGATCCTACCCTGCGGCCCGGTCTATGCCGGCGGGCTAATTCGGTACTCTGCCCGCCGGCGGTTAACAGCCCCCTCAGCGGTTTGCGCCGCAGCGCCCCTCACCTCCCCGGCCCTCCTCTCCCCGAGGGAGAGGAGGGAGAAAGGCTGGAAAGGGCTGTTTTTAGAGGGGTAGGGGAGTGAGGGCCGCAGACCTCAATACTTGCGCCAATATCCGAACATGACGATGTAGTCGGCGAAGGCCGCATCGCCGTGGCGTCCGGGGATCCGCCGGTCAGCGACGCTCCGCGTCCGGTTGCGGTAGAGGGCGACCGGCACGTTCAGCGAAAGGGCGTGAGGCCCGTGCGACCAGCTCACTCCCGGTTCGGCCGAGATGGCGTAGCCCGGACGCCGGAAGCCGTCGCTCGAGCCGATGAGATCCTCGACCGGCACGCCCTCGAGACGGCCGCCCAGGCTCACGCCGAAACCCTTCATGTTCTTGTTCGTGTAGCTGCTGCCGACGCGCGCCACGTACTGGTCCGCGACGGACATGATCTCTTCGCCCACGTTGTTGCGGAACGTCGGCACGCCGTTGGTGTTCCGCGGGTTGATCAGGTAGCTGGCCGAGCCGTAGAGGGCGAAGCCGCTGTTGGGGACCCGCTGAAAGCCTTGGAGATCGAGGACGACGCCGTAGCCGCCGTCGCCAGGCTGAATCGACTGGTCGACGGTCGTCGTGTCGGTGACGTACTGGCCGTTGACCAGCCGCAGCCGCCGGTCTTCGACGTCGTACTTGCCGGTGGGGAACTTGACGCCGAGCCCGAACCCGACGTTGCCGTTCGGATGGGTGAGCGGCTTCCACATCAGGCGCTGAGCTTTCAATACGATGTCGCCGACGGACTCGGATTCGACGCGGCTGCGGGCGACGACCACGCGGTTCGAGTCGCGGATCGGGCCTGACCGCGCGGCCCTGAAGTAGGGAATTCCGAGCGAGACGCTCCACTGCGGAGTGGCGTTGTAGCGGATCCCGAGGTCCGCGATGTTGATATGGTTGATGACCTCGCTGCCTTCCTCCTGGCGCTCCGCCTGTTCTTCGGGGCCCACGAAATGCCGATCGGAGCGCTGGTACCGCCAGCTCATCGAGACCTGCCAGCGGTTGGGTCCGGTATAGGTGTCTTGCACGCCGAGCACGGGCGTGTCCAGGCGAGCGGCCACTCAGCCCTGGGCCCAGGCGTGGCGGGGCGCTCCGAGCAGCAGGCCGGCCAGGAACAACGCGGCGGCCGGAAGAGCGCGAGACAATCGGTGCGGATTACGGCACATGCGGTGTTCTCCTACGGCTTCCAACGGGGACCCTACAACCCAGGTGCCTGCGGCCCCCGAAACAGGCTGCGCGGCGAGAGGACCAGTTTCCCGTATGTTTCAGGGCGTAGAGTTTATACTTCCAGTCCGGAGAGAACAAATGAACCCCACCGACCAATTCGGTCCCAGGAGGCCCGGGCCGCGCCGGGTCCTGGGTGCTTTCGCCGCGGGCGCGATCCTGGCGGTCCTCTCGGGCTGCTCCCTCATCGACCGGCTGAGCGGCGTGGCGGAGGCCCGCAGACTGCAGGAGACCGGCCAAGCGGCGACCGCCCGGATCCTGGAGATCTGGGACACGGGAATCACCGTCAACGACGATCCGGTCATCGGCATGCGCGTCGAGGTCGACCGGACGGACGGCACCGCCTACTCCGCGACGATTCCCAAGAGCTTGATCTCGCGGCTCGACATCCCGCGCTTCCAGCCGGGAGCTACCGTCTCCGTGCGGATCGATCCTCAGGATCCCGGGCTGGTGGCGCTGGACGTTTACAAGTACCGGTGAGACCACCGCCCTCACGCCTCCTCGCACGCCCGGATACGTCTGCGATGCAAAGGTTATCGCCCGCTCGGCCCTCACCTCCTCTACCCCTCCTCTCCCCGAGGGAGAGGAGGGAGAAGGCAAGAAAGACAGCAATCTTGTTCCCCTCTCTCCCTTGGGGAGAGAGGGGGTTAGGGGAGTGAGGGGCTTTGCTGCGCGTCACGGATGCGATTTTTCGCCTTTTCCCTGACGCCACTGTAGGCGTCGTCACCGCCCTTGGTATCGAGAACTCGGGAGGCGACGGCGCCATCCTCGCTGCTCTCCGCCGCGAGGAGGAGCGGGTGCGCGAGCGTCTGGCGGGAATCCAGATCACCGAGCATCCGCACATCGCACCCTGGCGCGAGGCGTACCGGAAATTCGGCGCCAAGCCCAAGGACCACCCCTCGTCGATCGAGAATCTCGTCCGCCGCGTGCTCAAGGGACAGCCCCTGCCGAGCATCAATCCGCTCGTCGATCTCTACAACACCGTCTCGTTGCGCCATCTCGTGCCGGCGGGCGGCGAAGACCTGGACGGGATCGAAGGCGACGTCCTCCTCACCCTCGCCACCGAGAACGAGCCCGCGGTCTTGTTGCTCGGCGAGGCCGAACCGCGCCCGCCGAAGCCCGGCGAGGTGATCTACAGGGACGACGCCGGGGCGATCTGCCGCCGCTGGAACTGGAAAGAGGCCGACCGGACGAAGCTGACGGCGGCCACCCGAAACGCCGTGCTGGTCATCGAAGGCCTGCCGCCAGTGGGCCCGGATCTGGTGAGACGGGCCTGCGAGGAACTGGCGGTGCTCGTGCACGAGAATTGCGGTGGCGAGGTGGCGGTGACGATCGTGGATCGCGATCGCCCACGGACGGCGCTCATCCCCTCGGCGGAGCCGCGATGATTCCGTTTATCATCGCTCCGCCATGCCGTTCACCATCGAGGAGATCCGTGAAGCTCTCACCCGACACCAGCCGACGCTCGTAGCCCGCGAGCCGACGCATGCCGAAGCCGCGGTGGCGCTGGTGCTCGCGGGGGAAGAGACCGATCTCTCGCTCTGCGCCATCCGACGGGCCGAGCACCCCTTGGATCCGTGGTCCGGCCACATGGCGCTGCCGGGGGGCCGCTCCTCGCCGGAAGACGCCGGCCCGCGTGCCGCCGCAGAGCGCGAAACGCTGGAGGAGGTGGGCATCGCCCTCACGGAAGCTCACTGGATCGGTCCTCTCTCCGACGTCCTGGTGCGCATCGGCGGCCGCGACGACCGCCGCATGGTCCTCTCGCCGTTCGTCTACTACCTCGGCGCAGAGCTCGCCCCGTTCGCTCCCAGTGACGAGGTGGCCGAGGCGTTCTGGGTTCCGCTCCTCCATCTCTGGGACCCACGCAACGCGGGACACGTGGAGTGGGAGAGGAGCGGCTCTCGCCTCCTCTACCCGGCCATCCGCTTTCGCGAGCATTCGATCTGGGGGATCACCTTCCGCGTCCTCACTCTCTTTTCGGATGTCCTCGACTCACCGCTGCCCCACCTCGAGGAGATTCCCGGCCTCGGACGCTGATTCAGCGTTCTATAATCGAAGCGGAAGGCAGGAACTCCAGACCGAAAGGAGGAGGTATGCACAGGATGACGAAGCTGGCGATCGTGGCGGGCGTCCTGGCGCTCTGCGCCTGCGCCTCAGGCCGGTACGGCGATCAGTCGACCATGCCCGGCGAAAAGGCCCAGGTGGATTGCTCGACCGTACGCTGCGCGGAATGCCCCGAGCTGCAGACGCCGGCGCTCAAACCCCCGAACTGCTGCCGCTGCGTGCCGGTGGATACCAAGATCAAGGATTGCTCGACGGTCCGCTGCGCCGCCTGCCCTGAAGGCCAGCATCCGGCGCTGACGCCTCCGGACTGCTGTCGCTGCGTGCCGGATTAGGAGAGTCGTCCGAGCGAGCGGTTGCGTTGTTCCAGGCGTCAGCGCCCGCTCGGCCCCCTCACCTCCCCGGCCCTCCTCTCCCCGAGAGGATCTCTGGCGTTTCTAATGCCTGCTGGTTGGTAAACCGCAGGCTGTACCGAAATACCGTATCGCAAGGGCGTAAATTTTCTTGTCCATTATAAGCTCGCCCCATGAACGGCGAGCGGCTGGACGTGCTGGTTGTCGGCGGCGGGATCTCCGGCCTGACGACGGCCTTCCACCTCGCCCGTGGCGGCCGGCGCGTCGCCGTCCTCGAAGCCGCGGAGCGCGTCGGCGGTTCTATCGCGACCCACGCGGATGGGGACTGGCGCTTCGAGATGGGGCCGAACACCGTCGTCGAGAACGACGCCAGCGTCGGCCGTCTGATCCATGATTGCGGGCTGGAGAGTGAGAAGGTCACCGCCGCGTCCACGGCGAAGCGGCGTTTCCTCTACAAAGGCGGCGCCCTGGTGCCGTTGCCGAGCGGTCCGGGGGCCTTTCTCGCTACTTCCCTCTTCCCCCTGAGCGCCAAGCTTCGGCTGCTCCGCGAGCCGTGGATCGCGGTGCCCTCCGGCGGCGGCGAGGAGAGCATCGCACAGTTCGTCCGCCGCCGCCTCGGGCAGGCGTTTCTCGACTACGCCGTCGGCCCTTTCGTCTCCGGTGTTTACGCGGGAGATCCCGAGCGGCTCTCCGTACGCTGGGCGGTGCCGAAGATCTACGCGCTGGAGGAGCAGCACGGAAGCCTCATTCGCGGCGCGCTCGCGCGGCGTAAGGGACCGGCTCCGGGCGGCACGATGATCTCCTTCCGCGGCGGGCTCGCGGAGCTGCCCAAAAAACTGGCTCTGGAGATCGGCGACGTTCGCACCGCCGTGCCTTGCGAGCGGGTGATCCGCGACGATCAAGGATTCACCGTCGCGACCTCCGCCGGATCCTTGGCGGCGGAGCGGATCGTTCTCGCCGTGCCCGCCGACGCCGCAGCCCGCCTGCTGGAGGATGCGACCAACGGCGCGAGCCGGCTTTTCGCGGAGATCCCCTACGCCGCCGTCGCCGTCGTATCCCTCGGCTGGCGCCGCGAGGACGTGGACCACCCTCTCGGCGGCTTCGGATTCCTGGCGCCGCGCAAGGAGGGGCTCCGCGTCCTCGGCTGTCTTTTTCCTTCCGAGATCTTTCCCGGCCGGGCTCCGGCAGGCCACGTCGCGCTGGCCGCGTTCGCCGGCGGACGCACGGACCCCGAGATCGCGGCGTGGGACGACGAGCGGATCGTCTCGACGGTCGTCGAAGAGCTGCGCGGGCCGCTCGGCCTGCGCGGCGAACCGGCCTTCCGGCTCGTCCGCCGCTGGCCGCGGGCCATCCCGCAGTACGAGCTCGGCCACGGCCGCTTCATCGAGCGGGCGCGGGAGATCGAAGGCGCTCTACCCGGACTGCGCATCGGCGGCAACTTTCTCGGCGGCGTATCCGTGCCGGACTGCATCCGGAACGCCACGGCGCTGGCTGCCGATCTGGCATAATTCTGGCGATGAATCCGAGCCGCCTCTCCCGCCGCGCGATCGATCTCGTGGCGGAGAACCGCCTGCGGGAAGTCCTGGAGCGCGAGCGCTTCGAGGATCTTCCCGGTTTCGGCAAGCCCATCGGAGACATCGACGAGCCGTATGACCCCGACTGGTGGGTCAAGAAGTGGATCCGCCGCGAGGGCATGAGCAAGGCCCTCGCGGAGAGATTCGACAAGGATTTCTGGGCCCGCAAATAGCGGCCCGATCCTAACTGGACAGCGCGCCCGGCTTGCGCAGGCTCCACAACACCAGGATCAGGCAGATGACGATGGCGATGGCGAGCGCATAGGCGCCGGTGTTCACCAGAGCCTCCTGCCACGGCTTGCCGACGCGACCGCCGGCGACCAGCGGCGTCAGCTTTCCCGTCCCGAAGATCGCACCAAGCAGGTTGATCGCCCAGTTGGTATAGGCGGCGAAGACGGCGAGGATGAAGACCGCCACGGCGGCGCGCGCTCCGAGCCGCAAACGCTCCCAGCACAGTCCGAGCAGAATCAGAAAGAACCCGTTCGGCACTCCCGTCATATGAGAAGCGAGCCCCTGCCGGGGGTTGGTGAGAGAGGGAATGGCGAATCCCGTAAACAGGGCGAGAAGGAAGAGCAGAAAGCCGGCGAACAGGAGCGAACGGCTGCGATCGGGCGCGTTCATATCATCCCTCCATGAGCTTGTTTCAACGGAGTCTACGCGCCTTTCGGCCCCTCCGGATGAGCCGCGCACCTACAGCTTGCGGCATTTTTCTTGCACAAAGCCAGCAATCGGAAATCGGGCCGGGTGGGAGGGTCCTGCCGTGCGGCCTCACCAACCCCCAGCAAAGGAGGTACATCATGAGAAAGGTTCTGGGGATCATGGCAGTTCTGTGCAGTTTCGCGACGGCGGCCGGAGCCGGCGACTTCAAGCTCTATGGCTCCTATTGGGACACCACCGACGTTGACGACACCTTCGGCGGTGGTCTGGGGTTCAGCATCCCGCTGGGCACGAGCCCGTTCGCCATCAGCCTCGCCGGTACGTACTACCAAGAGCTCAGCGATCAACCTCTCGACAACCTCTTCGATCCCGACGAGAGCTTCTTCGAGGAGGAGAGCCTCGAGGTGCTGCCGGTCGACGTGGGCCTGCAATTCAACTTCCCGTCCAACGGACCCGTGAGCGCCTGGATCGAGGGCGGCGGCACGTTCTTTTTCATCGACACCACCCGCGAGGGCATCGACGTCGACGACGAGACGGGCTGGCACGCCTCCGTCGGTTCGCGCTTCGGCCAACGCGAGGGAGCCAACTTCTTCGCCGAGGCCATCTACCGCAGCACGGAAGCCACGCTCGTCCGGAACCGCCGCGTCAATGACGTGGACTTGAGAGACGAGGTCGCCATCGATCTCGATGGGTTCGCGGTCAACGCCGGCATCCTCTGGCACTGGTAGACCGTTCCGCCGACTCCGCTATAGTCGCCCTCCGGGAGGACCGGAGATGGCGGCGAAGCGAGAGGACGTGGAATCGATCGAAGGGATCGTCAAGGCTCTGTACGAGGTCATTTCCGGACCGGCCGGATCGCGAGACTGGGAGCGCGAGCGCACCCTGCTCCATCCGGCCGCCCGGCTGATGCCCACGCGGCCGGAAGGTGAAGGCGCCGCGGTGGACGTGTTCGACTGCGACGGCTACATCGCCTCGCGCTCCCCCTTCTTCGCCGCCAACGACTTCTACGAGGCCGAGCTCTGCCACCGCGTCGAGCGCTTCGGCAACATCGCCCAGGTCTGGAGCACCTACGCCTACCGCCGCTCTCCCGACGGCGAGCCCTTCGGCCACGGCATCAACAGCATCCAGCTCTTCCACGACGGCAGCCGCTGGTGGGTCCTCTCCGTGATGTGGGCCAACGAGCGGCCGGAAAATCCGCTGCCGGAGGAGTACCTGCGGGCCGGGTGATCGCCGCCAGGATATGATCCTCCCGGAGCGGGGGTCCGGGAGAATCGCTTTGAAATCCGATTGGAGCGTGCTGCTGGTCCTCGTCCTCTGCGGCTGCGCGGCAGGCCGCGCTCCGTCGCCCCGGCGAGCTGCGTCGGGACCCGCCTCGGCACTGGAGGTGCTGAAGCTCCGTGAGCCGCAGACCGACTGGGACGCCAAGAGCTTGCTGACCGCCGATCTCGACCAGGACGGCGGCGAGGACTTCGCCGTGCTCGGCCGCGGTAAGGATCACTTCGTCGTCGGCATCGTCCATGGCCCGGTAAAGGCTCCGAACGGTGGCCTCTGGACCCTGGACTTCCCCTGGAACGGCGGCGAGGACGCCCTCTGCTCGAAACACGCCAAGATCGCCCTCGAATCGCTCGCCGAAAACGAAGGACCGGAAACGGATCAACCCCGCAAAGGCGTGGGAATCAACCTGAGCGACGACCTCTGCGACGCGTTCCACATCTACTGGAGCCCGCGGAAGCAGAGGTTTGCATACTGGCGGCTCTGAGATGAATATCGTCTGCCTGGACGAGACCGGCTGCCTGTTTCTCTCGCCCAAGATCGAAGACTGGAAGTACCTTGACGAGCACGGCATTACGGTCGTCATCGATCTCGAGGGCGGGCTCGATCATGGGGTTCCCACGATCCCCAATCACGTCCTCTATCTCTACTTTCCCATCTACGACGAGGATCTGCCCGACCTGGCGAAGCTCGACGCGGTGGCGCGGCTCGGCGCTTCGCTGGTGGAAACCGGCCATAAGGTGCTCTCCCACTGCGGCATGGGGTTCAACCGCTCGGCCCTGGTGGCGGGGCTCATCCTTTTGCATCTGGGAAAGACGGGCGAGGAGACGGTGAATCTGCTGCGGCAGCGGAGGCCAGGAGCGCTGTTCAACGAGAGATTCGCCGAGCACCTCCTCCGTCATCCCGGCGTTCGTCCGTGAGCGTGAGCGCTTCCCGCGAGCTGTGGTTCCTCTTCCGCGGCAGCGAGCTGCTGGTCCGCGAAGAGGAGACCGCAGCGCGGGTGCCGAGCGGCGGCGAGTGGGGAGAGCTCGGGCTCACCGAAGCTCAGACCGTGGGTTTTCTCGCGGGAGCCGTCTGCTACGCCGCCGGCTGGCCCGCGGAGGCCGAGCCGCCGCCCGGCATGACGTTCCATGGCCTGCGGCGCCTTTGGGGACGGCTCGACGAGGCGGCCTGGAAGCTCGCCGGGCGAGCGGTGCAGCTCGTCGAGTGGGACCGCCACCACCGCTTCTGCGGCCGCTGTGGTGGCCCGACGGAGCGCCAGGCCGCGGAGCTGGCGCGGACCTGTAGCGATTGCGGCCTCCAGCACTTTCCGCGCATCTCTCCCGCCGTCATCGTGCGCGTCGAGCGCGGGGACCGCATCCTCCTCGCACGCTCGCCCCACTTCGCTCCCGGCGTCTACAGCACCCTCGCCGGGTTCGTCGAGCCCGGCGAGTCACTGGAGGAGACGGTCATCCGCGAGGTGCGGGAAGAGGTGGGCGTCAACGTCGCCAACCTGCGCTACTTCGGCAGCCAGCCGTGGCCCTTCCCCCACTCGCTGATGATCGGCTTCGTGGCCGATTACGAATCCGGCGAGCTGCGCCCGCAGGAGAGCGAGATCGAGGACGCCGGCTGGTTCGGAGTGGACGACCTGCCGGGACTGCCGTCGCGTTTCTCGATCGCCCGCGCGCTCATCGACGAGTTCATCGCGCGCCGGCGCGGCTAGACACGGCCAATGTACAGGATGTGCGCGTGGGGATATCCCGCGCCGATCTCCACCGCCTCGCAGCTCGCGAAGCCGGCCCGGAGCAGGCGACCGCGGATCTGCTCGCGCGTCTCGAAGCTGTGGTGCTCGCCGAGGGTCAGCCCGACGCGGTCGACCAGCCATTCCTGAAGGCGGTTCCAGCGCGCCTTCGCCCGATGCTCGGGGTCCATCTCTTTGAGCAGGAAGACGCCTCCCGGCTCCAGCCGCTCGTGGATCGAGCGGAAGAGCGCGTCCCATTCGGAAGTCGGGAGCCGGTAGAGCACATCCACCAAAGCCACGGTGCCGAAGCGGCCGGCGATCGCCCCGTCCAACCCGCACACCGCCTGCAAATCGCTGTGCGGAAATGCGTAGAAGATCTTGCGCAAATCCGGCTCGACGGCGACCGCGCGGCGGGCTCCCACTACGAGGGCGAGATGTGCGAAGATAGCGTGCCCAGCTCCGAGATCAAGAAGCAGCGCCCCCGGTGGGAGGAAGTCGAGCACCCGCAGGAACGGGCAGGTCAGGAAGCGCCCGAGCACGTGCATACGGGTCGCCATCGGCGCGGTTCTGTAGGTACGCCGTACCACGGAGAGGGCTTGGAAATAGCCGATGGAAGACACCCGGACTCCATATCTCCCTGAGGTGGCAGTGTCAATCGCCCCTGCCCGGCGGATCTCATGGGCCGCGCTCGCCGGCTTCGGCGCGGTCGTCCTGGCGCGCGCTCTCACGCTGCCGCGCAGCCTGTGGGAGATGGACGAGGTTCTGTTCGCGCGTGCCATCGAGCACTTCGATCCGCTGTCGCACCGGCCGCATCCTCCCGGTTATCCTCTCCTCGTCGGTCTGGGCAAGCTGTTCAACCTCGTCTTCCACGATCCGTTCACCAGCCTGGCGGCCCTGAGCTTCATCTCGTCGCTGGTGGGCTATGCGGCACTGGTGGCGGCGTTCCGGCGGATTCTCGGCCCCGGATCCGACCGCGTCGCGGTGGCCGGAGCGCTGCTCTTCCACCTCTCGCCAGTGATGCTGGTGCAAGCGCCGTTGCCGATGTCGGATCCGCCGGCGCTGATGTTCCTCTCGTTGGCCTTGTGGGCGGCTGCCCTGCTGTCTCAGGAAGGCTCGGGCCTGGCGGCGGTCGGCCTGGGAGCGTCCGCCTCGGCGGCCATCGGCTGCCGGCCGCAGCTCGCGCTCGCCGTGCTCCCTATGCTGGCGGTGGCCCTTTGGCAGGCGCCGAGCTGGCGCCGGCGGGGCGAGGCGGCAGCCGCCTTCACCCTCGTCTCCCTGCTCTGGTTCATCCCGCTGCTCGCCGCCACCGGCGGACCCCGCGGGTTTCTCGACTACGAGCTCAAACAGGTTTCCTACGTGGCGGAGCACGATGCCAGAAAATCCCGCCACGGCTGCTCGCCCTACCGGGTGGCCAAACGGTTCATCTCCCATCCCTGGGGGCGCCGCACGCTGGCTATGCCCGTGCTGCTGCTGGCGATCACAGGCGCCGGGAGCCTCGCCTGGCTGCGCAAGAGAGCTGCGCTGCCGCTGGCCGTGCTGAGCGCCGTGCAGCTCGCCGTCTGCCTCAAGGTCATGGACCCCGCCGACGCGGTGCGGTACGCCTTACCCTGGGTGCTCGGCGTGGCCTTCGCCGCGGCGGCGGGATGCGACGCCTTGGCTCATCTTGTCCGGCGGCCGGCGGTTGCGTGGCTACCGGTCGCGCTCATTCTCGGCTTCTCGGCGTTCACCGCCGCGCCGGTGCTCACGGTGCGCTCCACCACGCTCTCGCCGCCGGTGCAGGCTGCGGAGTGGATCAAGCGGAACCTGCCGCCAAAAGCGATCCTTCTGGTGGAAGAGGATATGGCGCCTCATGCCTCCTATCTGCTGGGCAAGTTCGACCTCGCGCCGGTCGAGGAGGGGCTGCGACGCGCCGCCCGCCGTCCCAAGGCCGCTGTCTATCTGCTCGCCGAAGGCGAGAGCCACTGGCAAGGGGCCGTAGCCTTCCGCTGGCCGAAGAGCGACGCCTATCGCCGGCTCACCCGCAATCACTACCGCGTGGTCTCGCTGAGCCCGATCCCTGCGGATTACCGCTACCAGATCGTGCGCGGCGTCTACGGCTGGGAGCCGACCGTCCGGGACGCACGGTGGCGGTGGCTGGACGCCGACGCCGCCATCCGAATCTTTCCGCGGGGAACTCGCGCTCTCGCCGTGACCCTCGGCCTCGACTTGTCGGCCCCGCTCCCCTCGAACTCCGTCGCCGTGTCGGTGAACGGCGCTCCCGCCGCTACGCTGGAGATAGCGCGGGGGAGCCGACGCCGGCTCGAGCTGCCGCGGCCGGCTGCCGCCGGGCCCGTCGACATCTCATTCCGGTCGGCCCGTTCCTTCGTTCCTGCCGCGAGCGGCCCCAAGGCCGACACTCGCCGGCTGGCCGTCCAACTCCTTGCCGTCGAGCGGATCGCCGGCTAAGCTGAGGACCTTCGATCATGCGAGATCGCCCATCCGTTTCGCTCGTGATCCCGATGTTCAACGAGGAGGAGAACATCGCTCATGCCCTCGGCTGCGCCACGGTGGCTCTGGACCGCCACAGCGGCGACTACGAGATCATCGTGGTGGACGACGCCTCGACGGACCGCTCGGCCGAGATCGTCGCCCGCGAAGCGAGCTCCGATCCCCGCATCCGCATGCTGCGGCACGAAGTGAATTGCAAGCTGGGAGCCTCGCTCCGCACGGGCTTCGCCGCGGCGCGCAAGGAGCTCGTGCTCTACATGGACGCCGACCTGCCGTTCGATCCCGACGCCATCGGCCGGGCCATCCAGGCCCTGAAGGTGACGCGCGCGGACCTGATCGCCGGATACCGGCTCGACCGCACGACCGAGGGCTTCCGCCGGACGGTCTACTCCTACCTCTACAACTCGCTGATCGGCCTGCTCTTCCGCTGGCCGCACCGGGACATCAACTTCTCCTTCAAGCTGATGCGGCGCGAAGTGCTGGAGGCGGTGGAGCTCAGGTCGGAAGGCTCATTGATCGACGCCGAGCTGATCGTCAAGGCGAGGAACCTGGGCTTCGTCATCCAGCAGCTCGGCCTCGATTACTTTCCCCGCACCCGCGGCCGCTCGACGCTGTCGTCTCCCGGCGTCATCTTCAAGATCTTCCGGGAGCTCATCAGGCTCTATCCGGAGATGCGCCACCCGCGGCGGCGCGGCAGTCCGGACGCCGCGGCCGGCGCTGTCGAAGCTGCCGCCCCGGGCCGTTGAGAGCGCTCGTCGTCACGGCCGACGACGTCGGCCTTCATTCGGGCATGACTCTCGGGGCCGTCAAGGCTCACGACGAGGGGATCGTCACCGCCTGCAGCGTGGTCGCCAACGGCCGCGCGTTCGAGGCGGCGGTGGAGATCCTGCGCGACCGGCCGCGGCTCGACGCCGGAGTTCACCTTACCCTGGTGGGCGAACGGCCGCTGTCGCCGCCGGAGCGAATTCCGTCGCTGGTGGATCGGACCGGCGTATTGCTGCGGGATTTCCGGAGGTTCACGCGAAGATACCTGCTCGGTGGCATCGCGGCGGGCGAAGTCGAGGAAGAGCTGCGGCGGCAGATCGAGCGGCTCCTCGCCTCAGGCCTGCGTGTCGTCCACGCCAACAGCCATCAGCATTTGCACGTCCTGCCGCGGATTTTCGAGATCGTCCTTCGGCTGGCGGAAGAGCACGGCATCCCTTTCGTCCGCGTTCCCCACGAGCCGGCCGCCCTTCGCCGGCCGTCGCCGCGCTCCCTGCAGATCGGCATTCTCAACGGCATCGGGAGGACGGCGAGGCGAAAGCTGCAGGAGAAGGGTGGGGTGAAGACGACGGCGAGGACGATCGGCATCGTCGACGCGGGAGCGTTGACCGCAGAAAAGCTCTTCCGCCTCCTCGACGACGCGAAAGACGTCACCGAGTTGGTCTGCCATCCGGGGATCGGCGGAGAGGCCCTGGCCGCCGAGTACGACTGGGGTTATGACTGGGATCAGGAGACGGCGGCGCTTTGCGATACGCGGGTGAAAGAGGAGTTGCAGGGAATGGGAATTGAGCTCACGTCGTTCTCGCGGCTTGGCAATCAACCCCAGGCCAGGAACTGAGCCTTCTCCTGAGGGACGAGCTCAAGCGGCCGGGATTCACCGCAGCATCGCTTCTTTCTCCGCCTTCCGCATCGCCTTGATCCGGCGCTCTTCGCGAAGTGCGAGGCTCCAGGAGCGGACCTTACGGGTCCAGACGACCGTCACCGGCAGGTGAGAGCGCGTATACCGCGATGCCTTGCCGGTCCGATGCTGCTCGAGCCGGCGCTCCAGATCCTTGGCGATTCCCGTGTAGAGCGAGCCGTCGCCGCAGCGCAGGATGTAGACGAAAGGCACGGCCGAATTATAGGCGGCGCTCGCCAGCTCACGGCCGGAGAAACCGATATCCCATCTCCGGGCCCAACTCCATCTCGTAGGCGAGCTGCGCCACCAGAAGACCGAAGGGTTCCATCCAGCGGGCCACGCGCAGCGGACCGGCGTCCACCGGCTCGAAGCCGGTGTCGCGGATGAGTCCTGCTACCAGCGCCTTCGCTTCATCATCATCGCCGCAGAAGACGACCTCCGGCCGCTCGGGCCGGGAAGGCCGCGCGGGATCGGCGATCAGCTCCGAAGGGATGGTATTGAAGGCGGCCACCACCCGCGCTGCGGGCAGACGGCGGGCCAGCTCTTCGGCGCCCGAGCTGGTATGGCCAAGGGCGAGATCCGAGTCGTCCTCGGTCATCGGCAGCGAGCAGGTGAGGACGACCTTGCCGGCAGGAGATCCCATCTGCGCCAGCGCGTCGTCCAAGCGGAACCAGGGAACGGCCACGAGGATCATGTCGCTCCGCTCCGCGGCCTCCGACGGGCTCGCGGCCGAGGCGTCGCCTTTCGTGGAACGGGCAAGATCCTCGAGCCGCTGCGGATCGCGCGAATAGCTGAAGGTGACGGTATGACCGGCTCCGGACCACAAGCTTCCTAGAGAGGCGCCCATGCGGCCGGATCCGAGAATGGCGATGCGCATCGTTCCTCCTCCTCCTCACCAGGGCAAGGGCTTGCCGTCGCGGAAAAAGCCCCCGGTCGGTCCGTCATCGGGAAGCGTCGCCGCCCAGACGACGCTGGCGGCTCCGGCTTCGACAGGCCTTCCTCCCGGTCCGCCCATGTCGGTCGCCACCCAGCCGGGGCAGACCGAGTTGACCAGAATCCCCGCCCCGCGCAGCTCGGCGGCCAGCATGCGGGTCAGGCCGTTCAGCGCCACTTTGGAGACGTTGTAGGCGGGCGTGCCTCCTGCCATGCCGGCGAGCGAGCCCGCCTCGCTGGAGACGTTGACGATGCGGCCGTGGAGGCTGCGGCGCAGGAGAGGGATGAAAGCCTCGCACAGCCGCCACGCGCCGAAGAGATTGGTCTCCAACGCCTCGCGAACCACGGCGAGATCCGCGTTCTCCGCCCGCTGCCACGTGTCATAGAGGATGGCGGCATTGTTCACCAATACATCCAGCCGGCCGAATTCCGCTTCCACGGTCCGCCGCAGCCGCTCGACGCCGGCGGCGTCGGCGACGTCGAGCTGGCGGGCGTGGACCTCACCCGCCAGACTCCGGGCGGCGGCCTCGCCCTTCGCCAGGTCCCGGCTTCCCAGCATCACCGTGAAACCCCGCTCCGCGAGCTGCCGGCAGACCGCGAGGCCGATCCCGCGGTTGGCGCCGCTCACCAAGGCGATCCGCTCGCCGGCGCTCCCCTTTCCCTTTGCCATGCCGCGATTCTACGCCGGCTTGGCGAAGCTCCCAGAGCTCGCCGCCGAAGCCTTCCGAAACGATCGCGAATCTCTTTCTCAAACGGCCGCGCAGCGGCGCTTCCGGCGGCATGCGCCAGGTGTAGACGGCGTCGACGAGATCGCGGCTCAGCTTGGGACGGAAGGAGTCCGGCGCCAGCACCCCGCCCGGAAGAACGGGGTAAGCCGTTTTGCGGAAGTGAGTCGGGAAGAACGAAACCTTGGCCTCGTAGTTGTCCCAATCGATCAGGCCTTTCTCCAGCGCCCGATAGCCGATGGCGTGGCTGAGAGCGTCCGTCGGCCAACTGCGCTGATAGTGCAGAGCCAGAATCCGGGTGTTCGGCCGGACGGCGGCGAGCGCGCTCAGGTAGCGCTCCATCTCCCCGCCCGACACGCGGTACCAGTAGAGAACGATCCCGAGATGCGCCAGCGCCGCCGCCGCGAGCAAGGCCGTGAAGAATTTTCGGGTTCCACCGCCGAACCGCGGCGCGAACCAGGGAATCAACAGGAGATAGGGATAAAGAGCGAGCCGCTGCTTGATCAGGCCGCCGCCGGACATTCCCTCTGGGCTCAGTAAGAAGAGGACGACGTATGCGAGGGCGAGGAAAAGAAAGACGTCCGCTTCTTCGACCCATCGCCGCCTGCGGCCCTTGCCGTACAGCGTCAGCAGCAGGAACAGCAGAAAAAGGATAGCCAGCGCGGTGGTTCCCCAGACCTGGGCCGGGCTGAACGTCGCCAGCACTTCGAGCCGGGAGAAGTATTGCAACAGACGCACGAAAGGAGTCCCCGCCGGGACGTACCCTCCTCCCTGCTCGCGAAAGAACCAGAGCGGCAGAACGACCTGGGGCAGTAGAACGGGAACGTGCAGAAGATGGCGCCGCCAGCTCTCGCGCCGCAGAGTCGCCAGCCAGAGAACGCCGACGGCGGCCAACGCGAGCATGAACGAGAGGATGTGAGAGAAGTAGCACAGCCACAGCAGGAGATTGATCTTCACCGCGAAGGCGAGCCCCGGCCGCGCGCGATGCCGCCACCAGAAGCCGAGGATGAAAAGGAAGAGCGCCAGGCTGACCGAGAAGTTGTAGAACCCGTCCTGGAAAAGTTGGTGGTAGGCGAAAGGAAAAGCCAGGAACGCGGGCCAGCGCTCGCCGGGCCGCACCGCGCCGGCCAGATACCAGGCGCCGCCCAGGAAAAGCAGCACGGTTGCGGAAACCAGCAGCTTCTCGGCGATGAGCGGCGGCACGACGAACATGAGAAGCGCCATCGTGCCCTGGCTGATCCAGTTCGGAAACGGCCGCCAATTGATCTCGTAGTACTGCTGGAAGAGCGGATACTGCGCGGTGTTGCCGTGTTGCCGGAGGATCCAGGCATTGTAGGTGTGGCACGGCCCGTCCGTCGTCGGAAGATAGGGAACGATCCAGAAGGGGAGAAGGTACAGCAGGGCCAGGACGAAGAAGACCCGACGCAGCCGGGGGTCCGCCGGCGGATGGAGGTTCGTCATGGTGCCGCCCGGCGCAGCCAGAGCTCTCCGCCGTATGGGGTCGGGAGGTGCTCATAGCTCCTCTTGAGACGCCTGCGCAGCGGCGCTCGCGGCGGCATATGCCAGGTGTAGAAGGCGTCGATGAGCTCCTCGTTGACTTTCACGCGTACAGCCCCAGGAGTCTTCACACTCCCTGCGATGTACGGAACGACCAGGGAGCCGCGGAAGCGTGTCGGGAAGTACCAGAGCTTGGCTTCATAATTGTCCCAATCGATCAGCCCTTTCTCGATCGCCTGGTAGCCCATCGCATGGCTGAGCACGTCCGTCGGTCCCGGACGCCGGAAGAGCAGCGCGAGGACGCGGGTGTTCGGCTGCACCGCCTCGAGCCCGCTGAGGAATCGCTCGACCTCGGCGCCGCGCACGCGATACCAATAGGTCAGAAATCCCAGGTTCAGCAACGCGGCCGCGGCGAGCGCGGCGACGCCGGTCTTCCTCGCCATAGGCCCCAAGCCCGGCGAGAACCACGGGAGCAAGAGAAGGAAAGGATAGGGACAGAGCCGTTGCTTGAGCAGCCCGCCGCCCGCCATTCCGGTCGGGCTGGCGAACACGAGGACCGCGGACAACACAGCGAGGAGCAGGAAGGCGTCCGCCCGGTCGAAAAAGGGCCGGCGCCGGCTCTTCCGCCAGAGCGTAAGCAGGAGCAGCAGAAGGAAAAAGACAGCCAGCACCGCTCCAGCCCGGCGCTGCAGATCGCTGAAGCTCATCAGTATCCGGAGATCGAGAAAGTACTTGAGGAGACGCCGAAAGGGCCAAGCCGGAGGGACTGCCCTGCTGCCCTCGCCCATGACGAACCAGAACGGAAGCACGAGCTGAGGAATCAGAATAGGGATGTGCAGCAGATGCCGGCGCCAACTCTCGCGCCGCAGGGTCGTCAGCCAGAGCACGCCGATCGCGCCCAAGGCGAGGGTGAACGAGACGATATGTGCGAAGTAGCACAGCCCCAGCAGGAGATTGATCTTCACCGCGAAGGCGGCCCCGGAGCTCTCCCGGTTGCGCCACCAGTAGCCGAGCACGACCAGGAACAGCGCTATGCTGATCGAGAAGTTGTAGAACCCGAGCTGGAAGAACTGGTGATAGGGGAACGCGAACGCCAGAAACGCGAGCCAGCGCTCCCCGGGCCGCACCGAGCCGGCGAGATACCAGGCACCTCCGAGGAAAAGCAGCACGTAGCCGGAGACCAGCAGCTTTTCGGCAACGAGAGGAGGCACGACGAACATGAGGAGCGCCATGGTGGCGTGACCGATCCAATTCGGATAAGGCCGCCAGTTGATCTCGTAGTACTGCTGAAAGAGGGGATACTGCTCGGTATTGCCGTACTGCCGCATGATCCAGGCGTTGTACGTATGGCAGGCGCCGTCCGTCGTCGGCAGGTAGCGGACGGTCCAGAACGGCAGGATGTAGAGCAAAGCCAGCGCGAAAAAGAGCCGGCGAAGCCAGACCTCATCCATTAGGCTGAAACGTGTCATCCGGGCAGATCCTCCGGCTTATACGAACCGGGCGGGCAGTATATCCATACTCCAATAGGATCTCCCGACATTGATAGACTGAAGGCATGCGAGGTCGAATCGAGCGGTCATCTCGCTGCCCGATCTAATTGAAATGAAACGTCTGGCAAGCAGACCCCAAGATCAAAGTGACATCGCAGCACTGCGGCAGATTGGGGAACAAGAGAGAGAATCGAAGGAGTAGCTGTGGCGAAAGCTTCTGTTGATCGAGAGCGCCCGGGCGAGTGGGACTGGAGTTTTGAGGGAACGCGCCGACATCATCTCGACGCTGGCCGGAACCTTACGCCTGAGCAGCGACTGCAGTGGCTGGAGGAGACCGTTGAGGAAATGCGAGAATTTCAGGGCCTTGCGGGCAAGGGGCGACCGATTACGAAGCCCTGAACTGGAATTGTAATTCAGCCAGACCCGGCACTACTCCGTCTTGGAAGGCGATCGGGTAGGGTTTACTTGGTTTCTGCCAAATTTCTCCCCGACCCGGCGATACGCCTCGCGGAAAGGAATCCCTTCCTCCAGCACCAGGCGGTTGGCCTCTTCCGCGGCGCGGAGGCCCGGATCAAGCCGGATGCGCTCGGGGTGGAATCGCACCTCGGGGACGGCGGCGGCCATGATGGCGAGCGTCTCCGCCGCGAGATCGATGCCGCGGAAGAGCGGCGCCTTCAAAAGCTGCAGGTCGCGATGGTAGCCGGACGGGAGCTTGGCGGTGACGGCCAGCGCTTCGAGGAGGCAGGCCTCCGCCGTCGCCGTCCGGCCGCGCACCAGCTCGAAGACGTCTGGATTGCGCTTCTGCGGCATGATCGACGAGCCGGTGGTCATCGTCGGAGGCAGGCTGACGAAGCCGAGCTCCGCCGTGGCGTAGAGGACGAGGTCGGAGGCGAGCCGCCCGAGATCCTGCATCAGCAGAGCGATCTCGAAGAGCACCTGCGCCTCAGCCTTGCCGCGCGAGAGCTGCACGGCCGTGACCGGCTCCTGCACCTCGGCGAAGCCCAGGCTCCGGCGGGTGGACTCGCGATCGATCGGCAGGAGCGGCACGCCGTAGCCGGCGGCCGAGCCGAGCGGATTCTTCTCGATGCGGCGCGAGCAGGCCGCGAGCCCTTCAGCATCGTCACGCAGCTCGGCGGCGAAGCCGTCGGCCCACAGCAGCACGGAGCTGGGCATGGCCTGCTGGAGATGGGTAAATCCGGGCAGGACGGCCTCGCCCTGGCGCTCCGCCAGACCGTCGAGCGCCGCGGCCGCCTCGCGCGCTCCGTCCGCCAGAGCCGCCACCGCGTCTCTCAGGTAAAGCCGCAGGGCGGCGAGCACCTGATCGTTGCGCGAGCGCCCGAGATGCAGGCGAGCTCCCGCCTCACCGATCCGCTCGGTCAGCCGGGTCTCGAGAGCGGTGTGGACGTCTTCGTCCTCGAGGCGGATGCGCCACGCTCCCGCGGCGTGCTCTTTCCCCAGCGACTCCAGACCGTCGCGGACGGCCGCGAAGTCTGCCGCCGAGAGAAGCCCGGTCTCCTGCAGCATCGCGGCGTGCGCGATCGAAGCGCGGACGTCATACGGCACGAGGCGAGCGTCGAGGAGACGGTCCTCGCCCGCGGTGTAGCGGAGCACTCGATCATCGAGCGGCTCGCCCTTGTCCCACAGGCGGGTCACGCCGCTTCCTCTCGCTCCCGCAGCTCGGCGTAAGCGCGGACGAGGCGGGTGTAGAAGCGCGCCCCTTCCAGGATCTCGCTCTCCAGGACGAACTCGTCCGGCGTGTGCGAGCGCTCGCTCTTCCCCGGGCCGCACTTGACGGCCGGAATCCCCTCCATGAAGACCATGTCGGAGAGCGTCGCCGAGCCGCGGATGTCGGCCTCCGGCCGCGCCCGCCGCGCGGCCTCGACGAGCGGCGCGTTCTCCGGCGTTTCCCGGGGTACCAGGCGGTCCGAGAGCACGCGCACCTCGCCCGCCACCAATCGCTGGATGCGTTCCACCACTTCACGGCGCGAGAGCGCGGGCGTGATGCGCACGTCGAGCACCGCCGCGGCCTCGCCGGGAACCACGTTGCGCGCGGTGCCGGCCCGGAGCTGCGTCGGCTCCAGGGTGATCGGCCCGAGCTGCGGATGGGACGGGCCGAAATCCGCTTGCTCGAGCGCGACGAGATCGCGCGCCAGCGCGCGGGCGGCGTTCTTCGCTCCCAGGGCCGCCGCGTGCGCCGCGTGGCACGCGTCGCCGCGCGCCACCAGCTCGAGAACCATGAGCCCCTTCTGCGCGATGGCGAGGTCGAGCCCGGTCGGCTCTCCCACTACCGCCGCCGCGGGCGGCGTGCCGCGGCGCGCCAGCTCGGCGAGCACCGCCTCGGTGCCGGTGCCGCGCGTCTCCTCGCCTTCGACCAGCGCCAGCGCGAAGGTGAACGGCAGGTCCGCCTCGCGGAAAGCGAGGAACGCCGCCGTCATCGCCGCCACGGCCGCCTTCGCGTCGTTGCTGCCGAGGCCGTAGACCTTGCCGTCGATCGACTGCACGTCCCACGGCTCGCGCGTCCAACCGGGGGCGGGCGGCACGGTGTCCAGGTGCGTGTCGAAAAGCAGCACGGGGCCGCTGCCCAGCGTGGCAAGCACGCTGTTGCCGATGCGGGAGACGGAGAGGCCGTTCTTGCTCAGCAGCTCGGCGAGGAAATCCGCGACTTTCGACTCCTCGCCCGAGACCGAGCGGATGGCCGTGATCGCCCGGTGCAGCGACAGGATCTCGCGCTCAGGCAGCATCTCAGGAAACTCCCGCGCCGGCGGCTGTCACCGGCAGCGGAGCATGGCCGGCCGCCGCTTCGTCCGGAGTCAACGCCTTGATGTCCTCGACCACCAGAGTTCCGACGCCCTCGTTGGTGAACACCTCGGCCAGCAGTCCGTCCGGCAGATCGTGCGAGAGGATGTGCACCCGCCGCACGCCGCCTTTGATCGCCGCCTCGATGGCGGAGGTCTTCGGCAGCATGCCGGCCACGACGCCGCCGTCGTCACGCAGCTGGCGCAGGCCGGCGAGGTCGGTGTAGGAGACGAGCGAGCCAGGATCGTCCGGCCGCTCCAGGATTCCCGGCGCGCCGGTCAGGAAGAGCAGCTTCTCGGCCCGCAGAGCCACGGCGAGGGCGGAGGCGATCGTGTCCGCGTTGATGTTGAGCACCGTGCCGGCGTCATCCGCCGAGAGAGGACTGACGATCGGTACGTAGCCCGAGTCCATCAACTGAATCAATACGCTGGGATCGACGGCGAGGACATCGCCGACGAAGCCGTAATCCACGACTTCGTCGCCGACGCGCACCGGCGGCCGCTTGCGTGCCTGGACGAGACCAGCATCGACGCCGGAGACGCCGACCGCGGGCAGTCCGATCCGGCGGCAGACGGCGAGCACCCTGGTGTTGACCGAGCCGTTCAGCACCATCGCCGCCACTTCGAGCGCCTTCTCGTCCGTCACCCGCCGGCCCTCGACGAAGCGCGCTTCGGCTCCTAGCGCCCGCGACAGCTCACTCGACTGCGTTCCGCCGCCGTGCACGAGGACGACGCGGATGCCCACCTGATGCAGCACTTCGATCTGCTCGATGAGCGCGCGCAGGGTGGCCTCGCGGTCCAGGGCGCCGCCGCCCGCCTTGATGACAAAGGTCTTGCCCTTGAAGATCCGGATGTACGGGACCGCGTGCTTCAGGGCCGCCGCTTCGGCGGTCCGCTGGCCGACGTCTTTCATTGCTGCACCTCCTTTATCCCCGCAACAACCGATACAGCACCGCCATTTGCGCCCACATGCGGTTGCGGGCCTCGTGGACCACCACGCTGCGCGGGCCGTCGAGCACCTCATCCTTCACCACCACGTTGCGCCGCACCGGCAGGCAGTGCATGAAACGGCAGTCCGGCGCCGCGTTCGTAAACCAGTCCTCGCCCACGCACCAGTCGCGCAGCCCGGCGCGGAACGCCGCCTCGGCTTCCGCATTCCCATAGTGCACGGGCGAGGTCCACGACTTGGCGTAGATCACGTGCGCGCCGGCGAGCGCCTCGCGCCGGTCCGCCGTTTCCCGCAGCGAGCCGCCGGAGACCGCCGCGGCCTGGAAAGCTCGCTCCATGAGCGGCTCCGGCAAGCCGAACCCCTCGGGCCGCAGCACGGTGACGTCCATGCCGCGCAGCGCCGCCATGTGCACCGCGGCGGCCGGCACGGCGAGCGGCAGCGGCTTCGGATGCCAGGCCCAGGAGAGCACGAACTTGCCGCCGCGCGCGGGGATGCCGAGGTCGTCCATCGTCTTCCAATCGCCCAGTGCCTGGCAGGGATGATTGACCGCCGACTCCAGGTTGACCAGCGGCACGGGGCAGACGCCGGCCATCGAGAGGAAGGTGGAGTCCGCGAGATCGGCGGCGAGGTCCGCACCGCCCGCGAAGGAGCGTATGCCCAGCACGTCCGCGTAGCTCGCCAGCACCGGAATCGCCTCGCGCACGTGCTCGGCGGCGGCGGCGTCCATCACCGCGCCGTCGCGCGTTTCGAGGATCCACGTCCCCTGCCCAGGCGAGATGACGAACGAGCTGCCCCCCAGCCGCGCCATCCCCGCCTGGAACGAGGCGAGCGTGCGCAGCGAGGGATTGAAGAACAGCAGCGCGAGGATCTTCCCGGCGAGCGCCCGCGGCTCGGGCTGGCGCTCCAGCCGTCCGGCGAGCGCCAGCAGATCCGCGACCGCGCCGGGAGCGAGATCCGCGAGGTCGAGGAAATCCTTCAAGGACGGATCTCCGCCAGCGCCTTCGCCAGCGACGCGACGTGCGATTCCTCCAGGATCAACGGCGGCAGCAGGCGGACGACGTGCGGATCGCCGCTGGTGCCGGCGAGAATCCCCTTTTCCAGCAGCTCGTCGACGATCCCCCGCGCCGGCCGCGAGGTCCGCAGGCCGAGCAGGAAGCCGTCGCCCTGAGCCCCCGTCACCGGTCCGACCTGGCAGGTCTCGCGGATGAGCGCCGAGAGCTTCCGTACTCGCGGCATCAGGTCCTCGGTCTCGAGGATGTCGATCACCGTCTCGATCAGGGCGCACGCGATCGGCCCGCCGCCGAAGGTGGCGCCCAGGTCGCCATGCTGGAGCCCCGCCGCCGCATCGTCGCTCACCAGCACCGCGCCGGCCGGGAAGCCTCCCGCCAACCCCTTGGCGGTGGTGAGGAGGTCCGGCGTGACGCCATAGGCCTGGGCCGCGAACGGATGGCCCGTACGCCCCATGCCGCACTGCACTTCGTCGAAGATCAGCAACGCGCCCGCTTCACGAGTGAGCTCGCGCGCCGCCGCCAGGTACTCCGCGCCGAGGTCGACGGCACCGGCCTGGCCCTGGATCGGCTCGACGATCACCGCCGCCACATCCGGACCGAGCGCCGCGCGGAGGGCGTCCACGTCCTTGCGCGGCACGATCGTGACGTCGAAAGGAGGCCGCGGAAAGCCGTACCACCGCTCGTTCTTCCACGTGAGCGCCCCCGCCGCCGCGGTGCGGCCGTGGAAGGCGCCTTCGAGCGCGACGACGCGGCCGCGGCCCGTCTTGCGAAAAGCGATGCGCAGCGCGTTCTCGTTCGCCTCGGCGCCGCTGTTCACCAGAAAGGCGCGGGTCAGGCCTGCAGGCCCGAAGCGCACCAGCCGCTCGGCGGCGCGGGCGCGGATGCTGAGCGGCACCGAATTGCTCTGGAAGAACAGCTCCTTCGCCTGCCGGGAGAGAGCCGCCAGCAGCCGCGGATGCCGGTAGCCGAGCAGAGCTACCGCGTGCCCGCCGTAGAAGTCGATCAGCTTCCGGCCGTCACGCGTATACACCATCACCCCTTCGCCCCGCACGGGCTCGACGGGCGTGTGCGCGTAGACGGGCAGCAGCCAGCGGGCCTCGTCGAGCTCGGCCTGGAGAACGGTCTCTGCGGCGGTTTCGGTCATCGAGGTCTCCTCATCGTTTCCTCACCGTAGCCCCTCACTCCCCTAACCCCTCTCTCCCAAGGGAGAGAGGGGAACCCGATTCCTGACTTCATTTCTCCTTCCTCTCCCTCGGGGAGAGGAGGGCCGGGGAGGTGAGGGGGCCGCGCTTCACAGCCACCCCACACCCGGCATCATCAACCCCGCCGTCTCGGGGAATCCGAGCAGCCGGTTCATCCACTGGATCGCGCCGCCGGCCGCGCCTTTCACCAGATTGTCGATCGCCGAAAAGACCACCAGGTGATCGCCGTCGGCCGCCGCGGAAAGGCGCGCGCGGTTGGTGCCTGCGACGTCCTGCAGGCGCGGCGGCTCGGAGAGGATATCGACGAACGGCGCTCCGGCGTAGAAGCCTGCCAGCGCCTGGCGGATCTCTTCGGACTTCAGCGGCTCGAGGAGCCGCGCCTGGAGCGTCGCGTAGATGCCGCGGGCGAACGGTCCGGACTGCGGGACGAAGTGGATTTCGGCTTCCACACCCGAGGCCGCGGACGCCAGCGCCCGCATCTCCGGCTCGTGGCGATGCTTCAGCGGGTTGTAGGCGAAGACGTTGCTCCGCCGCGCCGGATGGTGCGTCGTGGCCGTCGGCGTCCGGCCCGCGCCGGTGCTGCCGGTGATGGCTACGACGGAGAGACGCGGCTCGACCAAGCCGAGCTTGAGCAGCGGCACCGCAGCCAGCAGCGTCGCCGTGACGAAGCAGCCAGGATGGCCTATGTGCCCCTGTGGTGTCTCAGCCAGATGCTCGGGCACAGCGCAGCGGAACTCGGCGAGCCGCTGCGGCGCACCGTGCGCGTGGCCGTAAACCTTCTCGTAGGAGGCCGCGTCCGCAAAACGGAAATCGGCCGAGATGTCTACGATCTTCACCGCGGAACCGGCGCGCTCGGACTCCGTCAAGATCGAATCGAGGAGAGGCGCGGCGGCGCCGTGCGGCGCGGCGCAGAGCGCGGCCAGCGTCCCGCGGCCGTCGATGAGGCGCGGCAGATCCTCACGGCTGGAGAAGGCGAGCCCGGGAAAGCAGCCCGCGAGATGCGGGAACGCGGCTTCGACCTCTCCTCCCGATTGGCTCTCGGAGAGCACAGCGAAGGTCGAGAGGTACGGATGGCCGGCGAGCAATCGCAGCAGCTCGCCGGCGACGTAGCCCGTGCCGCCGAGGACGAGCGTAGGGACCGTGGAACCTTGATCGGACGGGCGGCCCTCCGATCGATTCATACCGCCTCCGCCGCCGGCACGCCGAGCCCCAACTTTTCCCGCACCCGCGCGGCCAGCCGCTCGCCGTCCGTGCGGGCGTTGAGGGCGGGAACGCCGAGCGCCTCTTCGATGATCCGCGTCCCCGCGAGATTGTCCGTCGCCGGGCCCGTCACCGCCGCCGGCTCGATGCCGAACCGCTCGCGCAGCATGCGTACGCCGCCCCACGCCGCCACCGGATCGTTGGCGGCGAGCACCACGGCGGTGAAGGCGGAGCGGATCTCCGCGTCGTCGAGGATCGCCGCCACGCCGTACGCGCCCAGCAACCCGTCGCCCAGCTCGGCCACGATGGCGTCCGGCCGTGCCGCGGCGAGACGCGTCAACAGCGTGCGCGTCACCGCCGGCGCGTTCTCCGGCGTCGTGGAGACCACGCCGAGGTCGGTGAAGATCGCCGTCGCCCGCGCTCCGGCGTCCTCCATGGCGAGCACGTCGCGCCGCAGCGAGACGCCCGTCGCCTTGAGACCGTCCACGGTCCAGCCGGCGTGGCTCAGGTAGCGCACCAGCGTGCAGGCGGCGGCCGTCTTGCCGCAATTCATGCACGAGCCGACGAGCGCCACCACCGGCACGCCGGCCGTCCGAACCGGCGCCAAAGGATCGAGCGGCGAGCCGCCGATCCGCGCCGCGACGCCGATCCGCTCGCCGAGATATGGAAAGTGGAGCACCGCGCCCAGCACCTCGCACTCGAACGGTGGTCCTAGATCCGGATTCACCGCATCGCAGATCCCCAGCACACCGCCCATGTTGAGCAGGTTCACGCGGTCGCCCGGCGCCAGATGCTCCGGCAGACGGCCGGAGTAGCCGAAGAGGGCGTGCCGGTGGCCGAGAGCGCCGGCGATCACGTCCCCCTTCTTCACCTGCGCCATGCGCCCGGTGGGCAGCTCGAGCTGGCTGTACGTGCTCTTGTCGTTGAGCACGCGCACGGCGATCACGACCCCTTCCTCGCAAGGGATCTCGGCGCTCACCCGCACCTCGCGCTTCAACTGGCAGGCGCGAGTGACCGAGGCGATCTTGTCCAGCAGGACCGTTTTCACGACACCCGCTCTCCCGCTGCCGCCATGCGGGCGTAGAGCTCGCCGGGCAGCGCCGCGATGCGCGAGAAGCCGCGCGCGTCCGCCGCCGTCCATTCGCCGGCCGCCTCGCCATAGACGCCGCGCGTCGCGTCGCGCAGCGAGAAGGGCGAGGAGACGCCTTCCACGAACACCTGTCCCGGCCGGAAGAGGAGATGGACTTCGCCGGTGACCCGCTGCTGCGACGAGCGGAGCAAGGCCTCGACGTCGCGGCACACCGGATCGAGATGCTGCCCCTCGTGAACGAGGTCGCCGTAGACGGAGGACACTGTCTCCTTCATCCGCAGTTGCCGGCCGGTCAGCACGAGCTTCTCGAGCTCCCGGTGCGCGGTGAGCAGCACCTCGGCGGCCGGCGCCTCGAAGGCCACCCGGCCCTTGATGCCGAGGATCGTCTCGCCCAGGTGGATGCCGCGCCCGACGCCATAACCCCGCGCCGCCTCCTCCACCGTTTCGATCAGCTCGACCGGCGCGAGCTCCTTGCCGTTCCAGGCCGAGGGTACCCCAGCCTCGAAGGAAACCGTGTGGCGCGACGGCGGCAGCGGCGCGTCGAACGCCCCCTGGCTGAGCACCCAGGCGGACTCGGGGATCGTCTCCACCGTATTCAGCGTCTCCTTGCCGCCGATCGTCACGCCCCACAACCCGCGGTTGATCGAGTAGGCGGCGCCGTGAGCCGGCACGGGCAGGCCGCGCTCCTCCAGATAGGCCACCTGCGCGGCGCGCGGACGCGGCTCGTCGCGCACCGGCGCCAGGATCTCGAGGCGCGGATCGAGCGTGCGCAGCGCCACCTCGAAACGCACCTGGTCGTTGCCGGCGGCCGTGCAGCCGTGCGCCACCGTGCGCGAGCCGAAGCGCGCCGCCGCCTTCGCAACCTCCTGCGCCTGCAGCACGCGCTCGGCGCCCACGCACAGCGGGTAGACCTGACCGCGCCGCACGTTGCCCTGGATGAGGAAGCGCAGCACGCGGTCGAAGAAGTCCGCCCGCGCGTCCACCAGCAGATGGTCCGCCGCGCCGAGGGTGCGCGAGCGCTCGGCCAGCGACTCGGCAGCCGCGGCGTCGAGGCCGCCCGTGTTCACCGTCACCGTGACCACCGGCCGGCCATGCTTCTCGGCCAGCCACGGAATGCAAAAAGAGGTATCCAGCCCGCCCGAAAAGGCGAGCACGATCGGCTCGGCCATGGGTTACCTTTCTCGGAGGAAAGCGTCCAGCCTTCGGATAAGGCGCTTCTGATCGCGGGCGGAAGCCGTCGCCACGAACACGGTGTCGTCGCCGGAGATCGTCCCCACCAGCTCCGGCCAGCCGGCGTTATCGAGGGCGATGCCCACGGCTTGCGCCATGCCCGAGAAGGTGAAGATCACCGTGAGATTCGTGCCCGCCGGCCGCACCCCGCGCAGGAAGTGGGCGACCTCGGAGACGCCGGGATCCCGGACGTCGTGGTCCGACGGCATGGTGTAGCGGCCGCCCATCCACGCCACCCCGAGGTCGCGCAGGTCGCGGCTGACGCTCGACTGCGTCGCCGTGATCCCCCGCTCGCGCAGCAATTCCACCAGCTCGCCCTGGCTCTGCACCTTGTAGGCCTGCAGAAGAGAGCGGATCTCCTCATGGCGGATCTCGCGGTTCTCGGTGTCTGGCGGCATGATCGTTCGGCGTCCTCGGGCAATTCGATGTGCATAGTGAAGCATGCGCCGCACGGATTGTCAAGAGGCCGCCGGCGGGAGGATAGGATTCGCGCACGGACTCGGGGCGCAGAATGGGAGGGCCGCAATCCGAGCCGCAGCCGGACGTCGTGCTGTTCCGGTATCAGGAAGACTGCTATACGGCTCAGCCGCCGAAGCCCGAAGACGTTTTGTTGTTGGTGGAGGTCGCGGACAGCTCGCTGCTCTATGACCGCGACGTCAAGATCCCTCTCTACGCGGAGAGCGCAGTCCAAAGAGACGGAACCGCGCGTCCCGCCCAAGCAACGGCGTTTGCAAATCCGCGAGGAAAGGCAGCGCCCTTGGAGGGGGCGTTACGATCCCCACGATCTTTGTTACGCCGCACACAAATTTTGTTAGGAAACGCTCGATCAGCGTATCGAATTCTCATGGTGGCGCTACGAATACGCCCTCATTCGTCACGTAACCGGCGATCTTCTATACTATTCTCTTGAGCGGCCAAACAGGTGCGAAGGGACTCGTAACAAAATTCAGGGGGGTCCTAACAAAATTCTCGGACGGCGGAACGCCGCAGGCGAGCGCGCAAAGGAAATGGACGGGGCCGGAGCAGCGCCCCGCGGTTCCGGGACGGAGACCGCAAGGGCCGCGTCAACCCTGGAAACCAGAGGAGATCGGCCATGACATCCACACTGCCCCTCGAGACCATCGTGCACCGGCTCGAAGCCCAGATCGCCTTCGACCGGGAGCAGGAGGCGTTCCATGCCGAGCGGGAAGCCTTCCATCGGGAGCAGCGGGCGGTGCACGCGGCCGAGATGGAGAAGCTGGCGTCAATCCTGGAGGCGGTCAAGAGCGCGTCCGCCATTGCGGTCGACCTCGGCAACCGCGCCGCGCTCCCCCATCCGCCGCCGAGCCTCGAGATCGGCCGCAAGCCCTCCCCGGCCAAGATGGTGAAGCGGATCGTCGAGACCCGAAAACCCGGCGACGTCGTCGGCACCAGCGCCGTTCTGGCGGAGATCAACCGGCACTATAGGTCGAGGCTGCGCCGTCCGGTCAAGCCGCACCTGATCGCCCTCACGCTGCGCAGGATGTGCGATCGCGGCGAGCTCCGCGAAGTGCGAAAGGGAAGGCCCCACCACGAGGCGCTGTACGCGAAGGTGTAGGCTATAGTCGTTTCATCGTCGCGGGTTAGTAGGAGTCCTCTCGCGCGCGCAACTCTCTCACGACAGAAACGATTTCTTCTGCGGAAAGCCCAAGATCCACTCCTTCAACGCCCTGCCTTGCTGACCGGGAACCGAGCTGTCCCTCTTTTCCTCGCGGCCCATACTTTCCCTGTAGGTTTAATCTTATGGCGGTCTGAAGCCTGTGGGCTGAAAGGAGGGGCTGCGATGTCGGCAGGGAACAAAAGGTCTCTGGTTCGTTCTGCGTTGGCTCTGGCCGTGCTGGCGCTGGCCGCTCAGCCGTTGCGAGCGGGCGATCTGGCGGACGTCAAGGCGCGCGGCAAGCTCATCGCCGTCATCTTCCCCAATCAGGACATTCCGTTCGTCCAGGTCAAGCTCGACGCCTTGCGCGAGGGCAGCCTGAAGCTGCCCGAGATGCGGAATCCTGACGACTTCGACGGCATCGACATCGCCCTCATGAAGGGTTTCGCGAAGAGCCTGGGCGTGGGGCTCGAGGTTCATACACTCACCGAAGGATTCGGCCAGCTCGCACCCTCTTTGGTCCGCCGCGAGGGCGACGTGGTGGCCAACTCGCTGACGATCACGGAGCAACGCCGGCAGGTGGTCGATTTCACCGAGCCCTACTTCGAGGGGGCCGAGGCCGTCGTGGTGCGGCCCGACGCGGCGATCGCCTCCGCGGCCGACCTGGCGGGCAAGAAATGCGTGGCGGCGCGCGGCACGAGCCAACACGAAGCCATGATGAAGCTGCTCTCGGGAGTCCAGGTCGCACAGGTGGACTTTCCGTTCCAGGCGTACGTGGACGTCGACGAAAGCAGGGCCGACTGCGCCATCGCGGAGACGGGCATTCCGGTCGGCGGAAGGCTGAAGCCTCCGTATCCTCCCCTCAAAGTGGCTTTCGTCCTGCGCCATTACCAGTATGGGATGGCGGTGCGCAAAGGGAGCGATCTCCTCGCTCCTCTCAACGCCTATCTGGATGGTCTGAAGCGCTCCGGCGAGTTGCAGAAGATCGTGGAGACGTACCGGGTTTCGGATCTCGGCTGGATCCCGGCTCCCGCCGACAGCAAGCCCTGAGGCCTGAGCCGCGGCCGGTCAAACCTGCCGCGGCGGCTCCTTCGGGTCCGGATCGCGCCGGACCGGCTCGTCGATCTCCGGCGCATCGGGAGGATCTTCGACGGGCGGCTCTTCGAGCGGCGACTCGTCCGGATCGTACCAGGGCTCGTCGCGTTTCGGGTGATCGACCGGCTCGCGTGGATCGCGGTCGCGCCGCGGGTCTTGAGGGTCCAAGGCATTCACGGCACATCCTCCTCGCCGTCCCTTCAGCAAAGATCGGACCGGGCTCCGTTCTTGCACCAGCCCGGCCGGCATGAACCCCCCCGCCAGCTCGCAGTGGCTCCTTCAGCTCTTCTGGCTCGCGGTGTTGGCCGTCCCCATCGCTTGCATCGCCTGGACGGTCACTCACGAGGAACTCTTCCGCGAGCCGCGCGAGTACTTTACGCGGCGGTCGGAGAAGGCCCGCAGCGTCCTGGCGCGGAAGTTCTTCTTTCTGTTGACCTGCGAGTACTGCTTCAGCCACTACGTGACGATCTTCTTTCTCATCGTCACCCGCTACCGGCTGCTGTTCGATGACTGGCGGGGGTACCTCATCTCCTTCTTCGCGCTGGTGGCGGTGGCCAACGTCTACATGAGCGCCTTCGGCCGCCTGCGGCAGGAGGTGAAGTCCGAGAAGCTGGACGCGGAGAAGAAGGAGATCGAGCTGGAGGAGGCGGAGAACAACTCGACCTCACCCCAACCCCTCTCCTGAAGGGAGAGGGGCTCAGGATATCCATTCGTTATTCCCCCTCTACTCCGACGCCTCGTCGAGCTCTTCGATCTCGGCGAGGATCTCCCGGGCGCGTTCGGCGTCGTCGGGATGGACCTCGACGCGGCTCATCACCGCCGGCTCGCCGGTCAGCAGGCTGATGGCCGGCAGGCGCTCCTCGAGGACGCAGGCGTCGATCCCCTCCGATTCGAGGAGAGTTCTCGCCAGGTGGGCCTCCCACGGAGTCGGATAGCGGCCGATGGTGACCAGGGCTTCGGGCTCCTCGAACTCCTGAGGAGGACCGGGCAGAACGTCTTCCTCGGTGACAAGATAGAGGACGGGCCGGCGGTTGCGCAGCAGCTCGGAGGCCCGTTCGAAGTCCTCGGGGCGGACTTGCAGCCGTACGCCGCCCAGGGTGCTGGAGAGGGCGCCGTAGAGGCGGAAGAAGTGCTCGTCGGCGACGATCGCGTGGATGCCTTCGGCTTCCAGGCAGGCGCGCGCGAGCTGCGCCTCCCAGCCGGAGGAGAACGTCTCCACCGTGACCAGCCTCGACATCTCGTATTCCGGTTCTGACACCGGCTAGATCTTACCCTTCGCGGAGGACTCTTCAAAGTCGGCAGCCTGGACGCCCTCGTATTGTCCCGCAATGTGGCGGCGGCGCACTTCACTAATATGGCCGAGATGACGACACGCAGCGCCTTCCATGGAATGCGGTCCTTCCTGATCCTCTGGTCGGGCCAGACCGTCTCCGCCCTGGGAACCAGCCTCGGCAGCTTTGCCCTGGGCGTCTGGATCTATGAGAAAACCGGCTCCGCAACGCAATTCGCGATGATCTCGTTCGTGGTGGGCCTGGTCTACATCGTGGCGAACCCTCTGGGCGGCGCGCTCGCCGACCGTTGGGACCGCCGGCTGATCCTCGCCCTGAGCAACATCGGCGCCGCCCTGATGACATTGATCACGGCCGCGCTGCTGTTTACGAAGCGGCTCGAGCCGTGGCACGTCTATCCGCTCGTGGCGCTGATGTCAGGGGTTTTCACCCTTGGCGGGCCGGCCCTGCTGTCTTCGATCTCGCTGCTGGTGCCGCGCGAGCAGCTCGCACGGGCGAGCGGCATGATACAGACCTCGCGCGCCGCCGCCCAGATCATCGGACCGCTCTCCGCCGGCCTCCTGGTGGGACACATGGGCTACTCCGGACTCGTCCTGTGCGACGGCCTTTCCTTCCTCGTGGCGATGGCGGCGATCCTCTTCATTCGCATTCCCCGCCCGTCAGCAAGCGAGGTCAAGGAGCGCCCGTCAATGCTCGCCAGCCTGGCGTTCGGCTGGAAGTACCTCAGGCGGCTGCCCGGGCTCTTTGCACTGCAGGGCCTATACGGGGTGACCAACTTCTGTATGGGGATGGTTCAAGTGCTCTTGACGCCACTCATCCTCAGCTTCGCCACGCCCATCGAGCTCGGCAGCGTCAACTCCGCGGGCGCGGCGGGAATCTTGCTGGGAAGCCTCGCGCTGTCCATCTGGGGAGGAACGCGGCGGCGGGTCGTTGCCATCCTCAGCCTCCTCGCAAGTCAGGCCCTGATCCTGTTCCTCGGCGGTGTGCGGCCGAGCATTCCGCTTATCGCCCTCGCCTCCTTCACCTTCATGGTCACTCTGCCGTTCGTCAACGGCTTTACCCAGATCCTTCTGCAGAGCAAGGTCGCCGCGGAGGTGCAGGGCCGGGTCTTCGGCGTGGCCGGCGTGATCTCCATGGCGAGCGTGCCTCTCGCGTCGCTGATCGCGGGACCGCTCGCCGACCGGGTTTTCGAGCCCATGCTCATCCCCGGCGGCGCGCTGGCCGACAGCGTCGGCCGGGTGATCGGCGTGGGAGAAGGGCGCGGCGTGGGCTTCCTCTTCGTGCTGCTGGGAGCGATGGTGTTGGTCGTGGTCGGTCTGGCGTCGCTCAATCCGCGCCTGCGGCGGCTGGAGAGCGAGATCCCGGACGCCTTGCCGGAACGCATCTCGCCGGAGCCGGCGCTGCAGGACGCGTGAGATCTTGCCCGCTCGACCTCAAAGCGCCCCGCCGCTCCTCAGCAAGGCCCAGAGGCCAACCAGCAAGGCGGCGAAGAACAGCGCCGTGAGCAGCGCGGCCAGGATGCCCGCCGTCCGGCCCCGCCAGTGCGCGACGGCCAGACAGGCACCTGCCACGCTGAGCAGCGCGAAGAGGAGGAACAGCCCCAAAGGGAGCCACATCTCGGCGGGCTGGGAGGTCATGGCTCGGCAGACAGAGGCGGGCCGTCACCCCCGGATGGTGATCTCCAGGTAGAGGTCGGCCGCGCGGCAACGGTTTTCGAACGATTTCCACTCGTCCGGCGGCACCTTCGCGGGACGCTTGGGCAGGCCCTGATCGACGCGTAGAACGCGGCCGCCGGTCTTCGCCTGCAACCTCCTCAGCAGAGGCGGGAAGGGCATGTTCCAGCCGTTGGGGCTGCTTCCCTTGGGCCGGTGCGCCATTTTCTCGTCGACGGGGATCATGGCGACGAGATCGGGATCCTCCATCAGCTCCAATCCCTGGCCGCGCAGGGTGGCGTTGTGGCTGGCGTGGTGGCCTACCTTGTAGAGAACGGTGCGCCGCAGCAGGTCCGCCGCCGTGACCGCGCTGTGTCCAACCTTCCATTTCAAGGTGTGCCAGGACCGCCAGTTGCCCGCCTGGGCGTCGCCGGGGAAAAGGAGGACCTTGCCGCTGGGGACCAGCTCGATCGCCAGGACCAGGCTGGTGTTGTTGGTGTTGCTGTCGAGTTGGAGCGCCAGGCGGCCGGCCGAGCCCAGCCAGTCCTCGTCGATGCGCCGCCAGGCGAGGTCCTCCTTGCCGGCGGCGCCGTAGTACCGCTCCTGAAAGAAAGGATCCTGCCGCGCGGACTCGGCGCTGACGCGGAAGACCTTGTCGAAGGGAAAGCAGAGATTGGCGAGATCCTTTTCCTCGGGGCTCATCGCCAGCTCGCCCGAACGCGCGCGGCTTTCGAGCACGGCGGCGAAGAAGGCGGTTTCGTCGTTGACGGCGAGGCTCGCTTCATAGCTTTCGCCCTGATGCGGATTGGAATGGCGCAAAAATTCCATGTCCTTCGGCGGCCCCAGGACGTAGGCGCGGGCTCCGGAGACCCCTGGCAGATGGAGCGGTCCATCGCCGGGAGCGCGGTACCGAGGCGGCTCGCCGCGGCTGAGCACGTAAGCCATCGCGCGGTTGATGGCCGAGGGCTCGCCGTCCTCTTCCAGGTCGCCGAAGAAGCCGAGGAGCGGCGAGAGGCCGTCCGCCGCTCGCGCCGAGTCCGGGTCGGCACCGGCGCGCAGCCGGCTCACCGTCGAAGTCAAAGCGCGCAGGGCGGTCCGCCGCTCGCGGCGGAGCCTGCGGGCCACTCGGTCGTCCGGATCCTCCGTCCAGGCCACCCAGACCTCGCCAATCTCCAGGCGGTCGAAGACTTCGCGCGCCTGTTCGAAGCCGGAGAGATGGTCCCAGTGCTGGTGCGTCGCGACGAGCAGGTCGATCCGTCCGCCGGTCGACTTCACGATGTGCTCGGCCACGCGGCGCATCGTTACGGCCGCCTGGGGAGTGCCGAGGAGCACACCACAATCGATCAGCACGTAGCGGGGTTTCGCACCGCGGGAGGGGAAGGCCAGCAGGAAGCAGTCGCCGAGCCCTTGGCGGTACATCCGCACCTTGACACCGGAGGCGGGAGCAGTCATCGCGGTGACGGGCATGGCGGGGTTCCGTGTGGGGTCAGAAGGAGCGATGGAGGAGCGCGAAGGGCTCGGCTTCCTGACGCACTTTGGGATCGCCGAAGTAGGTGGCCGCGAGCGAGCCGTCCGAATCCCCGAAGAGGTAGGTGCGCTGGAGCTCGAGCCGGGACTCGCTGGTGATCCCCTTGCCGATCGAATAGCGCACCTCGCCGCCTTCGAGGTCGACGAGGAGCGTGCAGCCGCCGCGGAACCAGAAATCCTCCGGCGGCGGCGGCAGCTTGCCGCGATCGACGCGGTCCTGAACGTCGGGATCGAGATAGCCGCGCCTTTGCTGGGTGAGCTCGATGACCAGATCCATCCGCGAGTCGCCGTCCGGTGCCAGGCGGCGGGCGGGGCGCACCGAGTGCACTTCGAGCTCGGGCAGCCCCTTCTTGCCGCGCGCGATGGAACGTGGAGCGTCCTTCTCCAGGGCGAGCCCCAGGCAACGGCCGAGCGAACGGCCGTCGCCGGCCAGCCAGTCGCGAATCTTGTCGGCGGCGGCTCGCGTCGCCTTCCACGCCTTCTCGCGGTCGGACGTGAGCGACCAGTCGGGCCGCACGCGCTCCAGGACCTCGCCGCCCGGCAGCAGCCGCCGGAACTCCGGCAGATCCTCGGGCGCCGGTCCCGACCAGCAGAGGTTTTCCGCCGAGAGGCTGCGCACGCCCCGCGGGTAGATGCCGCGGCGGCGGAAGGCCTCGATCATCGAGATGCGGTAGCGCCGGTCGTCGTCCGGCACCAGATCGCGGTCGGCGGTGACCAGCGCCCGCAGATAGTCGCCGAAGTCGATGTCCACCGGCGGGCAGTAGTCGAGGGCGCGGATGCACATGCTGAGGATGTGCCCGGAGGTGGCCGCCGCTTCCCCGGCCATGCGATCGACGAGGTCGGGATGGATGGCGCCTTGCGGCAGCACGCCGGTGCCGCCGGTCGCGATGCGCAGCAGGTCGGCGATGCGCGACTTGTAGATGGCGAGGAAGGCGTCGAACACCGCGGCGACCAGGATGGCGCCGCGGGCGTGGGGCTCCTGAGTGGTCTGGATTTCCGCCGGATCCGGCTCCTTGGGACGCCACTGCCGCGTTTGTGGATCGATGGTGCCGAGGGCGTCGCGCAGCGCGCCGTAGCTGCCGATCGCCTGCCCGAACTGGTGGGCGAGAGCCGCCAGGATGTTCTGCGACGCGAGGTCGCCGCGGGTGCGAGCGATCTGATGGCGCAGCACCTCGGGGAACGAGAAGTGCTGGAAAAGGGCGACCACGTCGGCGAAGGCCTCGTGCAGGGCCAGCGTGTCGCCGTTGCTCGGCTCGATGAAGCGCCGGTGGAGGCCGTCGAGCAGCGCGTGCGTCGTCTCGTGGGCGATGATGTCGTGCGAGAGGCAGGCGAAGACGGTGCCGCCCGGCAGGTTGTGTCCCGGATCCGTGGTCGAGGCGGGGAAGTAGCCAAAGAGGAGAGCCTTCTTGCGCGGGCTGTAGAAGGCGTTGGCCTCGCGCATGGCGTGAGGGTAGATCCGCAGGCGCCGCACGAAGCCGTCGCCCTGCTCCGCCGGCGACCAGAAAATGCGCCGGCCGAGCGCCCGCTCGAAATTGCGGATGGTGGTCATCGCCACGGCGTAGACCATCTGCTGGTGAAACTGGGGATCTCCTTCCGCGGGATCGAGGCCGTCCGCCGCCAGGAGGTGGGGATGATCGAGATCGACCGGCGCGTAGCAGCAGCCGCTGGCCGGATCGACATCCACGACTTCCAGATACTCGCCGGCCGGACCGGGCGCGAGGTCTTCCCACGGCACTTGCAGGGTCATCTGATTGATGACGGCCGTGTCGAGCTGCCAGTTGAAGCTGGGATCGAAGGCGTAGACCCGCAGGCTGCGGGAGGAGGGCCGCCGCTTGGCCGGCGGCAGGATGCGGGGTTGGGCGGACATGGGGATCTCTAGGAGCAATTGTATAAGAAGTTCAAGAATAGGCAGCGTTCGCCCGCGAAACCTCACCCCCTGGCCCCCTCTCCAGCAAAGCTGGAGAGGGGGGAACGAGACGAGCCAATAGGAAAGATAGGGTGCGCTATGACTGTCTCGCCGCGTACAGCGCATCTGCTGCAGCATCGTTTTGACGTGTTCCCCCTCTCCAGCTTCGCTGGAGAGGGGGCCAGGGGGTGAGGTTTCGAAGGGCAGGCCGCTGCGGGCCAGCCAGGCGCGTTCTACAGGTAGAACCGCGCCCCCCGCCCCGCCATCTCCCGCAGCAGGGCCGCCGGACGGAGCCGCTCGCCGTAGCGCTCGGCATGGCCGTCCAGGGTGTCCGCCACCCAGGCGAGGCCGTGGCGGTCCGCCTCGCGCAGCAGGCCGCCGCGAAAGGGCGGGAACCCGAAGCCGAAGATCACGCCGAGATCGACGTCCGCCGGATTGGTGATGATCCCCTCTTCCATGCAGCGGGCCGTCTCGTTGAGCATCTGCAGCCAGCAGCGCTCGACGATCTCCTGATCCGGGACCGGCGTCTCGTGCCAGCCGAGCAGGCGGTAGACGGCCTCGTCGACCGTCTTGCCGCCCTTGCCCTTGCCGTCCTCTTCGTAGAGGTAGAAGCCGCGCTTGGCCTTGCGGCCGAATCGCTTGTCGTCCTTCATCCGCTGGAAGACCGGCGGCGGCGCCACTCGTTCCCCAAGCTCCTCCAGCATCATCTCGCCGACGTGGGCGGCTACGTCGAGCCCGACTTCGTCGAGCAGGGCGAACGGGCCGACCGGCCATCCCCAGCGCGTCATGGCGCGGTCGATCCGGTCGATCCTCGCGCCCTGGGCGAGGATCCAGGCGGCCTCGTTGAGCATCGTGCCCAGCACGCGGGAGGTGAAGAAGCCGGGACCGTCGCCGACGACGATCACCGTCTTGCCCATCTTGCGCCCCACCTCGACCGTGGTGGCCAGCGTCTCCTCCGAGGTGCCGGGATGGCGAATGATCTCCAGCAGCGGCATCTTGTGGACCGGGCTGAAGAAATGCATGCCGATCACGTTCTCCCGCCGGCGGCTGGCTTCGGCGAGACGCGAGATGGGGATGGCCGAGGTGTTGGAGGCGAAGATCAGGTTCTCGGGCGCGACCGCTTCGGTCTCGCGGATCACGGCGCGCTTGATCTCCAGGTCCTCGAACACCGCCTCGATGATGAAGTCGGCACGCCGCAGCGCGTCAATCTCGACCGTCGGCAGGATGCGTGAAAGGGCGCCCTTGGCCTGCGGCTCGGTGAGACGGCGCCGCTGGACCAGCTCGCGGAATTGCCGCTGACAGAAGCCGTAGCCCCGGCCGACCGCCGCCAGATCCCTGTCCTTGAGAATGATCGGAACGCCTTTCCCGGCCAGCACCTGGGCGATGCCGGCGCCCATGAAGCCGGCGCCGAGCACGCCGACCGTGGTGACCGGCCGTGCCGCGCGGGCGACCTTCGCCGCCCGGGCCTCCACCTCGTTCTTGGTGAAGAAGATCGAGATCAGGTTCTTCGCCGTGTCGGAGACCACCAGCTCGGAGAAGGCGCCGGCTTCGACGTCCAGGGCGCGGCGCAGCGGCAGCTTGAGACCTTCGCGCACGACGTCGATGGCGACCAGCGGCGCCGGGTAGTGGCCGCCGGTTTTCTCCTTGACGCCGGCGCGGGCCTTGTCCCACACCAGCGGGCCGGCGAGCGGCGTGCGGGCGAGCAGGTCGCCGGCGCGCGACGCGATGGGCTTCTTCGCCTTCTTCCTCTCTTCGCCGCCGCGGAGGAGCCGCTCGGCCGCCGCCCGCAGGTCGGCCGGATGGCAGGTGTCGTCCACCAGCCCCAGGCGCTTCGCCTTGCGGGCGTCCACCTGTTTGCCGGTAAGGATGAGGTCGAGCGCGTCCGGCACGCCGATCAGGCGCGGCAGGCGCTGCGTGCCGCCGAGGCCGGGGAAGAGCCCAACTTGCACCTCGGGAACGCCCAGCTTCGTCTTGGGGTGCTCCGTCGCGACGCGGCGGCGGCAGGCGAGAGCCAGCTCGAGGCCGCCGCCCAGGCAGGCGCCGTGGATGGCCGCCACCGTGGGGAACGGCAGGCCCGCCAGCCGCTCCATCAAATCGTGGCCGCGCTGCAGCATGTCGAGCACGGCTGATTTGTCGGAGAGCCCAAGGAGCTCCTCGAGATCGGCGCCGGCCACGAAACCGTCCGGCTTGCCGGAGTAGATGACGAGCCCGGCGGGGCGATCGCGTTCCACCAGTGAGATCTGCTCCTCGAACCAGCCGAAGAGCCGGGTCGAGAGGGTGTTGACCTTCTTTCCGGGTTCGTCCAGACGCAGCCAGACGATCCCCTCTTCAACGGCCAGCGCGCCGGGAGGCGGACCGGTCTGGGCTTGCAAAGTACGGGGTTCGGCTTCGATGACGGTCATACCGCCATCGTAGGGATCGATGCCGCAGTGTGTCAAGAAATCGGCGCGCCGCAGCGGAGATTGCCGCACCACTCTATGCTACAATCCCATGTTGCAGTCCCGAGCCGTTCGCTTTTCTTGGAGGGAAGGTCATGAAACAACTCGCGCTCTATCGCCGCGCGGAGCGGCTCGCCGCCTTCGCGCTCGCCGCCATGCTCCTCGGAGCCGCCGCCGGCCTCGCCGAGGACGTCCCGTCCAAGCTCGGGCCGGACTTTCAGGTCAACACCTTCACGCTGGGCGACCAGGACAATCCGGACGTAGCGCGTTACCCGGATGGCCGCTTCATGGTGGTCTGGCGCGATTACACCAATTCGCGCGTCAAGGCGCGGCTGTATCTGGCGTCGGGCGCTCCCGCGGGCGGCGAGGTCGGAGTATCCGAGGCCGGATCGATCATCTCGCCGCCCCACGTGGCGGTCCTGCCGAACGGCGGGTTCGCAGTGGTCTGGGGAGATTCCCATGACGTTCTGCTCCGCCTTTTCGACGGCGAGGCGCACCCCTTGGCGAGCGCCGTCGCCGTCAACGGCTCGCATCCGGACGCGAACCGGTACCCCGACATCGCTACGGATTCGCGGGGCAATCTCGCCATCGTCTGGCACCGCGACGGATTCTTCGAGGACCTCGTCCTGCTACGGCGCTTCGACGCGGCCGGCAATCCGCAAGGTGACCCGGTCCAGGTCAACCCCTCGATCACCCGCCGACCGTTCGCCGCTCACGTCGCCTTGAACGACTCCGGCAGCCTTCTCGTGAGCTGGCACGAGGGCGTCGGCTCCAACATGCTGGCGCGCCGCTTCGACGGTCCGAGCGGCACCTGGGCGAAGGAGATGAAGGTCGAGGCACCCTTCGGCGGCCAGCCGATGGGCAGCGCTCCCCTGCTCTATCCCGAAGGCGATGGAGCCGTGGTGTTCGGCGATATCAGGGCCGTGGATTACGGAGTGTTCGCGCAACGGCTGGATGCTGCGGGCAGCCTGCTGGGAGAAGTTGTCCTGATCGGTGAAGGTTTCGCGGCGTTCGATGCGCTCGACGAGCCGGGCGCCGCGATCGACGGGACCGGCAATGCCTTCGTCATCTGGAGCCGTTTCGAGCAAGACGGCGACTTGCGGATCTTCGGCCGGCTGCTCGATCGTTCCATGCAGCCGCTGGGCGACGCCTTCGCGGTGAGCTCCGATCCGCTCGATCTCAACACGGCCGATCTGCGGCCGGCGGTTGCCGCGGATGCCTTCGGCGGTTTCGCGGTGGTGTGGAGCGACGGCCGCAATCCCTTCTTTTTCCCCATTCCCGAGCTGCCGCCGCAAATCCTGAACGGGCGGGACGGCAGCCAGTTCGGCGTCTTCGGCCAGGTCCTTGGAGATCCCGAGTGCACCGCGGACTCGGAGGTCCTCTGCCTCGGCGAAGGCAACCGTTTCCGCGTCGAGGTGAGCTGGAAGACTCCGGCGGGTGACACCGGCGTCGGCCATGCCCGGCGGCTGACCGCCGACACCGGGGCGCTCTGGTTTTTCCAGGCGAGCAACCTGGAGCTGATGATCAAAGTGCTCGACGGCCGTCCGGTCAACGGCCACTTCTGGGTCTTCTACGGCGCTCTCTCCAACGTCCAGTACACGATCACCGTCACCGACACTGCCACGGGCAAGGAGAAGACCTACACGAACCCGGCCGGTCAGCTCGCCAGCCGGGCGGACGTGACGGCCTTCAAGGAGGCGGCGCCGGCCTCAGCGCCCGCAGCGACGAACGCCTCCCTGGTGACCGCCAGCGACTGCGGGCCCGGAGGAGCCGACACCGCCCTCTGTCTAGGCTCCGGCAGGTTCCGGGTCGACGTGACCTTCGTCGATCCCACCACCCGGATCCCGGCAGCGGCGCACGCCATCGATCTGACCGCCGATACGGGAGCGTTCTGGTTCTTTCAGCCGAGCAATCTGGAGCTGATGATCAAGATCCTCGACGGCCGCCCGGTGAACGGCCACTTCTGGGTGTTCTACGGCGCCCTGTCGAACGTGCAGTACACGATCAAGGTGACGGACACCGAGACCGGCGAGGAGAGGGCCTACGTCAACCAGCGGGGCCGGCTCGCCAGCCGCGCGGACGTCACCGCCTTCCCGGTGGGCGGACATTAGGGACACGACAACTGGCAAGGCTGAAACGTACAAGGGCTCAGACCGGTCACCTTGTCAGCCGCGCGGATACCGAGGCCTTCTCGATAACGCAGTAAGGACTTCGTCTCTGGAGGACTCTGCCATGACCCGCAGGTTTACTTCCCGGCACACGGAGCAATGGGCCACGTTCGCCCTCGCCGGTGCCCTGTTGTTCGGAGCCGCCGCCGGTTTCGCCGAGGACGCCCCGCCCAAGCTCGGGCTGGACTTCCAGGTCAACACCTTCACGCTCGGCGACCAGGTCGAGCCGGACGTAACGCGTTTTCCGGACGGCAGCTTCGTGGTGGTCTGGAACGACATTTACAACTCCCGCGTCAAGGCCCGGCGCTATCTGGCCTCGGGAGCTCCGGCGGGAGCCGAGATCGATGTCTCCGAGGCCGGTTTCATTTTCTCGCCCCCGCAAGTCGCCGCCCGGCCGGAAGGCGGCTTCGCCGTCGTCTGGGGCAGCTTCCACGACATCCTGCTCCGCCGCTTCGACGGCGACGGGCTGCCACTGGGGAACGCCGCCGTCGTCAACGGTCCCGAAGCCGATGTCAACCGTCATCCCGACGTCGCCGCGGACTCGCACGGCAATCTCGCCGTCGCCTGGTACCGGGACGGTTTTTTCGACGATTTCGTCCTGTTGCGCCGTTTCGACGCGGCCGGCAACCCGCTGGGCGAGCCTTTCCAGGTCAACTCCTTCACCACCCGCAAGCCCTCCGGTGCTCACGTGGCCCTGAACGACTCCGGCAGCGTTCTCGTGACCTGGCGCGAGGAGATCGGCTCTCACCTGCTGGTGCGCCGCTTCGACGGTCCGAGCGGCACCTGGTCGAATGAGCTGAGGGTTGCAGCCCGCTTCGGCGGCCACCCGTTCGGCAGTGCTCCCCTGCTCTATCCCGAAGGGGATGGAACCGTGGTGTTCGGCGATCTGGCGACCACGAGCTTCGGGGTGTTCGCACAACGGCTGGACACAGCCGGCAAGCCGCTAGGAGATGCCATCCTGGTCCATGACGAGTTCAGCTCGCTCACGCCCTTCGACGAGCCGGACGCCGCGGTTGACGGAGCCGGCAATGCCTTCGTCGTCTGGACCCATTTCGACGCGCATGACGGAACCCGGACCTTCGGCCGGCTCTTCGACCGTTCCTGGCAGCCGCAGGGAGACGCTTTCGCCGTGAGCGCCGATCCGCTCTTTGAGAACTCGGAAGATCTGGAGCCGGCGGTGGCCGCGGATGCTTTCGGCGGCTTCTCGGTGGTGTGGAGCAACGGCCGCCGCCCGGTCTGGTTCCCGATCCTCTTGCCGCCGCAGATCCTCAACGGCCGGGACGGCAGTCAGTTCGGCGTCTTCGGCCAAGTCTTCGGAGATCCCGAATGCGCCGCGGACTCGGAGGTTCTCTGCCTCGGTGAGAGCAACCGCTTCCGCGTGAGGGTGAGCTGGAAGACTCCCGCGGGAGATGCCGGCGTAGGGCATGCCCGGCGGCTGACCGCCGACACCGGAGCGCTCTGGTTCTTCCAGGCGAGCAACCTGGAGCTGATGATCAAGATCCTCGACGGCCGCGCGATCAACGGCCACTTCTGGGTCTTCTACGGCGCGCTCTCCAACGTCGAGTACACGCTCACCGTCACCGACACGGCGACGGGACAGGAGAAGACCTATCGCAACCCGGCCAGCCAGCTCGCCAGCCGCGCGGACGTCGCGGCGTTCAAGGAAGAAGCGCCGGCGTCACCGCCCGCGGCAGGCGCCGCCGTGACGGAACCCAGCGACTGCGGACCGGGCGGGACCGACACCGCCCTCTGCCTCGGCTCCGGCCGCTTCCGGGTCGCGGTCACCTTCGTCGATCCCACCACCGGAGCCGCCGGCCCGGCGCACGCCGTCGATCTCACGGCCGACACGGGAGCGTTCTGGTTTTTCCAGGCGAGCAACCTGGAATTGATGATCAAGATCCTCGACGGCCGCGCGATCAACGGCCACTTCTGGGTGTTCTACGGCGCGCTGTCGAACGTGCAGTACACGATCACGGTGACGGACACCGAGACCGGCGAGCAGCGGACTTACACCAACGAGCACGGCCACCTCGCCAGCCGCGCGGATACCGACGCCTTCCCGATCGGCGGGGATTAGCTCCCGGCGCCGGGCTCTTCGAGGCTCTGGACGATCTGGCTGACCTCGACCTCCGCTCGGCGGATCTTGCCGCGGCAGAGGTCGAGGAGCTGGGCGGCGCGGCGCAGCTCCTGGGCGAGGCGGTCGACGTCGATCTCCTCGCCTTCGATGCGCTCGAGGATTCCTTCCAGCTCGTCCATCGCCTCGCGGAAGCTCAGGGCCGGCTCGCTCGAAGCCGGCTCGGTCGAGACCGGCTCGCCGAAGGGCAGTCCGTCGTTTCGCGGTTCGCTCATGATTCCTCCACTCGGCTACGGAAGTCTCCGCCGGCGACGCGGGTGGTGACGAGATCTCCGGGTTTGACCTGATCGGGCTGGCGCACGAGCCGGCCGGAGGCGTCGCGCGTCAGGCTGAAGCCCCGCTCCAGCGTGCGCTCGGGGGCGAGCTGCTGGCAGAGGCGTTCGAGCCCCTGCAGAGTGGCCGCGGCTTCCCGCACCCGGCCGCGGCCGGCCGCGGCGATCCTCTCGCCAAGCCGGCTGCGGTCGCGGACGCAGGCTTCGAGCCGCCGCGGCGCCAGCTCGGCGAGGCGGCTGCTCAGGCTCTCCCGCCGGCGCTCGGCCTCGCGCAGGGCGCTGCGGCCCAGGCGGGCGAGGGCGCGGGCGTGCTCGTCGATCCGGGCGCCGGCGGCGGCGAGGCGCATCCGCGCCAGGCTGACGCCCCGCTCGGCGCGGCCGAGCGCCTCGCGGCCGGCGCGCAGCGGCTCCAGCGCTTGCCGCAGGATCGCCTGCCGCAGCTCGGCCAGAGCCTGATCGGCGCGGGCCACGCGCTCGACGAGGAACTCGGCGACCTTGGTGGGCGTCTTGAACGCCGCGTGCGCGGTCAGGTCGGCGATCGAGCGGTCGATCTCGTGCCCGAGGCCGGTGAGGACGGGAAACGGCGCGCGGGCGATCGCCTCGGCGATGGCGCGGCTGTCGAACGCGGCGAGGTCCGTGCGCGAGCCGCCGCCGCGGATCAGCACCGCGCAGTCCACCGCCAGGCCGGCAAGGGCGGCGAGCGCGGAGACCACGGCGCGCTCGGCCTCCCGGCCCTGCACGGAGGCGTGGACGAAGAGGACGCGAAAGCCGTAGCCGCTCTCGGCGAGGCCGGACAGGAAATCGTGATAGGCGGCGCTGCCGTGCGAAGTGATGAGGGCGATCGTCAGCGGCAGATCCGGCAGCGGCAGGCCGCGGTTGCGCTCCAGCAGGCCGGCGGCGGCGAGCGCCGCGAGAGTCTCACGCCGGCGGCGCTCCAGCAGTCCGAGGGTGAAGGCCGGATCGACCTCGCGTACGCAGAGCTGCAGCCGGCCGCCGGGCGCGTAGAAGTCGAGGCCGCCCCGGCAGCGGACCTGCATTCCATCCATCAGCCGCTGCTCCGAAGCCTGGAGGAGACGCTGAACCTTCGCGAAGTCGGTCTTCCAGATCACCGCGTCGAGCTTGCCGACGATCTCGTCGTGATCGCCCTTCTCGATCAGCTCGAAATAGAGGTGTCCCCGGGCGCTCGGCCGCACGCGCTGCGCCTCTCCCACCACCCAAACGGCAGGGAAGGCATCGCCCAGGAAGTCGCGGACCTCTCCACAGAGCTGCGAGACGCTATAGGTGGGCTCGAAGAGAGGAAGAACGGTCAGGCGGCGCTCCGGGAACGGCCGGCCGGCGGCGCGCCGGCCCGGCGGCTCAATGATACGACTTCAACTCCTTGGTGGAGGCTAGGGGGATCGACTCCGCCCACTCGATCGCCTTCTTCTCGCCGGCCGTCAGCTTGGAAAGGAAGTCCACCGCCTCGTCGCGCTCCCGGAACAGGCGCCAGATGAAGGTATGCCCCGCGGGCGCCGTGAAGTAGGTGTAGTGCCGGGAGCCGTTCGAGAGGTCGAAGCCGAGGTTCGTCTCGCCGTTGACTCCCACGCACGCGAGAGCGATCGCCCGGTAGGCGAGAGCGAGCGCCTTGACGGCGTCCTCGTAATCCCCCAGCTCCTCGCGCGAGAGCGGCGAGTGGAAGAGGGAGATCTTGGCGCCATCCTCCTCGGCCAGCAGGTTGTATGGAATGTCGTTGCGGTCCATCGCGTCCTTGGTTTCGCTGGTGGTGACGAAGACGTCCTCCGTCCCGGCGACCTTGTAGGTGATCGCGTAGACCTCCTTATCCAACTGGGCAAACGTCTCGGCGAGGATGCTCTCGTCCTCGATCGTGAAGTAGTAAAGACGGTTCATCATGCGTCGCGCGGCCATTACGGCAATCCTCCAAGTTGATCCGCTCCTGTCCTCCGCACGGTCGCTCGCCGGAGAGGTACCCTGAAACCCGGTCGATCTGTGCGGGTGGAACGGGGTGGCGGGGGATGCTCCCCGCATCTCATTGTATCAAAACTGCCACACCCACCCCTCAGTATTCCGCGGCGGGGCGGAACCGAGGCCGTACGCCGAGGCCGAGAACGAAGCCGGCGGCGGCCCCTCCGAGGTGGGCGGCGTTGTCGATGCCCGGGATCGAAAAGCCGAGAAAGACGTTGATGCCGGCCCAGAGAAGCAGTTGCATGAGGAGAGATCGGGCCTGCGGCGTGAGCATCTCGCGCCGTTTGAGCAGAAAGGAGATGAGCGCGCCCATCACGCCGAAGATGGCTCCCGAGGCGCCCGCCGAGAGGTCGGCGCGGATGAACAGTACGCTCGCCACCGAGCCGGCGATGCCGCTGAGGAAATAGACCACGACCAGGCTGAAGGAGCCCAGCAGGATCTCGAACAGGCTGCCGAGCTGATAGAGCGCCCAACTGTTTACGAGGAGATGAACCAGGCCGATATGCAGGAACATGCTGGCAACCAGGCGCCAGTACTGCCCCGCAAGGACCAACTGCGGGACATTGGCACCCAGCTCTACGAGCGTCCGCTCGCTCGTCGAGCCGCCCTGGAACGTCTCGACGACGAACAGAGCCCAGATCGAGACGAGGAGCAGGGTCGTGACGGGGGTCCGCCGGCCGAGGAGCATGGGGAGATGCTATCGCGAAACGTCTTGGGTCTTGGGTCTTGAAAAGCAACACCTCCCCAGGACCCAGGACCCAAGACGCTTTACGGATACATCCCCGGCGACACCCTGGCCTTTAGCCCGCGCTTGAGCCGCACCTCGGAGGCGTGAAAGCCGTTGGCGTCCGCCGGCCGGTCGGAGCTGTAGGCGAGAAAGTAGCGGCTGCGCAGCTCCTCTTCGATGCGGCCATAGACCCCGGCGAGCTCGTCGGCGCGGTCGACGAAGAAGGCCCTGCCGCCGGTGGCCTCCGCCAGCTCGGTCAGCTTGCCGCGGGGACCGAGCTTCAGCTCGCCGATGCCGAGCCCGATGGTATAGATGGCGACGCCGCTGCTCCTAGCGTACGCCAGCGCGTCCTCCCAGGAAGTGGAGCTCACGGTGTCGTCGCCGTCGGTCAGCAGCACCAGCGCGCGCTGGCCCCGCTCGGCGCGGAAGTAGTAGAGCGAGGTGATGATGGCATCGTGGAGCGCCGTGCGGCCGAACGCCCGCAGGTCCTCGAGCGACAAGGCTACGGCCTCGACGTCGTCCACCGGCGGAATGAGGAGCGCGGGACGGCTGCCGAACTCGAGCGTGAAGCAGCGGTCCCGCGGGGTCAGCAGGTTGTGGACGAACCCCGCGGCGGCCCGCTGCGCTTCGACGAGCGACGAGGCCATCGAGAAGGAAGTGTCGATGGCGATCCCCAGCGACAGCGGCAAGTCGTCCACGTGCTCGAAGCGGAGGAGCTGCTGCGGCTTGCCGCCCTCCAGCACCTCGAAGTCGGAGGCGGAGAGGCCTTTCACCGGATGCCCCGAGCCGTCGAGGGCCGTGGCGAAGAGCTCGACCACGTCGACTTCCATCTCGCTCAGGTTGGCCGGCGCCCGCAGAAAGCGTACGTCCTCGGCCCGGCTGCCGTCGTCCAGCCGCGCCGTCACCGTGAGGTAGGCGAGATCGCCCTCGGCCGGCACCTGGATCTCCCGTTGCCAGGGAGGTTGCTTGAGCACCGCCACTTGGCGGTCGTTGACGCGCAGCTCGACCTCTTCGACGCGACGTTCCTCGGGCACCACCACTTCGGCCCGCGCCAGGACCTTTCCCGAGACCCGGGCGCCGCGGGCTGGATCGGTGATGAGCACGCGGAACCGGCCGCGAGCCTGATTGAGCACCATCTGATCCCAGGCCACCAGCTCGCCGGCCTTGTCGTAGCCCTCAACGCGCACGACCTGTTCGCGCGGCAGCTCGGCGAGGCGGACCTCAGCCGAGTAGGGCGGACGGACGCGGGTGAGCTGGGGCTGGCCGTCGAGCAGGAAGACGACCTTGGCGATGCGTTCGCCGGTGACCACGGTTTCGGCGCGGAAGGTTCCGAGCACGATCTCCGCTGGCAGAGGCAGCAGGAGCACAGTATCCGGTCCGGTGACAGGGTTGGCCGCCACGGCCTGCCCCCCCACGGCCTTGGCGGTCAGCGCGGCTGGCAACCTCGTCTCCGGCCGGCCAGGGACCCGAAAGCCGCGGATGACATTCGCTCGGGCGCCGCTGGTCTCGTCTTCGACGCGCAGCCGCAAAATGAAGCTCTGGCCAGGGCGCAGACTCCGGTCGAGCAGCAGAACCGCGGGCTCCTCGGGAGCCGGCGGCGAGACCCGATAACGCGTCCGGAACGTTTCGAAGGGGACGCCGCCGGAGTCCAGCACGCCATCAACAGCGAGCTTGACCCGCAGCCTGCCGTCGCTCTCGGCCGTCGCCATGCCCCGGGTGGAGGGCAGTTCGAGCAGCATGCGGGAGACGAGCCGCTGGCCCTGCCGCCGGGGGAAATCGATCGCCAGGGAGCCGACTTCGAGGCGAGCCGGCTCGGGCTCCAAAGGAGTCAGAGCCGCCAGCCGGGCCCAGGATGCCAGGTCCTCCGGAGCGGCCAGGAACGCGGCGCGGTCGCGGGGACGCGCCCACTCGACGCTGCGGGAGGTCTCGCTCTTCCGGCCTCGCAGGTCATAGCTCAGCACGTCCATCCTTAGAAGGGTCTTTCCCGAGATACCGTCGATTCCGGTAGCACGGTCCACCCGCACGGAATCGGGGCAGAAGAAGCGGTCGATGCGCCGGGAATGTTCCTCTTTCGCCTGGTAGAGCCAGTACTCGGCCTCACCGGTATAGAGAATGCGTTTGGTGTCGATGGGCAGCCAGAGGCGAAAAGGATCAGCCGGCGAAGGGCGGTAGAGGATCAGCTCGCGAACCGCTCCATCCGCCGCCGACGGGTAGGCCCAGATCTCCAGCGGCTTGAAGATGGCGGCGCAGTCCAGGACCTTGCGCTCCAGGGGCCGACCGCGCAAGAACAGCAGCTCGGCCCGGGCGTCACCGGGCAGCAGGTTTTCCGACGACACCAGGCGCCGGCGGCGGTCGATGCCTTCGCGCAGCTCGTTGGCCGGCGTGTCGGGAAGAGGATCGCGGTCCAGGAATTCGCGGATGAGCCGTTCGCGCCCAGCCTCGTCGAGCCCCAGGATTTCGCTCCGCTCCTCCGGCGAGAGCAGCAGACCCGGACCGTCCTGGAAAAACGCGCGCTGCGGCTCAGGCCAGAGGGTGGGATCGGAGTCGGCGGGGGCTGGCGGTTGGGCGAGGGCGGGCAGGGCGAGAAGGAGAAAGAAGGCGAAAAGGAGGCCCCTCCTCTCCCAAAGGGCGAGGAGGGGAAAAAAAGAAAAGTGGGGGTCGCCGCTCACGGATAGTACCCGCGCGCCGTTCGCGCCTTCAGTCCCCCCTTCTTGAGCTTGATCTCGACCGGGCGGAAGCCGCTCTGTGCCGTGATCTCGGTCGAGTTGTACGCCACGAGGTAGCGGCTCCGCAGCTCGGTCTCGATCTGTTTGTAGATCCCCGGCAAGTCGTCGGCATTCTGCGTGAAGAAGACCCGGCCGCCGGTGGCTCTGGTGAGCTCCTCGAGCTTGTTGCGGACGCCCACCTCGAAGGCGGGGAGATTGAGGCCGATGGCGTAGATGGCGACGCCGCTCCGGCTGGCGTACTCCATGGCGTCCTTGAATTTGATATAGCTCGCGTTGTCGTCGCCGTCGGAGAGCAGCACGAGGGCCCGCTGGCCCTGGATGCCGCGGAAGTAGTAGAGGCTGTGCACCAGGGCGTCGTGCAAGGCGGTATCGCCCACCGCCTGGACGCCTTCGATCGCCTGGATCACCGCGCCCTTGTCATCGGTGGGTGGCATCAGCAGGCTCGGGCGGCGGGCGAAGCTGACGGCGAAAGCCCTGTCCCGCGGCGTGATGACGTTCTCCAGAAAGCCGGAAGCAGCCTTCACGGTATCTTCCAGCGATCCCGCCATCGAGCCCGAGGTGTCAAGCAGAATGCCGACGTTGAGGGGCAGGCTCTGCACCAGCTCGAACTTTGCGATCTCCTGCTTCTTGCCCGCCTCATAGATCTCGAAGTCTTCCTGTTTCAGATCTCTCACCAGATTGCCGGAGCGGTCCGTCACCGCCACGTACATCTCGACCAGATTGACTTCCACCTCGGAGACGAATTGCGGCGACCGGAGATACCGCGTGGCCTCGGCCTTCGAGCCGTCGTCCAGGGTGGCCACTACGGTCAGATAGACGAGGTCGGCACCGTCCGGCACGGAGACTTCGGCCTCCCAGGGCGGCGCCGCCAAGGAGGCGATGGGCGCGTCGTTGACACGGAATTCGACGGACTGGATGCGCCGGCCGTCCGGCACCACCACCTCGGCCCGCGCCCGCGTCTTGCCCTGGACCTTCGTCCCTTTGGGCGGCGAGACGATGCGCACGTTGAAGGAGCCGCGCGGCTGGTTGAGGATCACTTCGTCCGAAGCAATCAGTTTGCCCTCCCCGTCGTACCCCTCGGCGCGCACCGTCTGCTCGGTGGGGAAGCGCTCCAAACGCACCTCGGCCGAGAACGGCGTCTTCGAGGTGGTGAGCTGGGGCTTGCCGTCCACCAGGAACGTGACCTTCTGAATCCGCTCGCCGGTGACGATCGCCTCGGCGCGCCAGAGCCCCATCAAGATGTCTTCGGCCGGCGGCAGGAGCAGCAGGCTGTCGGCGCCGGCAACGGCGGTGACCGGCACCAGCTCGCCTCTGGCCGCGTTGGCGGGCACCGGCTCGGCGGTCGGCTCGGCGGGCACACGGAAGCCGCGGAAGATCCGCGCCTCGGCGCCGCCCGTCTCATCGCGGATCTTGAGCCGCATCACGAACAGCTCTTTCGGACGCAACGGCCGGTCGATCGCCAGCACGAGCGGCTCCCCAGCCTTCGGCGCGGGAAGCTGGAAACGCATCCGGAAATCCTCGAGCGGATGGTTCTCCTGTTCGACCATGCCCTCGACGATCAGGCGTACCTCGGGCTTGCCTTCCTTGGACACCTGAAAGCCGGCGTCCGGCGGCAGGGTCAACAGGGCACGGGCGACGACGCGCTGTCCTTCCTTGTCCGGAAACCGCACCTCTGCTTCGGCGACCTTCATCTCGGCGGCCAGCGCCGGCATCTCCATCGCCGCGGCCTCCTTGGCCCAGGCGGCGAGATCGGCCGGCGGCGCCAGCAACGGCGAGGCGTCCTTCGGCCGGACCCCTTCGCCGCGCCGGGCGTGGGCGCCGGTCAGTCCGGAAACGCCGGTGGCCATATCGACGGTCCTCGCCTCTTTGCAGTTCTGCAGGTCGAAACGCACCGCCTGGAACACCCGGCCCTGCATCTCTTCCCACTGCTCCAGCCAGTACTCCATGAGCGGCGTGTAGAGCACCCGCTTCGAGTCGCTGGGGAGCCACAGGCGATAGGGCTCGCCCTTTGCCGGGCTGTAGACGAGCGCCTGCTTGAAGAGCGGCTTGCCGTCCGGCCCGAGGCCGCGCTTGTAGGACCAGATCTCCAGCGGGGCGAACACCGCGCCGCAATCGACCACCAGCCGGTCGGCGGGCATGCCGTTGAGGAACAGGAGCTGCGCCCGCACGTCGCGCGGCGAGAGGAACTGATCCTCGGCCAGCCGTTGCCGCCGTTGAACGCCCTCGCGCAGCTCGTTGGCCGGCGTGCCGGAGATCGGATCCTTGTCCAGGAGCTCCCGGATCCAGCGCGCCCGCGCTTCAGGGTCGAGGCCGCGCAGCTCGGTGCGCTGCTCAGGAGTGAGGAGCAGCGCGGGGCCGTCCTGATAGAACGCCCGCTCCGGCTCCGGCCAGAGGGTCGGATCGGTTTCCGGCGCGCCCTGCGCCGACAAGGACGCGAGGGACAACAGGGACAACAAGGACAGAAACGACAGGATCCGGTATCGCACGCGCAGCCTCGTTGCACGGAGGGTGCCATGGGGTCTTGGTCTTGGGCAGCTTCCTCAAGGCCCAGGACCCAAGACCCCAGGACTCGGCGCCAAGTTGGCACCAAGCCGAAGGACAGACTACTATGGGAAGGTTCACCTATGCCGAAGATCCTGCGCAACCAACCGATCCGCACCTGGGAAGCCGGGGACAGCGTCCAGGGCTTCGCGCTGCTGACCCGCAAGGAGCTGCGCCAGGACCGCAACGGCAAGAGCTTCATGGACCTGGAAGTCACCGACGCCAGCGGCTCGATGGTGGCGAAGATCTGGTCCGACAGCCCGGCTCTCAACGGCCGGTTCGAGGCCCACCAGTTCATCGCCTTCCGCGGCTCGGTGAAGAACTACCGCGATCAGCTCCAGCTCACCATCGACGATTGCCGCGAGGCCACCGAGAGCGACCGCCACTACGGCTTCGACGAATCGAAGCTCGTTCCGTCCACCCGTGAGGACATCGACGATCTCTGGATGCGACTCCAGCGCGTCTACGGCGAAGAGGTCGAGCGGCCGGTCATGCGCCGGCTGGCGGCCGAGACGCTGGCCGTCCACGGCAAGGCGCTGCGCGAGCATCCGGCGGCCAAGTCGATGCACCACGCCTACCGCGGCGGCCTGCTCGAGCACGTCGTGTCGATGGCCGAGCTGGCGTTGCTCGTCTGCCGGCACTACGCCGACCTCGACCGCGACCTCGTGCTGCTCGGCGTCCTCTTCCACGATCTCGGCAAGCTGCGCGAGCTCGGCGCCATGCCGGCCAACGATTACACCCTCGAAGGACGGCTCGTCGGCCACGTCGTCATCGGCCGCGACCTGCTCATCGAGCGCTGCGCGGCCATCGAGGGTTTTCCGGACGACCTAAGGCTGCTTCTCGAGCACCTGGTCCTTTCGCACCAGGGCAAGAAGGAGTTCGCCTCTCCCGTCGAGCCGATGACTCCCGAGGCCCTCGCCCTTCATTTCATCGACGATCTCGACTCCAAGGTCAACCAGCTCCGGGCCTCGCGCGAAGCCTCGACGGGCATGCAGTACCACCGCGGCCTCGGACGCTTCGTCTACCTGCCGCCCCCGCCTACCCCTGACGATCTCCTCGCCCAGCAAGAGGCGGCCGCGATCGAAGCGATCTCCGCCGAGCCGCACGCGCTGGAAGTGCGGGAGATGGAGACGCCGCCCGACGTGGAGGCCGAAGAACCGCCGGACATGCTCCAGGCTGAAGAACCTGAGGAAGAGGTCCAGGCGCCGCTGTTTCAGGGGGAGTAGGACAAGGCGCCAGCCTGCAATCGGGAGGAGAGCGGCATGCCAACCTCAATCCAAATCACCGGAGCGGATACCCCCTCGCGCGAGCGCGTGCTCACGCCGGAAGCGCTGGACTTCGTGGCGGCGCTGCAGGAGCATCTCGGCGCGGCACGGGACGATCTCCTCCGGCAGCGGGTGTTGCGTCAGGAAGACCTGGCGCGGGGAATCGGCTTCGACTTCCTGGAGCACACCGAGTCCATTCGGGGATCCCGCTGGCAGGTGGCTCCGGCCCCTTCCGACCTCGAAGACCGCCGCGTCGAGATCACCGGCCCGGTCGAGCGCAAGATGATGATCAACGCCCTCAACTCCGGCGCCAGCGTCTTCATGGCCGACTTCGAGGACGCCCTCTCCCCCACCTGGGAAAACGTCGTCGAAGGCCAGGCGAACCTGCAGGACGCCGTGCGCCGGCAGCTCGAGTTCCGCAGCCCGGAAGGCAAGGAGTACCGCCTCAACGAGCGTACCGCCACGCTCCTCGTGCGCCCCCGCGGCTGGCACCTCGTCGAGCACCACGCGAGGTTCGACGGCACGCCCGTCTCCGCCAGCCTCTTCGACTTCGGCCTCTACTTCTTCCATAACGCCGAAGAGCTGGTGAGGCGCGGCAGCGGTCCCTACTTCTACCTGCCCAAGCTCGAGAGCCACCTCGAAGCCCAGCTCTGGAACCGCGCCTTCACGCTCGCCCAGGACCTGCTGAGAATCCCCCACGGCACCATCCGCGCCACCGTGCTCGTCGAGACCATCGCCGCCGCCTTCGAGATGGACGAGATCCTCTGGGAGCTGCGCGATCACGCCGCGGGCCTGAACGCCGGCCGCTGGGACTACATCTTCAGCATCATCCGCCTGCTCCCGACCGGCGACCGCGTCCTGCCGGACCGCGGCCAGGTCACCATGGCCGTGCCCTTCATGCGCGCCTACACCGACCTGCTGGTCGCCACTTGCCACCTGCGCGGCGCCCACGCCATCGGCGGCATGGCGGCTTTCATTCCCAGCCGCCGCGACGAAGAAGTCAACCGCGTCGCGCTGCAAAAGGTCCGCGAAGACAAGGAGCGCGAGGCCCGCCAGGGCTTCGACGGCACCTGGGTCGCGCATCCGGATCTCGTGCCCGTCGCCAAGGAGATTTTCGACCGTCACCTCGGCGACCGGCCGCATCAGAAGCACGTGCTGCGGGAAGACGTGAATGTTACCGCTGCCCAGATGCTCGACTTTCAAATCGAAGGCGGCCGTATTTCCGAGGACGGCGTGCGCTCGAACATCTCGATCGCCCTCCAGTACATCGACTCCTGGCTGCAGGGACAGGGCGCCGCCGGCATCCGCAATCTGATGGAGGACGCCGCCACCGCCGAGATCTCCCGCTCCCAGCTCTGGCAGTGGATCTGGCACGGCGCGCGCCTCGATGACGGCCGGCCCATCACGCCCGAGCTCTACCGCCAGCTCCGCGACGAGGAGCTCGCCGCGCTGGGAGGTGCGGACCAGGGTCGCTTACGCGAGGCCGCGGAGATCCTGGACCGTTTGGTGCTCAGCCGCGAGTTCGTGCCGTTCTTGACGATCGAGGCGTACGGGTATCTCGATTCCGTGGAGGGAAGCTAAGCGCGGCTGCTTCTGCTTGGCGTAGAATTAATCTCATGCTGACTCGTTTAAAGGTTTCGGGGTTCAAGAATCTCGCTCGTGTAGATATTCGGTTCGGCCCGTTCACCTGTGTCGCTGGAGTCAACGGTGTAGGTAAATCAAACCTCTTTGACGCGATCCAGTTCCTGAGCGCCTTGGCGGACCGATCTCTCATTGACGCTGCACAGTCGGTTCGTGCCGAAGGACGACGGACTACAGACGTAGATAGTCTCTTTCTACGAATTGGAGAGGAATCGATCGACGAGATGTCCTTTGAAGCCGAGATGATCGTCCCCCACGAGTCCGTTGATGATCTCGGCCAGACCGCTCGTGCAAGCATCACCTTCCTCCGCTATAGCCTCACGCTTGCCAAGCGCAAGGATGAAACCCACTCGCATCTAGGACCGATAGAAATCATCAAGGAGGAGCTAAAGCACATTAATCTTGGAGAGGCATATAAACACCTCACATTCGACCATACGGCCTCGACATGGAGAAGGTCGGCGGTTGTCGGATCACGGCGATCCCCCTTCTTTATCTCAACCGAGGGTGATGGAAGCAATCGAGTGGTCCATCTTCATCAGGACAGTGGGAGCGGTGGACGGCCACGGAGCATCTCCGCCGGTACTCTTCCTCGTACGGTAGTAAGCGCCTCAAATGCTGCGGAGAACCCAACGGCCTTGGTCGCCCGGCGCGAGATGCAGTCCTGGAGGCTTCTACAGTTGGAGCCGTCAATGCTGCGCGAACCCGATGATTTTCGGGCGCCCACCAGCTTGGGCCCGAATGGTGCTCATCTAGCGGCGACCCTGTACCATCTAGCCACTTATGGGCGAACCCAAGGAAACGGCTCGGAAGAAGGTGGAGGCAAGCAGGTCTACGGCCAGATCGCCACCCGGCTCGCGGAGCTCATCGAGGATATTCGTGAGGTCTGGGTAGATGCCGACGAGAAACGCGAGCTCCTGAGTCTGATGGCGTCTGCCCGCGACGGAACGCCTCATGCCGCACGGGCTCTTTCAGACGGCACGCTCCGTTTCCTAGCGCTGGCCGTCTTGGAACTCGACCCTCGTACCCAGGGATTGATCTGTTTGGAGGAGCCCGAGAACGGTATCCATCCCGAGCGAATTCCCGCCATGTTGCGGCTTCTGCAGGACATTCCAACGGACGTGGACGAGCCGATTGGAAATGACAACCCTCTGCGGCAAGTCATTATCAATACCCACTCTCCTGCCGTGGTTACCCAAGTCCCGGACGAAAGTTTACTTGTTGCCGAGCCTAAAGAATTCCTCCTTGGAGACAGGCGTGTCCAGGGTGTCATTTTCGGGTGCCTTCCTGAGACCTGGCGGGCTAAGGCGGAAGGGGCTCACATCATATCGCGCGGTAAATTACTAGCTTATCTGAATCCCTTTGTGAGACAAGCTTCGTACGAAGGGAGCCGTAGGGTTCTCGATCGCGAAGACATTCAGCCCCTTCTACCGCTCTGACCTGATGAGAGACCTCCGATTCACGCTGCTATCGGACGGCAGCTCTGATCAAGTCTTGATGCCCATTCTATTATGGTTGCTTCGCCGTCATGGTGTTGATTGTCCGATTCAACCTGTATGGGCTGACCTTAGAAGGCTCCCGCATCCACCTCTTGAGTTGCCGGATAGGATCAGCGCTGCCCTCGATCTTTACCCGTGTGATCTTCTTTTTGTCCATCGTGACGCTGAGAACTTATCACATGAACGTCGGAGGGATGAGATAACAACTGCTCTCGCCGATCATATCGGTCCAACTGTATCCGCGATCTGCGTAATCCCAGTTCGGATGCAGGAGGCGTGGCTCCTGTTCGACAAACCAGCGCTCCGACATGCTGCCGGGAACCCAAACGGTCAGCAGCCGCTGACGATGCCGCGCCTTCAAGAGTTAGAGCTTCTCGGCGACCCAAAAGCTATCCTCCATGAGCTGCTGCGTGACGCGAGCGGTCTTCATGGCCGACGTCGCAAGAAATTCTCAGTCCAGACTGGAGCACGGAGGGTGGTGGAGTTTATAGAAGACTTTTCCCCTCTCCTCGCTCTACAGGCTTTCGCAGCTCTTGACCAGGAGCTGGGAGAGACAGTTCAGGCATTAGGTTGGAATGAGCCCTCCTAAAACCCTGGCCTTCAGCTCAATTCGCGACGCGACGATGATGGGACGGGGACCAGAGATCACTCGAGGCCTGCGCTACCCAGGCGCCCATCGCGCCGGATCGGCGAAGAGGAGAAGCGGCTTCTCGGCAACGCGGAAGCTCGCTTGAGCACCGAAGGGAAAGCGCACCGCCATTCGCGCGCCGTCGATGTAGAGCCAGCCCGCTGCCATCGCCGACTCGACGGCCAGCTTCTGGTTCGGCTCGACGAAACCGGCTTCCAGACTCGCATCGCCGCGGGCGCGGTACAGCTCGCGGGCGCGGAACTGGAGGCGACGGGCGTCGAGCGGCATCGCCTGGCCGCCCGCGGAGCGGATCCCCGCCGTCGAGCCCACCGGCGTCGAAACCCACAGCCCGGAGCTGCGGTGCTCCTCCGCACGCCTGCCGAGGCGCAGCCGGTAGCGGCTGGTGGCGGCCGGCTGCTCGTGCGCGATGAGAACGTCGTTGAGCGCCGGCGGCAGGATCTTCCCTTCGAGATCGACCCCCAGACGAACGACCGGATGCGGCTGCAAGGTCCCGCTCGCGATTCGTTTCAGGATCCGAGGCAGGGTGGCGCGACGGGCGAACGTCAGGTAGCCCACGCTGGAGTGCGGCGCGGAGTTGACGCCGAGCATCATGGCTCCGGTCACCCAGTGCGAGGCGGCGAGGAGGGTGCCGTCGCCGCCGACCGTGATGACGAAGCGGGCGCTGGCGATCGTGCGGCGTGCCCGGGCGTCGAGACCGTCAACCGAGATCGTCTCCGGCGCGACGCCAAGATGCGAGAGAGTCTCCAGCAAGGTCGTGAGGGTGCGCTCCTGTTCCACAGCCGCGGCCGCGACGTTGCCCGCGAGCCGCCGCCCGGTTCGGGCGAGCCGGTCCGCCACCGCCTTCCGGGAGGCGACCGGCGTCTTCACCACCACAACGCAAGGGGAGAAGGGATCGTCGATCTGTTGTGCAGGCACGGGCAGAGACTATCGCGAGGTTCACGCTGCGTCGCAACGACGAAGTCGAAGGGGCTGAGCGGACGTTGACACTGCTGCACACCTGTACATACAATCGTCCGGGTGGAGTACGAGTGGGACGAGGAAAAGGCGGCCGCGAATCTCCGCAAGTATGGTGTTGACTTCACCGATGCCGCGCTCGTGCTCGAAGACGAGCACGCCCTCACCCTGAGTGATCTCTACTCCGAGTCTGAGGAGCGCTTCGTGACCACCGGGCGTGATCCCCAAGGACGATTGCTTGTGGTGATCTACACTTGGCGAGAGGAGCGCATCCGCCTCATCTCCGCACGGGAAGCTACCCGCAGAGAACGTCGCGATTATGAGAAGGACCTATGAGAAAAGAATATGACTTCAGCCATGCTAGGCGAGGGCCGGTCGTTCCAACTCCATCGGGGAAGACCCGTATCACGATCCGTCTCGACGACGATCTCATTCAGTGGTTCAAAGACCAGGTTCATGCGGCGGGCGGCGGTAATTATCAGACCCTTCTCAATAATGCCCTGCGAGAGTACGTCGAAGGAAAACGGGAGCCTCTGGAGGAGACGCTGAGGCGGGTCATCCGAGAGGAGCTCCGGGCAGGCTGAGCCGCCGGCACGGGCAGAGACTATCCTCACGAAGCTTCTCCCATCCCTCCGCTCAGCTCTCCTCCGGTGGAACGTTTCCCACGGGTGAAGGGGATTCCAGAGTCTCCAGGTCCCGCGCCAGTCGGTCCCTGCTGGGCAGGGGCTTGAAGCCGAGCTGGATCAGCACCGCGCTGGTGAAGCCGAAGTGGGCGCGCAGGGCCGAACCGATCCGGCCGCGCGTGTTGTCCGCCTGCTTGCTGAGCACGCGGATGCGCTTCGTGATCTCCTGCGTTCGCGCCCGGTAGCGCGCCTGCTCGGCCGCGAGGGCCAGGACCTCGGCGTCCAGAATCTTGAGCTCGTCGACGTCCTTCTGCAGGTGAGGGATCTCGCCGCTGAAGTTCTGGAAGTTCCGGATGACCGTGGCCCATCGGAGCCTCCTGTCGGCCAGCGATCTGTTCTTCAAAGCCATCGCGTTCCGTCCTTTCTCGAGCCCGCGGAGGATCTGCCCCTTGCGGCACGATCATTGAGCCACAGGAGCACAATCGTAGAGCCCCTGTGACACAGATTTGGTGCTCGAGGGGCACAATCCTCGTGCCCCTGAATCTCAAACATTGTGTCCCTAAGGCTGAAGCATAGAGATATAGGAGCACAGCCGTCAAGCTATAGAGCCCCAATCATTGAGCTATGAGGGCATGATGATTGTGAGCTAGGAGCACTATAGATGCGTCATAGGGGCACATCAATTGTGATATGGGGGCACAAGGACTGTGCTACAGGGGCACGACCCTAGAGTTGAACGGGGGCCAAGGCGCGGCCGCCGCCGCGAGTCCTTGGAGGGGACCCGCGGCGGCCTCCGGGCGGGGGGGACGGAACGCCTAGCTTCCGGATCGCAGCTTCGCGACCGCCACGCCGGCCAGGGCGAGCACCAGAGCGATCAGGCCCCATTCCCCGAGCGTAGGAATGGCGGGGGTGGGAGTATCGTCGTTGATGATAGTGACCTGGGCCGTGTCGATCACCTCATGGGTGGTCGGCGTGCGGATCTGGACGAGGAAGTTCTCATCCGACTCGATGTCGGTGTCGCCGACCGCGTTGAGGGGGATGGGGATATCGGTGTCGCCCGCGTTGATGCCGATCTGCTGTCCCGGCGCCAGCGGCACGTAGTCGTTGTTGCCCAGCGTGGCCGAGGCGTCGAACAGCACCACCTCGAGGTTGAAGGCCTGGGCCGCCGGCGAGGAGAGATGGATGTTCGGCAGCACCGGCGTCATGCCGTCGTTGCCCTCGAGAGTGGACGCGCCCTCCAGGGTGATCAGGACCTGCGGCGCTTCCGGCTCGATGACCAGCGTGAACGGCGTGTCGTGGCTCTCGGTGCCGCTGTCGGACGTCGGACAGACCAGGTGAATGGTGCAGTTGAAGGTGCCCGACACGGTCGGCGTGCCCTGGATCACTCCATGCTGGTTGGCTCCTTCGCTCAACGTCAGGTTAGGGGGCAGGCAGCTCGGATCGACGAGCGACCAGGTGAAGTCTCCGGCCACCTCGCCGTCGGGAATGAGATCGACGGGGCCGTAGGGCTGGCCCGCGATGCCGGGCGGCAGGCTGCCGGGGCTCGCGATGTGGCAGGTCCCCACCAGGCTGTCGTCGTCGAGAATGGTCCCCGTCGCCGTCGCGTCCGTAATGACGAATCCAGGCGGGTTCGAGTTCGAGAGCTGCAGCGTCAGCGTCTTGTTGGCCTCGGCCACGGCGTCGCCCAGGATGCTCACGTCGACGTACTTGAACGTTTGGCCGGGGGTGAACGTGAGCGGGCCGCTGGCGGCCACGTAGTCGACGCCGGCGACGGCGCCGTTCGGGCCCGCGCCGTTGACCGTGGTGTAGTCGACGGTCACCGGCAGCGCGCTCTGGATCGACAGGTGGACGCCGAACTGCAGCGTGCCGCCCTGGTTGGCCAGGGGGCCGAACTCGAACTGCGACGCATCGGTGACGGTGATCTCCGGCGCCTTATCGCTGAGGTTGTCGGTATACAGGCGCAGGCTGCCGGCTGCACTGCGGGGGCAGGTCAGCGCCGGCTGACCCGGCCGCCGCGTCGAATCGAGCACCGCCACGACGTGAGCGTAGGCGGGAACGACGGCGCTCGCGTCGATGGTATCCAGCTCGTAGATCTGGAAGTTGTCGCGATAGAAGCCCGGGCTGTACCGATAGGAGTTGGGCTCGTTGCCGCCGAAACCCGGCACCTGCAACGCGTTGTTGTAACTGTGGGCGATCAGGTTCTGCGTCGGATCGCTGGGATTGAAGCTGCCGAGATAGAGCGCGATGCCGATCTCGAGATCGCCGCAATCGTCGCCCGCCCAGTCGAGTATCACCTTGACGCAGCGCTCGGGGCCGCTGTTGTAGAAGTCGTAGGCGTGGTAGAGATGGGTCTCGCTGGGATCGTTGTTGCGAAAGCTGAACGATCCAGGATAGAAGGTGCTGCCGTTGGAGCTGCAGGTCGCATTGGGGCCATGCTCGAGCAGACCTTGCTGCACCGAGGCGGTGGCGGTGTCCCAGACGATGTTGTTATAGAGGTCGGTGGCCCCTGACGGCGCCGCTCCACCCAGGCCCGCGACGAGCAGGATCAAAGCGAGGCGATACGCACGAAAGACTGGCATCGCATTGGATCGGAACTGAGAATTCATCCCATATCTCCTTTTGAATCGTTACTGTGGCGGCGCCGGGCCTCGAGCACGGCCGCGGCAATCTCGGGGGCCCGCTGCGCGAGAACCTGGTAAAGGGCAGGACCGACCGGCGCGACACGAACGGCCGTCCGCGCCCGTGCCGTCGTGGCACGTTTCGGCTCGCCCAGCAGGGCACCTTCCCCGAAGACCTCTCCGGGGCCGACCGACCCCACGGTCTCGCCGGCGATGTCGAGGTCCACCTCGCCGGCGAGCAGGACGAACAGCAGCGAGCCGGGCTCCCCCTGGAGGTAGATCGGCTCTCCGGGTTGGAAGACCTCGGAATCGGTGCGCGCACTGAGCAAGTCGAGGAATCCGGTCATGACGCGTGCTCGGGTCGAGATGCGTGGCGTACAATCGCGGACCGACTCCGAGGATGGCCTGTGCAATCGATTGGCGAACCGTGTGCTTTCTGTGAGGTTTTCGTGTGGGCGAGGTAACCTCTTCCAAACGCGAGGTTTACCGTTTCGGCCCGTATCGCCTGGACGTGCCGTCGCGGCGCCTGACCTGCGCCGGCGAGGCGATCTCCCTGCCGCTCAAGGCCTTCGAGCTGCTCGTCATCCTGCTGCGGAACTCGGACCGGGCGGTGCGCCGCACCGAGCTCCTCGACTCCGTCTGGCGCGACACGGTCGTCGAGGAGGGGAGTCTGGGCTGGAACATGAGCGTCCTCCGGAAGGCTCTCGATCGGACGGAAGAAGAGGTCATCGAGACCGTTCGCGGCTTCGGGTATCGCCTGGCCTTGCCGGTGGTCCGCGAGGAAGACACCGCCGGCACGCCGGCGGAGCCGCCGGTTCCCGAGCCGGTCGCGCTGAACACTGACCGGGAGAGCGGCTCGGCGGAGGACGAACCCGAGATCGCGCCGGTGGAGTCCGCCGCGGGTTCTGAGGCGAGCCGGGCTCCGACCGTCTCGCGGTGGCGAGGGAGCCGGCTGGCCGTGACGGCCGTCGTCGCGACGATTGCGCTCGCCGCGCTCGGCCTGGCCCTCTGGGGGCTGCGCGCCCGCCAGCCTGGAGAGACCACGGGCGCCCCGCCGGACGCGAGCACGACGCTCGCCGTGCTGCCGTTCGAGAATCTCGCCGGTCGACCCGACGAAGCCTGGATCTCGATGGCGCTGGCGGAGATCCTGTCGAGCGAGCTGACGCTCGGTCGCGAAGCCACGACGGTGCCCCAGGAGAGCGTCGCGCGCGCGGTCGAAGAGATCCGGCCACGGTCCGGCGGCGGCCTGTCACCCGGCACCCTCAGCCGGCTGCGCGAGCGCCTGGGTTTGGATCTCGTGGTGGTGGGCTCGTATCTGGTGACGGGTCAGCCGGCAACCCTGCGAGTCGATCTGCGCCTCCAGGACGCCGCCGACGGCTCCACCCGCTTCGCCTGGTCCGAGACCCGGCCGGCCGCCGATCTCTTGAGCCTGACTTCCAATGCCGGGGCCGCCTTGCGCGGGCAGCTCTCGCATATGCCGAGCCGCTCGCTGTCCGCCGAGCGAGTCGGCTTCAGGGCACCGCCCCCGGCGCTGCGCGCTTACACGGAGGGGCTCGAGCTGCGCCGGCGGTTCGAGCTCGCCGCGGCGCGCCGCAAACTGGAGGAGGCGGTGACCGCGGCCCCGGACTTCGTCGTCGCTCGCGCCGCCCTGGCCGACCTTCTGGCCGAGCTCGGCTACGAACGCGACGCAATCTCTGAGAGCCGCCGGGCGCTCGCCGGCGCTGGCGCGCTGACCCCCATTGAAAGACTACCCATCGAAGCGAAGAACCGTGAGCTCGAAGCTCGCTGGGGCGAGGCCGTCACCCTCCGGCGCGAGCTCGTGCGCCTCGATCCCGGCTCGCTGGAGCACGGGCTGGCACTGGCGCGCGCCCTCTCGCGCGCCGGCGAGCACACCGAAGCTCGCGCCACCCTCGCCGAGCTCGCCCGCCGGTTGGCATCGTCGGGTTCAGATCCCCGCATCGAGCTCGAGCGCGGCTGGGCGGAGCGCTACGCCCAGGATCTTCCCGCCATGGAAGCGGCCGGTCTGCGGGCCATGGCCATCGGACGCCGGCAGCACAGCGATTACGTGCTCGTGGAGGCTCTGGCCCTCGTGGCTTGGGCGGATCTGTCGCTCGGCAAGTACCAGACCGGCCTCGACGCCTGCACGGAAGGTCAGAGGATTGCCCAGGCGATCGGACACCGCCGTCTGCAGACGCTGAACAGCAGCCTCTGCGGGTGGATTCACAGCAGCCTCGGCCACTCGCAACAAGCCGTGCGGCAATTTCGGACTTCCTTGCGGCTCGCCGAGCAGGACGGCAACGCCATCTATCAATCAGGAGCGCTGCTCGCCCTCGGCTGGCTGAGCGTCGGACAGGGACGCCTCACGGAAGCCGCGGGGGAAGCCGAGAAAGCGCTGGCGCTGGCGCGAAACGCCGGCGATCGCGAGCGCGAGGTCAACTCCCTGGAACTGGTCACCCATATCGCCTACGAGCGGGCCGACCTCGAGGGTGCCGAGGCTGCCGCGGTCGAAGCGCTCGCCAAGGCGCGCGAGATCAACGTCGCCTCCCGTATCGCCACGCACCTCGGCTACCTCGGAGTCATCCGCCTGGTCCGCGGCGACTATGCGGCGGCCCTTTCGGCCCATGAAGAAGCGGTGCGCGTCAACCCGCTGCAGTCAGCCGACCGGATGGCCACCCTCGAGATCGAGCTCGCGCAGACGCGGCTCGAGATGGGCGACGCAGCCGAGGCCGTCGCGCTCTGTAACCAGGTGGAGAGGCGGCTGCGCAGTGCAGCGATGCCGGACCTGCAGCGCCTCTACATTCTCGCCTCTCGGGGACGCGCCCAGGCCGCGCTGGGACACATCGCAGCGGCCCGCGAGGATTTGCGCCAGCTCGACCGCTACCGGGCCGCGCTCGCCGATCCCGTGCTGGGCGTCCAAACGCAGCTCCAACGCGCGATGCTCCTGGCAGCCGTCGGTGAGGACGCGGCAGCCGAGCGAGCCTGGCGCGCGATTCTTGGCGAGCCGTCGCTCCGGGAGCTCGAGCTGTACCGCCGCATCGCATCTTATGAGCTGGCCAAGCTCGTCGCCCGCAGCTCCCCGAGCGCCAAGACCGCAGCCCAGCTCGCCGAGGCACGCCGCCTCGCGCGAGAGGCAAAGCTCGGGTTCCTCCTGGATGAAAAGCTCTAGTCAAAAACGCTGACGGCACTTCGAGCCAAGGTTGGCGGGCGCGTTGCTCCGGTCGCTGCGGCGTCGCCTCATCAAAACAGGAGGTGCCTTATGGCCAAAAACGTCCGGCGGCCGCGGCCGCTGTGCAGGTCCCTGGTTTGGCTCGCTTCAGGACTCGTCGCGTGCGTTGTCCTCTCGCCGGTTCCCGCCCTTGCCCAAGGCTTCGTTCCCGGTCCGCTGACCGCCGAGGTCCGCACGCTCGAGAGGTGTCTGGACGTCCCCGGCGGCAACACCGCCGATCAATTGCGCCTGCAGATGTTCTCTCCTTGCCATGGCGGTTCGAATCAGCGCTGGCTCCTGCGCTCCGACTTCTCGGGCTTCGTCATCCTGGAGTCGGAGAGCACCCACAAGTGCCTCGACGTCCCCAATACCTCGACCGTGCAGCAGTTCCGCTGCCACGGCGGCGACAATCAGCGCTGGCAGCTCTCCGAGGATCCCGAAACCCTCCGCTTCCGCCTGCGGCCGAAGACGGCGCGCGACCGGTGCCTGCACGTGGCGGACGACAACCGTATGGATCTCGTCGCCTGCGACAACACCCCGGGCGCGGTGCGCTTGAGCCGCGGGCGCTGGGAACGCCAGAACTTCGAAATCCGTCTGCTGCCGTCCGCCGCCACGGCCGACCTCCTCATCAACGAAGACCGGCAGTGGTGCCTGGACGTCCAGGGCCTGAGCCAGAACGACGGTGCGGTCGTGCAGACCTTCCCGTGCAACAGCGGCGGCAACCAGCTCTGGCGCTTCGTCCGGGAAGCGAACGGCATGTTCTTCTCCCTGCGGGCCGAGCACAGCCGGAAATGCCTGCGGCGGACCGCCAACGGCGTCGATCAAGCCGCCTGCGATCCCAATCAGGACCGCCAGAAGTGGTTTCCGCAGCTCACCTCGACCGGCAGGGTCAAGCTGCAGACCAAGGAGCCCGCCTGCCACCTGATTCCCGGGCCCAACGACATCACTCCGCGGAATTTCTGTCAGTGCCTCAACGCGCTGCCGGACAGCCAGGCGCTGCGCGTCACGGCGTGCTCCACCTCGGCGGACCTCTGGCGGATCGGGACGGGACGGTGGGCTCCCGGCGCGCTGACCTTCTTCGAGGACAACGGCGTGCGAGGGGATCGCCTGTGCGGCTTGCCGCCCGCGGCCGGCGAGTACAGATTCGAGGAGCCGGGAGCCCGCGCCTGTGAGAACGACGAGGCCCGCTCGCTGCTCCTCTACGAGATCGCGGGCAGGCACCGAGATCGAGGTCTTCGACGACGGCCGCTGCCGGACCAACGACGACCACACGCTGATCCGGGTCAAGCGGAGTATCTCCCGCTACGAATTGGGTAGCTTCGAGCGCGGCTTCGAGGACGAGTTCCTGAGGGTCAGCCGCCTGACCTCGGGCAACCTGGACGGCAAGGTCTCCTGCGTGCGCATCCGGACGCCCTAGCCCATCTTGGCCCCTTTCTCCTCCGAAAACCGCCTTGTGACTTAGCCAAGAAAAGGAGGAGCTATGAAAAGAACCGTGCTGTTGGCCGTCGCAGGTCTCATCGCCGCCACGTGGGCCGCCGCCGATCCGCTCGGCCCCGTAAACTCGAGCGAGATCGTCTCCGTCTCCACTCACTTCGAGAACCCATGTCCTGGATCACCCGACTCCCTCCTCACCAGGGTGTTCAACCGTGGGGAGGGCAGTGACGGCAACGCTGGCGGCTATGGCATTCCAGCGGGCAAGGTGCTGGTGGTCACCGCGGCCGACATCGAGGTCTACGCGGACGGAATGACCCCCAATCATCTTCTCGACGTCCGGTTGACCAAGAATACCGTCAAGGACACGAACATCATGGTCGCGACCACTGTCTCGGATGGCTTCGGCATCGCCAGGCTGCACTATCAGAGCCCCACCGGAACCGTCGTGAAGTCGGGGGTGAACGTCTGCGTGTCCGCGCGGGATCTCACCACCGGAAACCCGGTCTTCGCGGTGCAGGGGATCCTCACCGGCTACCTGACCGACGATAACTAGCCCGGCCCTCCGATATAGACGCCGGCGCCGAGCGTGCCGGCGTCGTATTTTTGATACTTCGCCTGTAGAATTCACCCGCTCTGAGTCGAAGTGCCGTTCACGTGAAGCCTCGCCGGCTGAAGCCGGAGGGGCAGTGGCATACCGCAAAGCGGAGAAAGGGAGGAGAGGATGAAAAGAGCAGCGCTGTTCGCAGGGATCGTCGGTCTTATCGGTGCGGCGTGGATTGCCAACCCACTGCCGGCGAATGCGGCCAAACCGGACCAGGTAAACGTCGTGGACGAGACGGGGGGCGTGCTGTTCGGCACCGGCACGCCGGGCAGCGTCCAAATTACCAACTTCCCGCTGGCGCTCGGGCCCGCAAATCCGAGCGACATCGCCACGGTCTCCACCCACTTCGAGAATGTGTGCCCGGATTCTCCCTCTTCGGTTTTAGCTCGGGTGTTCAACCGCCTGGAGGGCAGCGACGGCAGCGCGCACATCTTCTCCATCCCCCCAGGCAAGGTGCTCGTCATCACCGGCGTCGAAATCGAAGCCTACGCGAACGGGATCGTCGCCAACCATCTTCTCGACGTACGGTTGAGCAAGAACACCGTCAATGACGCGAACATCATGGTCGCCACCGCGCTCTCCGACGGCTTCGGCATCGTCAGGCTGCACTACCAGAACCCCACAGGAACCGTGGTGAAGTCCGGAGTGAACGTCTGCCTCTCCGCACGGGACGTCACAGCCAGCAGTCCGGCGTTCGCGGTGCACGGAATTCTCTCCGGCTATCTGGCCGACGACAACTAATCTCAGGCGGCGAATCCAAACGTCGATCCCTGACCGCGCCAAGCCACTGCGCGGCGCGGGATAGGATCGACGGTCGTGTCGAAGATCCCGGAAATCGCAGCCCGCCGGCTTCTCTCGCAACAGATCGCTCGTCCCGCGTTCGCTACGCCCGGCGAGCTGGTTTCATGGATGGGCGCCGTCCAGGCTCAGGATTACCTCGCGTGCCAGTGGGCGGTCGGTCTTCGCCTCTCCGGCGCCGCCACAGACGCGGATTTCGAACGAGCGATCGCGGATCGTTCCATGTTCCGTATTCACGCCCTGCGCGGCACGTGGCAGCTCATCGCGCCCGCCGACGTTCGCTGGATGCTGGAGCTCGTCGCCTCTCGCCTCCTCGCCGGGAACGCGACGCGTTACCGCCAGCTCGAGTTGGACGCCGCCACGTTTCGGAGCAGCAACGCCGCGATCGCCAAGGCGTTGCAAGGCGGCAAATCTCTCACTCGCGGTGAGCTGGCCTCCGCCCTCGAGAAAACCAGCATTTCCACGGCCGGTCAAAGAATGGCCCATCTGCTCCAGCGCGCCGAGCTCGAAGGGCTCATCTGCGGCGCAGCGCGACGTGGCAAGCAGTTCACCTACGCGCTCCTCGACGACTGGGCTCCGGACTCGCACAAACTCAAGCGCAACGAAGCGCTCGCCGAGCTGGCCCGACGCTACTTCCGAAGCCGCGGCCCCGCGACTCTCGACGACTTCAAATGGTGGTCCGGACTCGCGCCCGCCGAAGCGCGAGCCGGGCTCGAAGCCGTCGAGTCCTCCCTCGCCTCCCAGATCATCGACGGCCGCACGTTCTGGTTCGACGAGAAAACCAAGCCGGTCCAATCGTCGAAGGCCTTCCTGCTGCCTGCATTCGACGAATATCTCGTCGCCTATCGCAACCGCGACGCGGTGCTCGACCCGAAATACGTGAAGCGCCTCAACGCCGGCGGCGGCATGCTGGGCACCTGCATCGTTCTCGAGGGCCGCGTCATCGGTACGTGGAAACGTACACTGGCGCGAGCCGGCGTCGCGATCGAGCTCGACTTCTTCGAGACGCCGACGAAGCGCGCCCAACAGGCCGCCGCGGCAGCCGCCCGCCGCTATGGTGCTTTTCTTGGGCTTGAGATCAGGGTGACGGGTTAGAGCTGGATCAGGTGTTGCCGTATCCAAGCCGCCAGATCCTGCTCGGTCAACCGGTCCTCGGCAAGCTGCAGGAAGGTGAGATACTTCTCCTCCTGAGAGGCGTCGAGATCCCGACCGTTGAGTCTCAAAAAGGTGCGGCAGACGACGTAGGCCGTCCGCTTATTGCCGTCGACGAAGGGATGGTTACGGGCGAGGCCCCAAGCGTAGGACGCAGCCAGAAGGGCCAAGTCCGACTCCCCGGAATACGCGAGAAGGTTCTTCGGGCGCGCCAAAGCGGAATCCAGAAGGCCTGGATCGCGCACCCCCCCGCCACCGCCATGCTCGGACAACTGGCGGCGATGAATGGCGAGCACCACGTCTTCGCGAACCCAGACCGGCTCGCCCATGAAGGCTATTCAGCGAGCTTCCGCAGCACGTCCCGGTCTTCGCGCATCACCCGCTCCGCCACCTCGATCTGGGCGGCGAACTCCGGGTTGTAGGGGGTCAGCTCGATACCCGTTGGAGTCTCGACAACGTAGAGCGTATCGCCCCGATCTACTCTCAGGCGCTGCAGGATCTCCCTCGGCAGAATAACGCCCGTAGAGTTGCCGATCGTGGTGAGCTTGAGGGTCATCGCGAAACTCCTCCGAGCCCGGAGTATAACACGGGTTATAACCTTGGAAGACCCGGGGATTGGCGTCCCTACCCCTCCTTGCGGATCAACTGCCAGAGCGCCTCGCGGTCGGGCGCCAGCAGATCGGCGATGCGCGGGTGATTGACCTCGGCGACGATGATCTGTCCGACTTCCTGGTTGACCTCACGGAAGATGCCGTGAGACTTCATCTTCGCGGTCTGGTAGAGGTTGTCTTCGGTAGGTGTGACGTAGTGCACCGTGTCGGCCTTGAAGCGGTGCACCAGCCAGAGGTGGATCAAGGTCATCAAGCGCTTCTTGCGCAGCGGCTCGGCGAAGGTGTTCTGGTCGCGAACCGAGAGGATGCTGCGGCCACGCCGGTCGTGGATGGGCGCGAAGATGACGTTGGCGAGCTTCTCCTCGTCCTCGCCGTAGATGCCGAGCTCGAGCAGCTCCGACCCGGCGCGCTGCGGGCGTAGCTGGACGCGGAGCTTTTCGTCGAGCTGGTAGTGCTCGCTCCACATCGCCAGCCAATCCTCCAGCAGGCGCTTCGGCACCTCGGTCTGCACGAGATGCTGATGCTGCGTGGAGCCCTTGCCCATCGCCTTGGTGGTCGCCGTGCGGCCCGAAGAGGCGAGGAGCGCGGCGTCGCTTCGGGGGCCGCCGACCAGGGTCTGCGGCGTGCGGTAGGGCGATTCGACCAATCGCAGCTTGCGTTGCAGGCGGGCCAGCGCCAGCATGCCGTCCTGCTTGAGAGCGGTGGCGAACTCCTCGGCGGCTACGCCATCGATCTGGTGGCCACCGTAGGTGATGAAGTTGAAGACGAAGCCCATCTTGCCGAGCTCCTCCGGGAAGCGCCGCATCTCGTCATCGCTCATGCCGGTAGTGTCCCAGTTGAACGAAGGCGAGAGGTTGTAGGCGAGCATCTTCTCCGGGAACCTGGCGTGGACCGCTTCCGCGAACTGCCGCGCGTCGGCGAGGTCCGCGGTCTTGGTTTCCATCCAGAGGATGTCGGCGAAGGGCGCCGCGGCGAGCGACTTGGCGATGGCGTAAGGAATACCGCCGCGGATCTGGTAATAGCCCTCGGGCGTCTTGGCCAGCTCGCAATCCCAGGCGACGTCGGCGCCCAGCTCCTTCGCCTTCTCCCGCGCGGCGTACAGCGAGGCGTCGGCCGCGAAGCGACGCCACTCCGCGGGACTCGTGTCGAGCGGCTCGCCGTCGCTCTCGCGGAACTCCAGCGCCTTGGCCACCGCTTCACCGTAGGTCTGCAGGTCCGCATCCTCCTGCCAGGCATCGACGAAGCGCGACTCGATCGTGTCGAACAGCGCGTCGATCGAAGTCTCCCGGTCCTCCCGCCAGGCCGCGACCGCATCGCCGACGGCGCGCAGCAGCCCCTGGCGCTCCAGCCAGTCGCCGGCGGCGGCGTACTCGCTTTCGGAGAGAGCGTAGAGAAGATGGCCGTTGATCCCCGCAAGCCCCAGCTCGTGGAAGCGACGCATGAGAGCCAGGAGACAGGCCTTGTAGGAAGGAATCCTGGGATTCGTGGCGCCGAGCAGGAACGGCTGATCGCGCTCGTCGGCGCGGCTGTCGATGAGGTTGGCCGCTTCGGCGTCGGTGCGGGCCACGATGATGCCGGGGACCCGCATGACGTCGAGCTGGAAGCGGGCGGCGTTGAGGCGTTTGATCTGCTCGTCCGAAGGCACCAGGACTTTGCCTCCCTGATGGCCGCACTTCTTCGTTCCCGGGCGCTGGTCCTCGATGTGATATCCCGGAACGCCCGCCTCGACGAAGCGGCGGATCAGGTTGCGCACGTGGGGATCGCCGCCGTGGCCGGTGTCGGCGTCGGCGATAATGAAGGGACGGAAGTCGTGAGCCGGGGCCGCGGCGCGCTGCGTTTCATTCATGCGCAAGCGCAGGTATTGCTGGTTGCGGTCGGCGGTGAGCAGGGCGCGCACCAGCGCGGCGGCTTCGTCCGGCACCTGGCTCAGGGGATAGCTGGCGAGGTCGGGCCCGGGATCCTCGCTGATCGAGCCCTTGGCCGAGGTCGCCCAGCCGCCCAGGTAGATGGCCTCGATTCCCATCCGCTTGATGGTCACCGCCTGGCCCGGCGAGTAGGGGCCGAACGTCGTGATGCTCCTGCGCTGCGTGAAGAGCTCGCGAAGGCGGTCGTAGAAGGCCGCCGCCGCCTCGCGCGCCACCGTGTAGTCGGCCGGGATGGTGCCGCGCTGCTCGACGACCTGGCGGGCCGTGTAAAGGCGAATGATCCCCGCGAAACGCGGACTGTCGAAGTACCGCTGCGTGGCGGCGACCTCCGCTTCGAACGGGGTGAGGGTCTCTACTTCTGATTCGATGATGGCCATGGTTTACGCCCCCTTCAGGCGCCGGGATCGAGGGTATTTCTGACGGCGAGTCTATCGCGGGCGACTCGCGGCAAGGAGGTCCAGGTATGAAAACGCTCGAGCTCACGGAGTCGAGTGCGGGAACTGCGGACCGGCATAGAGGGGTCTAAGCGTTTATGCGAAACACGATCGCCTCGTGGACAGTTCTCCTGGGGCTCGCCGTTGCGGCCGGAGCCGCGAAGCCCGAAAATCCGGTGGACGTGGTCGCGGCGCTCGTCGAGAAGCCGCCGGCCGTGCTTTCAGAGCTGGAGAAGATCGCCGGGCCTCTGCACCGCGATCCCGCGAAGTGGGAGGACGCGGTCGGTCCGCTGCATCGCATCTCCCCCGGCCCCGCCGTCGCGAGGGCCGACGTCGAGCTGGCGATCGATCCCTTCCACCAAGATCCGCGAGAGGTGCGAGACCCGTCGCTCGAGCAGTGGGATCTCGATTTCGTTGCGGGCCGCGACGCCTGCCGTCGGCTGCTCGAGAAGCGCTTTCCCCGGCCGCACGTGCTGCGCGCCGCCGGCCGTCGGGTGCTGCGCTTCGGCGACTTCTATTTCTCCGATCTCGACGTCGAAGACGGCTTCCGCCTCTCCTGGTACCGCAGCGAACCGCTGTTCGCCATTCCCGAGCGGAGCGCTAAACAAATAGCGAATCTCGTGGACGATCTCGCGGCCGTCGCAAACGCCGGATTTTCGAGGCAGGCGATCGCGGCGCGCCTCGGCCCTCTCGTCTACGATTCCGCGCTGGGCCTGGACGCTCTGCATGGCGATACGTGGACTCTGCAGTACAAGCCCGCCGGAGCTGCGAAGCCGGAGCGCTTCACGATCTCGTTCAAACGGCCGCTGCCCAGCCGCGACCTGCTTCCCAAGCTCGGCATCCAGAATCCAGCGGTCCGCTCCGGAGACGTGCATATGCAATCGCGGACCCTCTTCGATCGGGCGAAACGACTCTCGATGGAGACCGGCTATCCGTTGCCGGCGGTAAAGGGCTATGTGGTCAGCATCCACGTGGATCCAGAAGGTCTCGTCGAGATCGACAAGGCTCCCGGCAGCCCCATCTGGAGCGCCGAGGGATCGCAGATCCTGTCCTTGAGCGCTTTCCTTCCCCAGCGCTAGGGGCCGGGGCCTCAGGCGCGGGCGCGGCGGCGGGGAGCGTCGAGGCTGACGTACTCCAGCTCGCGATCCTCTCGCACGGCCCGCAGCAGCATGCCGCCTCGCTTCATGTCGCCGGCGCCGGCGAAGTCGCGGGGGAAGAGCAGGCGCTGCCCGAAAACCGGCAGCAACAGATCGACGTACTTGCCGGTCGCGACGCTCCCCAGGAGCACGACTCTCGACGCGGGCGCGAGCTCGCGGAGCTGCTCAGCGTGCTGGCGCAGCGGCTTGCAGTAGGAGCGGTTCTTCAGGTCCACCGGCGTGCGGCGGAGCTTGCGCATCCGTTCCTGGGTGAGAGGCCAGCTCGGCGGCACCAGTCCGAACCCCGGCGCGATGACGAGAATGCCGTCCTCGCCGCTCCCCGGCGCCAGCTCCGGCGGCGGCGTGGCGAAGTGACGGGCATAGGTGATCTTGCCCCGGAAATAGAGGGAGCTCATGAAGGTGAACGCCTCTTCGATCGCCACTCCCTCCGGGCTTCGGTAGCGGCGGGCGGCCTCGAAACCGGCGCGCGGCGACGTGAGCTGCTCCGCCCGCACGCCGTCCGGAGTGGCGGGCGAGAGGAGGAAGACGCAGGGCTCGCGGTCGCTTCTTTCCATGCCGCAGGGAATAACGGACCCCTGCTCGTCGCGCATTCCCGCGATTGATCCAAGCTAGACGCGCGCATGGCCGACCAGCAGCGCCTCGGCGGCGTCGGCGGCGACAGGCTCGGAGATGAAGTAGCCCTGGCCGTACTCGCAGCCGAGAGCGCGGAGCCGGGCCCGCTGCTCCGCCGTCTGGATGCCTTCGGCGACGACCTCCATGCCGAGCTGATGGGCGAGGGTGACGATCGCCCTGACGATCGCCAGGTTCCCCTCCGCCTCCTCGATGCGCGAGGTAAACGAGCGGTCGATCTTCAGCAGGTCCATGGGGAAGCGGTGCAGATAGTTGAGGGAGGAGTAGCCCTTGCCGAAGTCGTCGAGATAGAGCTGCACTCCCATGCTCTTCAGCCGCGAGAAGCGGCTCGCCGCGGAGTCCGCGTGGCGGATGATCACGCCTTCGGTGATCTCCAGGCCCAGGCAGGAAGGCGCGAGGCCGGAGGTCGTCAGGGCTTCCTGAATCTGATCGAAGAGGTCCGCCTGGAAGAACTGCTTGTTGGAGAGGTTGACACTCAGCTTGAGACTTCCCCGCTCCGGATGCTTGCGCTGCATTTCGCGGATCTGCCGGCAGCCCTCGAGGAGCACGAAGCGGCCCATCGGCACGATCAGGCCGGTCTCTTCGGCGACGGAGAGGAATTCGTCCGGCGGCAGCAGGCCGCGGCGCGGGTGATGCCAGCGCAGCAGGGCCTCGAACCCCGCCACTTCGCCGCTCGCGAGCTCGACGAAGGCCTGGTAATGGATGCGGAGCTGGCCACGGTCTACCGCTCGCCGCAAGTCCGTCTCGAGCTGCAGGCGGGCCATGACGAAGCGGTGCATGACGCGGTTGAAGACCACGTGGCAGGCGCGCCCGGAAGCCTTGGCGCGGTACATGGCGGTGTCGGCGTCGCGCAGCAGGTCCTCGGGCCGCTCGTACTCGGGCGTGTGGACGGCGATGCCGATACTGGCGGTGATGAAGACCTCATGGCCGCCGAGATTGATCGGCTCCGCCAGACGCTCGTGGATGCGATCGGCCACCCGCACGGCGTCGTTCACGTCGCGGCTGCCTTCGAGGAGGATCGCGAACTCGTCGCCGCCGACGCGGGCGATGGTGTCGGCGGGGCGCAGCACGGCGGCGAGCGAATCGGCGATCTGGATCAGCAGCTCGTCTCCGACCAGATGGCCGAGGCTGTCGTTGACGAGCTTGAAGCGGTCGAGATCGAGGAACAGCACGACGGTCATTCGCTCGGGCTCGCGCCGCGAGCGTTCCATCGATTGGCGCAGGCGGTCCATGAACAGCGCCCGGTTGGGCAGGCCCGTCAGCTCGTCGTGCAGCGCGTCATGGAGAAGCTTTTCCTCGGCCTGCTTGCGGTCGGTGATGTCGCGCGAGTTGAGGACGATGCCGGAGACGGCGGGCTGGCCGAGCAGGTTCGAGGCGGTCGACTCGAACACCCGCCAGGAGCCGTCGCGATGGCGCAGCCGGTACTCGAAGGTCGCCACCTCCTCCGGTTGCGCCACCAGCTTGCGCAGGCTTTCCTCGATGACGTTGCGGTCCTCCGGATGAACGAGGTCGCGCACGTTGCGGCCGGCGTGCTCCTCGGGGAGGACGCCGAGGAACCGCTGGTAGGACGGGCTCTCGTAGCGCACGAAGCCGTCGGAATCGAGGATGCAGACGAGGTCCGAAGCGTTCTGCACCAGGGAGCGGAAGCGCTCTTCGCTGGACCGCAGGGCCTCCTCGGCGCGCCGGCGGTCGGTGATGTCCTCGAGAGCGCCTTCGTAGTGCAGGACCTCGCCGCCCTCGCCGCGGCAGGCCAGCACGGTGAATCGCACCCAGATGACGGAGCCGTCGAAGCGGCGCACCTGGGTCTCGAAACTCTGCGCCGAGACCGCTTCCTGAAGGATCCGCTGCCAGCGGCGGCGATTCTCCGGATCGAGGTAGAGATCCGCAACGTTGGTCTCCAGCAGGGCCTTGAGGCTCGGGAAGCCGAGGATCCTCACCAGCGCGGAGTTGGCGTCCAGCATGCGGCCGGCGGGAGTGGTGCGGTAGAGGCCTACCGGCACGCCTTCGAAGAGGCTGCGATAGCGCTGCTCCGACTCGCGCAGGGCGGCTTCCGCCCGCTTGCGCTCCGTAATATCGCGGGCGAAGGCACAGTAGCACTCGCGCCCCTGATAGCTCAGATAGTTGAGGCTGACCTCAGCGGGAAAACGCTCGCCGTTCTTCCGCACGTGCAGAGCCTCGAAGGTGAAGGGCCCTTCGGCGCGCACCCGCCGCGAGATCTCCTGAAAAAGGCCGCCGAGCTCCGGCAGCAGGATGTCCGTAACCTGGAGCGACAGCAGTTCCTCGCGGCTGTAGCCCATGAGGGAGCAGGCCGCCTCGTTGACGTAGAAGAACCGGCCGTCGGAGTCAGCCCAGAAAGCGCCTTCGCCGGCGCGGTCGAGGAGAAACTGTGTGAGGCGCAGCATCGCCTCGTCCTTCCGTCGTTGGGTGATGTCGGTGACGATCGCGAAGGAGCCGAGGAACCGCCCGTCGCGGTCGAAGATCCCGCATGGCGACTGCACGGTCGTCAGCCGGCGGCCGTCTTTGGCCGTCACCTCCAGCTCGTAGGACGGGTTCTCGCCGTACTGGCGCCGTCCCACTTCCTGCTCGAAACGGGCCTTGTTCTCCTCGTCGAGCAACTCGGTGACCGGATGGCCGACCATCTCCTCGGCGCTGTAGCCCAGCATCCTCTGGATCCGGTCGTTGACGTAGACGATGCGGTGCCCGGGGTCGATGACCACCAGGCCGTCCTGCATGGTGTCGGCGATCAGGCGGAAGGTCCCCTGATTCTCCAGGAGGTTCCGGGACTGGGTGTCATCCAACAAACGCGTTCGCAACGAGGAGATCCCCCTCTACCAGATCGAATTGACGCGGAAGCTCGGCGGATTATATCCCCTTCCCATGCCTGGCCGCTCGACCTCACCCCAACCCCTCTCCTTGGGAGAGGGGTCCAGGGGGTGAGGTCGAGCGGGGCATAACCGGTGATACCCTTTCTCCCGGCCGCCAGGTTCGGCGCGCCCTCTTTGGAGGCTCCCGTGGACGAATCTCCGGAGAAGCTCTACCTAAAGGACGTCAACGACCAGTTCCGGCAGTTGAAGAGCCTGGCCGATCGGGCTCTGGCTCAGGTTCGCGACGACGACCTTTTCCTCGCCCTCGACCCGGAGGCGAACAGCCTGGCGGTCCTCATCCAGCACATGGCAGGAAACATGCGCTCGCGGTGGACCGACTTCCTCACCTCGGACGGCGAGAAGCCCGACCGCAACCGCGACGCCGAGTTCGTGGTGGCCGAAGGAACGACCCGGCAGGACCTCCTGAACTGCTGGGAGGAGGGCTGGCGCTGCCTCTTCCAGACCCTGACCGCCCTCTCGGAAGAGGACCTGGCGCTGACCGTACTCATCCGAGCGGAGCCGCACAGCGTAATCAAAGCGATCAACCGCCAGCTCACACACTATGGCTACCATGTCGGACAGATCGTCTTCCTCGCCAAGCACTTCGCCTCGGACCACTGGCGGACTCTCTCCGTGGCCCGCGGCCGCAGCCGGGAGTTCAATGCCGAGAAGTTCGGCACCTCTCCCCCGAAATGACAGGTCTGGAGGCGCGGGAGTGAGGGCTTTCCTCGCGCTCATGGCGGCCGCCGCTCTCGGCGCGTCGCCGCTGCCGCCCGGCTACGACCTGCTGATCCGCAACGGCACCGTCGTCGACGGCTCGGGAAGGCCGGGGTTCCGCGCGGACGTGGCCGTTCACGACGGCAAGATCGTCCGCATCGGAGACCTGCGAGACGCTGCCGCCAGGCGGACGATCGACGCCGCGGGCCTGGTCGTGGCGCCCGGGTTCATCGACGTCCACACCCACGCGGACGACCTCGCGCGGCTGCCCTGGGCGGAGAACTTCCTGCGCATGGGAGTGACGACGATCGTCGCCGGCAACTGCGGCAGCTCGCCCGTGGACATCGGCAAGGAGCTGGACGAGATCCGCAAAGCCCGTCCCTCCATCAACTTCGCCACCCTGATCGGCCACGGCTCCGTCCGCGAGGCGGTGATGGGGAAAGAGCAGCGGGCGTCGACGCCCGCCGAGCTGGAGAAGATGAAGGCGATGGTGGCGCAGGCCATGGCCGACGGCGCCGTGGGGCTCTCGACCGGGCTCCAGTACGTGCCGGGGAGCTACGCCGAGCCCGGCGAGATCGTCGAGCTGGCCCGCGTGGCCTGCCGCGCCGGCGGGCTCTACGCCTCGCACATGCGCAACGAGGGGACGGAAATCGAGAAGTCGCTCCAGGAGACGTTCGCCGTCGGCGAGCGCGCCGGCTGTCCGGTGGAGGTCTCGCACCTCAAGATCGACAGCCCGAGCCGCTGGGGCGCGAGCGCCAAGGCGCTGGAGATGATCGACGCGGCGCGCGCCCGCGGCATCGACGTCGAGGCGGACCAGTACGTCTACACCGCCGCGGCGTCCAATCTGGGGATCCGCTTTCCGGATTGGGCCCTGGCCGGAGGCCAGGATGAGGTGCGCAAGCGCCTCGACGACGAGGCCACCTGGGCGCGCATCAAGGCGGACATGAAGGCGACGCTGGCGGGAAGGGGCTTTTCGGATCTCTCTTTCGCCGTCGTCGCCGCTTATCCGCCCGATCCGACCCTGGCCGGCCTGTCGATGAAGCAGGTGGCGGAGAAGCTCGTCGGCGACGGATCGCCGGATGCCCAGTTGGAGGCGGCCCGCCGCATGCTGCGCGCCGGCGAAGGGTTCATGATCTATCACCTGATGTCCGAAGACGACGTGACGACGATCCTCCGCCATCCGCGGGTGGCGGTCGCCTCGGACGGCTCCATCGCGACGCCGTTCGACGGGCGGAGCCATCCCCGCTTATTCGGCAACAACGCCCGCGTGCTCGGCCTCTATGTGCGGGAGAAAAAGGCGATCTCCCTGGAGGAAGCCGTGCGCAAGATGACCTCGCTCCCCGCCGCGCACTTCAAGCTCGGCAAGCGCGGTCTGGTCAAGGAGGGGTACGCGGCGGACCTGACCATTTTCGATCCGGCCGCGGTGAAGGACGAGGCCACCTTCGAGCGCTCGCAGCTGTTCGCCCGCGGCATTCCGACCGTGCTGGTCAACGGCGCGCCGGTCATCGACGGCGGCGCTCACACCGGCGCGCGGCCGGGAGAGGTGCTTCGCCCGGAGCGCTGATTCCCGGCGTGCGGTAAGATCGGGGACGATTCGCCGCAACCCGTGAGCCCGCAGCCGGAGATGTCCTCGGCCACCACCGCCGTCCTTGCCGAAAAGCCCGCCGTCGCCCGGGACATCGCCCGCGTCCTCGGCGCGAGCCAGAAGGGCGACGGCTGCCTCCGCGGCAACGGCTACATCGTCACCTGGGCCATCGGCCATCTGGTGACGCTGGCGCAGCCGCACGAGATCAATCCGGAGTGGCGGCGCTGGCGGCGCGACCACCTTCCCATCCTGCCGCGCGAGTGGCCGCTGGTCGTCTCCGAGGAGACGCGGACGCAGTTCGAGGCGGTCGCCAGAGTGATCAACGCTCCCGACGTCGAGAGCGTCGTCTGCGCCACGGACGCCGGCCGCGAAGGCGAGCTGATCTTCCGCTACATCTACGAGGCCGCCGGCTGCCGCAAGCCGTTCCGGCGCCTGTGGATCTCCTCCCTGACCGCCGAGGCGATCCGCCAGGGCTTCGCCAGACTCCGCGACGGCAGCGAGCTCGATCCGCTGGCCGACGCGGCGCGCGGGCGCAGCCGCGCCGATTGGCTGGTGGGGATGAACCTCTCCCGCGCCTATACGCTCGACTTCAACGAGGAGCTCTCCGTCGGGCGCGTCCAGACGCCCACCCTCGCCATGGTCGTCGAGCGCGAGCTGGCGATCCGCGCCTTCGTGCCGGAAGACTACCTTGAAGTGCTCGCCACCTTCGCGCCGGAGCCTCAGAGCCCCGGCTACAAAGGCACCTGGTTCCGCGGCGAGACGCCCACGACGGAGGCCAAGCGGATCAAGAAGGGCCCCGATGGCAAGGAAGGCTCCGATCTCGAAGAAGCCATGCGGATCGTCCAGCGCGCCCGCACCGGGCAGGCCGCCATCGAGTCGCTGCGGGCCGAGACCAAGCGGATGCCGCCGTTGCTCCTCTACGATCTGACGGAGCTGCAGCGGCACGCCAACCGTCTCTACGGCTTCAGCGCCAAGAAGACCCTGGGCCTCGCTCAGACGCTCTACGAGCAGAAGAAGCTCATCAGCTATCCGCGCACCGACAGCCGCCACCTCTCGACCGACGTCGCCGCCACTCTCGACAAGATCGTGCGCGCGATCCGGGAGCCCTACCGCGACAAGCTGGCCCCGGACACCGGCGAGCGCCCGCTCGGCAAACGCTTCGTGGACGACTCGAAGGTCACGGATCACCACGCGATCATCCCGACGCCGGCCTCGCCGCTGGCCGTCTCCTTATCGGACGACGAGGCGAAGATCTACGACCTCATCTGCCGCCGCCTGCTCGCCACCTGGCACGACGATCACGTCTGGTCGGTGACGACCGTCATCACCGCCGTCTCCAATCCGCCGGCTTCCGGCGTGGGCGAGCCGATCGTCGATCGCTACCACAGCACGGGCACGCTCGTGCAGCAGGTGGGCTGGAAGGTCCTCGACCTCGAAAGGAAGAAGGACTCGCGGCCGGAGAAAGACAAGGAGAAGGCCAAGGACGACGACGCGGCCGAGCCCGCTTCGCCCGAGGAGAACCAGACCCTGCCGTCCGGCCTCACGCAGGGACAGCGGCAAGAGGTTCTGGACGTCAAAGCAGTGGCCAAGCAGACCCGGCCGCCCCGCCGCTTCACCGAGGCCACGCTGCTGACCGCCATGGAGACCGCCGGCAAGACCTTGGACGACAAGGAGCTCTCCGAAGCGATGAAGGACTCCGGCCTCGGCACGCCGGCCACGCGGGCCGAGATCATCGAGACCCTTCTGCGCCGCGAGTACATCCTGCGCAACGGCAAGACCCTGGAAGCGACCGAGAAGGGGATCCGGCTCATCGAGATCGTCCATCCCCACGTCAAGAGCCCGGCCATGACCGGAGAATGGGAGGCCCGCCTCCAGCGCATCCAGCGCGGCCAGGCGGACCTCGCGACGTTCCTGAAGGAGATCGAGGAGTATGTGCGGGGGGTGGTGGGGAATGGCCTCGGTTCAGGCGGACTCGCCGGTCGCGGCGGTATCCCCTTCGAGACCTCACCCCCTGGCCCCCTCTCCAGCGAAGCTGGAGAGGGGGGAACACGGACGAACGGAATTGCCGAGCTCCGATCGCGCGCCGCGGCACCGCATCGTTCCCCCTCTCCAGCTTCGCTGGAGAGGGGGCCAGGGGGTGAGGTCTCGAAGGGGACGCCTTCTCCGCGGCCTGAACGCCTCTGGACCGAGAGGGCCGCGCCGACGTTGCCGTTCACCGCCGCGCCGCCGACCCCGACCGCCGGCGCCGCCGACCTCGACCACCTCCTCCGCTCGACCTTCCGCCTCTCCGCCTTCCGCCCCTACCAGGAGGCGGTCTGCAAGGCGGTCGTGGCGGGAAAGGACGTCCTTCTCGTCATGCCCACGGGCGCCGGCAAGTCGCTCTGCTATCAGCTCCCGGGCCTCGCGCGGAGAGGCACGACGCTGGTCGTCTCGCCGCTCATCGCGCTCATGGAAGACCAGGTGGCGAAGCTGCGCGAGCTGGGGCTGCGGGCGGAGCGCATCCATTCCGGCCGCGACCGGTCGGCGTCGCGCCAGGTATGCGTCGACTATCTGGCGGGGCGGCTCGACTACCTCTTCATCGCCCCCGAGCGCCTCTCCGTCCCCGGCTTCCCGGAGATGCTCGCCAAACGCACGCCGGCGCTCATCGCGGTGGACGAAGCCCACTGCATCTCGCAATGGGGTCACGACTTCCGGCCCGATTACCGTCTGCTCGGCCAGCGCATTCCTCTGCTGCGGCCGGCGCCGGTCATCGCCCTGACCGCCACCGCCACGCCGCGCGTGCAGGACGACATCGCGCAGCAGCTCAGTCTCGCCGGCAACGAGCGCTTCATCCACGGCTTCCGCCGCACCAACATCGCCGTCGAAGTCGTGGAAATGAAGCCCTCCGAGCGCCGCGACGCCGTACGCAAGATCCTCGCCGAGCGCGAGCGCCGGCCGGCCATCGTCTACGCTCCCACCCGCAAAGAGGCGGACGCTCTCGGCGAGCTGCTGCAGGAGGATTTCCCCGCCGCCGCCTATCACGCGGGAATGACCACGACCTCGCGCGACCGCGTACAGGCGGCGTTCCTCACCGGAAAGGTGGAGGTGATCGTCGCCACCATCGCCTTCGGCATGGGCATCGACAAGCCGAACGTGCGCACGGTCATCCACACCGGGTTGCCCGGCAGCGTCGAAGGCTACTACCAGGAGATCGGCCGCGCCGGCCGCGACGGCGAGCCCTCGCGGGCCATCCTTCTCTACTCCTTCGCGGACCGCAAGAACCACGAGTGGTTCCATGCCCGCGATTACCCGGAAGTGCGGGAGCTGGAACGCATCTACCGCTCGCTCAAGACCGAGGCCCAGAAGGACTCGCAGATTCGCAGGCGCCTCGAAATGGACGAGGAGCTGTTCGAGCGGGCGCTCGAGAAGCTGTGGATCCATGGCGGCGCGCTGATCGACGCGGACGGCAACGTCGCCGTGGGCGCCGCCGGCTGGCAGCTTCCCTATCTGGCGCAGCGGGACTTCAAACTGGAGCAGCTCGATCACATAGTGCGTTTCGCCGAGTCCCACGGCTGCCGCATGCTCCATCTGGTGCGGCACTTCGGCGACCAGGAGGATTCAGGCGAGCCGTGCGGCATCTGCGACGTCTGCGTGCCGGAGAGGAGCGGAGTCCGCCGTTTCCGGCCGCTGAACGCTCTGGAAAGGGATCTCTTGTCGCGCATCCTCCTCTCTCTGCGCGGGCGCGACGGCCAGACTACCGGCCAGCTCTACCGCGACACCTGTCCCGAAGAGCTTTCCGACCGCCGTTCCTTCGAGCGCCTTCTCGGAGCGATGTCCCGCGCCGGCCTCGTCAAAGTCACCCAGGACGAATTCGAAAAGGAAGGCCGGACGATCCACTTCCAGCGCGCCAGCCTGACGCCGGAGGGTTACCGCGGCGACCCCGATGCCCTGGCGCGCATCGAGATGGCGGAAGAGATGCCCCGCACGCGCAAGAAACGTCAGCGCGCGGAGCGTCCGGACAAGGGCGAGAGACGGGCCATCCGCGAGCGCCTCGCCGCGCGACCCGTTCAGGACACCTTCATGCCGGAAGCCGCGCTCGAGCTGGTCTCGCGCGAGGTCGTCGAAGCCCTCAAGACCTGGCGCCGAGCCGAAGCCCAGCGCCGCCGCGTGCCCGCCTTCCGCATCCTCACCGACCGCGCCGTCCACGCCTTAGCCGCCGTCCGGCCGCGGACCGAGGCGGAGCTGCTGAACGTTCCCGGAATCGGACCGACGATCGTGAAGGCGTACGGGCGGGAGATTCTGGGGATTGTGGGCGCAGGGAGCTGAACCAATAGCCTTCGGGAACGTTTGGATCAAGGCCGTCGGGCGTGCGCCATTCTACTCCGCATAGCTCAGAACATGGTGTTGTTATTAGCCGAGGTCTCGGGGACGACTTGCAGCGCATCCCAGTGCTCAACGATTCGGCCGTTGTCGTCGAACCGGAAGATGTCGATGCCTGCCCAGTCCCGGTCTTTGTAGCCGGGCCACTCCTGGTGACAGTGCAAGATGACGTAGTTCCCATCGGCAAAGGCTCTCTTGAAGTGGACTCGCTTCCCTGGGTATTCGTCGGCCATTCTGGTGAAGTACGAGATGAAGGCCTCTCTGCCATCCGCCACTTGCGGGTTGTGCTGAATGTAGGTGTCCCCGACGTACTTCTCGATTGCTTCCGCGGGTTTGCACTGGTTGAACATCAGATCGTAGAAATCCATCGCAGTCTTCTTATTTCGCTCTAAACGGTCGTCCATGGTGATCCTTCCCGGCGCAAGCAGAAGCCGCGGCACTATCGCATCGCCGGCTATTTGTCCTGGTCCACAATCACCCATGCGGGTTCGGTATCGGACCAACGCCAGGTCTTCCCCGTCTGCCCATCGAACCGAATGAGAATCTCCAAGTCCTTGCCGTCCTTCGTGAAGTCGTGATAATAAAGAGTGTAGCGCGGCGCCCCGCCGGCCATCGGCTTTTCGCTCTCTTTCTGTTCGGGAATCACCTTCCACCGCATCTCCATGGACCCGTCCAGTTTCCAAGTCTGGCCTGTAAACCGGCCGATCTTGATAAACGCTTCAACTTCGTTACCGTCCCGCGTAAAGTTATGCGTGATGATATCAAAACGATCTGTGGATTCAGCCGCCTGGGACTCGGTCTCCTGGTCCGCACCTACGGCACCAACTGGTATCAGCACTAGGAGCATTGAGAGAAAGGCAAGCCGTTTCATCTGTACCTCCAGTTTGCATCGCCTCCGGCCCCCTCTAGGCCTACCCACGCGGTAGGCTGTTGGGGATGTCCACAACCCGGGGCCTCATAGGGGTTAGACGTCGGTCCTCCTGGCGAGTAACCGAACTTCATTGCCCTTGTGGCGGTTGCCAGAGCTCAACTTTGTTGCCCTCTGGATCCATGACCCATCCGAATTTCCCGTACTCCGAGTCGTCGGTCTTCTCGAGCACGTCGCAACCTTCCTCGCGCAGTGCTTTGAGAAGTGCTGCCAGATCTTCGACTCGATAGTTGACCATGAAGGTCGACTTGCTCGGAGCGAATTGTTTGCCGTCTGCTGGACCGATCGACCAGGCCGTAGTTCCCTTGGTCGGGTTGCCTTCGGAGTCAGTCCAGTCGAAGGCTGCTCCACCCCAGGGCTGAACGTCGATCCCGAGGTGCTTCTTGTACCAATCGCATAGCGCCTT
>DASYTJ010000092.1:0-14080 GCA_036002325.1 Thermoanaerobaculia bacterium | reverse complement strand
AATGGGCACACGTCTGCTATTGGCACCACGGAGGCGGCATGGGCGTTCCACTCGATCCTGGGCGCTAGCAAATCCATGCGAAACATAAGAGCTCTAAGTGGTGGTGTAGTTTTAGGTATCTTGCTGGTCTGGGGTTGTTCTCCCATTGAGTCGCACAGTTCTGCCAGCGTTCAGGTCTCTCGGTTTCGTAAGAGGGAAGAATCTGATCTTAAAGTTTTTCGCGCTAGTCTCGATTCGCTAATGCCAGCCTATACAGTTCTGGTAAGCAAGGAGACCTCTTCTCCCAAGCTTGAACTCGGCTGGTTGATTGGTAAGAGAGCTGCCGGCCCCGATGTCGAGCCGCTACTGCCTGGGTTAATTGCTGCTTATCGGCAGAGAAATGGCGCGAACGTCAGCCTTAATCTCGCTTCGCTTGAAAGAGTTCAACTCATTTCCAGCACCGAACTTCATAGGTTTTTCGCCAATGGAGGAGCCGAGGGTTACTCGCGTCTCTGGAAGGAGTTCCCCGCTGCTTCAGCTCTCGTTTCCTTCAGTCTTCCTGGGTATAACCAAGATGGAACTCTTGCGCTTATCTATGCAAATATAGGCCGCGGCCCTTTCGATATACAGGGAAAGGTGCTGATCCTCAAGAGGCTATCCCAAGAAAAATGGGGTGTCATAAAAATATTCATAATAGCGGAATCCTAGGTCAAAAAGGCGGCCTTCGCTCTCGTGAAGCGGCGGGATTAGATCTCATGCTGAACGCCACAGGTGGGTCATCTCCTTTGATCAGTAATCTCTACAGGCTGTAGGAGGACTTCGTGAAAATCCGCTTTGTTAGGGCGATCCTGAACCTCGTTCTGCTCACTCTGTGGGCTCTCCCTTCAGGCGCGCAAAGCCCGATCGGCCCCGAGTTCCGGGTGAACAGTATCCCCCTCGGCTTCCAAATAGATGCTTCCCTCGCTTACGACGAGACCGGCCGGCTGGCGATCGTCTGGGAGAGCATTCGTCCCTTTGAGGAAATCTCGGAGATCTATCTCAAGCGGTACTCTGCCTCGGGTGAGGTCCTCGGAGAAGACCTGATTAAAAGCGGCGCTACGCGTCCATTCGTGATGGTCCCTCGAGGTGAGAACTTAACTGTCACATGGGGTCCAAATGACGTTTTCAGCGGCTTATGGGGCCGTAGTTTTTCCTGGGTCTTAGGTAGTCCTATGGGCGATGAATTCGAGATCCAGCCCCGGTCTACTCAGTCCTTTGGGACGGGCGCCATCGGCTTGCCTACGGGCGGGCTCTTCGCAATCTGGATCGAGGGGGATCGGCCATTCGATCCTGCCTGCGGGCGGTGTGACTACGGTGCTTTTGGACGAATCATGGATGGCGCTGGTAATCCAGTAACGGACATCTTCCAAATCAATGATGACACAGCTGGTACCCAGGCTCCCTCAGGTGTTGCGGCCGACGGCACGGGGAATGTAGTGGTGACTTGGTGGAGTGATCCGAGCGGTGATGGCTCAGACATCGATGTCGTGGCCCGGCGCTATTCAAGCACTGGTCAAGCGTTAGGGAGATCCTTCAAAGTCAATACTACTACTCTGGCCGCCGATCAAGCTTCACCTGATGTCGCTTCAGATTTGGTGGGACACTTCGTCATCGTCTGGTTCAGCGAGGGGCAGAATGGCTCCTTCAGCGAGATTTACGCTCAGCGGTTTGGTCCAGACGGAGAGAAGATTGGATCAGAGTTCCGCGTCAATACTACGACGCTCACGGGCCAGCTTTTTCCTCGCGTGGCAATGGACCGCCTCGGTAATTTCATCGTTGTCTGGCAAAGCTTCGATCCCAATAGCAGCCGATATTGGGATATCGAAGGGCAACTCTTCCGACATGATGGTACTCCCGTCGGAAAAGCATTTACCGTCAATACCACCACAGAAGGGGAGCAGGGCGATTCACACGTAGCCTTCAGCCCCAACGGCACCTTCACGGTTATTTGGGGGGGCGAAGATGAAATCTTCAGCCTGGGAGTCTTTGCTCAGCGCTTCTCCGCGTCGCCAGGGGACGAGCCCTGCCTCGTCCGTGGCGGCCGGATTTTGTGCGATACCGGCCGCACGGGAGGGGAGGCGGAGGTCGAGACCGTCTTTGGAGGCCGGCCCGGGGAGACAACCCTGATGGGTGACTTCGACGGCGATGACCGCGAGGACCTCTGCGCCCGTTTCGGCAACCGGTTCCGCTGCGACCTCGATCACCGCGGAGCGCCGGCAGAGGAGATCGTGAAATTCGGCCTTCCTGGGGATACCGCCTTAATGGGCGATCTCGATGGCGATGGTAAGGCCGAGCCCTGTGTGCGCCGCAAGCGCCGAGTCCTCTGCGACTCGGCGCACGATGGCGACCGGGCGGAGACCGCAATCGTTTTCGGCCTGGCTTCCGACATCCCTCTGCTCGGCGACCTGGACGGCGACGGCAGAGATGATCCCTGCGTCTACAGAAACGGAACCTTCTTTGGCGATACCGCTCATGACGGCGGCGCTGCCGAGGTCACCATCGCCTTCGGAGAGGCTGGCGACCTCCCGGCGCTTGGCGATCTGGATGGCGACGGGCGGGACGATCCCTGCGTGCTGCGCGGGAATCACCTTCTCTGTGATCTCAACCACGACGGAGCGGCGGAATTGGATCTCATGCTGAATGCTATGGCCGGTGACCTCCCCTTGAGCGGCAATCTCGATGGGCTATGAGCTTACCTGCAGCGTTTCAACTATCAGGGCGTGCCGCTGGGCGGTGAAACCGAGTGAACACCACCACGAGCGGCGACCAGATCCTCTCCACCTTGAGAGTCCTGGGTGGAGGCGGTTTCATGGTGGCCTGGTCGAATTACGACGTCTACGGCAACTTCCTTGGCGTGCTTCACCAAGAGTACGACAGCTACGGAGCTCCAATCGGAGGAGAGTTCTACTGATTCCAAGGGCGGGGCTTCGGGGGCAAGGCCGGCTCGCCCCCTTGTCCCCCTGCCGCCCGGGCGCATAACATCTCCCCCGTCTGCCGGCGCCGCACCCGCGCCGTTCCCCGGTCAACGTTTTATTAGCGGCCTGCACGCCGCGCGTGAGGAAGATGGAAACCAAGATCCTCGTTACGGGAGCCCTCGGCCAGATCGGCTCCGAGCTGGTACCCGAGCTGCGGAAGCGCTACGGCGCCGACCAGGTGGTCGCCTCCGACATCCGTATGATGTCGCGCGAGCAGCTCTTGAAAACCGACGGGCCGTTCGAGTTCGTCGACTGCACGAATCAGCGCCAGATCCAGGAAGTGGTGCGGCGCAACGACGTCCGCACCATCTACCACCTGGTGGCCCTGCTGTCCGCCATCGGCGAGAGCAAGCCGCAAGTGGCGTGGGACGTCAACCTGGGCAGCCTTTACCGGATTCTGGAGGTTGCCCGCGAGAACCACTGCGCGGTCTTCGTGCCCAGCTCGATCGGTGCCTTCGGCCCCGGCACGCCGCGCGACCAGACGCCGCAGGACACGATCCAGCGGCCGACGACCATCTACGGCGTGACGAAGGTGACCGGTGAGCTGCTCTGCGATTACTACTTCCACCGCTTCGGCGTCGACACCCGCGGCGTCCGCTTCCCCGGCATCATCTCCCATGGCGCGCCTCCGGGCGGCGGCACTACAGACTATGCGGTGGAGATCTTCTACGAGGCGATCCGCCACAAGCACTACACCTGCTTCCTCAAGCCGGGCACCCGGCTCGACATGATGTACATGCCGGACGCGGTCAAGGCGGCCGTCGACGTCATGGAGGCCGACCCCGCGCGGCTGGTGCACCGCAACGCCTTCAACGTCACGGCGATGAACTTCACCCCCGAGATCCTGGCGGAAGAGATCCGCAAGCACATCCCGGGCTTCGTCATCGACTACCGGATCGATCCGGTGCGCCAGGCGATCGCCGATTCCTGGCCGCACTCCCTCGACGACAGCGCCGCCCGCCAGGAGTGGGGCTGGGATCCGCAGTACGATCTCCCGGACCTGGTCCGTGACATGCTGGAAAACCTCGAGAAGAAACTGGTCGTGGAGGAGCAGCTCGATGTCCGTTGACCGTTTTTACTCCGCCCTGTCTTCGGAGCTCGGTGCGCTGCGGGAACGCGGCACGCTGAAAGGCGCCGAGACGGTGATCACTCGCGTGCTGCCCGCCGAGGGCGAGCGCGGCCCGCGCTACCTCCTCGCCGGCGAGGGGGACACGCCCTTCCTCAAAATGAACTCCAACAACTACTTGGGTCTCGCTCTCCATCCCGAGCTCATCCAGGCGGAGGAGCGGGCGAGCCACTCGTTCGGCGTCGGCCCCGGCGCCGTGCGCTTCATCAGCGGCACCTATGAGGCCCACGTGGATCTGGAAGCGCGGCTGGCCGCTTTTCACGGCCGCGAGTCGGCGATGATCTTCAGCTCCGCCTACGCGGCGGTGCTGGGGGTGATCGTCCCCTTGATCACTCCCGAGACGGCGCTGGTCAGCGACGAGCTGAACCACAACTGCATCATCAACGCCATGCGCCTGGCGCGGCCGAAGGAGAAGCAGATCTACCGCCACCTCGACATGGCGGACCTGGAGGCCAAGCTCGCCGCCGTCGCCGGCACCTGCCGCCGCGCCCTGGTGGTCACCGACGGCATCTTCAGCATGCGGGGTGACAACGCGCCGCTGCCGGAGATCGTCGCCATCTGCCGGCGGTTCGACGAGCAGTTCCCGGAGAACGTCGTGCTGCTCGTCGACGACTCGCACGGCGTCGGCGCCTTCGGCAAGACGGGGCGAGGGACGGAGGAGCACACCGGCAGCGGCGCGGTCGACATCCTGGTCGCCACGCTCGGCAAGGCGCTGGGGGTCAACGGCGGTTACGTGACCGGCCGCCGGGTGCTCACCGATTTTCTGCGCGAGACCTCGCCGACCTACATCTACTCGAACCCGATCACCGTCGGCGAGTGCGCCGCCGCGCTGCGGGCGGTGGAGATCCTCGACAGCCCCGAGGGGCTGCGGCGTCTCGAGCACCTGCGTGCGATGACCGTTCGCTTCGAGAGCGGGCTCATCCGGCTCGGCTTCGAGACCATTCCCGGCGAGCACCCGGTGGTGCCGCTCATGGTGCGCGACACGGCGAAGACCACGGCGCTGGTGGCCCACCTGCGGCGCAACGGCGTTCTCGCCACCGGCCTCAAGTACCCGGTGGTACCGCGCGGCGACGAGTCGATCCGCTTCCAGGTCTCGGCGGACCACACGCCGTCCGACATCGACTCGGTGCTGGCGATCCTGGAGAGCTTCGAGTAGGCGTCAGATCATCAAGTCGCCGCCGTTGATGTCGAGCGACGCGCCGGTGATATAGCCGGCCTCCTCGGAAGCCAGAAAGCAGATCAGGTCGGCGACCTCGGACGCGGTACCGAGGCGCCGGATGGGGAAGGAGCGGGTGTAGGTTTCCAGTTCTGCGCCCGTCGCGTGCTCGCGCGTCAGCTCGGTGTCGATGAGGCCGGGGCAGACCGCGTTGACCGTGATGCCGTAAGGCCCGAGCTCCTTCGCCGCGGCGCGGGTGAGGCCGAGCAGGCCCGCTTTGGACGCTGTGTAATGGGCGCCCCCCAGCGTGCTCACGCTCTTACCGGCGGTGGAGGAGAGGTTGATCACGCGGCCGAAACCCCGCGCCTTCATCGCCGGAACCGCGGCCTGGATGCAGAGGAAGGCCGCCGTGAGGTTGACGTCGAGGGCCCGCCGCCACTCCTCCTCGGAGATCTGCTCGAAGCGCGTCGAGTAGGCCGCGGCGGCGTTGTTCACCAGGATGTCCAGCCGGCCGAAGCGGTCGAGGGCGGCGGCGATCAGAGCGCGAACCGTCTCCCCGTCGGCGATATCGCCGGGCAGCACCGGGACTTCTGCGCCGAGCGCGGCCGAGACCGCCTCCGCCTGCTCGGGGCGGTGGACGTTGAGCGCCACCTGGGCACCGTTCGCCAGCAACCGCTCGGCCGCGGCGCGCCCGAGGCCGCGGGCGGCTCCGGTGACCAGCGCGACACGACCGGTGAGATCGCTCATGGAGCGCCGCGGGGCTCGTCGAGGAACTCGGCCAGCCGGGAGCGCTCGAGCGGCGTCAGGATCTCGCCGAGGAACGTCTTGAGCTCCTCCGGCGCGCGGGCGAGGGAGAGGGGGCTCGCCACCCTGACCTCCACCAGCCGGCCGACCACGTTCTTCACGGTATGCATGCGTTCTCCGCTCCGCCGCCTGGCGCCGAAGAGCGTAGGGTCGATTCTATCCGGCGGAGCTGCTCGCGGGCAGGAACTCGGCGACGTAGTGGCTCGCGTGAAAGATCGTCAGCAGCTTTTCGATGGCCAGGACCACGCCGACGATCAACGCCACGGGCCAGGCGTCCGCTTCACCGCCCAGACCGCTGACGATGCTGAAGATCAAGCCGATGAGCAGAACCGTCTCCGCGCCGGCATCCATGAGGCCCAGGACGGGATGACCCGTATAGAAGTAACCGCCTCCCGGCGCGATCAGCGACCAGAACACGGCACGCCGGCGGTTCTTGAACGCCTGGCCGCACGCGGGACATTGTTCGATCGCCGGCTGCAGGCGCCGCGCGCAGCGCGGACAGAGGAAGTGGCGCCCCGGCTCGGCGGACATGGCGGCGCTCCGGCTGATCTCAGGGAGCAAGGCGCTCAGCTTCGCTGCGGGTTCCCGCCGCACGATCGTGAAGGCCTCCGTCCGGCCATCGCGATAACTGACCACGAGCTTCTTGTTCAGCACGCCCGTCACCGCCAGGCTCGAGGCGTCGCCATAGCGAATCTCCGAGACCGATCCTCTGGGGCGCAGGTTCGGCTTCACCGGCAGGTGCAGGAGACGATGATTGGTAACGACCAGGAGAGAGCGCTTGACGGTGGTGATGATCCAGCCCGTCGTCAGCCACTCGAGCACCGAAAAGGGTGTGATGGACTCGGCGGCGTAGAGGATTTCTTCGTCCGTCTCCAGGATCGGCTGCAGGAGCGGTGTGGCGAGCGCCAGGAGCTTGGTCTGGGCCTTCTCGACCGAGCTCTTGGGCTGACCCTTGGAATCGGAGAAGCAGACGGCGTAGTTGACGCGAACGGACCCCGGCGTGTCCCGCAGGCTCATGGCCATGATATCCCTCCCGATTGAATGTGGGGAATTCTACTATGCCGGAGCAGGCCCATTCGTTGGGAGCATCGGGTTTTGACATAATTGCGCTCGTGAAGGACGCCTCCGGAGGGTGGACCCGAACCTGGCGCGGCGCGGTTCTCTGCGCCGTCGCTCTCGCGCTGGCCGGCTGTTCGGCACGGCGCCTGGCGATCCGATCCATCGCCAACGCCCTGGCCGGCGGGGCCGACGTCTACGCCTCCGACGACGATCCCGAGTTGGTGCGCGAGGCCCTGCCCTTCGGCCTCAAGACGATCGAGGCGCTGCTCGCCAAAGACCCGAACAATCCCAAGCTGCTGGTCGCCGCGGCGAGCGGCTTCACGCAGTACGCCTATGCCTTCGTGCAGCAGGACGCGGATTTCGTGGAGGCGAGCGACCTCGCGCGGGCCACCGAGCTGCGGGCCAGAGCGCGGCGTCTCTATGTGCGGGCCCTGGGCTATGGCTGGCGCGCGCTCGAGGTCGACTTTCCCGGCCTGCGCGCCCGGTTGCAGGCCGATCCCGCGGCGGCGGAGAAGGCTCTTGCCGATCTGAAGAAAGAGCACGTGCCGGCGCTCTACTGGACCGCCAACGCCTGGGGGGCGGCCATAGCGCTCGCCAAGGAGGATGCGGAGCTCGCCGCCGACCTCGCGGCCGTCGAAGGCATGATGCGCCGCGCTCTGGCGCTGGACGAGGGATACGCGCTGGGAGCGCTGCACGATTTCTTCATCGTCTACGAGGGCTCCCGGCGATCCGTGGGCGGCTCGGCCGCCAGGGCGCGCGAGCACCTCGACCGCGCCCTGGCCCTGGCACAGGGCAGGCGGGCGGGACCGCTCGTGAGCTTCGCCGAGTCGGTCGCCGTGGCTGCCCAGGACCGCGCCGAGTTCGAGCGCCTGCTTGAAGCAGCCCTGGCCATCGATCCCGATGCCGCCCCCGAGCAGCGTCTCGCCAATCTGATCGCGCAGCGGCGGGCGCGTTGGCTGCTTTCGCGCAAGGACGATCTGTTCATCGAATGACCGCGTACAGAGAGGTAGTTGACGTCATGTGGAGAATGCGACTGGTGAAGAAGGGCGTCCTATCTTTGGCGCTCTCGCTGTTCTGGAGCTCCGTCGCCGGCGCGCAGGCGGTGACGGTGAAGATGGCAACTCTCGTCCCGCAGGGATCCTCGTGGCACCGCATCCTGCAGGAGATGGGGGAGGAGTGGAAGACCGCCTCCGGCGGCAAGGTGACCGTCCGCCTCTATCCAGGGGGCGTCGCCGGCGACGATCCCGACGTGGTGCGCAAGATGCGGCTCGGGACGCTCAACGCCGGCGTGCTGACCGCGGTGGGGCTCGCGGAGATCGACAAGTCGGTTTTCGCCCTCGGTGTGCCGCTGATGTACGACTCCTACGACGAGGTCTATGGCGTGCTGGAGAAGCTGCGCCCCAGCCTGGAGTCGAAGCTCCAGTCCAAAGGCTTCATTGTCCTTGCCTGGGCGGACGGCGGCTGGGTGCGCTACTTCAGCCAGAAGCCGGTGGCGAAACCCGACGACCTGCGTGCGCTGAAGCTCTTCAGCTGGGCGGGGGATCCGCAAGCCATCGAGCTGCTCAAAGCAGCGCGCTTCAACCCGGTGCCGCTGCCCTCGACCGAGTTGGCGACGGCGCTGCAGACCGGTCTGGTGCAGGCGTTCGGTGCTCCGCCGGGGGTGGCGCTCATCGCGCAGTACTACAATCATGCCAAGTACATGACGGACCTCGATTGGCAGATGCTCCTGGGCGCCGTGGTCATCACCAAGGACGCCTGGGAGAAGATCCCCGCGGACGCACAAGGGAAGCTGCGGGCCGCCGCCGAGAAGGCGGGCCGGCGCCTGCGCGAAGAGATCAAGACCGGCGCGGCCCGCGATATCGAGGCGATGAAGAAGCGGGGACTGACCGTGGTGCCGGTGGACGCCGCCGCGCGCCGGCAGTGGCAGCAATTGACCGAGAGCCTGTATCCGAAAGTGCGCGGCACGATCGTGCCGGCCGACGCTTTCGACGCGGCGCTCCACGCCCGGGACGGCTGGCGCGCCGCCCACAAGGCACCTTCGCCGCAGTGAGCGCCGCCGCGCTCAGGCGCCTCCCGCACGGAGCCGAGAACGGGGTCGTGGCCACGGCGCTGCTCGCCGCGATGCTCCTTCCCCTGATCGATGTCGTGGGGCGGCCGCTCGGCGGCTTTCACGTGCCCGGTGGCGCTCCCTACCTCCAGCAGCTCACGCTCTGGATCGCCTTCCTGGGTGGCCTGCTCGCCACGCGCGAGGGTGCGCACCTGACGCTGTCGACGGCCGAGCTGTTGGGGGAGGGTCACGCGCGCCGCGCCGCGGCCCACTTCGCGGCGAGTGTCGCCGCCGCCGTCGCGGCGGTGCTCGCCTATGGCGCCTGGCAGGTGGTTCTGGCCGACCGCGAGGAGGGCAAGATCCTTCCCGGCGGCATTCCGCAGTGGGCCTCCGAGTGCGTCATGCCGGCGGCGCTGGCGCTCATCTCCCTGCGTCTGGCCTGGCGGGCGGCCGAGAGCTGGTGGGGCCGGCTGATCGCGGTAGCCGTAGCGGGCGGCGTCTTCGCGCTGGGGACGCTCGGCGATCACGCCTCGTCGCTCGCCTGGCCGCTGGCGCTCCTGGTCATTGCCGCGGCCCTTCTGGGAGCACCGGTGTTCGCCGCCATGGGCGGCGTGGCGCTGGTGCTGTTCTTCAAGGACGGCGTCCCGGTGTCGGCGGTTCCGGCCGAGATCTACCGCCTCATCGCGTCGCCTACGCTGCCGGCAATCCCGCTGCTGACGGCCTGCGGCTATGTCCTGGCGGAGAGCCGGGCCTCCTCTCGCCTGGTGCGCTTCTTCCGCGCGCTTTTCGGCTGGATGCCGGGGGGTGTCGCGGTGATGGTCGCCGCGGTGTGCGCGATGTTCACTACCTTCACCGGCGGTTCGGGGGTGACGATCATCGCCCTCGGCGGCCTGGTCTATCCCATGCTGCGCGAGGAGGGCTACAGCGAGGGCTTCTCGCTCGGCCTCGTCACCGCCGCCGGCAGCCTCGGCCTTCTTTTCCCGCCGAGCCTGCCGGTGATCCTCTACAGCGTCGTGGCCGGCAGCCGCGAGATGAACGCCCCGGCCGACCAGCTCTACCTGGCCGGTCTGTTGCCCGGTCTGCTGCTCGTCGTGCTCGTCGCCCTGTACGGCGTCTGGATAGGTGTGAGAACCCGTGCGCCGCGCCAGCGCTTCGCCTGGCGGGAGCTCGGCCGCTCGGCGTGGGAGGCGAAATGGGAGCTGCTCCTGCCGGTCGTCGTCGTGGCGCTGTTTCTCTCCGGCCTCACCAGCCTGGTCGAGACCGCGGCCGCCGCGCTGCTCTACGCCATCCTCGTCGAGTGGCTGTTGACGCGCGACCTCCACCCTCGGCGCGGGCTGCCGCAGGCTCTGGTCAAGTCCACCGTGCTGACGGGGGCGGTCCTCATCCTTCTCGCCTCGGCCCTGGGGCTGACCAGCTACCTCGTCGACGCGCAGATTCCGGACCTGCTCCTGTCATGGGTGCAGACCCACGTGAGCTCACGGCTCGTCTTCCTGCTGGCGCTCAACCTGATTCTTCTCGTGCTGGGAAGCGTGCTGGAGATCTATTCGGCGATCATCGTCCTGGCGCCGCTCGTCGTGCCGCTGGGGGTCGCCTTCGGCGTCGATCCGATCCATCTCGGGATCATCTTTCTGGCCAACCTGGAGCTCGGCTTCCTCTTTCCGCCGGTGGGCCTGAACCTCTTCCTTTCGTCGTCGCGGTTCGGCAAGCGGCTGCCGGAGCTGTACCGGCACGTCGTGCCGTTTCTCATCATCCTGGGCGCCGGCGTGCTGCTGATCACTTATCTGCCGGGGATGAGCCTCGGGCTGGTTCGGCTGCTGGGCCGCTGAGACCGGTCTGCGGTTTCCTGCTATGCTTATGAGAGTCTGACATCTCGGGGGTTCTAATGTTGCGAAGCTGCCGCGGTTCGTTGCTCCTCTCCATCCTGTTTCTGCTCCTCGCCGGATCGGCCGGCGCGGCGACCGTTCCCGGGCACCCCTGGTGCGGTACCCAGCGCTCGGGGCTCGCGGTCGAGCTGGCGGCTCACCGGGATCACCAGCGCCGCCTGGACCGGCAGCGGGCGGAGGAGAAGGCGCTGCGCACCTTCCCGGAGGCGGTCAAGGTGGGCGACGTCGCGGTGCTGGTCGATGACGGCTCCATCATCGTGCAGCCCAATCAGCTCGACCTCGACGAGCTCGGTGTGCAGTACGTGCCGCAGAAGAAGGGTGGCTATGTAGTCTCCCCGTCAGCGGACGGCGTCTCCGCGGAGCTCGGCGACAAGATCCCCCTGGGCGACGACGACAGCCGGCTGGTGCAGTTCCCGAAGGGGTTCAAGTTCCGCTTCTACAACAAGGTCTACACCAAGATGTTCGTCCATTCGGACGGCAATCTCACGTTCAACGCGGCCGACGCCGCGTCGACCGAGAGAAGCCTGTTCCGCCTGCTCGGCGGTCCGCCGCGCGTCGCGCCGCTCTTTGCCGACCTCAACCCGGAGGCGGCGAGCGGCGAGGGCGGCGTCTACGTGCTGACGAGTAAGACGAAGATCGTCGTCTCCTGGCTCGACGTGCCGACGTTCGGGACGAACAACCGCAACACGTTTCAGGTCGTCTTGAACGCCGACGGGCGGATCGCCTTCGCGTTCGGCAGGCTCGACTCCTTGGTGGGAGTCGTGGGACTGGCGCCCGGCGGCGGCGGCCAGGTGCAGCTTCTCGATTACACCGCCAACCTGCCTACCGGCGCCATCAAGACGGCGGTCGCCGAGCGCTTCGCCACCGAGCGCGCCGTCGACAACCTGGCGATCGCGCAGGCGTTCTTCCGCGAGTTTGCCGACGACTACGACCACCTGGTCGTCTTCCTCGACTTTCCCCAGAGCCTCGGCAGCGCCTTCGCCTTCGAGATCACGGTCAAGAATGAGATCAAGGGGATCGGCGTCGAGGTCTACGATGCGAGCGTCGCGGCCGGCAGCAAGGGACGCCTCCGCAGCTTCGTGCAGATGGGCACGCTGGCGCGCTACCCGGACGATCCGGAGACGGTTTTCCTCGGCACCAACAACACCCTCGCCCTGCTGGGCCAGGAGACCGGCCACCGGTGGCTGGCGTTTCTCCACTTCCTCGATGACAACGGCCAGCCGAACGACGCCCTGCTCGGCCGCGACCTGGCGCACTGGAGCTTTTGCCACAACACCCTGGCTTCCGATATGGAAGGCAACGAGATCCGCGAAGAGGGCGGCGACCACTTCATGACCATTGCCGCCACCCAGCGCTACAGCCCGCTCGACCAGTACGCCATGGGGCTGATCCCCGCCTCCGATGTGCCGCCGTTCTATTACATCGACGGTTGCAACGCCAACCGAGCAGCGGCGCCCGAGATCGGCCACCTCCTCCAGGGACGCCGCGCAGACGTGACGATCGACCGGATCATCGCCGCCGAAGGGCAGCGCGTGCCGGCGGCGAATAAGGCGCCCCATACCTTCAATATGGCTTTCGTCCTCGTCGCTCCGGCCGACCCCGGCCCGTCCGCGGACGGCATCGCCAAGGTCGACCGCATCCGCGCCGCTTGGGAGCCCTACTTCGCGCAGGCGACCGACGGCAACGGAACGGTCAGCACGGCTCTCAAGACGCGCCGCCGGCGGTGACCGCCAGGGGCGCGGCATGCTGCGCCCCTACGACGGCGGTTTCTCCTCCACCATCGGGTCATAGGCCTGCCGGATCTTGAATTCCCGGGGGCCGCCTTCGAGGGTGAGCGTGACGTAGAGGTGCTTGCCGTCGTTGGAGACGATGTAGGACTCCGTCCGCTTCGCACCCTCATCAGGCTTGATCCTGACGGTGAGGGTGCCGTCCCTCTCCCAATTCGCGCGGAGCTCTACAGGTCCCCCGGGTGCCTTCTCGTCGCGAACTTTGGAGCCGTCGGTTTTTAGGACGCGAGAGCGACCCTCCTTATCGGTGATGGTCACCTGCCCGTCAGCCTGAACGATCGTCAACTCGTCGAGGGCCGCGAGCGACGGCGGCGCTCCTTCGCGGTGCCGGCCTTGGCCGTGGTCACCCATTCCTCCTCCGGGAAAACCACCACCGCGTCCGCCGCCGGGACCCCGGCCCATGCCACCGTGAAAGCCTCCCATGCCGCCGCGCGGCCGATCTTCCTCCCGCATACGCGCCGTCAGATCCTCGTTCAGCTTCCATTTTCCTTGCAGGTTGGGCCGCTGCGGCGCGGCGCTTTCGGCGGCGACAGCAGGTGCGAGCACCGCCAGCACGAGCAGCCAGAAAATTGATTCGCCCCGTCGTTTACGTAGCATCGCCTGATATCTCCTTGCTACGGCAGGCTAGGGCCGAAAAGGAGGCGAGTCTTCAGGGAAACGAAAAGGATTTGTAAGGGATGTAAAGCGCGCCGGCGTGCTTCCATACATCTGTTCGGTTTACTCAACACCAGGCTCTCTCCAAGTGTGCCGCGGCCGACGGCATAACTCATAGGTTCTGAACGCCTTCGTCGCGACATTTCCGATGACCGCTCGGTTGGCACGGGATGTGAGGGATTGAACAGCCCGCGCCGTCGCGATCAGGAAAGGACGAGGCGATGCTCAATCCCGTTACGCTCCGGCGCGGATCGCGCCGGTGGAAGATCACACGCCGCCTGCTGGCGGCGCTGCTGCTTCCCCTGGTGCTCTCCGGTGGCATTCCCGCCCGCGCCCAGGATCCCCAAGCTCAGGCGCCTCAGGCCGTCGACGGCCGCACCATCGAGTCGATCGAGCTCAGGGGGCTGAAGGCCCTCCCCGAGGACACGCTGCTCTACTACCTCGGCCTCGAGACCGGCCAGCCGCTGGACGAGGAGGCCCTCAACCGCAGCCTCAAGCAGCTCTGGGACCGCAACCTGATAGACGATATTGCGATCGAAGGTGTCCCCACGCAGACGGGAGTCCGCTTGGT
>DASYTJ010000091.1:0-69626 GCA_036002325.1 Thermoanaerobaculia bacterium | reverse complement strand
ATCTCGGCGACGTCCTCGAAGGTCAGCGGCTCGAAGTAGAGGCGGTCGGACGTGTCGTAGTCGGTCGAGACCGTCTCCGGGTTGCAGTTGATCATGATGGTCTCGTACCCGGCCTCGGCGAGCGCATAGCAGGCATGCACGCAGCAGTAATCGAACTCGATCCCCTGACCGATCCGGTTCGGTCCGCCTCCGAGGATCACGACCTTCGCCTTATCCGTCCGAAGTGACTCGTTCTCGTCCTCGTAGGTCGAGTAGTAGTACGGCGTGTAGGCTTCGAACTCGGCTGCGCACGTGTCGATCGTCTTGAAAACCGGCGCGACCCCCAGCTTTTGGCGGAGAGCGCGAACGACGGTCTCGCCGCAACCCATCGCGCGGCCGATCGCCGCGTCGGAGAGCCCTGCGCGCTTCAACCTCCGAAGCTCCTCGCGCGAGAGCGCGTCGGCCGACTTGCCGGAGAGGCACGTTTCCTCGCGAACCATCTTGCGGATCGCGTCCAGGAACCAGGGATCGATCCGCGTCCGGTCCGCCACCTCCTCGACGCTCATACCGGAGAGAAATGCGCGCCGCAGGTGGAAGATCCGCTCCCAGGTCGGCACCTCGAGCTTGGCCAGAAGGTCCTCGCGCGTGAGCGGGCCGCGCCCATCGTCCAGGCCGTCGCGCCCGATCTCGAGTGACCGGATCGCCTTGCCAAGCGCTTCGGAGAACGTCCGCCCGATCGCCATCGCTTCCCCGACCGATTTCATCTGGATCGTCAAGGTCGGGTCAGCCTTCGGGAACTTCTCGAAGGCCCAGCGAGGCACCTTGACGACGACGTAGTCGAGCGACGGCTCGAAGCACGCGGGAGTCTTCTTGGTGATGTCGTTGGGGATCTCGTCGAGCGTGAAGCCGACCGCGAGGAGCGCAGCGATCTTCGCGATCGGGAACCCGGTTGCCTTGGAGGCGAGCGCCGAGGAGCGCGAGACCCGGGGGTTCATCTCGATCACGACGCGCCGGCCGGTCCTGGGCTCGACCGCGAACTGGATGTTCGATCCGCCGGTGTCGACTCCCACTTTGCGGATGACCGCCTTCGCCTCGTTGCGCATCGCCTGGTACTGGCGATCCGACAGGGTCATCTGCGGCGCGACGGTGATCGAGTCGCCGGTGTGGACGCCCATGGCGTCGAAGTTCTCGACCGAGCAGACGACGATGGCGTTGTCCGCCGTGTCGCGCATCACCTCCAGCTCGAACTCCTTCCAGCCGAGGACGGACTGCTCGATGAGCACGCGGTGCGCCGGGCTCGCCTGCAGCGCCGCCGCCACCACCTCCTCCAGCTCGTCGCGGTTGTAGGCCACGCCGCCGCCCTCGCCGCCGAGCGTGAAGCTGGGTCGGACGATGACCGGGTAGCCGACGTCGGCCACCATCTCCCGCGCCTCCTCCAGGCTGCCGGCGTAGCCGCTCTTCGGGACCTTGAGCCCCACCTCCTCCATCGCCTGCTTGAAGAGCAGCCGGTCCTCGCCCAGTTGCAGCGCGCCGATGCCGGCGCCCAGCACTTCGACGCCGTAGCGCGCCAGCGCTCCCCGCTCGTCGAGAGCGATGGTGAGGTTGATCCCCGTCTGGCCGCCGACCGTGGGCAGCAGGGCGTCCGGGCGCTCCCGTTCGAGAATCTTCTCGACGACCTCCGGCACCAGCGGCTCGACGTAGGTCGCGTCCGCGAACTCCGGGTCGGTCATGATGGTCGCCGGGTTGGAGTTGACCAGCACCACCCGGTAGCCTTCGCGCCGCAGCACGCGGCAGGCCTGGGTGCCCGAGTAGTCGAACTCGCACGCCTGGCCGATGACGATCGGTCCCGAGCCGAGGACGAGGATGGAGCGGAGATCGGTGCGTCTGGGCATTGGGGGAGGAGTGTATATCGGCTCACTCAGCGTAGCGACAGCTCGGTTCGCAACCAGTATGCCGTCCCGGCGAGGACCGCGAAGTCGGCGTTGTGGAATCCCGTGTGGATGCGCACGGTCCCGGCTGCCGTGCCATCGCTCGTCCACAGACCGGTAGTGCTCGTGAAGAGAAGCCTCTCCCCCAACACCGTCGCATGCTCCTCCATGCCCGACTCCGGACCCGGCAGCACGTCGGCCACCAGCGTCGTGCTCTCGGCAGTGCCGCTCGTCGTCCACAGCTCGTGGCCGCTCGCTGGGGTGGAGGCGCCGAAGAAGGCGCGCCCGCCCATCGTAATCAACTCGCCGGGGCCGCCTGGAGGGAAGTTCCGGAGGAGCCGGGTTCCGTTCGCCGTACCATCGCTGCGCCACAGCTCGGAGCCCTCGAGCTGATGAGCGGTGACGTACACCAGGCTCGCGGTGGTGACGACTCTGCTTGGGCAGAGCTCGGGGAGGGACGCGACGAGCCGGAGTGACGGCTGCCCGGCCCGAAGATCCCCGTTGCGCCGATCCAGCTTGAACAGTCCCCGGCTGGTGGCCACGAAAACGTCGCCTCCGAGGGAGGTGCACAGCGGGTTCGGCGTCAGGGCGAGGGCCTGGATCCGCCGCGTGCCGGCAGGCGTGCCGTCGGTGCTCCACAGCGCGTTCCGGGCAACGAAGTAGACCTCGTCCCCTGCGACGGTTGAGCCGTAGGGGTGGATGGTTCCCGCCTGGAGCAGGACCGTTCCTTCGGAGGCCCCATCGGTCGACCAGATTCCGGGTTCGATGGAGGTCGCGGGCGCGAATCCTGCCGGCTCCAGACCGACGATGAAGACGAGGCGTGTACCGGCGCGTTGCAGACTCATCGGCCACGAGCTCTTCGGTCCCGGCGCCAAGTCACGGACGAGGCCTGTGCCCGCCGGCGTGCCGTCGCTCTTCCACAGCTCGACCCCATGCGCCGGGTCTTCGTAGGCGAAGTACAGCGTCTGGCCGACTCCCAGCGCCCTGGGGCCGGCGCCCGTCCCGGCGACGTCACGGCCCGGAGAGAGATCCTTGACGAGCGACGTCCCGGTGGGAGTGCCGTCGCTCTTCCACAGCTCGACGCCGCCGTTGCCACCGTTGTTGAGCAGAAAGAACAGGCTCTCTCCAACCACCACCGGAGCCGACCACGCGCTGGCCACCCGCTCGGGAAGGTTGGCCACCAGCTTGGTGCCGCCGGGAGTGCCGTCGCTTCGCCACAGCGCCTGGCTCTCCTGCAAGGACCCGCAGCCCATGAGCCCGAGCGTCGCCGGGCCGGCGACCGCGATGGCAAGGACGAGCGCTTTCACCGCCGGAACCCGAGAGCGATACCAGGCGACCAGCCCAAGGATTACCGTAGCGGCCATCATGATCAACCACAGCCAGTCTTCGCGGCCGGGAGAGCCCAGGTCGGTGACCCTTGCGAAGCACGCCACCGAGATCCCATCGACCAGTCCGACGATCGCGGTGAGCGCCGCGAGGACTCGCACCGGAGCCCGGTTGCGGTGCTGGCCGATCGTCAGAGCGAAGGCTACAACGGAGCCCACGAAGGCGAGCGGAATCGCGGCCAGCAGATAGATCGACAACGCCATCGTCCAGAGCGGAGGAAGGGCCTGCGCGAGGATCGTTGTTGTTGCCATAACCGGCATGAGATCCCTCCATTGAACGGCGCCTGCGGCGCGCTCGTTTTGAACGCGTTCAACAGAAGAGTACGCGCGGCTCGCCAAGCTTGTCAAGGAGTTTTTGAACGGGTTCAGTTCGCAGGAGCTCGGGAGGGGAGAGGCCGGCTAGGTGAGAGCCTGGCACGCTCTTCGCAAACCGAAACATCACCAGAATGTCACCGCTCCGGCGGTTTTGAAGGGGGCCGACGTGCAACTGACCAAAGCCAACCTCGAACGGCTGCAGATGCTGCTCAAGGGCCACGAGGAGATCGTGGAGGAGAAGCGGACCCGCCCCGAGGGCCTCCTGCGGCAAAACGATCCGTTCCGCGAGCAGTTCAGCCGCGCCGCCCGGGCGGTCATCGTGCCGATCCTGGAAGAGATCAAGGACGTGATGGTGGGCAAGGTCGAGTCGGCTTCCATCTTCCACCGCTCGACCGCCGCGGGTCTCAAGGTGAAGCTCGACCGCTGGGAGGACTACGAGCGGTCGCTGCTCTTCTTCGGCGACGATGCCACCCAGTTGGTGAAGATCACCCACGAAGGGATCGGCTTCGGCCTGCTCTCCCGCAAGCTGCCCGTCGAGCGGCTCGACGTCGCGCTGGTGGAAGACGAGGCGATGAAGTTCCTGCGTCGGCTCTTCGGACAGGAGCAGCTCCGCCGGCCGCCCGCCGCGATGCCGGAGAACGGCGCGGTGCTGAGCGGCAACGGCCGCCGGCCACCGGTCGCCGGCGACCGCTCCGGCTACGAGTTCATCCGGGTCTGAGATCGCCCCGGCCGCGTCATGACCCGCGGTCGCGGGACGACGAGCGGTTTGACCCGCGGGTCAAGTCACCCGTGCCGGGTGCCCGATCACCGCACTTCGAACGTCACCGTCGCGAAGTCGCTTTCCCAGTCCGCTTCGGGCTTGGCAGAGCGGCGCACGTCGGTGGCGCGCAGCAGCCAGCGGCCCGCACGGGGGATGGCAAACGTGGCGCGTCCCTCGCCGTCCGTGGTCTTCAGGACGCCGTGCGCGTTGCCCGGGCCGACGAGGCCGACGGCGAAGGCGGCGACGGGCTGGCCGTTGCGCAGCACGCGGACCGGCAGCTCGTCTCCCGGGCGCAGCGCCGTCGGGTCCTTCTCCGGCACGATCTCCAGGGCCATGCCCGCGGGCTCGGCCCACGAGCGGTCGTCCGCCGGCTGGCCGACGCGCACGTAGGCCTTGGCGTGCTTGGAGTAGAGCTCGCGCCAGCGCCGCGGCTCCGGCATCTCGGCCCATTGCCGCTGCAGCGCCTCGGAGGCGCCGATCTCGTCCAGATACTCCTTCACCTGGTCCGGCGTCAGGTCGATCGACTTCGGCGCCAGCTCGACCCAGAGGGTGACGACTCCCGGCTTGGCGGGTTTCGTCGTGAGCTGCAGGAACTTGGCCGCGGCGCGGCGGTCCTTGAGGTCGGCGGTCTCGCCGGCGAGCCGGATGGCGGCGCGCGCGACGCGGTCCGGCTTGATCGCCGTCTCGGGCGCGGGGAACGCCATGCCGCTCGTCAGCTCCAGCGTCACCGTCTTGCCGGGCTCGACGGCCGACGGCCGGGCCAGCAGCCAGGTGTCGTGCGCCAGAGCCGGCAGCGGCAAAGTCAGCGCCAGCATGATCGAGAAAAAGGCTCGCTTCGCGGTCATAGGATCTCCTTAACTCACGTCGACGATCATCATCAGCCCCCCGCCGCCCTGCATCTCGACGTTGTTGTTCGTCGTGTGGTGGCCGATATGGCAGTGGATCAGCCACTTGCCGGGGTTGCGGGCTTTCCAGATCACGTCGAACCGCTGGCCCGGGCCGACGTTGATCGTATCCGCGAAGTAACGCGCCGTGGGAGCCAGCGTCTGGCCGTCGACGGCGACGACCTCGAACGGTCCGCCGTGGATGTGCATGGGATGGATGAAGCCGTTGTTGGAACCGATGAAGCGCACCTTGAGCGTCTCTCCTACCCGCATGCGGATCCTGTCGGTAGCGGGATAGGACCGGCCGTTGATCGTGAAGTAGTTCGGCTGCGCGCCGTCCATGGGCATCGCCGGATAGGTGAGCCCCTCGCGCAGCAGCCACTCCTGCAGCAGCACGTCGGTCTCGTGATCGGCGGCGAGGCTCGGGTCCGGCACCGCCGGATCGATGATCAGCGCGCCGTAGAGGCCGAGCGCCTGCTGGCGATCGACGTGATCGTGCGAGTGATAGAGGTAGGTGCCGGACTGGACGACGGTAAGCTCGTAGCGGTAGAGCTTGCCGTTCTCGATCGGCGGCTGCGTGATCATCGCCGGCCCGTCCATGACGTTCGGCAGGATGAGCCCGTGCCAGTGCACGGTCGTGCTCTCGGGCAGGCGGTTTCGCACGTTGAGACGCACGCGGTCGCCCTGGCGCACGTGAATGCGGGGCCCCGGAATCTGGCCGTTGAAGGCGTAGGCGTCCACCGTCACGCCGGGCAGGATGGTCCAGCGGATCACCGACGTCTCGAGGTCGAAGACCTTGACGCCGTTTTCGATGCGCGGCGCGAGCTCGCGGTCGCCGCGGACGTCGAGGCCGTAGCTTTCGACGACGTCGCGGGGATCGACCGCCGCCATGTCGAGCATCGCCTCGGCGGGCGTGTCGCGGTCCATGATCATGCCCGGCGGCATGATGGCGCCGCCCACCTCGCGCGCCGAGAGGCGCAGGTTGACCCAGTTCGCGGGCGCCACCAGGCCGAGGAGAAGGCACAGCAGGGAGACGCCCGCCACCGCCGCGAGCTGCGGGCCTGTCGCATCAGGCTTCATGGTATGGCCGCCATGCCCGCCGGCATGCTGCGCGTGATCGCCGTGCGCTGTCCCTGCCGGAGCGGAGTGGCCGCGCGGTTTCCGCTCGGTCATCAGCCCGTGCTTGAGGCGCCGCGCGACCATCCAGACATTGGCGGGATAGGCGGCCACGAAACCCGCGATCACGCCGAACGACATGACGCCCCAGAACAGCAGCTCGCTCGGCTGCATCGCCCGCATGTCCCGCCCCATCATGAGGAAGCTCATCACCGGCGCCATGCCGGCCATCATGAAGCTCATGCTGATGAATTCGGGCAGGAAGGTCTTGCGGACGTTCTCTCCATAGCTGCCGCCCATCACCGACTTCATGAACAACGATTGGAAGATGAAGAGGCCGAAGGCGAAGCCGGCGGCGTACTCGACGATGAGATCGAGCCACATCGGCAGCCCCAGCGCCGCCGTGACCGCCGCCGCCAGGATGATCCCCGTGGCGTCGCCGGCCACGCAGTGGATGGTCGAGCCGACGCCCTGCTTCCACAGCGGCTTGACGAAGTCCTCGTGCTCGCCGGGCCGCGGCTCCTTGTCGGCGAGGACGTAGAGCAGCAGACCGATCGGCCCCATGTACAAGGTCACGAGGATGAAGCCCCACTTCATCACCGCCGGCTCGGGGTTGTTCCGGTACTGGTCGACGGCGACGTAGAGCGTCGAAGCCGCCGCCAGGACGAACCAGACCACGAGGAAGTAGTCGATCGGTTGGATCAGCACGTTACTTTGCCGGTACGGTGCCGATCTTGACCTTGACCGCGCTCTTGTCGTCCTCCGTCAGCTTGACGGATACCCGCGCGCCCGGCTTCAGATCCGACCGCGCGGCCGGCTTCTTGTCTTTCTCGTACTGAGTGGTCGCGGTCAGCGTCACCGTCACCTCGTGGCCGTCGGTGGACGTCACCACGAGATGGTTCTCGTGCAGCAGCTTGACGGTGCCCAGCAGGAGGTGGCTCTTGCCGCCGTGAGCGAAGGCCGCGCCGGCGGCGAAAATGGTGATCAGCAGAAGAGCGAAAATCTTACGCATCTCAAGTCTCCTTGTTGTCGATCAGTGTCGATGCTCGGTCGTTGCGGTGTGATCTGCCGACGGTTCGGCAGTTGCGGAACGGCCCTCGCCGGACAGGAACTCCTCCTCCGCCCGCATCTCCTCCCACTCCTCGGGCGTCTTCGGGTTGAGCGCCTCCATCTCGGCGATCTCCTCGGGAGTGAGCTCGGGCAGATGGCGGATGAAATGCACCAGGCTCCAGCTCTCGTAGCCGGACTCGGCCGTGCCGTTGCCCCACCCCGGCATGCCGGTCAGACGGATGCCGTTCTCGATGATGGCGAACAGCTCGCCGTCCGAAAGCGACTGCGTGGTCCGGAGTGTCATATCGGGAGCGCGGGGATAGAGGTGCTCGCCGATCTCCGTCCTCCCCTTGCCGTCGTTGCCGTGGCAGGAGGCGCAGTGGTCGGCCCAGTGCGCCCGCGCCTCGGCCAGGATTTGCGGCGTGAGCGCCAACGGATTGGACGCGCCGCGCAGGTCGGCGGGCGCCGCCCACCGCCGGGCCGCGCGCGCCATCCACGCCTCCATCCGCGTCGGTTCGTCGTGCGCGCTGAAGCCGTAGCGGAGAGTCCTCCAGAGCGCCGCGGCCCCCACGAGCGCCAGCGCCGCGAGCGCGAACAGGGTCAGCTTGACCGGCCGCCGCATGGCCTACTTCCGGCCGCCGTGGGAGCCGCCGCGGCTCCCGGGTCTCACCGCGTCGAAGGTCGTCTCACCGGCGCGGCGCCGCGACGGCGGGACCGCGGCCGGCGCGGCCGCCTGGCGCTCGCCGACCGGCAATGCCAGGGTTCCCGCCGGATGCGCGTACCAGCCGGGATCTTCGTCGTAGCTCCGCAGCCCTTCGCGGATCTTGACGACGGTGAACATGCCGCCCATGAAGATGGTGCCGAAGGGCCCATCCCCCTCGCCCATCGCCAGGCTGTTGCGCGGCGTGCTCATATGCGTCATGTCGCCCATGCCGCTGTTGCCCATCGGCATGTAGCCGGGGACGAGCCGCTCGATCTGCTCGGCAACCCCCGACTGGTCGACCCCGGTCATGATCGGCAGGCCGTGCCCCATCTGGTTCATCGTGTGGTGCACCTTGTGGCAGTGCAGCGCCCAGTCCCCGGGGTTGTCGGCGACGAACTCGACGTCGCGGGTGGTTCCCGGCGGCACGTTGATGCTGGTCTCGGGGATCCACGCCGTCTCCGGCAGCGGCCCGCCGTCGCTCCCCGTCCAGCGGAACGAGTGGCCGTGGAAGTGAATGGGATGGGAGTCCATGGAGATGTTGGCGATGCGGATGCGCACGCGGTCGCCGAGCCGGACGGGCAGCGGCGCGGTGCCCGGGAACACCCGGCTGTTGAAGGTGAAGACGTTGAAATCGAGCATCACCGTCGGGTCGGGGGTCGAGGTGCCCGGCTTGATGAACCACTCGGAGAGGAAGATCGCGAAGTCGCGGTCGATGCGCCGCGGCGGCCGGCGCGGGTGGAAGATGAGGAATCCCATCATCCCCATCGACTGCTGCACCATCTCGTCGAAGTGCGGGTGATACATCTGGGTGCCGTGCTGGCGCACCGGGAACTCGTACTTGAAGGTCTCTCCCGGCTCGATCCGCCGCTGGGTGAGACCGGCCACGCCGTCCATGCCGTTGGGCAGCAGCACGCCGTGCCAGTGGATGGAGGTGGGCTCGGGGAGGCGGTTCTCGACGTAGATCCGCACCCGGTCTCCCTCCACCGCTTCGATCGTCGGTCCCGGCGTCTGGCCGTTGTAGCCCCAGCAGTTGACCCGCAGGCCGGGAGCGAACTCGCGCACCACCGGCTCGGCGATGAGATGGAAAGTCTTGTGGCCGTCCTCCCAGCGCCACGGGAGCGTCGAGCCGTTGGGAGTCGCCACCGGGACGTAGCCGCCGCCGGAGCCTGCGGCGGCCTGCTGCCGGCGGGCCGCCGCGAGGAGCGGGGTGCGCCGCAGCAGGCCCGCCGCGCCGGCCGCGAGCGCCGCCGCTCCCGATGCGAGGACGTTCCGCCGTGTGATCATCGATGGCTCCTTACTCATTGTCTTTGCTCTCCATGCGTGACGGCTCCGGCCGCGCCGAGAAGCCGGTCACGCCGCTCATCACCGCTTCGAGCTCGGTGCGCGCCAGCCAGTAATCGCGGTTCGCGAGCACCTGCTCACGCTCGGCGTCGGCGAGCCCCTGGCGGGCGCGGATGAGGTCGAAGGCGCCGCGCAGCATGGCGTTGTACTCGAGCTGCGTCAGATCCAGGATCCGCTGCCGGCGCGGCACCACCACGGTGCGCAGATAGTCGGCGCGGGCTCTCGCCTCCACCAGCCGCTCGCGGGCCGCGCGCGCCGCGGAACGGGCGGTGACGGTCAGCGCGTTCAGCCGCTGCTCGGCCATGCGCAGCCGGGCGACGGCGCGCGTCCGCCCGGCCAGGCCGCGGTCGAAGAGCGGGATCGGGAGGGTGACGGCGGGCCCGGTCGTTCTCTCCCCTTCCGGCTCGCGCTCGCGGTGCACGCCGGCCGCCAGCTCCTCGAACACCTTGGAGCGGGCCAGGGGGAGCGCCCGCCGGGCCGCCTCCACCTCCGCCTGTGCGAGCGCGACGTCGATGCGCCGCGGCAGGGCGGCTTCCACCTCGGCGACCGACGGCTCCGCGTCGCCTTCCCTCGGCGGCGCCTGGGCGGGCAGCGTCAGCGCCAGGCTGTCGGGCGCGCCGAGGTCGGCCAGCAGCCGCTCGCGGGACTCCAGCTCGTCGAGCTGAGCGCGGGCGAGGTCGAGCTTGGCCTGCTCGTAGAGCGCCTGCTCGGCTTCGAGGTCGAGGTCGGAGACGTTGCCGGCGTCGTGCTGCCGCTGCGCCAGCGCGGCCGAGGCCTGGGCCGCCGCGGCGATCGTCTGCCGCTGCGCGAGCGCGTGCTGCGCCGCCTGCAGGGTGTAGTAGTCGGTCCGCACCTCGGCGGCGAAGCCGAGCACCGCGCCGGTCACCCGCAGGCGGGCGGCCTCGAACTCGGCCTGTCCGAAGGCGCGCCGCTGGCGAAGCTGAACGAGGTCGGTCAAGGTCTGCATCAGTGCGAGCTCGAAGGGCTTCGACGGGCGTCCCGGGAACCGGATCTCGCCGTCCAGCACCGGGTTGCGGACGGTGCTCGCCGCGATCAGGTCGGCGCGCGCTACTCCCAGCTCCTCGAGAGTGGCGAGGAGGTCCCGGTTGTTGGCGAGCGCGATCTCGACCGCGCGCTCGACGGTGAGCTCGCTCGCGAGCAGCGGCTTCAGGGGCTCGCTGCTGGGCGGCGCGATCGGCTGCGCCGGGTCCCAGGCGAGCCGCTGGCCGCCGCGCTCCTCGACCGTCCGTCGCACCTCACCGACGCCGGCGTCGCGCGGCACCGAGGCGCAGCCGGCGGCGAGCAGCGCAGCGGCGAGGGCCGGAGCTCCCAGCATCCGTCGCCGGCTCATCCCTGCCTCCTTTCGTTGCCACCCGCGCCCGGCGGCTCGTGCCGGTGCTCCTCGTGCTCGTCTTTCTTCTGCTGCGCCGCGGGCTCGCGGCCGGCATCGACCTGGCGGTAGTTCCCGGCGCCGTGAGGGCCGTGGCCGCCCGCCATCTCGCGCGCCATCGCCGACGAGCGTTGGGCGTCGGTCACCGAGCTGGTGGCCGGCGCGTCGAGCGGGTCAGGGCGCAGGGTGGCCGCCGGCTGGCCCGGAGGGACGGCCACCGGTGCCGGAGCGGATGGAGCCGCCAGAACGCCCACAGGTGAAGGCGCATGGCCGGTGTGACCCGCGTGACCCGCGGCAGGAGGGGTCTCCGGTGCCATGGCGCCGTGACCGGCGTGCGGCCCGCCCGGTGCAGCGTGACCGCCGTGCTCCATCGCCGCGTGCCCGCCTTGTTCCATCGTGGCGTGAGCGGCGTGCTCCATGGCGGCATGACCGCCGTGCTCCGTCATGGCGTGGCCGCCGTGCTCGCCTGGCGCGGCCGGCTCTCCGGCGCCGTGCGCGTCGGGGGCCTCGGCGCCGTGCCCGTGCGCATGCCCGTCTCCCGCGAACGTCACGCCCTTCTTCTGGGCCTCCCGGAATGCCACCGCGCTCTTGCTGGCGACGCTCGCTTCCCCGCCACCGCAGCCGACAAGGGCGGCGGCGAAGGCAAGCCCGCCGGCGATCACGGCCAGGGGCCATCTCTTGCTGTGATCCATAGTCGTACTCTCCCGCCGGCCACGCGAGGGCCAGCCTTGCAAATCACCAACCTTCCCGCCGGAGAGATCGGCGGGGATGCGAGGAATGCGCGGAGGACGGCTAGGCTAGCGGGACGTGATCGATGGCGTGCGCGAACGGAGGAAGTCCAGGGTCGGACGTCTCCACGACGGCTTGGGCGACCGGCGCGATGACGAAGGACAGCGGCTCGACCTCGGCGACCGCCGTCATGTGGCAGGCATGGAGGCAGAAGGTTTCGCAGCAGCCCGCGCGGTGCGAAGACACGCTCAGGCGCCCTGAATCGCCGTGGCCTTCTTTCATCGTGCCGTGACAGGAAGTAGACCGCCCGCCTGTTTTCGCGTCGTGGCCGGCGCTGCAGGGATGGGGTCCCGCCAGCAAACCGAAGGCGAAGGCGGCGAGGAGGCTCAGGGCGATGGCGTCGCGTCTCATGCTGTTACCAGCCGCCGGAGCGGCTTGCAGTCAGAATAACACATCCCTCGCGCGGCGGCGGGGTACACCGGCGCTCGCCGCGAAGCGGGGAACCCGAAGGGATTCCCCGCGCGGGCGCAGGCCCCCGGCGCAAAGCCGGGGGCGCCTTCAGTCACGTTGGGGTGTTACTCATATACACAGCAGCCGACGTCGGGGCAGGCGAGCCTGCAAACGCCGTTAGGGGCCGCCGTGCAGTCGCTGTTCTGCGAGCACTGGGTGGTCACGCAGAAGACCTGGCAGGTCGGTGGATCCGCCTTCAGAGCCGGCGCAAGGCCGAGTAGCAACGTCGGGATCAGCAGTTTCAGTGTCTTTTTCATGATGCAACCTCCTTGGTGCGTCGGCGCGGCCGTACAGGCCCCACACCGAATTTCGAAGTCCTCCGGCCGGAGGGCCCTCCAGCCGGCGCTTCCGCTTGGAAAAAAAGGAAGATTCATGCCAAAAGCAGCCTCCGGGCTGCCCGGGTCGGTCGCGAAAACCTTCCACGGCCGGACCGTCGACCGAGGGATTATCCACTCGTGGCACGCGACCGCTGGCTCCTTCTGGCGTTTTTCTCTCCGGCGCGGCGGCGCTCGGCTACGAGAAACCGGCGGAAGTGCGATCACTGCATCTCAGAGGATCTAGACCGCTCGTCACAGGGGGGAACCCGGGAGTCTCGATTCCGCCGGGATCCGTGGGGTTGTCACGGATGGCCCGTCTTGGAGCACCTCACTTGGAAAGGCACACATATCCGCTCGATATTGATAGATTGTAGATTTGGGGAATCTTGCGTAGACGGCCTGGAATCCGATTATCGCGTCCCGCCAAGAGTTCCTAGAGCCTTACGACAAACGCACCGGCCATCAGTCCGCAACCACGGATCTGCAATAAACCTCCTGGCTAGACCTCAAATTTGCCAGGAAAAACAAAGGAGCGTCGAATGTCCAAAACGTTTCGTCGTTGGGTTCCCGTCGCCGCCTTGCTCTTGCTCGCCCTCGCCCTGTTCCCGGCCATGGCCTCGGCCAACCACTCGTGGGGCGGCTATCACTGGGCGCGCCAGTCCAACCCGTTCACCATCAAGCTGATTGACGTCGTCACCAGCACCTGGGATCCGATCCTCGCCACCACGTCGTCCGACTGGACCGCCTCCAGCGTGCTGAACACCACGATCGTGCCTGGCAGCGGCAGTCCGAAGAGCTGCCGGCCCGTTGACGGGCAGGTGAAGGTCTGCAATGCCGCCTACGGCAGCACCGGCTGGCTGGGGATCGCCCAGATCTGGCTCACCACCGGCAACCATATCGCGCAAGGCACCACCAAGCTGAACGACACGTACCACAACAGCCCACCGTACAACACCACTGCCTGGCGGAACCTCGTTTCGTGCCAGGAGGTCGGCCACACGTTCGGCCTCGACCACCAGGACGAGAACTTCAGCAACGCCAACCTCGGCACGTGCATGGATTACACGAACGATCCGTCGACCAACCAGCACCCCAACCAGCACGACTACGATCAGTTGGTGACGATCTATTCGCACCTCGACAGCTTCACCAGCGTCAAGCGCGTCAGTGACATGCCTCCGGCCATGCGGGACCTCGACCTCGCCGGGCCGGCCCAATGGGGCAAGCTGATCGACGCCACGGACAACGGCTTGACCTCGGTCTACGAGGCCGACTTCGGCGGCGGCTTCAAGGTCATCACGTTCGTGATCTGGGCGGACCCGGATCTCATGGGGCATGACGGCCGCGTCCGCTACCCGGGCGTCCAGTAGACACCTCTCCTGCGCGAGTCACGTCAAGCAGAAAGGGGGCCCGCAGGCCCCCTTTCCTCATCAAGCTGGCTTACCGCTCAGCTCACTTGCAGGTCTGCGTTCCCGGCTTGCCCTTGCAACTGTTCGAGCAGCACTGGCTGTTGCTGGTGCAGCTCGAGCCAGCGGCGCCGCAACCGCCGCCGCTGCCCGGGTTGAGGAACGCCGCCACGTTGGGATAGGTCGCCGCGAAGGCGCCGTCCACCGTGCCGTTGCTCTGCGCGTCGCAGACGTCGTTGAGGTTGGTGCCGCAGGCGCCGTAGAGCTGGCCGACGATCTGGCCGGCGGAGTTGACGACCGGCGAGCCGCTGCTGCCGCCCTCGGTGGCGCCCACCGTGTCACGGCTGTAGATGAAGGAGCCGCGCGGCAGGGTGCGGCAGGTCGGCTTGCCGGTGTCGACCACGCCTTCCGTGTAGGCCTGCGGCGAGCCCTTCGGGTGGCTGATGCGGAAGAGCCCGTAGTTGTTGGTGTTGGCCACCGGCGAGCTCAGCCAGCCCAGGTAGGTGGCGACGCCGTCGGGCGTCGTCGGCGCCGAGGAGAGCTGCAGCAGCGAGTAGTCGCTGGAGGAGTTGGTCGCCTTGATGGTGGAGCCGACGGTCTCGCCGGTGTTGTTGTAGGGCTGCGTGCAGTTGGGGTTGCTGCAAGTGGTCTGGTAGTCGAAGTAGGTCTCGACGCTGGAGGCCTCGCCGCTGCTGCTGATGCAGTGGTGGGCGGTCAGGAAGTAGGGGATCACCGAGGTGGTGACGGTGTCCGCGATCAGGCCGCCGGTGCAGATGTAGAAGCTCGCGCCGGACTGGAACAGGATGGTGGCCACCGCGTCCTTGGCGTCATTGACGGCGGTGCTCGACTGGCACGCCGCGTTGACCACGCAGTTGGCGTTGTTCGAGCAGAGATTGCTGGCTTTGGCGAGAGCGTCGAGGTTGTTGGGATCGAAGACGCCCTCCGGGCCGTAATGGGGAATCGCGAAGCGCTTGCCCATCACACCGACGCCTGCGATGCGCAGCGGCGAAGGCAGCCGCTCGGCGCCGCCGGGCTGGAAGAGCTGGAGCACCAGCCGCTCGCCGAACACGGTGTTGGTGTAGAGCTCGCCGTCGCCGAGCGGGCCGCGGCCCTTGTAGGGGCCGAACGCCTGGCCGTCGGAGTTGTAGACGTAGAGCTCGCCGCCCTCGGGCAGGTCGACGCCGCTGAGGTGCACGCGGAGCGCCGTGGCGCCCGGCGAGGAGATCGCGGTGGTCCACACGAAGCCGCCGTCGGCCAGGGCCTTGGCGGAGCCGGCGGCGAGGTTGACCTCGCGTGCGCCGCGCTGCACGGGCGTGAAGTCGACGGTGACGCCCACCGACTTGGCGACGCCCACCAGATACTTGCCGTTGCGGTCGCTCGGCTGATCGATGCTCTTGCGCTCGGCGTTGCTCAGCCGCACTTCCATCCCATGCCGCAGCCCCCCCTCGACCTGCCGGGCGGCCAGCCGCTGGTGCAGGTCGCGCATCTCGGCGGCGCGCGCTCCCGGGTCCCGCGGCGTGCCGACCGTCTCCGGATTGGCCTGCGGCCCCGCCGCGAACAGATCATCCAGAGACACCGAAGCGGCGAACCCGGGGATGGCCGCCAGCAGCAATGCGCACACTCCCAACCAGACGATACGCTTCATGAAACCTCCTTGCTTTCCTCGATGACGAGGATTATCGGTTTCCCCGCCCACTGCGGGCGGGAGAGATCAGCCGGGCGATTTCTGCGATCAGGACTTGGAAGCGCTTACAGTACTCGATGGTCACTTGGAACCGCGACACATGGTAGAGATCCACCCGGGCTTCGTCAAGAGTGTTCGTGAGTGGAGCGCAACGCGCTGCGCTCCTACGACGAAGACGTGCGCTTTACCAACAATGCTTCAAAACAAACGCGTCGGACCGGCGTTCGCCACCGCTGCTCGGTCTCGTCATCATCGAGGTCGCGATAGAGGGCAGCGCATCCAAGCTGGCCAGCCAGCGGTCCTGGCTCGCTTTGGAGGTGATGAAGCACCCCGAAATATGAGAGCAAGGTTCAGAATGACTTGAACCGCCGAACCCGCTCCTCGCAATCGAAAGAAGTCAGAAGGTTTTCTGCGGTTTCGCCGCACGGTGTGGTGGAGCCGTTGTGTAGAGAGTGCGCCCGTCGCTGGTGGGGCGCGATCATTAACCCTTTTTGACGTCGAGGATGGAGGCAACGACATGAGTAGGAGATCGGTCTTTGTTGCTGGGATTTTGCTCATCGCCGGACTTGGGGGGCAGGTCGCGCAGGCGCACCAGTGGGGTTGCTGGAGTCAGGCGGACCGGAACGTGAGGATCCGCAACGCCGCCGGGTCCATTGGGAGCTCGGCGATCAACGATTGGAACAGCATGACCATCCTCAATATCTCCTCGGTCAGCTCAGGCGAAGAGACCTACGTCTTCAACGCCAACTCCGGCAACACCGGTTGGGGCGGTATCGCCCGCATCACCAACTACAGTGGTTGCACCATCCTCAGGGCGACCTCGCAGCTCAATACCTACTATTCGTGGACCACGAACGCCGCCCGCGGCGTCCAATGCCAGGAGGTCGGCCACACCTTCGGGCTCGATCACTCCAACGACGGCGGCTGCATGGGCGGCGGCTACTGGTACGACATCGGCACCCACTACCGGCCGGTCTCCCACAACGTCAACGACATCGGCAACATGTACGCCAACAAGCACTCGCTGGTTGGACCCGAGGCGGACGAGCCGCGCATCCACGCTTTCTGGGCCAACCACCCCCGCAGCCTCGGCCAGGCTACCCGCATGGCGAGCGATGTCGTCGTCGCGACGGTGACCGACGTGACCGAGGGCGACCCTATCCAGATCGGCGATGAGGGCAGCCTCCCCTCGCAGCGGGTGCACTTCACCGTGAAGCGCAGCCAGAAGGGCTCTCTCGGCGCCGGCGAGTCCTTCGTCCTCTTCCAGAACGGCAACGATCACAACCGCTTCGACGAGGACCCGAGTTACAAGGTGGGCCACCGCTACCTGCTGTTCCTGACTGCGCGCGAGGACGGCACCTATCTGGTGGTTTCCCCGGAAGGCCGCTATCAAGTGACCCGCAACGGACTCGTTCCGGCCGCTCATAAGGGCTTCGCCGCGGATCTCGCGGGCGCCAGGGCGGAGGACGTGCTCTCCGACGTGGAGCGGACCCTCGCCGAGTTCCCCGAGCAGTAGTAGTCTTTCTCGCCTGAATCCAGCGTGCGCCGGCGTGGCAACGAGGCCCCGCCGGCGCGCCTGGAGCCTCCCTCTCCATGACCTTCCGTCGCCTGCTGGACCGCCTGGTCCCTCCCGTCCTCTGCCTGCTGGCGGCGATCGCGGCCACCTGGCCCCTCCTGCCTTCCATCGCCGGCGCTCTGCCGTTGGGGACCGAGCATGAGGCGACCGTTCCGCTGTTCAATCTGTGGACTTTGTGGTGGGACGGGGGTCGCGTGCCGCACGGTTTTGTCGGGCTCTGGAACGCTCCCATCTTCCATCCGCTCGACGGGACCTTCACCTTCTCGGAGCCGCTGCTCCTGCAAGGGGTCGCCCTCTCGCCTCTCTGGTGGATGGGTGCTCCGCCGGCCGCGATCTACAACCTGGCGATTCTGGGCACCCTGATCTGCAACGGTCTCGCCACCCGCAGCCTGGCGCGGGCGCTCGGTGCGCCGCGCGGCGCCGCCCTCCTCGCGGCGCTCGCCGGCGTCACCCTCCCCTATACCGCCAAAGTTTTGGGAGTGCTCCCCGTGCTCCCCCTCTTCGGCACGATCTGGGCTCTCGCGGCGCTGGTTCGCTTCGGGGAAGAAGGCGGGTGGCGACCCGCTGCGCTGGCGGTCCTGTCGTTTGCCGCGCAGTTCCTCGCGGGGGAGCAGATGGCGCTCCTGAGCCTCCCTTTTCTTCTCCTGGCGGGCCTCCTGGCACTGGCGGAGCAGAGGTTCCGCGCCCGGTCGGTCGCGACGCTCGCCGCCATGGCGATCCTCGGAGCCGTCGTGCTCTCTCCCATCGCCGGCACGGTCAGCTCCTTCCATGAGAAGTACAAGTTCACGCGATCCGAGGAGGTCGTGGCGGCCCTTTCGGCCCGGCCGCAGGATTTCACGACCCGTCCCGGCTCCGCCCGCCTCGCGTTTCCGCCCCGCGAAGACTCGTATGCCGGGGATACGGGAGGGCTTTTCCCCGGCTTCCTCCTTCTCGGTCTGGGAGCGGCGGGAGCCTGGCTGGGTTGGCGCCAGGGGGAGCGGAGGCTGTGGATCGTCTGCCTTCTCGCCTGCGCCGCGGGCGGCGGGCTTCTCGCGCTCGGCCTCAACCTGAGGATCGGGAATTGGCAGCCCTTCGCGAGTCTGCGGGAGGTGGTGCCCGGCCTCCGCACGCTGCGCAGCCCCTTCCGCGCCGTCGCGATCTCCCAGGCGGTGCTCGCGGCGTTGGCCGGGCTGACCCTGGCCCGTCTCGCCTCCTGGCGCGGAAATGCCGGCAGGATTCTCGCACTTGCCCTGGGACTCATGGCGGCAACCGAGAACCTCGCGTCTTCCGGCGTCCTAGTGCCGATCCCCGCGACCCCGCGCACCGCCTGGACGAGCTGGTTGCGCAAGCAGCCCGGGAAGCTGATCGTGGCGCACGTCCCACTGCCGCGCGGGCTGCACGTCTCCGACTACGAAATCGAGACGTGGCGGATGTTCGCCCAGATCGACCATCACCGGCCGCTGCTCAACGGCTACTCGGGCTACTTCCCCTCCGGATACGGTACGTTCCAAATGGACATGGACCAGAACTTTCCCTCCGATCGCCTCCTCTGCATGATGGCGCTCGGCATGGGTGTCAACACCTTGGTTCTGGACCGCCCCTACCTGGAGGAGCGGCGCGCTCTCTTCGAGAGCGACTTCTTGCGGGGCTTCTTCGGCCCTGGATATAGCGATCCCGAAGTAGTGATCGTGCGTCTGAGCCCGCCTCCCGAGGCCTGTGGCGCTCCACACTGAGGCGCGCCCGCCGGTCGTCAAGACAACCCTGCGGACGGGCCAACAATCGCCTCAAACAACCGCCTCAAAACAGATACGTCAAACCTACGTTCGCCACCGCCTTCTCCCTCTGGTCGCCGTTGAGGTCGCGGTAGACGGGCACCTGAACCGCGGCGCGGCCGACGAGCCCGCGGCCGAAGTCGAAAATCAGTCGCGGCGTGACGTAGAGGACGGCGCCGCCGGTGTTCGGGTCCAGGGTGCCGGCGGCGTCGACGCGGTCGCGGCCGGCGTCGCGGTAGTTGAGCTCCAGCGCGGCGTCGGCGGCCCGGGCGAGCTTGCGCTCGTAGCCGAGGTTCGCCAGCGTCAGATCGCCGTACTCGTAGCCGAAGTCGTTCTCGCCCGTCTGGCGCCGCTGCACCGAGCCAAAGAGCGAAGAGCGGACGTCGAGCAGATAGAGACCCGAAAGGCCGGCGAACCAGTCGGTGGAGCCGGTGCCCGCCTGCAGGTGCTCGTCCAGCCGCTCGCCGTCTTCCGCGAGGTCGTTCTTGCCCCAATCGGTCTTGACGCCGCCGAGCGCCGAGAGCCAGGCCCGGCGGCCGAGGTCCGGAGCGAACTTCGAGGACCACAGCCGCACGAGGGCGTAGATCTCGGGATCCGCGAGATCGCGGGTGCGTTCGGCCCCGCCCTCGCCTCCCTCCTCGCTGAGCCGGCGGGCGCTCCACGGGATGCGGGCGACGGCGATCACCCGCTCGCCGAAGCTGTAGGAGAGCGCGGTCGTGAAGCGGTTCTCGACCACGGACTCGCGCGTCGCGTGCTCGTGGCCCTCGTGCTTGAGCGTGGGAGGCCCTTCCGCCTCCTCTTCCTCCGCGATCCCCTGCTCCTTGTCGAAGCGCTCCCAGTCGAGGAAGACGCGGAAGGCCCCGGACTTGTAGACGTCCGTGCCGAGGGCGTTGAAGGTGGGATCGCCGCAGCGGCAGATCGAACAGCCGGCGGCGGGCGGCGGCGTGAGCAGAGATACCAGGGCTATCGAGACCAGCCCGAGAAGGGCGGGTTTACAGAAAGGCAGTCGCATGGAGTCAGGCCTCCTGGTTCGCGATTCAGGTTTTTCCATGGCTCCGCCACACGGGGCGGAACCCGCGTCTGGACGCTAGGAAACCCGAAACGACCGCGGAGGCGGTGTGGGTGGAGCGGGAGGAGGAAAATCGGGCGGCGAATCGTCGCGGGCCGCCGGAGAGTCCGCGAGCGCCAGGTGGAGGCGCAGGCCGTCGCGCAGCGCGATCCCGCTCCATTCGGTGCGGAGCTTCGGCGATCGGATCTCGGCCTTCTGATCGCCGCCGGGCCGCAGGGAGCAGCTCCGGGCCGGCCGGTGCAGCAGGCAATGACTCCCGGCCTTCATGGCGGCCTTGCGCAGACAGCAGCACCCCACGGTCATGCCGCAGGCGCAGCGATGGCCCGCCGCCTCGAGGAACACCGCCTCGGGCGTGAGCACCGCCGCCAGAAGAACGGCCGCCAGCCAGCGGCGTGCCGCGGGAAGGGTCATACCTAGAATAGTACCCGATCCGCCGGCCGGCGCGCCGCTCGCCTAATCGCCGCTGCTCTTGCCACTGGCGGCGGGCGCCGGAGCCGGCTGCGTCAGGCTCTGGGGCAACTGGAAGGGCAGTAGCGCCTGGATCTCGAGCGCCGCCGCCCAGGAGTTCTGCAGCGCGTCGAGGGCCGTGTCCTCCATCTGGAACCAGGCGCGGCGGGCGAGCAGGACCTGCGGGTAGGCGGCCGTCATCTCCTGATAGTGCCTCAGGGTCTCTTCATAGGCCCGCTCCGCACGCTCGAGAGCGCCGCCGCGGTACATCTCGAGGTCCTTGACGAAGGACTGGTAGCCGGCGTAGGTCTCCGCGAAGCCGATCTCGACCGTCACCCGGATGTGCTCGGCGCGCAAGCGGGCCTGGGCCAGCGCCGCTTCCGCCTCGGCGACCGCGCCGTTCGGCTCCTGCCTGGCCTTCGCGAGTGCCTCCTCGGCCGCGGCGACGTCGGCCGCGGCATTCTTGAGCGGCGGGCTCTCGCGCAGCAGGCGCTGGCGCCATTCCTCGCGGTCGATCCTGGGCATCTCGGCGACGAGGTCCCCGGTCAGCGGACCCAGCTCCAGCGACGGATCGCCGATAGTCGAGAGGAGGACCGCGCGTAACGCCTCCAGCTCGAAGCGGGCGGACGCGAGGGCGGACTCCATCACCGCCACCTCGTTGGCGATGGCCAGCCGGTCCGGGCCGTCCGCGGCGCCGACGTTGAACAGTTGGTCGGTGACCGCCAGCGCTTCGCGCGCCACCTGGGCGAGGCGCTCCCGCGACTCCACCCGCTTCTGGTCGTTGAGGGTGTGGAAGAAGAGGGTGCGGAAACGCACCGACATACGCTGCCGGTCGGTCAGCACCTGGGTACGCGTCTCGTTGAGCTTCGCGAGCAGCGCGGGATCGGAGCCCGCCTCGGCGATCCGGCGGTCGAGCGAGCGTAGCGCGGCCGCGGCGGCGGCCATCGCCGGATTGTGCTCCCAGGCCCGCTTCTCGAGCTCCGCGAGCCCTGCCGACGGCGGCGAGGAGGCCTTGTTGGAGGCGCCGGCCTGTGCGGCGGCGGGCGCCGGCCACGCCGCAGCGAAGAGACCGGCTGCCAGGAGGACGGCGAGTCGACCGGGGCCGTTCACCGTCCACCTCCAGCCTGCCGCGCTTTGAGAGCCATGATCTCCTCGTACGTCTCGGCGGAGAGCACGCGCAGCATCGTCATCATCCCCATCATGCCGCCGGTCCAGCTCCGGCGCAGGCCGTGGGTCTCGGGCTTGGCGACCTCGTCGTCCATGGTCATGAACATGTCCTGTGGATAGCCGGGTGCGGAAGCGCCGCCGGGATGCACGTGCCCGGCGTGCCCTCCAGGCGGCGCCCCGCTCGCCGGCCCCACACCGTGCGAGACCGGTTGCTCGGTCGCAACGCCGGTAGTCAGTGGGCCGACCCGCGAAGCCATGGCGTTCATCATGTGGTGCGGCAGGTGGCAGTGGATCATCCAATCGCCGGGATTGTCGGCCACCAGCTCCATGGCACGCGCCTGGGCCACGCCGACGATCTCCGTATTGCCGGGCGTCCAGGCCGCTTCGGGGACGCGTCCGCCCTCGGTGCCCGTGACCACCCAGGTATGGCCATGGAGATGCATCGGATGATGGTCCATGCCGAGATTGACGAAGCGCAACCGCACCCGCTCGCCCAGCTTGCACAGCACCGGCGTGGTGGCGGGAGCCGCCTTGCCGTTCATCGTCAGCCAGTTGAACTCCATGGCCATGCTGTTGGGCGTGGGATTGGAGGGCAGCGTCGCCCAGCCCTGCAGGATCCAGGCGAAATCGCGGTCGCAGCGCGGCTCATAGGACTGCCGCGGATGGACGACGAAGAGCCCCACCATGCCCATCATCTGCTGCATGGGCCGGTGCGAGTGATAGAAGAACGTGCCGTGCTGGCGCAGGGTGAACTCGTAGACGAACTCCCCTCCCGGCGGAATCAGGTCCTGGCTGATGCCTTCGGCGCCGTCCATCTCGATGGGCACGGCCAGCCCGTGCCAATGCACGGTCGTCGGCTCGGGGAGGCGGTTCTCGACGACGAAGCGCACCCGGTCGCCCTCCATGGCCTCGACGGTGGGTCCGGGCGTGGAGCCGTTGTAGCCCCAGGTGTTGAACTCCCTGCCGGGGACGAACCGGCTCTTCACGACCTCGCAGGTGAGGCGGAACACCTTGACTCCGCCCTCCACCGTCCATGGGAGCTTCGGCAGATCCGGCGTCTCGACCGGCAGCATGGAGCCGGAAGCCGCGGCATCCATCACGGCCTGCATCGGTGAATGGGGACCTGCCGCCGTCTCGCGAGCCACCACCCAACCGGCGGTCGCTCCGAGCCCGAGACGGAAGAGATCGCGACGGCTGGTGGCCATAGGGATACTCCCCGGGAGCTGGTGTGGAACTCTGCTCCGCATTCCTTGTGGTTAGTGTCGCGACGAACTGGGAATCGGACAAGGCGGCGGCCCGCGGGCTTCCGTCAACGCCGGTCGGGTCTCTTGTGGTAGGTCACCCCTTCCCGAGGCATCCCTTTTTCTTGAGAGTGCGGACCGTCAGATAGGCCAGGAGAAGGGGAAGCCACAGCGCCAGGGCGCGGGACAATGCCCGCGCGCCGACGGCTCCAAAGAGCTGGTACCGGTCCCAGAGCAGGAGAGCCAGGATCGCGGTCGCGCCGGCGAACGTGGTGCCGTACTCCTTGCGCAGCAGGCGCGGCCAGTCGAACCGCATGCCGGTCAGGGTGGCTCGCAGGCCCGTCAGGCGAGGCAGGAAACGGGGGACCTGGCGACGGTAGGAGAGGTACTCCTCGCCGAAGCGGCGCGCCAGATAATCCTCTTCGGCAGCGACGATCGCTCCATACGCGAGCAGGTAAAAGGGCAGGCCCACCCAATATCCGGGCAACGAGTTGTGAATGAGCAACAACCCGAACAGCCCGAGGAGGTTGCCGAGGTACAGCGGATTGCGCGAATGGGCGAAGACGCCCTCGCGAACGAGATCGTCGGCGTGCATCCGCCGGTTGCGGCCGCCGCGCCGGATGTAGGCGAGGCCGATCACGAGCGCCCGCAATACCTGTCCGGCCAGCGCCACGGCGACGCCCGCGGCGTTGGTGAGCATCTCGCAAGCGCGGCTCTGCAGCGGCCAGCGGGCCCGCGTTCCCAGGGCGATCGCGAGGAAGACGAGCGGAAAGCAGATGTCCCGGTAGCGGAAGAAGAAGCGGCCGGCCGCCAGCCACCAGGAGCGGACCCCTGCGCGCGCGGGGCCGGCCGCGGTCGCTTCACCGCCGGTCACTTCATCGCCACCAGGGCGCAGAAGTTGTACCACTTGAAGAAGACGTCCACCTGGCCGAAGCCGTGCCGCATCAGCAGCTCCCGGTTCTCTTCGAGCCGGTAGGGCACGAGCACGTTCTCCAGCGCCTCGCGCTTCTGGGCGATCTCCAGCTCGGAGTAGCCGTGCCGCCGCTTCAGCTCGTAGTAATGTTTGATGAACAGCCGGTTGAAGGTACTGCTCTCGCCGAGGACCTTTTCGACCAGAATGAGGCAGCCCTCTTCGGAGAGGCCCCGGCGGATCTTTTCGATGAGCCGATCGCGATACAGGGGTCGGATGAACTGCAGGGTCAGCACCAGCAACACGGCCGAGGCATTCGCGATCTCCACGCCATGGTTGAGATCGGCCTGCATCAGCTCATAAGGAAAGGGAAACTTGCCCGCCTCCAGCTTCTGGCGGGCAAGATCCAGCATCTCGGGCGACGAGTCGATGCCGACGAAACGGAGGTCGCGATCCGGCGGCACCAGCTCGGCAATCCGCAGAGCCGTGTTGCAGGTCGAGCAGCCGAGGTCGTAGATGGTGGTGCCCGGGGCGGCGAAGTCGGCGGCCATCTCCGCGACCATGCGCTCGACTTCGGCGTAGAACGGCACCGATCGGGCCAACATGTCGTCGAACACCGCGGCGGTTTCCGCCCCGAAGTCGAAGTCCGTGACCGCTCGCGGCTGAGCGAAGATCTGGTCCTCCGCCGTGCCGGAAGTGGAGGGGGTGGAACGGATCGGTCGTTCTCGCGATCTCATGCGTTTCCTTTCCTGGTCAGCGCTCCGTTTCCTGGAGGCGGAGACAGACGTGGAACACGGCCTGGAAGACCTCCCGGACCTCCCCGGCGGAGAAGGGACTCGGCGGCACCCGGGTGAGAGCGCGCAGCATCTCCTCTTCCCGATTCGGATCGCGGGTCCGCAGACCGTTACGCCGTTTGAGCCGCGCGATCTCCCTCACCACCTCGCCGCGCGCGCGGAGCAGGGCGAGAATCCAGCCGTCGAAGCGATCGATCTCGCCGCGTAGCTGATCGAGCTCCGCCTCGGCCGCCCGGGTGGCCGGCTGGCGAGTGTCGAGGCGGGAATCCGGTGACTCCTGCATGCAGGCGCGCTAAACTGTGCCGTGCCCGCTCAGGGCGGCAACGGCTGGTGTTGAACCATTAGAGGCAGAAAGCTCCGGAATCCTTCGCGCCTGTCGCAGCGAGATGAGGTCGAGAGAGCCTTTCGTCGTGCCCTCAGCCTGGCGGATACTCTTCTGCGCGCTGCTGGCCGCCTGGGTCCTCACGATGCCGGCCGGCGCCGGGGAGGGCGGGGACGGGCGGCGTGAAGAGGCGACTTTCCAGGGCTTGAGCCTGACCGCGGCGCTGCAGCTCCTGCAGGCCCGCGGGCTGCCCGTGGTCTTCTCCAACAGCGTCGTCCACGACTCCATGCGGGTCGAGGCCGAGCCCCGCGGCACCTCGCTGCGCGAGATCGTCGACGAGATCCTGCGTCCCCACGGCCTGCGGGTCGCGGAGGTGCTCGCCGGACGCCTCGTCGTCGTCGCCGCCACGCCCGCCGCGAGAACGCTGCGGGGACGGGCCTTCGTGCGCGGCGAGGGGAGGCCGCTGGCCGACGTACGGGTGGTGGTCGCCGGCACGCTCGATGCCACCACAGCCGCCGACGGCAGCTTCGCCGTTCCGGGGCTCGCTCCCGGCATCTATACCCTGGAGGCTCACCGGACCGGCTTCGCCAGCGGCCGCTGGCCGGGGGTGGAGATCGCGGCGGAGCGCGACCGGCAGGTGATCATCGAGCTCGACCGCGTCCCTACCGTGACGGACGAGATCGTCGTGACGCCCGGGCCGTCCGGGAGGCGGCAGGAAGGTGCGGCGGGCACGCTGGCGGTCGACGGCGCGGAGGTCGAGCAGCTACCCCACCTCGGCGACGACCGCTTGGGCCTCCTCGGCCTGCTGCCCGGAACCGCGGCCGCCGAGGGTTCGGCGCGGCTCCACGTCCGCGGCGGCAGGGACGACGAGATCCTGGTCCTGCTCGACGGGCTCGAGCTGCTGGCCCCCTACCACCTGCAGGAGTTCGACAGCGCCTTGAGCATCGTGGCGCCGACGCTTCTCGACCGCATCGAGCTGAGCACGGGCGGCTATCCGGCGGAGTACGGCGACCGCATGAGCGGAGTGGTCGACATGATGACGCTGACGCCGCCCCGCGAGCGGCGTTTCGAGTTGGGTCTCGGCCTCCTCTACGCCGACGCCGCGGCTTCGGGAGGCCTGGCAGGCGATCGGGGGCGCTGGTTTGGTGCCGCCCGCAGCGGCAACTACCATCTCGCGCTGGAGGTCAATGGCCGCGATGAGACCCCGCGCTACTGGGACGTCTTCAGCAAGCTGGACTACTCTATCCGTCCAGGTCAGAGCCTGCGGCTCAACGCTCTGCTCGCCGAGGACGAGTTCGCCCTGTCGGCCGGGAAGGGGTTCGGCATCGCCGCTGCGCAGCCCGCAGATGAGCGCTACCGGAGCTTCTGGGGCAACCGCTATCTTTGGCTGACCCACGGCGCCGTCCTGGGGTCCGACCTCTTCATCGAATCGATCGCCTCGGCCGGCCGCATCGATCGCTCCCGCGCGGGCTCGGCGGCGGGAAGCGAGACACGGTTCGAAGTACGCGACTCTCGCCAGCTCGACGTCGCCGGCCTCAAGCATCTCTGGCGCTACGAGCCCGGGGAGCGCAGGTCCTTTGAAGCCGGCGTCGAGCTGCGGCGGCTCCGTTCGAACATCGACTACCGCGACCAGCGCGCCCTCGCGGACCCCTTCGCCTCGCTCGGCGGACGGCCGCCGTCGGGCAGCGCGCGGTTCCACGAGATCCTCGATTTCGATCAGACCGGCGCTTTCTTGACTTCCACGCTGCGGCCGTCCTCAGCCGTCACCGCGGAGCTCGGCATCCGCTACGACCGCACCACCGCCAATGACGAAAGCCACGTCAGCCCGCGTCTCAACCTCGCCTGGCAGCCGCGGCAAGGCAGCCTCTTTCGCTTCGCCTGGGGGTGGTACTACCAGAGCCAGCGGCCGAACGAGCTGCAGGTCGAGGACGGCGAGACCGAGCTGACCCGCGCCGAACGGGCCGAGCACCGCATCCTCGGGTTCGAGCACCGCCGCGATAGCGGCGCGACTTTGCGGGTGGAGGTCTACCAGCGCCTGCTCAGCCGCCTGCAGGCCCGCTTCGAAAACCTTTTCGATCCGATCGTCCTCTTCCCGGAGCTGACGGGCGATCGGGTGCGCATCGCGCCGGAGCGGGGGCGATCCCAGGGCATCGACGTCTTCTTCCGCGGCGCCGACCACGGCCCGCTGAGCTGGTGGCTCACCTACACCTGGAGCTCGGTCACGGACGAGCTCGACGGCCGCCGCGTGCCGCGCGCCGTCGACCAGCCGCACGCCTTGCGGGTCGACCTCAACTACCGGACGGAGCGCGGCTGGAACTGGAACGCCGCCTGGCTCTATCACACGGGCTGGCCGACGACGCGGGTGTGGGGACGCGTCGTAACCGCTCCCGACGGGACCTCACGGATCGAGCCCGTCCTCGGTCCGCTCAACGGCGATCGGCTTGCCGACTACCACCGGCTGGACTTGCGATTGAGCCGCGCCTGGAAGCTTCCTCTCGGCGAGCTGCACACCTACATCGATCTGCAGAACGTGTACGACCGCGAGAACGTCCGCGGCTTTCAGAGCTTCGTCTTCACGTCCGACGAGAACGGCGGCGTGCGCGGCGAGTCCGAGCCGGTGAGCTGGGGCGGATTCCTGCCGTCGTTCGGGATCCGCTGGAAGTTCTGAGCCTCTACCTGCCGATGCTCTCCAGCCAGAGCTGATCGCCGGCGCGGCGCGGTCGATAGCCGCAGCTCGGCAGGACGACGGCGAGGGCCTCCTCCGCCGTCAGGCCCGCGATCGAGCCGTGAAGGATGATGTCCCCGGGCGGCTTGCCCGTCTGCGGTTCGGCGAGCCGCCACCGGAGGCCGGTCTCTCGGGACGTCCAATCGAGGAACTCCGCGAGGGTGGCACCTTCGATCGCCGGCGTCGGCGCGGCCCTTTGGACCCATTCCCAGCTCGGGCCGTAGATGGGGATCTCCGCGCGCCGCAGGCTGCCATCCGCCCGCAGGACCAGCTCGCCGCCGGCCCCGGCCCGCTGGACCTCTCCGCCGTGCTCGACGAGCACCTTCCCCTCGCGCACTCTCACCCTGAGCGCCGAAGCCGCCGGCGACGGCGGTTCGCCGGCCACCAGGCGGGCCTCGAACTGGGTCCCGATGTCGCGAATCGATCCGAGGAGCGTGGCGACCTCGATGCCGGCACCGGGTGCCGCGGCGCCCGAATCGATGTACAGGGCGCCGCGCTGCAGCGTCACGCGACGGCGGGAGTCGAACCGCACCGAAGAGCCGGCGTCGATCCGCAACGAGGCCCCCGCCGGCAAGCGCACCGCGGCGCGTCCGCCGCGCGTCGTGAGAACCGCGCCCATGAAAAGGCTTTGCGAAGCGACCGGCCGGCCGGTGGAGTCCGCAACGGCGACGTCGCCGGTCCGCCTCTCGAAGGTGGCGATGGCCTGGGGCGGGGACTTCGCGACCGGGCGACCTAACGTCAATCCCAAGGCCGTCAGCAAACCGGCGGCCAGGCCGGCGGCGGTCCAGCCGATCCGGCGCCGGATCACCCTGCGGCGGGCCTGATGCCGGAACGCCTCGCGCACCGCCGCGCGGATCGGTCCCACGTCCGCTTCCGGGAGCCGGGGACGAGGACCCGCGAGATGGAGGAGCGGCGCCAGGTCGTCTCTTGCTACGGGCCGGTGATCGGTTGCGGCCAGGGTTTCGTCATCCATGATCAATTCCTCGCTCCGCAGGCTTCCCGTTCCAGGGCGCCGGCAAGGCTCGCGAAGCCATCCCGAAAGGCCTGGCGGGCGCGGGTCAGAAGGGATTCCACCGCTTTCGGGCTGACCCCCAGTTGCTCGGCGATCTGCTTGACCGACAGACCCTCCGAGTACTTCCATTCCAGGACCTGTCCGTAGTGGAGCGGCAGGTGATCGACTGTCAGGTGGACCAGGCGGGCGACCTCCCGTCGGAGCAGCTCGTTCTCGGGATCCTCGCAGCCGGCCGCAAGCGACTCGAGGACCCCGCGCGGCAGCGGTCCCTCTTCGACGAGATCGGTCTGCGGCGGCAACCGCCGCTCGCGCCGGAAATGACCGCTGATCTCGAAGCGGCAGATCGAGCACAGCCAACTGAACAGCGCCGCTTCGCCACGATAGGTGTGGAGCTTCTCGAACGCCGTGCAGAGCGTGGCCTGGGCGATCTCCTTGGCGAGGTCCGTCTCCTGGCCGAGGCGGGCGAGGGCGAAGCGATAGATGGCGTGGAAGTAGGCGTCGAAGAACCGCTCGAAGGCTTCCTCATCCCCGGCCCGCAGGCGCTGGACCAGCCGCCGGTCCTCCGGCTGGAGCCCGGGCTCGCTAGGCTTCTTGGGCCACATCTCTCATAAGAGGCAGGATAGCGGAGAATCCTTCGCCGGGGGCGCCCACGCGCCCGCTTTACTTGGACGGCAGCAGCGCGCGCAGCCGTCGCCCCAGCCCGACGCCGACCGCTTCCGGCGGCGGCTGCCGGATGACGTGGAGGGGCCCGTCTTTTTCCAGGAGGCGGGTATGCGTGCGGTCGTTCTCGTCGCGCCAGAAGCGCAATGACGCGGTGGTGCCGCCTACCCGGAGCCCGTGCAGCTCGACCGCCGGCCACGAGGACGGCAGGAGCGGATCGACGAGGAGGACGTGCCGGGCGGCGTAGGGCATGAGGCCGAGGAGCGTCTGCAGGACCAGCGGCATGGCGCTGGCGTTCCACGTCTGCGGGCTGTTCGACCGCGGGTAGGCCCCTGGGGTCGGGTGCTCGTCGGGCGCATAGCCGCCCACGGTCTCGGGCAGCCGGTCGTCGGCGTAGAGCTCCGCCAGCCGGAAGAGCGCCTCGGCCAGGCGTAGCGTCTCGGCGTCGAAGCCCATCCGCCGCAGACCAAAGCAGATGGTGGCGTTCTCGACCGGCCACACCGAGCCGAGGTGGTAGCTCAGGGGGTTGTAGGCCGGATGCCGGGTGGTCAGCGTGCGGATGCCCCAACCGCTGAACAGGTCGGGAGCGAGGAGGCGGGCGACGACATCGCGAAGATGCTCGCGGGCGATGATGCCGCTCGCCAGGCAGTGACCGACGTTCGAGGTCGCGGTGCATACGAGCCGCTTGTCGGGATCGAGCGCGAGGCCGTAGAAGCGCTCCTCCGGGTCCCAGAAGTCGCGGTTGAACCGCTGCTTGAGCGCGCGCGCGGCGCGCCAGAGCTCGCGGGCGCGCCGGCGCTCGCCCAGCACCCAGGCGAGCACGGCCATGAGCTGCTGGGCCGCGTACCAGTATCCCTGCAGCTCGCAGGTGGCGATCGGCGCCGGCACCGCTCGTCCGTCCTCGTAGACGATGGCATCGCCGCTGTCCTTCCAGCCTTGGTTCTTGGTGCCGACGGGGGAGCGGGTCAGTATTCCAGGTAGCCGTCGCTGTCGCGGTCGCCATAGGTGCTGGCCCATTCCAGGATGCGGCAAGCGGTCTCCCAGTGCTTCTCGATATCGCTGCGCTCTCCCGTCCAGGCGTAGAGGTTGGCCAGCGAGATGACGTACATCAACGGGCTGGCGAAGTCGGCGTAGTAGGCCGAGTAGGGGTTGACCTCGAGCCTGGCGAGCGGGCCCGCGCGCACCTGGTACGGAATCCTGCCCGGCTCCTCGTCGCGCCAGGCGAAGTCCCTCTCCGACTGTAGCCTTCCCAGACGGGTGAGGGCCGCGTCGAGCATCGCGCCCCGGTCGAGGAGGGCTCCCTGCCAGCCGGCGGTGAGGGCGTCACGGCCGAAGAAGGCGGGGTAGAGCGGGACTCCCGCCTGCAGCGCCAGCCACTCGTCGGGTTGCCCTTCGAGGCTCGGGAACGACGACAGGTCGGCGCTTGCGCGGCGGAGGATCCGCTCGGCGAGTGGGTTGCCGGGCACCACGACACGAGTGAAGCGCTCTCGCCACCGGCGGTGGTGATGGGCACGGGCCGCGCGGGCGGTCTCGTCCATCTCCTGGTCGGGATCGCAGGCGTCGACCTGCAGCTCGAACGTCGCCGCGGCCTGCGGCGCGAGCTCGACACGGCTCGCCCAACGGTGGGGCTCTACCGTGATCTGACCCCCGCTCGAGCCCTGGATGGTCGTGGAGAAGGCGAGCCGCGGATGCTCGTAGCGGAGGCGGATCACACCCTCGCTGACGGTGGCGGCGACCGGGGCCTCCTGCTGGCGCCGATCCTCGTGGGCCTCCAGCAGGTCCGCATAGTCGGCGGCAACGACGAAGGCCACCTCGGGAGCGACCCAAGCGAGCGAGCGGTTGTGGAGCCGCAAGGTGGCGCGCAGGCGATGGGGCTCGAGGCGATAGATCAGGCGCAGGTCGAGGGCGCGGTGGGGGATGCCGTGCTCGTCGGTGGTCACCTCGTCGCCGGCGGCGCCGCTGCCGCCGCCGCCGAAGCGGGCGAGCTCAGGGTGGACGAAGATGAAGGCCAACTGCGCGGCGTCGGGGCGCGCCCGCTCGCAGCACCAGGGCGCCACGCCGTCGATCTCCAATCGTAGGGTGGCGAGATGGCGGGTCTCGCGCACGTAGAACCCGGTGAGCGGTTGGGCGGCTCCGCACTCCCCCTCGTGGTTGGTGATCAGCAGCGAAGGGCCCAACCAGGCGGCCGGCAGATCCATGCGAATGGTCGCTGTCATGGCAGCGCACCGCGGGTTTTGCAAGGCGAGTGCCAGGACGGGCGGGCATCAACGACCTGTATTAAACGGCGGATCGTCCGCCAATTCCTCCCATACCCAGGGGCCCGAGGGGTCTCTGGGTTCTCTTTTTTGGCGAGTCGTGCCGCCAGCGCAGGGCCAGGGCCTCAGCAGCACGGATTGCGATCCACCTCCACCGCTCCACCGAGAATGAACCCTATCGGACCGCCGGCCGGATCGGTTTTGTTGAGCTCGACCCGCAGGGTGTTCTGCCCCTCCACGAACAAGCTCCGATCCGAGCTCTCGTAGTGCTTGGTTCCGGGTTGCGGGGTGAGGACGTTGCCGTTGAGGGAGACCTTGACTGTGTCGTCCGCCAAGAGGTCGAAAAAGATGCCTGCGTTGCGGAGACAGGAGCCGAGGTCGAACTGCAGATCATATTGATAGAGACCCGTCGGCCCCTTTCCCGTCGGGGAAGCGGAGACCCACAGCGCTCCGGGGATCGAGCCCCGAGCCGGGCCGGGATCGGTGATGACGTCCACCGCCCGAGGCACCGCCCCCCCGGCCGGGTCTTTCATGACCTGCCAGTCCGCCACGCCGGTGGTCAGCGACCAGACCGTCGTGCCGAACGTCGTGCGGCAGTCTTGATAATTCACCTTGTCGTCGCTGGAGACCATGAGGAGCCCCAGCGGCGCATAGTGATGCTCGACGCCGTGGGGAGGGCGGGACTCCGGTGCGTCCGGCGGTCCCGGCCACTCCACGTCGCCGGTGGCGACGCGGGCGGGGATCAGCCAGTAGTCGCCGGAGCGGTAGGCGTGAGAGGTTCCTTGCGGGGACTTCTCGAAAAGAATCTGCACGCCGTCTTCGAGGTCGAGCCATTCGTCCTCGACCACGGCGTAGACCCCGGTGCTCTTCAGCTTCTTGCGCGCGATGCCGCGCCGGTGGTCCCAGCGCCGGAGCATCAAGGGTTGGCCCAGCCCGGAGGGCGGCTCGCCCTTGAGGACGACCCGCCGGCGCTCGGAGTCGACGCTGGCGACCTGCAGCAGCGGATCGGTCCCCTGCCGCAGGTCCTCCGTGCCGTTAACGATCTCCACCCAGTCGTCCTGCACCAGGCCGGCGCCTTCGCCGCGCCCCAGGTGCTCGAGGATCACCGTCGTCTGATGGCTCGCCGCATCTGAGTCCAGATCGCGGACGGGAAACACCACCGAGCCGTTGTCCGCCGACCACTTGAACGTCGCCGTGCCGTTGGGTCCCGTGGCACCGCCGGCATGGATCTCCACCCGATAGAGCTGGTTCTCGCCGCGATAGCGGGCCTCCGGGGAGGCGAGGCAGGGATCGGTGTTGTCCGGCGTGCCGGGCCGGGCGCGCGCCTTGAGCCGGCCGCGCTGCGGCGCCTGCAACTGTCCGATCCACCGCTTCCAATGACGCCGGACGGCCCGGCAGGTCAGGTTGTCGATCGTGAGCTTGGGTTCCAGGTCCAGGATCGGCCGCGGGATCTCGTGCGTGATCCCCACCCGCCAGACCACCTTCGACCGCGTGGCCGTGTCCGGCCCCAGCAGCGCCACCTCGCGCAGCAGCTCGTTCTGCAGATAAGTGACGTGCCGCTCCCACACGTCGAGGTAGAGCAGGAAGCGGGCGCCCCGGTCGGGCTCCGGCACCTGCCAGTCCATGGGGTTCTGGACCGCGACGCCGTCGACGTAGTAGCGGCCCGGCAGAAGGAACAACCCGGCGAGGTAGCCGTCGGGTTTGCGGCGCGCGATGAGCTTGAACCCCTGACCTGCGGTGCCGTCCGCTTCGGGCGGCGCGCCGAAGGGGCCGATCAGGTCCGCCGCCAGGGTGCGCAGGAGGTGCAGGAGGATGTCCGCCTGCTCGTTCCAGTCGGCGTCGAGCTGCACGCGCCCCTGCTGCATCAGGACGCGGGTGTACTGCTTGGCGGGATCGAAGGTCACTCTGGTGAAATCGCCTTTCATGGTGCCTCCTGGTCGGCGAAGATCAGGCCCGCGTCCTCGCCGGCCGGCGTGTATTCGTCGAGACGGGCGCGCAGGTTGGCGGCCCGCTGGGGTTCGAAAAGGTCATGGAAGACGCCCATCTCCGATTCGTCCTCGGCGCCGCGCCGGATCTCCTCGGCGCAACTGTCGGCGAGCCGCGCATAGACGGGCGAGCCGTAGCGCGTGCTGCGGAACGCCGGCCGCACCCGCTCGCGCGCCAGCTCCTTCGCGGCCGCGCGCTCGGCCGGGTCGGTCAGGCCCGCAACCGCCGCCTCCGCCGCCAGGTCCGGCTGGCACTCGAAGCGGCGGGGCGTGCGCGAGCGCTCGCCCGGAACGTAGGAGGAGAAGCGCAGGCAGCCGAGCTGGCGGCGGGCCACCCGCAGCAGGCCGGCGAAGAGGCTGTCCTCCCCCAGCTCCAGGGCGTGGACGAGGACCTTGCCGAACACCGTGCTGCGCTGCACGGTGAGAAGCGCGTGCGCCGCCAAGCCGTCCGGCGCGCTCACCGCCTCGAGATCCTTGCCGGTGGCGTCGACGATGCTGTCGCTGACGCGCAGGCGGACCGGATCGGTGGCCACCTCGTCCTGGTTGACCAGGATGGAGCCCACGATGGAGTGCTCGACGGCGACCTCGGCGCGGACGTTGAGCAGCTCCAGGCTGGGCTCCGCCGGCTCGCGGGGAGCGCAGTCGCCGTGCAGACCCCAGCCGGGCACCAGCGTCGAGTGGCGCACCGTCACCGCCGCCAGATCTCCTTCGACGTGGACGCCCCGGCCGGTGATCAGCAGGCCGTCGAGGGTGAAGGCGCTGCCTGCGTCGCCGTCCACGGTGAGAGAGTCCTGGGCCGAGGTCTGCCGGTCGAGCAGGCGGATCACCGGACGAGCGCGCCGCGCGGCGCGGAGCTGCAACGTCTGGTCCTTCTCCAGCTTGATATTGATCTCCTCGACGTAGTCGCGGCTGTCGACGATCTCGATCACGGCGTGGCGGGGATGGTCGTCGTGCCAGTGGCCCAGCGCGTCGTTGATGGTCTTGTAGGGGACGAGCGCCCCGTTGATGCCCTTGGGATCCTCCTTCTCGCCGACGCGGTAGATGAAGACGAAAACCTTCTCCGGGTGGAGCTTCAGCTCGTCCTCGACGCGCTGCAGCTCCAGCTTCAGATCGTCCGGCGTGCCAGCGCGAAGGACGATCTCGCCCGCCGGCTGCGACAGCGGCCGGTCGTACTCGCCGCCGCCGATGTCGGCGCTGAAGCCGTAGTGGTAGATGACGCGGATGCCGTGCTTCGGCACGTGGCGCGCCGGAAACGCGATGCGCCCCAGCTCCGGGTCCACCGCCACCTGGCCCTTGTGCGGCTGGTAGAACCAGCCGCTGAGGTCGGTGACGACGATCTCTTCGGCGGGGATGGGCGTGAGGACGATCTCCGGCTGCTTCTTGTCCTTGCTCTTGTCCTTTTCTTTGTCCTTGTCCTTGACTGGCGTCACGCGCAGGATCTGCAGGCTCTTGCCGTCGCCGTAGTAGAGCTCCTTGTGCTCGGCGAAAATCCGCCGCCCGAGGGCCATGGGGACGTTCAGCTCCTCGGCGATGTGGGTGGGCTCGGTCTCCGGTTCCGGCTTGACGTAGAGCGGCGCGTCGTTGCCCAGCACGCTGAAGGTGAAATGGTGATTGCCCTTCTCCTTGCAGTACGCCGCGGTCCTGGTGACGGAGTAGGCGCGCAGCCGCCAGAGGAAGAGGCCGACGCCGGGAAGGTTCGGCCGGCCGGGCCGGTGCGCGGAGGCGACGCGGCGCACGTCGGCCGTGTGGGCCAGCCGCTCGAAAGGACCGCCGAGACGGATCAGATCGCCGGCGCGGCGCACGTCGACCGTGCGGCCGCGGCGGAGCCGCAGGTGGTTCAGCGACTGGGTGAAGGCGACGAGCCGGTAAAACTCCACCGCCCGCGCCGGCCAGCCGGCGACGTCTTGGGCGAGCTGCTCGAGCAGCGCCAGCGTCCCCTTGCGCCGCCGGCTGCGCAGCGTGTTGCCGACGTCGCGGCGGGGGAAGAGGACCCGGTTGCGCCGCTGGCCGGCGGGCGAACCGGCCTCGCCCGGCTCGCCCGCGTCGTGCACGGACCGGTAGCCGATCAGATCGCCGATGTAGGGGACGACCCAGTCCTGGCAGGTCTCGATGAACCAGTTCTCGTAGAGCTGGCCGATGTCGTCCTCGACGGCATTCACCTGCTCGGCGATGACCCTCAGCAGGTCGCGCAGCGCATAGCCCTGGTCGGCGTCGCGCTGCCGGTAGACGGCGGGTAGGAGATCGTAGAGGCGGTCTTCCCTGCCGCTTGTGAAGGGGCCGCTCATGATTTGCGCTCCTTGAGGATCAGCGTGTCCGCCACGTCGGGCGTGAGATAGAAGAGCTGCGCCGGTTGGATCTCGCCCTTCTCGATGCGGGCGAGGCTCGCCGGCAGCCGTCGCCGCGGCTGATCCTTAAGATCGAGCTTTTCCTCCAGCTTCTCCGGATCGCGCTTGGCGAAGACGTTGACGTCTACGTAGTCGACTCCGGGCACGCCCTGGATCGCGCGGTAGACCTCGCTCAGCCGCGCGTCCTGGCCTAGGTCGCGGCGGGCGAAGCCGAAGGCCTCCGCCATGGCGGCGCGGATCTGCGGCTCGACCTTGTCCCACAGGTAATCGGGAAGCACCCGCACCTCGGCCTCGACCACCAGGAAGAAGCGCTGGCGAACCGCCACGGCGACTGGCTGGCGCGGATCGCCGAAACGCAGCAGCGCCTCCTCCAGGTTCAGCAGGAGATCGGAGTCCTTGCTGATGGGAATGTCGTCCTCGCCGGCGATGGTGACGTGGACGAGCTGGACGCGGCCGTCCGAGAGACGCGTCGCGCTGCTCTTGCCGACGCCGGCGAAGGTGCGGGCGAAGTCCGCGTAGTCCTGCACGCCGACCAGCCGGTCGAGCGCCATCACCGCGAGAGGCGCGTTGCGCCGCGCCTGGTCCCGGCTCTCGGCAGAGGCGCCGCCGGTGGCCGGAACGGGATTGATCACGTCTTTCACCCCCAGCGGCCGAGTGGCGAGCTGGCTGATCTGGCCCGCCTTGACGTTGCCCTCCTTGCCGATGCCGCTGCGGTACTTCGCGCGCACGTTCTCGGCGCCCGACGGCAGCCGCGCGCCGCGCTTGCCGTCACCGAAGACGACGGTGGTCTGGCCTCCGTCGTCGATGCGCACGAAGTAGATCCGGTCGGCCGGCCCCAGCCCGGCCGGGCAGTCCGCCTCGTGCCACAGCACGTCGTTGACCCGCGCCTGCAAGGTGCTGGCGATGCCCGAAGGCGTCGGCGCCGAGACGTAGGTGAGCGGCGGCTGCTTGAGGGTGAACGCCTGGTGGGGCTTGGAAGCGTCGCCGCTGCCCAGCACCTCGGAGCGGGTCTCGCCGTGCGTGGCGTGTGCGACATTGCCGTAGATCCTGAGCGTGTCCCGCTTGTAGCAGTACGCCAGCGGCTTGGCCAGTGTCAGCGTGGTATGGATGCGGTCGCCCGGCAGATCGGCCCGGGTGGAACCGCCCGGATTGATCCGGCTCACCCCCTGGCGGACTCCGGCGATCATGGCCAGCTCGGCGGCCGGGACGCCGGTCACCGGAACGGTGATCTTTCCCGTCGCGCTGTCGGTCTCCCCCACGTCCGTGCGATCGCCGCTGAGGATCAGCCAGCGGCCCGGCTGCAACCCGTCATAGAGGCCGACCAGCTCGATCTCCTTGCCGCACACCTCTTCGACGACCGGATCGATCGGCTCCTCCGCCAGCTCCAGCTCCTCGCACTGGGTGAAGACCGACGTGCCGCGGATGACCGCGAAGGTGTCAGGATGATAGGTAGCGAACTGCAGCCACGTCTGGTCCAGCTCGACGCGGGTGCTCTTACCGGTGATGCCGTAAGCAGCGCGCGAAACGTCTTTGACCGCCCGCGCCTTGGCGATGACCAGCGGTGAGCCGCGCAGATTCGAGTCCGGCCGTTCGAGGACGATCCAATCGTTCGGCTTGATCTGCGGATACGAGTTGTCGAGGTACAGGACGTAGTCTCCATCCTGGGGAGGGATCTTTCCCGCTACCTCAATGGAGTCGAACTGGGCGGTCAGAACAGGATCCCCGACCGCGGACACGGTCGTCACGCTGGCCCTGCTGGCGCCGGCGACGTTGACGTCGGTCAAGGGATTGAAAAGAAAATTGTCGCTGACCGTCGCGGGCAGGCTGCTGAAAGCTTCGAGGCGCTCGCCCGGAGCCGACGTCCGATCCGCTTTCAGGGTGATCAGGATGTCGCGCTTCTCGAAACGGAACTCGAGCTGGCATGGCAGGCCCCGGTACTCGGCTTTCTTGACGTCGAGCAGAATCCTCTCCGCCGCCTGAGGGAAATCGAGGGAGAAACTCTGACCGGAGTGAAGGGAAGTGAAGGACTGCTGCTTCGTAGCCGAGCCGAGCTGAATCGTCACGTCCAGGCTGAGATCCGGTCCAGTGAGGAACGGCCGCACCAGCAGCTTGAAGTCTTCGCCGGCGCCTCCGGAGCTCCGCAGGTCCCACTCCTTACCGCCGATGATGACGCCGGCGCTGTTCCGCACCGGCTCCAACGGCGCGTTATGGCCGAACACTGCGGCCCGCGTGCGCAGCGCGCAGACCTTGAACACGGGCGCCGTGGTCGCCGGCACGTTCGCCCACGCCTTGTAGAGCACGCCGGCGAGCTCCGGCCTGGCCACGGTCAGCAGCCGGGCCGCGAGGTCCGAGTCGGGACTGAAGAGTTGACCGACGTCGCGCTGCAGGTTCGCGGCGTTACGCACCTGCGGTTGGGGCGGCTTGCCGAGCGTGCCCAGCACCTGGGCGATGCTGGTGGTCGGGGGAGCGGCCGGCTCGTCGGTTCCGTTGCCGTCGGTTCCGGAGCCGCTTCCATCGCCGTCGTCGCCGATGGGTTGGGGCGTCTTCTGCGGAGGTCCCGCGGCGGGAGCCGCGGCGGAAACCGCGTATCTCCCGGCCGCGCCTTCCAGGTCCGCGATCAGGCCGCCGATCCAGGGCTCCAGCCGGTTGGCGTTCTTCTCCACCGCCGTGGCGTGCTCCTCCCGCAGCTTGGGGAGGGCCTCTTCGATGGCCTGCCGTAGCTCGGCCTCCCCCGCTCCCGCGTCGAGCGCGGCCTTCACCGGTTCCAGATAGGAGAGGACCCGCCTGGCGCTGGCGCCGCGGGAAATCTTGAGCGTCTCCAGGTCGCTCGCGCGTTCCAGCCCTTCGCGCAACGCCGCCGCCGAGATCCCGGTCTCTACGGGGGCCTCGGCCGAAGGAGGCACGGAGATCGCCATGGGCGGAGTTGGCGGCGACAAGGGCTCGATCACCGGCCGCGGCGGAGACGGCGGAGAGGGTGGCGGAGGTGGCATCAGCCAGAGCTGGACGTCGACCCGCGTCCGGTCCTTCACCGCGTCCGCCTCCACCCTCACGACGCGGTAGAGAACCGGCTTCGCGCCGCCGGTGTCGATCAGCAGCGGATCGTTCAGCTTCAGGCTGGTCGCGATGCCCTTGAAGTACAGTGGCACGGCCTTCCTGTCCGTTCTCCAGTCCTTGGCGAGCTTCGCCGTCTGCTGCGGCCGGGTGAGCCGCACCTGCAGGTTGTTCCAAGCGGCGCGGGCGACGAGGTCTTCGGTGGTCTCGAAGGTCTGCGGCATCTCGCCGGGGCCGGGCACGGAGCGGGCGGCGGCGCCGGCGGAGATTACGATCTCGGGTTCGTCGAGCGTGGCGGCGGCGACGTCCGGCGCACCGGGCGGCAGCACCGGCTTGACCTTCTCCTCCAGCGTGTAGGCGAGATAGGTGCTCGCCGCGACTCCCGGCCGCGGCACGTAACCCACCAGCCGCGCCAGCTCCAGCACCGAACGCCGCTCGGTGGCGGTGCGCAGATATCCCTCGTTGGCGATGCGCTCCTGATAGAAGGTCAGCACGTCGGCCACCACGGCCCAGGCGTCCAGCAAGGCGAGCGAAAAGTCGGCCGGCTCGCGCGTGGTGAGGCCGGCGAGGGCGGGGAAGCTCTGGGAGGACAGCCGCGCCTGCATCGTCTCCAGGAACGCAGCGTGGGTGCCGATCCGGTAGGAGAGCGCGTCGAGGCCGGGACGGTTGGCGATCGGTTGGGGCGTGATCGGCTCGACGCCTTCGCAGCAACCGCAATCGCAGCCGGGGCCGCACGAGCAGGGCCCGTTCGGAGATCGATCTCTCATCGGCCACCTCCCATCGTCAGCCGGAGCAGGCCGTTGTCGGGAAAGCGCGCATCGTTCTCCAGCCGCGCGATCTCCAGCGGGCCGAGCGGCAGGAAGCCGTTCTCCAGCTCGCCGTTCGCACCCTCGGAGAGCCGCTCGAAGATCCGCGCCTCGACGCTCTCCACTCCGGCCACGCCCTGCGCCGCGGCGAGCAGCCGCGAGAGGGCGATCCCCTGGCCGAACGTCAGGTTGTCCGGATGGAAGAGGCCGCGCCGGCCGTCCGCCAGCACCCGGGTGCCCAACGCCTCCAGCAGCGCGGCCTCGACGTGGCCGCGCAGGAAGTGCGGCTGCACGCAGACGAGCAGCTCGACCTTCAGCGGCACGGGCACCGCCCGCTTCACCACCACGTCGTGGCCGATCCGCCGGTAGCGATGGAGGGCCGCGCGGATCTCCTGCAGCAGCCGCTCGACGTCCTCCTCCGCGCTCAGCGGGTCCACCGCCACCAGCACCTCGGTCCAACTGCCGGTCCACCGCAGCACGGCGGCGGCCCGCTGCACCCGGCCCCGGAACTCGCGCTCGACGATCCGCGCGTAGTCCTCGGCGGTGATAGCCCGCTGCAGCTCCGCGCGGAAGGTGCACGGCGCCAGCAGCCGCACGTCGGCCAGCGGCTCGGGAGCCGTGCCGCCGCGCGCCGGCAGCGGATTGCGCGGCGTGAGGTGGGCGCCTGAGAGCGTGCCGCCGCGCAGCACGAGGTGGCGGATCTTCTCCGCGCCGACGTTGCCGGCGGGGCCGTTGCCGGCGCGGTAACGCGCCCAAAAGCCGGTGCCGGCGAGCGGCGCCTCGCCCGTCTCACCGTCGCCGAAGCGCAGGTGCGCGCGGCCGTCGTCGTTCACCTCGGCCACGAAGTGGAGATCGTCCGGGCCGGAGTCCAGAAGCGTCGCCCGCACGCGCCAGCCGGACGGCTCGAAGGATGCCTTCAGCGAGAGCTCCACCGCGGGCACCGCCCGCCGCGGATCCTGCGCTAGCAGGCGCGAGGCCGCGACGCGATGCGTGCGCGCCGGCACCGGCTGGTGGAAGGTGAGCGGCGCCTCCGCGAGGACCGGATTGAAGCGGCCGGGGACCTGCGGCACCTCCGACTTGCGGCCCTCGCCTTCGCAGTGGACCTCGCTCTCTCCCGCCGGCACGTTCCCCAGCAATTCGAAGATGCGCCGGCCATGGTCCGCCAGAAAGACGTTGCCCCGCGCCACGCTCACCGGCTCCAGGAGCTTGCACTCCTCGCCGCCGATGGCCGAGATGCAGAGGGGGAAGGGAAGCGCGTCCTCCCGCGCCCACTCGATCTCCAGGATGGGGCGGGGCGGATCGTAAAGCTCGTCCACCCCCTCCTCCACCCGCGTCAGCCGCACGACGTGGCGATGGGAGCGGTCGGCGTCGCCTGGATGGCCGGTCTCGGCCCCAAGCACCTCCTCGAACAGCAGCAGGCTTCCCGGCCGCAGCGCGAGCCGGCGCTTGGGATTCGGCGGCGGAGGAGGCGGCTCGCAGGCGTCGCCGTAGTGCCGCGGCTCCTGGACCTCCTCCGGCTGCTCTACCGGCTTCCATGCGTCCAGCAGAGTGGCTCGCGTGGCGCCGCGCGGCAGGCAGCACTCGCGGTCGCCCCAGGTGTAGAAGCGGATCTCGTCGTGCGCCGCGCGCAGCTCGATGGCCCGCACCGGGTCTCCCGCCACCGGCTCGAACACCTCGTAGAGGCCGCGGGGCACGTTGCGCAGGTCGTCCTCGGTGAGCGGCTTGCCGGCGGGCGGTGCGGGATCGAAGCCGGTGATGCAATAGAAACTGTCGGGCGCCAGCGTCAGGTCGACGTCCGTCTCCACCTGAATCCACACGCGGGCGTTGCACCCCTCGTGCATCGGGTAGTCCACCAGGCGCACGTGACGGCGGACGGAGATCCGCCGGCGGGCGGTGTCCAGATAGGCCTCGGTACCCACGGCGTCCTGGTAGTAGCTCAGGTGATCGCCCACGTAGGCGAGCAACTCCACCAGGGCGACGCCGAGGTCGGGGATGTGGCGCTCCTTCCACTCCGGCATGGTGACCGCCAGCCGATCGAGGATCAGTTGCCGGAAGCTCGCGTAGTCCTTGGCGAGGTAGTTGATTTCCGGCTCGACGCGCGGCTCGGGCGGGCAGATCCGCTCCTGCTTGCAGTCGAGATCGCTCGGGCAGCTCACCTTGAAGCTGAACTCCAGGCAGGCGTAGCGGGGATCGAGCCCGGCCAGCGGCTTGCCCGTCGGCCGGCCGCTCTCGTCCACCTCGATCAGGCACAGTTTGTAGAGCGAGAAGCCGCCCGGCCGGTCGAGGGTGATGTGCAGGCAGTCGTCCCGCTCGTCGTCGTCCAGGCGGCACACCCGCCAGCTCACCACCTTGACCTCGCGGCCGGGCCCGCAGGGGCGGATCGAAATGTTTTCCGGACGCAGGTTCTCCAGGCTCTCCGGCGCCTTGTCGAGGAAGAAGACGATCAGCTCGCGCTGGTCGTCGCTCACTTCCAGATAATCCATGCCGTTCCAGTCCTTCGCCTCGCGGACACGGTGACGGCGCCGATCGTCGCGGCAGATCATGATCCACTCCGTTCGAAAGTCTCGCTGCGCAACTCGCCGGTGCGCCGCACCACGTACTGCACGACGATGCGCAGCGTCGAGTCCTCGCTGGTGACCTCGAGCAATTGCACGTCGATGACGTCGCCCAGCCAGCGCTGGAGGGCGGCCTGGACGGTGAACTGGAGCGCCGCCGCCAGCTCCGGGCTGTTCGGCGCGAACACCAGTTGCAGCAGGCCGCTGCCGAAGTCCGGCCGATTGACCCGCTCGCCGGGATTGGTGAAGAGGAGCTGCTCGATCATGTCCCGCACGTGGTCGTCGTACCCGGTCGAGGCGGTGCGGCCGAGACGGTCGAAATGAAATGGATAATCGACGTTCATCGTCATGACCTCACAGCGCGCTGGCCCGCACCTGGGTGACGGTGATGATCACCGGCGTGCCGGTGGGTGCGCAGATCGCCTGGCTGCTCAGCACCAACAAAGGCTGGCCGTTCGAAAGGACGCGCGTCGTGCCGACGAGCCACTGCGCCGTCACGCACGGGCCGTTGGCGACCGTCGGCGGCGGCAGCGTGCAGCCGGCGATAACCCAGGGCGCCGGCAGCGTCACCGTCGGCTGGCCGCTCACCAGCACGCGCGGGTTCGGCACTGTGGGCTGCGCCTGCCCGCCGTGCGAGCAGAGCACCGTGGCGCCGACGTGGAGGAGGGGTCCCGGCATGGCTCACTTTTCTTCTAGGTCACCACCAGGGCGACCTTGTTGATCATCACGCTCGGCCCCACGAGCTCGATCGAGGCGCCCTTTCCGTTGTTGATGTAGATCCCGGTGTCGTTCACGACGATCATCGCCCCCGTCGGGCTGCGCAGGATCACGCCACCCGTTCCCGGCGGCGCCGGAGCGGGTATGGGCGCCATGACCGGAATCGGCGGCGCATCGCTGATGACGACCGAATGCTGCAGCGTCGTCTGCAGGACGATGTTACCGCCGGGAGGAATGGCCGGCGGCACGAGAGCGGCCGGCGGCACCTCCGCGGCGATGCCCCAGAAGCCACCCACCCAGATCGGATAGTCGGGGTCTCCCTGCTCGAACTCCACCCACACTCCGGAACCAACCTGCGGCACCATGAAGGTGCCCATCTGCTTGCCGGCGATCGGCACGCACGGCATCGCCCAGCTCGAGGGAATGAACGTCGACACATCCGGAACGATCACCTGGATGCGGCCGATCTGCAGGGGATCGATGTTGTTGATCACCGTCGCCCGGTACTTGCCGTAGTAGGACGAGCTGCCGCCGCCGCCTTCTCCCGTCTCTTCTCCGGCCCCTTCTTCGGTCTCTACGCCGTAGTCTTTGTAGCTCCATGCGCTCATACGGGAACCCTCGGAACCGTCGATATCAAACCGTTTCGGCTCAGGCTGAAGCTCTGCTTGTATTCGCCGCGCTTGATGTCGTGCGTGACGCTCTTGACGTAATGCAGGCCGTCGAAGGCGACGCCGGCGCCGCGCACGCCCACCAGCTCGCGCGCCCGCAGCACCCGGCCGTAGCGGATGACGTCGAGCCTGCCCTGCCCCGTGACCGCGTCCGACGAGCGCGCCGCCTTGGCCAGACCGAGCAACGCGGCACGAATGGCATTGAACTTCGCCGTGGTCTTGATTTGCCTGATCTTTTTCGGGATCGGCGGCACGGCACCCAGCGGCGGATTGAGAGGTCCGATGTCGGGTATGGGGATCGGGATCGTCACCTTCGACTCCTGGTTATGGATCACGAGAATGGGCAATACCTTGGCTTCGGCGTTGAAGTCGAAGCTCAGCTCCTCGACGTTGGTGTGCGCGTCCATGTTGATGTTGAGAGCCGGCTGCGGCACTCCCACCTTGATCTGCGGGCCCCAGTACGCGAAGTTCATCAGCGGCGCCGGGCCCGGTTTGAGATAGAACACGTAGCCCACGTTGGCAGCGAGCTTCCGGACGTGCTGGAGGTCCGTGCCCTTGTGCCGCGGAATGATGTTCGTTGGCAGCGGTATATCGATCAGCAGGCTGGGGATCACCAGCGGAATCACGCCGAATACCGCGTACTTGGCGAGGATCAGCGCCACCTGCGCTTCGGCCGGCATGGCTGGGTACGGCAGGCCGTCGAACGGGATCAGATCCATCACCGCCGTCAGGTCGGTCCCCTTGACCGTGAGCGTCGACTGGCCGGCCGTGCCGCCGGGGCTCACGTGCTGCTCGGTGACCACGCCGTCCATCAGCACCTCGGGCGAGCCGCCGATGGTGACGATGATGAGGACGCGGAGGACCGGCGGCACGGCGCCGCCGGCGAGCAGGAACAGGGTGTGGAGCGGCGAGCGGTTGCTGAGCGTGAAGGTGAGCTCGAAGACGCTCGGCTGGTTCGCCTCCGACGTAGTGGTCACCCGGACGCTGGTCAGCGCGTCCAGCACCGCCTGCGGCACCGGCACCGGCACCGCCGGCCCGATCATCAGCGTCAGAAAGAAGCTCTTGTTCATTCCGTGCCGCCCTCTAAGCCCGCCGGCAGCGTGATGCGCAGCCGCCGGCCGATCGTCTCCGTCAGCTCGTCCGGCCGCAGCGCCCGGTTGGCGTCGCAGACGCGCCAAAACTGCTCGGGATCGCCCAGGTGCTGCGCCGTGACGTTGTCCAGCCGGTCGCCCTGCGTCACGGTGTGCTCCCGCAGCAGAGCGAAGATCTCCGGCTGCGGCACGAAACGCCGGCGCAGATAGATGATCGTTTTTCCCTCCGCGGTCTCCAGCTTCGCCGTCCCCACGGCGGCGTAACGGCTCGTCTCCGGCACCAGCGAAACCTGAGAGACGCCGAGACGCAACAGCTCCTGCAGCGGATCGGTCATGGGATGCCTCCGATGCCCAGCGCGTTGATGGCGCCGCCCGAGAGCTTCACCGCCAGGCGCTCCTTCTCCTGGTGATAGTTCATGTAGAGATTGCCGCCCTTGTGATCGAAACCGACGTCCTGCACGCTCAGCACGCGCATCCCGAGGCTGACCTTGGCGCGGATGGGATTGAGCGCGGGATCGAACGCTTCCTCGGTGACGCTGAGCTCCGTTAGCCGCACCGGCAGGATGCGCGTCTTGCTCCAGATAAAGAGCGTCAGCGGCGCCTCCACCGGCGCGATCTCCAGCGTGCCCGCCTTGGCCAGCCGGTTGTTCTCCAGGAGCCGCGCGCTCGGCGGATAGACGATCGTCTCCAGCGCCGCCAGTTGCGGATGGAGCCCGAGCTCGGTGGCGACGCGGTTTTGCCCCTGGTCCGGCAACTCGAGTTGGTCCGTCACGTCGATCTCGGCGTCCAGCTTGAACGTCTCCACCGGCGGCCCTTTGATGCGGAAGGCCTCCGAGCGGTCGCCGCCCTCCTGCCCCACCGCCTGGATCTGAAAGCTGCGCGTGAGCGTGTCCGGGTTGTACTGCAGCACGATGATGCGCAGCACGGCCGCCGTGGTCGGATCGATCAGCACGAGGCCGCCTTTGAGCAGACGCGGGGAGCGGGGGAAGGGAGTCATGGTATTCCTAGATCGAGTTCATCTTCGCTACCGGTTTCCTGTTCATCAGGCCTTCCACGGCCCAGCGCCGAAGAATCCTTCTTCATGGTTCTTGGGCTCTTCTCCAATGTCCGCATCACCATCCTGCTTGCCGGTGAGATCAGAAAAGGTATAAATCCGTTGTTGCAGCTCACCTACTCCTTTTCCGCCCTGCATATTTCCTTGTACGACGACGACGGATCCTTCCTGCGTGATCTTGCTAGGATCTTTCGGATCACTCTTCGACGGTGTGACGACCTGGACGGTTTGGGCATGACCCTGAAAATTGCCCTTCTTGGATGGCAGACGTTTCCACACGAACATGTCGCCGGCCTTCAATCCAGCCGCCAGGAGTTTCTTGAGATTCAACAGCTTTTTTCCCTTTTCGCGGTAGAACTTGATCAGCGAGAATCCGGCGCGCTCTTCCTGGAAGCTCTCCGTTCCTGCACCTACCAGACAGGCTCGGACTTCTTTGTCGCTGGTGGTGCTGCCGAGAGTGAACGTCTCGGCGGATTTCTTGTCCTTGCCGACCATGAACGAAAACGATTGTCCATGCGCCTTCAAGTAATAATGGCGGAGCAACAGGGCGACGTCGGCGCAGTCAGGCATCCCACCGCTGGCTGACATTTTTCCGGTAATCAACGCCTGGAGGTCAGCGGGCATGTTGGCACTGATGGAACGGTCCGCCGTGCCGCTCATGGCTGGAAAGGTTTGGAGCCAGGCTTCATAGGTACTGCACGCCTTGGGCTTGTCGAGAGCGCATTTCTCGGCGGGGTTCGGAGCTGGCGGAGCCGGAGCGGGCGGAGGAGCCGGGAAGGGCTTGAGGCCCGTGTAGGGTCCGGCCAGCGGGACCGGCGAGCCTTGAACTGGGATTAGCTGACGGTGAAGCTGTTGCTCGGTCCGGACCGCGGAACGAAAGCCTCGAGTCGCCGTCGGTGCCGGGTTCATCACGGCGCTGGCAAGGCGGTCCGCCTCTTCCTCATGAGGTCCCGTCGATGATGAGATCTCCAGATGACTTCTTGGACCCGAGTCTGGTTGGAGAGTGTGAGTGAGCTCGTGAGCAAGGAGCCGATCGCCTCGGGGAGTGCCCACGGCGTACTGACCCGCTCCAAAGACAATCTGCTTTCCAACTGTATACGCCATCGCGTTCACTGCTCGCGCCGATGCGGCGGCCTGTTCGTCGTAATGCACACGCACTCCGCTGAAGTCCCGTCCGAACCGTGGCTCCATGAGTGCCCGCGTGGCAGGCTGGAGCGGCTGTCCAGGAGAGCGCAGAACCTTGTGAACGACGGCTGGCACGCCATTGGGCTCCCTGTAGGTGCCCTTCTTGCGCTGTAGGAAGGCGTTCGGAGCCGACACGGAGGTTGCGGACCTGAAGCTTGCTTGGAGCGTGGCTCGCTCGGCGCGAACGGCGTTGGAAGCTCGTCGCAGAGGAGTCATCGCCGGTCAGTTCTCTCGCTCATGAGAGCTCCATTACCAGATGTTCGTAGGAAGCAGGGTTCAACAGCGGCTCGGTGCCAGTTCCGGGATAGCCGGGGGTCTCCTTGTAGTTATCCACGGTCATGAAGTCCAGGGAGGCGTGAAGCGATTCGTGGAGAACGCACCGTGCCGCGCGAGGGAACGCAATGCTCAAAGTGCTGGGTGGATTCGTGCAAATCGTCGCCGCGTTCGAGCCGACGGTCGCCCATCCGCACTGCTGCGCCTTGCAGAGATCCGTGGTGCCGGCGGTGTCGCAAGAAAAAGGTATTCTTCCCAAGGCCCTCCTTCCCACCTTGAGCCGCCCGGCGATGAGAGCGGCGTTCTCAGCCACTCCGTAGGTGGAACCGAAGTTGCGGCGTAGGGCCGAGAGGACGGCGGGTTGCAGCGGCGATTCTTCCAGTTTTGGAATGACCTTGTTCAGCCAGCCCCGCGCATCGAAGATCGCTTGGTGAATCCCGTCTGCTTCCGCCTTGGTGCAGGTGGGATTCGCGCCGAGCCGTTGCAGGCGCGGCGAGATCCGCGGGCCGCCTTGCCGAACCGCGTGCGTCACGCTGCCGCTGTCTAAGGCCGCAGCGAAGCTGTCAGCATCACGTTCGTAAACGTCATCCGCCGGTCCGATCTCGAGCGAGCCTCCGGCGTTGAGCGACGCTTGCTGAACCACGTGCGTCAATTCATGAGCGATCAGCTTCCTACCGGCGGCGGCCTCGGGTACGTACTGGCCGGCGCCGAAGACGACGTTCTTCCCGACCCTGTAGGCCAGTGCGTTGACCGCACGGGCGGATTCGGCCGCCCGTGGGCCGGTGTGCACCCGCACCTGGCTGAAGTCGTGCCCGAATCTGGGTTCCATGAAGGCGCGGGCTTCCGTATCGAGCGGCTGCCCAGGAGAGCGCAGAACCTCGTGAACGACGGCTGGTATCCCGGCGGATTCGGAGCCGATTCCCCTTTTGCGCTGAACCTCCCGATTCTTCTTTTCACACTCCTCGCACTCTCCTCCGGCTGCATGCTGGCCGCAGCCGCACTTGCGCTGCAGGACACAGCCGAGGGGCCTCATCAAACCCGGCGACGTGAAATCCTTGGCAGTGGCGACGCTTCTCACAGTTCCCTCACCAGGAAGTTACCAACAGCCTCACCCGCCACGCGGTTCTCTCCCTGGTCCGGCAGCTCGAGCTGGTCCGTCACGTCGATCTCCGCTTCCAGCTTGAACGTCTCCACCGGCGGCGCCTTGATGCGGAACGCCTCCGAGCGGTCGCCTCCGTCCTGCCCCACCGCCTGGATCTGGAAGCTGCGTGTGAGCGTGTCCGGGTTGTACTGCAGCACGATGATGCGCAGCACGGCCGCGGTGGCCGGATCTATCAGCACGAGGCCGCCTTTGAGCAGACGCGGGGAACGGGGGAAGGGGGTCATGGTTCCTCTAGAGCCGGTGGATACGGAGGTGCTGGTATCAGACTCTCTTGCTTGAGGCCCGCCTGACTCAGCGTCCGCCGCAGCATTTCTAGCTCCTCAGCCGTAAGGTCGAGGACCTGGTCGCGGCCATAATCGCTCAATGAATAGAGTCTACGGGGGCCGATAAACACCGTGATATCTTCAACAGGACTCAGATCACCGGAAACCGCTCCCGGAGGCGCCGGTTTGAGCGTCAACTCCCGAACGAACGCCTCGCCCGGAGCCCCTTCTACCTCGACGATATCCGTCGGGTTAGGGAAAAGCTTAGAGAGGATTCGATCAGGAAATCTCTTGGGTGGCACAGCGGCTGGAACCGCGGTCGCCTTGCCCAGCGCACAAAGACGTGTCACATCGGAAGAGTCCTCATAAGCGCTGATCTGCAACCTCAACAAGAAGCGATCACCGAGAGCCGACGCCCAGGCAAGAGTCTGTCTATACAATGCCAAAGCCGTCTCCTCGTTCACCTCTCGATCGTCAATCAAGTAGCGCATCGGGTCACGCCACCGCCGCCGCAGGCGTCTCCTCGGTTTCACCACCCGCCGGCTCGACAGTCCCTCCAGCGGGTTGACCTTCTCCACCCGCTCCCGCAAGTGCAGGTGCGGTGGCCGGCGCAGGTACCGGTACCGGGCTTAGCAGCCAACGCAGGATCAGTGCGATGATCACGAGCAAAAGAATGATTCCAATAACCTTCAAGGCGGTCTTGAGAAAGTCGACAATCGCATCCAGCACTTCACGAAGAGTCGGGAAACACCCCAGGAATTTGCAGCGAGGCGCTACGCAGGTATAACTGTCGTCAACGATCCCACAGAGCCGGCCCGTCGCCGGATCTCTATAGTAACCAATATGCAGGTTGAACACCTTAACACCCGGTGCCGTGGTCAGATCGCGCCCGACAATATTCATCCGGGTGACAAGGACGGTCGGTGGGAGACAAGGTTGAAGCGGTCTTGGCCGCGGCGGTAATACGTCGACGTGAGTCAAAGTTTTGCCACATAGAGGGACCGGAGAGGGAAGCTTGACTCGGTATCGCTGGACGCCGGGACGAGACGTCCTTCCAGCTCGCAACTTCTGGCGGGCAAGACCGGGGTCCCTCCCGACCACATGCTCGGCGATTGCATCCGCTTGGCGTTCAAGAGCTTCGGACTCCTCCCGAACCGGTGGAGCAACACCAATGCGATACCCTCCGTTTCCCAGGGGCGTGACATTTGACCGAGGTTGAACCGTCGCAGCTTCGCCGCCCCCTTGCTGCACCACGTGAACCAACTCATGGGCCAGCAGTTTTCTACCTGAAACGTTATCTGGAGAGTATTGCCCGGCCGCGAACACCACGTCTCGGCCCACTGTGAAGGCTAGTGCGTTTAGAGCTCTCGCAGACTCCGCAGCCCGGGAGTTGGTGTGCACTCGGACATGGCTGAAATCACTCCCGAAGCGCGGCTCCATAAACGCACGCGTAGACGGGGCAAGCGGCTGACCGGCTGAGTGGAGCCCATCGTACACAATGGCCGGCACGCCAATAGATCCCGAACCGCTGCCTGACTGTCGTTGCAAGACTTTATTCTTCCGGCACTCCTCACACTCTCCGCCGCCCGTGTGCTGCCCGCACGCGCACTTCCGTTGCAGGATCCCTCCTTGCGGCAACGGCGCGCTCTTCGTTTGAGCCGGGACTACCGCCTGCCGATTCATCTGACAATACCTCCATATACCGATCGCGCGATCTGCTGTCCGAGCGACACCGGGCTTCCATCTCCACTCATGGCGAAGCCGTCCGCGCGCACCGACGGCACCATTCCTCCTGCCGCCAGGCTGCCTTCGATCCCACCTTCCGCGAGCAGCCGGCCGAGCTCCTCCTGCAACGCCTCCTGGAAGATCGGCCGTTGCGCAGGATCGAGCTTGATCCCGTCCAGAACCAGCCGCTCGACAGAAAGGTTGATCTTCACGCCACCACCTCCACCGGCGCCGTCCAGCGGAAATCCGCTTCATTGATCGGACGGTTCAGCTTCTGGAACTCGGTGCGAGCGGCGGCGAGGACGTGCGGCATCGTCACCGCCGAGCCGTTCCGCGCGGCCAGGAAGGCGGCGTTCATCGCCACGTTGTTGATCGAGCCGCCGTTGAGGCTGAGGCGGGCCAGGCGGGCGAAGTCCAGGCTTTCGGTGCGCGTCTCGGGCGGAAAGATGCGCTCCCAGATCGCCTTGCGTTCCGCCTCGCCGTGCGGCCGGAACTCGACGATGAAGCGCAGGCGGCGCATGAACGCCGAATCCAGCGCGCTCTTCATGTTGGTCGCCAGGATGGCCAATCCCGTGTAGGCCTCGATCCGCTGGAGGAGGTAATTGATCTCGATGTTGGCGTAGCGGTCGTGGCTGTCCTTGACCTCGCTGCGCTTGCCGAAGAGGGCATCCGCCTCGTCGAAGAAGAGCAGGGCGCCACCGTCTTCCGCGGCGTCGAAGAGGCGGCGCAGGTTCTTCTCGGTCTCGCCGATGTACTTGGAGACCACGGCCGAGAGGTCGATGCGGTAGAGGTTGAGACGCAGCTCGTTGGCGAGCACCTCGGCGGCCATGGTCTTGCCGGTGCCACTCTCGCCGGCGAACAGTGCATTGATGCCAAGGCCGCGGGTGCGCTTGGCGGCGAAGCCCCACTCCTCGTAGACCTGCGAGCGGTTTCCCACCTGAGCGGCGAGTTGGCGCAGCAGGTCGAGCTCGGCGGCGGGCAGGACGATGTCGTCCCACGTCGCCCGCGGATCGAGGCGCTGGGCGAGGGACTCGAGCCGCGGCCGCGTGCTCTTCAGGCAGGCGTCCCACAGGCGGTCTTCGAGCTCTGGGCCGCCGCCGTCAGGTGCAGCGAGCGCTTCGCGGGCGATCTGCCGCAGCTCCGGGAGATTGAGGCTGAACTGGCCGGCGAGGCGGGCCGGAGCCGCGCCGGCGTTCTCGCCCAGCGCCTGCTCCCAAGCGGTCCGCTGCTCGGCGGGCGTGGGCTTCTCCACGTCGAGGGCTACCGTGGCGCCGCCGAGGCCGGGCCGCACGTCCTGGGTATCGACGAGCAGCACGCCGCGGCAGCGGGCTACGAAGCGTTGGAGGGATGGAGCCTGGGTTTCGGCCGGCTCGCGCTTCTCCGCGTCCGCGGCTTCGAGGTAGACGGCGAACGGCCATAGCGCCATCTCCCGCTGAACCAGGCGCGCGAGAGTCTCCAGATCCGCGACCTGGGGAGGTAACAGATCGGCGGCCAGCCGGTAGGGCCGCAGTCCGAGGGCAGCGGCGGCATGCCAGGCGACAAGCTGCTTGCTGGGCGTGTCCGGGCCGAGGAGCTGAACGACGGGCAGCCGCTGGCCGTTCCCGGCGCTCTCCAGCCGGCGGACGATCTCCTCGGCCACCGCGCGCTGGGAGGGCGGCAGGTCCATCTCCAGGTCGGCGGGCTCCAGTGGCAGCAGCAGCGGCGCCAGCCGGTCGTCGAGATAGTTGAGCCCCTTCAGATAGTTGACGATGCGCTCGTCCGCGCGCAGCGCGGCGGCGGTCAACGGCTGCGCGCCGGGCTGGTTGATCTCCAGCAGCCGCCAGTAGCGCAACGGCCGTTCCGGCGACAGGGCGTCCCAGGAGGGCTCCTCGAAGAGGGCGAGCGCGAGCGCGAAGGTCGGATAGGGCCGGGCAGGATCATCCTGGGCATGAGCGCAGAGAGCGGCGATGCGCGTGTCGAGCTCCAGCGCCGCGCAGAGCAGGAGGACGTCGCGCTCGAAGCGCGAGAGGCCAAGCCGCTGGCCGAGGAGGACCAGGGCCGGCGGAGAATCGGTGCGCTCGGCCTCCGCCATGGCCGCCGCGGCCTCGGCGATCTGCTGCTCGGTGACGGCATCCGAGGCTGGCGGCAGCGCGAGGACGGGCTTCGCCGCGGCTTCGGGCACGGCGGGCCGCCGGCGGAAGCGGTCGCGGAAGGACGGCGCGGCCGGCCCGGGGGCAGCGTCCGCTATCGGCGCCGCGGGCGTCACCGCGGGACGGCCCTGGTCTCCCAGCCGCTCCAGGCGCAGGCGCAGCCAGGCGAGCGCCGCCGCCAGGTAGGCGTCGTTGCCCCGCTGCCAGCCCGCCGCGTCCGTCATGTGATCGTCACCGTCTGGTTGGGATCGAAGACCGGCGGCGGGCCGGGGATCACGAGGAGGCTGTCCACGCCGTCGATCCGCACGCGCAGGAAGTGCTTGCCGAGCGGCGCCTCCTTGACAAGGAAAGTCAGGTTCGCCGTCTGCGCCGGATGGACATTCGCCGGCACCTCGCGGCTGCCGATCACCAGAGAGGCCCGCTGGCCGGGCCGCACCTCCGGGCTCACGGAGAGAGGGATGGTGGCCTCATGGGTCACGGGGTTTCGCACGACGTTGAGCGGCAAGGCGGTGGTGATGCGAGGCGCCACCGTCAGCGGCAGCTCGTTGGTGGTGCGAACGTCGGCGCCCGTGGTGACGACGACCGAGACGGTGAACAGACCCGCCGCCCAGAGCACCGGATCGTTCTTCAGCGTGATGTCGACCTCGGTGTCCGTCGCGTTGGTGATCGTCACGGCGGCCGGGTTGGTCAATGGCTCGTCCAAGCGCGGATTCACCAGTTGCACGGAGACGGTGGTGCCGGTCAGATGGCGGCCGGTGAGCTTCAGGGCATCGCCCAGCCGCGCGCTGAGCTGCCCGTTGGGCAGGCCGATGCCGAGCAGCGTGGGGAACGGCGACTCCACGTCCGGCTGCGAGGTCACGCCTTTGTCGCCCTTGCCGCGCTCCAGCACGGGCAGCGGCGCCTTGGCCGGCCGCGTGCTCTCGATGAGCACCACGTCGACCTTGTAGGCCGCCGACGTCCGGTAGTGGGTCTGGAAGGCCGTCCACAGCTTGGACAGCTCTTCGAGCGGCATAGGCTCGAGGGTGATGCGCACTCTCTCGATCTGCTCGTGGAGATCGCTCGTCGCAAGGTCGCCACTGCTGACGTTCTTGATCTCGGTCTTGTCGAGCAACGGATGGTCGTGCAGGACGCTCATGGCCCGACCGAGCAGGATCTGGCTCTTGAAGTCGTCCTTGGCCTCATCGCTGTAGGCCGTGAGCAGGTAATAGAGGGTCAGAGGGAGCGGCGGGTGGCCGGTCTCGCCTGGCTTGAGCTGGCTTGGCATGTCCCGATTGCGCCAGGCAGCACTGGGCATTGTCTGGTAGAGGAAAAGGTTGACCTGGTCGTCGGTGGCGGTGTCGCGCGCTTTGTCCGGCGAGCGGGCGGTAACTCTGACCGGGAAGATTTCGTCGAGCTTCTTGTCAAGCAGCCCGCGCAGAGTCGCCGTGGTGGCGGCGATCGCCAGGTGATTGCTCACCCGTCACCTCTCCGGGTCCGCCGGCGCAGGTACTCCTCCAGGCTGGGGGCGCTCGGCGCGGCCGGCCGCGGCCGGGCCGGCTGCGCCGGCGGCGGCGTGGCCCGCACTTCGATGCGGCCGATGCTGATCTGGATGACCGGCTCGGCGGCCGGCGCCTCCGCACGAACGGGAAGGGGCGCACGCTCCATGACGGTGATCCGCGGCTGGAGGGGAGGCGCATCGTTGATCACGGGCTTCAGCGGGCTTCGCGGTTGTTCTTGAATGGAGTGGTCTGCCCGCGAAACCTCACCCCCTGGCCCCCTCTCCAGCGGAGCTGGAGAGGGGGGAGCCAGGCGAGGCGGGTTGCCGCGAAGGGATTCGCGAGGCGGCTGGAGCGCGGAGCGGACCGGATCGGTGATAGCGGGCTGGAGCACGCCGAGCGGCTGTGCGTTAACCGGGCGGTCCGCGCGCGAGACCTCACCCCCTGTCCCCCTCTCCGTGACCGGAGAGGGGGGACCCATGCGAAGGGTTTGGCCGAGAGAGGGGCTCGGCCCGGCAAAAACGCTTGTGGAGCGTTCCCCCTCTCCGGTCACGGAGAGGGGGACAGGGGGTGAGGCTTCGAAGGGCATCTCCCTCCGCCTGCCCCCGCCCCTTTGAACCTTCACAACCGGCGCCGTCACCACCTCTTCCCGCGCCTCCCCTCGCGCCTCGATCGACGGCTCCGCGGCCGGCTCCTCCGCCACCACCCGCCGCCGGCTCCGCCGCCGCCGCGGTGGCTCGGCCCTCACCTCCACGGACTCCTCGACCAGCGCCGGCTCCGCCGCCGCCGGACCCGCCAGGAACGGCGGCGCGGCGGGAGCGCGCGGCTCGAAGCGCGCGGCCAGGCGCGGCCGGACGGCCGGCACCGGGTCGAGGCTCCTGGCCGCGAGGTGGCTCAGGTAGTCGCTCATCCGCCGATCAGCTCCAGGTAGGCCCGGCGCCGCCAGGGGCTGAGCGCCAGGATGTGCTCCTCGGGCCAGCAGTAGGCGGAAGCCAGGGCGTGGATCTCACGCAGGAGCAGGCGGCCCCAGGCCTCCACCTCGGTCCAGAAGAAGGACGCAATGTCGAACGGCGCCGGCCAGGCGTGCGAGCAGGCCGGGCAGCGGAGGGCGAGCTGCACGTCGCCCTGCGGATCGGCTTCGGCCATGCGGTCCGCCACCGCCTGGAACGCCGCTTCCGGCAGGCGGTCGAACGGGACCTCGGCGCCGTCCGCGCCGCGGGCGCCGAGGAGGCAGCGCGCGAGCAGCCGCCGGCGGGCTCCCTCCAGGCCGTCGCCGGCGGCGGCGAGCGCGGCGAGATCGTGGCTGTCCGGCAGGCGGAAGGTCAGCTCGCAGCCGGCCACGGTGACGGCGAGCGGCGCGGCCGGCGCGGCCTCGGCGCCCGGGACCCGGATCTCGGCCGCGTCGAAAACCGTCTCCAGCCGCTCGCCGCAGACCGGGCAGCTCGCCAGGCTCACCAGTTGCGGTCCGAAGGTCCATTCCCGCAGCGTCAGCAGCCGGGCGTCGCGCCGGCCGACGCTCTCGCGGGCGAGATCCTCGACGGACGTCTCGGGACACGCCGCGGCGAGCAAGGCGAGCGCCCGCAGGGCCGGCGGCTCGGCGAGGCTGCGCTCCCATGCGGCGAGCAACTCCGGAGCGGAGAGAGGACGCATGGCCGCCGCCTACGCCGGCTCGGTGAAGGTCGGCTCGCTGGGCTCCGGCAGCTCGTAGTCGCGCTCCCAGCCCTCGTTCTCCAGCTTGATGTGCTGGATGGCGACGGCGTTGGCGTTGGCGTCGAGGTCCGGCATCGCCTGGAACTCCGAGACCCAGCAGCGGTAGACCTTGTAGCGGATGACCGGCTGGCCGGCCTCGTTCTTCAGCTCGATGATGACGTTGCGCCGGAAGTCCTTGAGCGACACCTCCTGGCCGAGGCCGGAGCCGTAGTTCCACACCTTGTTGGCCCACTTCTCGAACTCGGTGTCGTGGGTGACGCCGCGCTCCAGGGTGACGGCCTCGTACTTGGTGCGGCCCGGCGACTTGCGCGACGTGCTGGGATCGCCCCCCTCGCGGTGCTCCACCACCTCGGTGGTCTTTTTGAGGCCGCCGACCTTGCTCACTCCGGCCACCGGCGCGGTGCTCCCTTCCCAGAAGACCTGGAACTTGAAGTTCTTGTAAGGATCGAAGCGCTGTGCGTTGACGCTGAACTGGGCCATGGTCCTGTCTCCTTAGGTCTGGATCTGGCCGGCGAGCTGCTGGATCTTGATGATCACGAACTCGGCCGGTTTCAAGGGAGCGAAGCCGACGACGATGTTGACGATGCCCAGATTGATGTCGTTCTGCGTCGTGGTCTCCTTGTCGCACTTGACGAGGTAGGCGTCGCGCGGCGTCTGGCCCTGGAAGGCGCCCTGGCGGAAGAGGTTCTGCATGAAGGCACCGACGTTGAGCCGGATCTGCGCCCACAGCGGCTCGTCGTTGGGCTCGAAGACCACCCACTGGGTGCCGCGGTAGAGGCTCTCCTCGATGAACAGCGCGGTGCGGCGCACGGGGATGTATTTCCACTCCGACGCCAGGATGTTGTTGCCCTGCAGCGTGCGCGCTCCCCAGACCACCCGGCCGACGGCGGGCTTGACCCGCAAGCAGTTGATGCCCAGGGGATTGAGCTCGCCGTTCTCTGCGTCGGTCAGCGGCACGCTCAGCTCCGGCACGCCGTTAAGCGTCGCGTCCTGTCCCGCCGGCGCCTTCCAGACGCCCCGTTGCGTGTCGGTGCGGGCGAAGACGCCGGCCACGGCGCCACAGGGTACGAACTTCTCCAGCCGGTTGCCTTGCAGCGGATCGAACTCCAGAAGCCGGGGGAAGAACACGGCCGAGTTCTTGCTGTTCGTGCCAAGGGCGGCGACTCCCGTCGTAGAGCCATTCCCCTTGGCGGCGTCCTTGCTCACCCAGGAGCTCGGAGGATCGATGAGGAACATGGCCCGGCGGGTCTCGCAGTAGGTCGCCGCAGCCGTCACGAGGCTCGTATCGATGTCTCCGGAGGCCAGGTAAGGCGGAATGCAGAGAAGGTTGAAGAGGTCGGCCTGTTCCAGGGCAAAGAGGCCGTGCTTGCTGGCCATGCCGCTCGTCAGCTCGAACTCCGTTACCGTCAAGGGATCCCCGTTCGAGCCTCCCGTCGCGGCGGGGCTCGTTCCGGGCGTAAGGGTGGGTGTGGTCGACGGCAAGGACCCGTGCCAGCGCGCCAAGTTCGATTCGAGCTCCAGGACCTTGTCGATGCGTCGTGAGCTGTCGATCACCGTCACGTTGCGGATCTCCTCGCTGGCTCCCCCGGGGGCAGTGTCTTTAAAGGTGAGGTTGAAGAGATCGCCGACTGCGACCCCCATCTGAGCCGCCACGACCGCCGATACGTTGGTGTCGAGGATGGCTACAAGGTTTGCTCCCCAAGCTCCCTCGTTGGCCGCCTCGAAATTGAGGTTGCTGACGCTGAAAGTCGCTTTGGCGGCAGTGGTGCCGGCCTTGTACAGGCGAACGATGATGGCCTGGCCGCCGCCGTTCAGGAAAAAATCGCGCACGGCGTATCCCAGCGAGCTGTCGCGCCAGAGCCCGCCATAGATACGCTCGAAGTCACCGAAGCCGTTGATCACCACCGCCTTGTTCGTCGGGCCGCGCAAGGCGCGGCCGATGAAGGCCGCGATCGAGGTGGGCACCCCGACGATGGTGCGCACACCGCTGGGAATTTCTTCAATGTAGACGCCTGGATAGCTCACTGTGACTGGCATAGGCGAGTCCTCTCTGAGACCGAAGTCCGATTCAACCTGCGGATGGGGGGAGTTGCGAGGCGGGGGTGGGAGGCGCGGCGCGGGCGTCGCGGAGAGAGCGGCTCAAAGGCTCGCGTCCGAACCACGGCACCTGCTCGCATAGACCTCCAAAGAAGGCTGCTGCCAACGGCGCAGCCGCAAGATCAAAAAACTGCTGAGCCTTTTAGCTTAGCGTGACGGTCTTTACTTGTCCAGCAATAGATGGGTTCAAGAAAGGTCTGGAGAAGCGCGAGCTTTCGGACGGTGAAGGATCAGCGATGGACCATGCGGCGCGAAACCTGAGAGGGATGCGAGGCGTACGCTTGCGCATCCCCATCATTAGAAAATATCCCCGGGAGGAAGAAAGGATGCTTCCATTTCCTTCCCCCCGGGGTTATGGCGTCACGAAATCATGAAATCAGCGCCCGCTAGCTCGGCTTCTCGAAGCCCAGGGCTGACTTCTGGCGGGACCGGCAGCGCGGACCGCGGGGCGTCATCCCGTACAAACGGAGCTCCTCCGTCCGCGGTCCGAGCACGCTCTTGATGAAGTTGCGGAGAGAGATGGCCGCGTCGTAACCCGCGGCGTGACTCCGATTCCGCCGCCGGGTCGCTTCCCGCAGCGACTCGCGGATGGCGTCCAACGCCCGCTGGTTGAACACCGTCTCGGCGTAAGCCCTTTCCAGGGCCTCGCGAAACGGCACGACGCCGGCGAGCTTGGCCTCGTTCAAGCGCACGGCTCGCAGCAGCGGAGCCCACTTCTCAACGCTGTTGTTTCTCGAAATCCTCGACATGATAGTCTCCTTGAGTCGTTTGGTTGCTGAAAAGGGGGAGACGTGCTCGCACACGCCTCCCCCGGGTTCAGGGGACTAGACGACGGTTTTCTCCGACGGGGAGGCCGGGGTGCTCTGATCGGTACCCGGGTTCTCCCCGTTCAGCTTTTTCACCTCCGCCTCCTTGGCCTTGCGCGGCCGCTTGCGTTGCGGCGCCACGTTGAAGTGAACGAGGACCTCGTCCTTGGGCCCGATCTTTCCCTTCACCATCGACCGGACCTTGATCGCCGCCTCCTTCGCCTTCTCCATGGTCGCCTTGAGCTGCTGGGTCGCCTGCTGCTTGAGCGCCGTCAGCTCCGCCTGGCGGGCCCTGAGGCTCTGAATCTCGGCCAGGAACTGCGCCAGGGCCTGCTGCTCCGTCTCCAGGCTCGGCTGGATCTGCGGCGTGCGGTTCACGGCCTCGAGCAGCCCCTCGAAGTCCGTGATGAGCGCGGGATACGAATTCTTGCTGGGCATGGGTCTCTCCTTTCTCTACCCGGCGTCGACCACGGCGGGATCGCCGTGGAAGGTGATGGCGACCTTCGCCGCGGAGAGCTCGACGGTCACCTCGAAAACGAAGGCGGGCTGCGCCGGCGCGCCGCCGGCGGCCGCCAGATCCTCCTGCACCCGTTCCGCCTTCAGCCGGGTGCGGAGCGTGGCGACCGGCTCCTGCACGCGCTCCGCCTTCAGCTTCTGGACGATCGGGCCTTGCGGGTCCGCTCCCCGGGAAGCGGCACCCTCGACGTTGACAACCTGACTCCTGCTCATAGAGGTCTCCTTTTCGGAGACGCCGGGCCGTCATTGGCTCGGCTCGCCGCGCGGCCTTTCGACGAAGGCGGCGTCGGTTACGCCCGTTACGACAATGCGGCGCGACCGGGTATTGCGAAGTCCCTGCGGACGCCTGATTTACGCCTCTCGGTATTGCCGGGATCGGCAACTTGCGGGGGCGGAAACTCTGACGTCGAGAGTCATCGCTGACCGGGGCCTCACCGCCGCCGCGGGCCCCTCACTCCCCCGGCCCCTCTCTCCCACCTCACGCCCGCCCGCCGGGAGAGAGAGGGGAGACTGAAAAGGCAACACAATGAATTCAGCCTGCAGGGCGCGCTGTGCGCGCGCCATGAACCTTGCCTGGCGCCAATCACCGGAAGAGGGCTTGATCCAACAAATTCGGCTTTTGCAGTCTCCCTCCTCTCCCGGATGGGAGGGTGTGAGGCGGGAGAGGAGGGCCGGGGAGGTGAGGTGGCCCGAGGCGGCGGAGAATCCTGTTCGGCGAGGACTCTCAGCGTCAGGTCAACGCGCAGGGGGCCAATTTAGAAAGGACCGGCTGGCGCCGTTTCTTCAGCGAGAGGGCGGATCTTCCTCATCCGGCGGCTCGGCCGGGTAGAGCCCCACCGCGCGCAGGTCGTCCGCCGCCAGGCGGAGGTACTCCGCGAGGACCGTGCGGACGACGCATCGCAGCTCCGTCAAGACGTCATCGAGCTCCGCATCGGGCTGCGGGGAAGGAGGGAGGGCCGCCACCATGACCTCCAGCCTGCCATAGATCTCCGTCAGCTCTTTCGCGGCCTCCAGCACCATCTCCTGGGCGGCTTTCACCAGCGCGGCGACGGCGGCCTCCCTTCGCGTCGGCTTGGAGGGCGCCTGCTGCGAGAGCCGCCGCAGCTCCCTGTGCAGCAGCGCCTGCGTGGAGATCCTTCTCTCCCTCCCGAGCTTCCACAGGCGGGAGGTGATGTAACGGCACTGCGGACAGCGGGTAAGCAAGTGATTGACGACAGCGCGATTCTCGGCGGGCGACACCTCGCCCCGCATGAAGCGCTCGAGCTGCTCCGGCTTGGGATGGTCGTGGCGGTCCGCCAACTCTCCCTCCACCGGCGAATCCGCAAGCGCATCGGCTTTCATGCCTCGGAGGGTAGGACGGCAGGCCGGAGCATGGAACGGTGGAACCCGGAAACGCGCACTGGGCGGGCAGCTGAGTTCCAATTTTGAAGCAGCCGCCGAGATGTCCCTCCGCGACGGCCGGGTGTCCCGAAATGCCTCTCTGGGGTAACTAGGTTAATAAGAAGAGGTCTGCAAACCGGGCATGCCCACGACTCCTCCCTCCCCGCCGAGCGTCGCCCTGCTCGCCCTGCGGAAGTCCCGCGGCTGGTCGCAGGCGGAGCTGGCCGAACGCTCCGATCTCTCGGTGAAGTCGCTGTCCCTCTACGAGACCGAGAACACGCCTTCCCGCGAACGGCTGTTGTCGCTCGCCGCCGTCATGGGGTACCAGCCGGCGGAGGTCGACTCCGTCCTGCTCGGCCTGACCCGGATCGCCGGCTCGGCGGAAGCGTCACCTTCGCCGGTCGATCCCGACGCCGGCGAGCTGCGGCGCATCCGGCAGGCCGCGGCCCGGGAGGCGATGGTGGCGATGGAGCTGACGGAGCGCCATCTGGTGAAGCTGGTGCGCGCCCTGCGCACGCGCCAGGCCCGCCGCAAGGCCAAGCGCCTCTGGTCGCGGCTCAAGCTCAGCAGCCCCGAGCAACGGCGCCTGCTCATCGAGAAGGCCCGCGAGTTCCAGACCTGGGCGCTGGCGGAGCGCCTCTGCCACGAAAGCCTGGAAGCGGCGCCGGACAAGGCGGACCGCGCCCTGGAGCTGGCCGAGCTCGCCTGCCGGGTCGCCGAGCTGGCGCCCGGCGACGAGGCCTGGCGCTCGCGCCTGCGCGGCTACGCCCTGGCCTTCCTCGCCAACGCCCGCCGCGTCGGCAACGGTTTACAGGGAGCCGAGGAAGCCTTCGCCCAGGCCTGGCAGCTCTGGGAGGCGGGAGCTTCTACCGATCCTGGCGTGTTGGCGGAATGGCGCCTCTTCAACCTGACGGCTTCGCTCCGCCGGGACCAGCGCAGGTTTTCGGAGGCCCTGGATCTGCTGGACCGAGCTAGGGCCGCCGCTCCAGAGGAATCACACGGGCGCATTCTGCTGAAAAAGGCAGCCACGCTCCAACAAGAGGGTGAAACCGAACGGGCGATCGAGGTGTTGCGCGAGGCGTCTCCTCTCGTCGACGGCCGGCGCGAGCCCCGCCTGAGGTTCGGTCTCCTGTTCAACCAGGCCACCAGCCTCTGCGACCTGGAAAGGCATGCCGAGGCGGATTTGTTGCTCCCTGCGGTGCGGGAGCTGGCGATGGACCTGCGGAACGATCTCGACCTCGTGCGCGTGACCTGGCTGACCGGCAAAGTCGCCGCCGGAGCCCGGCGGGCCGCGGACGCCCGGGCGGCCTTCGAGCAGGTGCGCCGGGAATTCACCGCGCGCGGCATGGCCTACGACTGCGCCCTGGCCACCCTCGACCTGGCGGCGCTCCTCCTGGAGCACGGAGAGACCGCCGAGGTCCGGCGGCTCGCGGCGGAGATGCTGTGGATCTTCAAGGCCCAGGGCATTCACCGCGAGGCTCTGGCGGCTCTCGAGCTGTTCCGCGAGGCGGCCGAGAAGGACGAGGCCACGGCGGAGCTGGCCCGCAATCTGATCTCGTTTCTCCACCGTGCCCGGAGAGATCCCGATCTCCGGTTCACTGCGTGACGGCAGCGTTCACTTCCCTTCAGAGCTATCCGCGTCGACAGGATTCACCGCCGGTGGTACCGTGGTCCCTGTGCCTCCAACGCAAGTGCCGTCTGGGTCGATCACGCATCCGGCCTTGGTCCAGACACCGCCGAGCCAGTTCAGCAGGCGGGAAACGAGCGCGTCCGCCGTGCCAGTGACGGCGTGCATCTCTCGCTGAGTTTTGGATTCGTGGCGGGGTTTCGCCAGCGCCGCCGAAGAGGTCAGGACGAGCGCGAGCACGAAGGCGGAAAGCTTGCGGAGTCGCGGCATGAGCAGCTCCTTTCGCGGAGGCGACAGCAAGGCCCGCGGCGGACGGCCGAGGCGCCTCTCAAGAGATAAGGTGCAGGGTGGATGGGGAAAAAACCACCCGGGATGCATGTCCAGTTTGCACGAGGAGACGAAGAGATGGAAGAGCGAACCCGTCCCGAGATCTCCAAGCTTCTGGTTCGGCTGCTGCGGTCGCTCCACGATTGGGAGCAGGGGGAGCTGGCCGCGAAGGCGGGCGTGGCTCCCAGCACCATCTGGCGCTACGAGCAGGGGAGGATCGCGCTGCAGCCGAAGTCCAGAGAGCGGCTCGCCGCCGCGGCGGAGCTTCCCCTCTCGCTGATCGAGGCCGTCCTCGTCCCGGTGCTGGAGGCGGCCTATCGCGCGGTGTCTCCCTTCACGGCCGAGACCTTCGATGACGTGGAGCGCGCCGGAGCGGAGCTCGGCGCCGCCCTCGCCGGCACCGGACGCGCGGCGATGGGCCTCTTCCTCTCGGGCCTCGAAGCGGCGGACCGCGAGCCGTGGGAACGCACCGGCCCGCCGATGGAGGCCGACCGCCTGGAAGCGGCCGACGCCTGGGAGCGCCTGGAGTCCTGCACCGCCGAAGAGCGGCAGTTCCTCGTCGAAACGTGCCGGGAGTTCCACACCTGGGCGCTGGCCGAGCGGCTCTGCCACGAGAGCGAGAAGGTTGCCGCGGCCACGCCGGACTACGCCCTGGAGCTGGCGGAGCTGGCCTGCCGGGTGGCCGAGCTGGCGAGAGGAGACGATTTCTTCCGCTTGCGCCTCCAGGGTTACACGCTGGCCTTCCTCGCCAACGCCCGCCGCGCCGCCAACGGCCCGCGGGGAGCCGAAGCCGACTTCACCCTCGCCTTGAACCTCTGGCAGGCGGGCGCCTCCCCGGACCCCGGCCTGCTGGCGGAGTCGCGCCTCCTGGAGTTGGAGGCAGGAGGGAAGCCTGACGGCAAAGGATGACCGCGGTCATCGTCAACGTGACTCCGGTCATCCTCAGGATGACTTCGGTCATCGTCAACATGACTCTGGTCATCCTCAGGATGACTTCGGTCATCGTCAACGTGACCCCGGTCATCCTTCGCGTGACTGAAGTCATCCAGCACATGACCGCGGTCATCCTCGGGATGACTCCCGTCATCCTCAACATGACTTCGGTCATCCATTGCGTGACCGGAGTCATCCTTCACCTGACTCCGGTCATCCTCAGGATGACTTCGGTCATCGTCGACGTGACTCCGGTCATCCTTTGCGTGACCGGAGTCATCCTTCACGCGACTCCGGTCATCTTCAGGATGACTTCGGTCATCCTCAACATGACTCTGGTCATCCTTCACGGGATCTGAGTCATCCTTCACGGGGACGCGGTCAGCCTGAGGCGGACTCCGGTCATCCATCACCTGACCGTGGTCATCCTTTACGGGAACCCGGTCAGCCTGAGAATGATGTCCCGCGTGATGCGCGGAAAGGCGTCCTTTGCCAGCGATTGTCGGGGGGCGACATCTTCTGGCTGCGTGCTGGTGCGGCCACCTTGCTGCTATCCTTTGGCGTGGATAGAGCTTGAGGTGGCACCGAGGCGGCTCCGGGTTGTCGGGCGAGGTTCCTCTGATGCGCAACGAGATTCCTGTTGAGAGCAAAGAGATCCGGCAGATGGTCCGCCGAATTGTGAGCCGATTTCATCCAGAGCGAATCATCCTCTTCGGTTCGCACGCACGTGGCGATGCGCGCCCCGACAGCGATGTCGACTTGCTCGTCGTCCTACCGCTCTCCGGCTCCAGACGAGAGAAACAACTGGAGATCCGCCTCGCCCTGAGGGGTATCCGTATTCCGAAGGACATCGTGGTCACGACGCCTGAAGAGTTCCTCTGGCGGAAGGAGATTCCGGGTACCATCGAGCGGCCTGCGGCGCGGGAGGGCAAAGTCCTGTATGCCCGACCGTGAGAAGCTGATCGCGGTCTGTGCGGAGTGGGTGGCCAAGGCCGAGAATGATCTCACGAATGCTGCCCACACCCTCAAACTCGGGGCAAGCTGCCCAACGGACACGGCCTGTTTCCACGCGCAGCAGTGCGTCGAGAAATACTTGAAAGCGCTCCTTGTCGCGGAAGGTACCGACTTCCCGAAGACGCATGACCTCGAGGCGCTGGTCGATCTCTGTCCCGCAGGGCTGAGACCAGAGCTAAGCTCGGAGGACCTGGTGCGGTTGACCGACTATGCGACCGGGGCCCGCTATCCCGGCTGGGAGCAGATCTCGCTAGCCGCGGCGCGGCGTGCGGTGGCCGCGGCGCGAAGAGTCCGAAGGGCCATTCGTCGCGCACTGCCTAGAAAGGCCGTCCGTCGGAGGAGAGGCTGACGGAAAGCCTGAATCACCTGGTGCTCCTTCCTGGCCGAAGTCATATCTTTACGCAATCCTGCTCCGCAATCGCCCGATCGAACTCCGGATCTTCCTCCCAGCTCCCGGAGATGTCGCTGAGATCGCGCTGGCGGACCGGCGTCTCGCCCAACCCAGCGCCCCGCGTTAGGGCCTCGAGGGCGACCGCATTGAGGCTCTTGCCTTCGGTTTTGGCCCGCCGGCGCAGCTCGGAGTCAAGGATGGGTGGGATGTCTCTCAGGGTATACCGCATGCATAAAAGTATAGGCGAGGCACGCGGAGCAAGGGCGAGGCCTGTCCACCTGCCATCAGGCCCCGGACGATTTCGCCGACAGCCCGATTCTTCAAGCGGCCATTGCGGCCGGCGCGGATTTTCCTCGTCACAAATGACGCTGATCTTCTATCTCTGTCGCCATACGAAGGACTACGGACCCTCTCAATGAGCGACTACAACGGCTGCTTCAGGATCACCGGCTATTAGCCTGACCGGTCCCCTCCGCTAGGCTTGGCAAGCCTCTGGACGACATTTGTCGACTGCTGCCTGCATTACAGTATAGTAACCATTACGACCCTTGGTTATGGTGATATGGCGCCGATCACCTGGTATGCGAAATTCCTCACGGATGCTGAGGTGCTCATAGGCCTCGGCACATTAACCATTGGAATTGCTCAATATTTTTTCCTACTGGGAAGCGCTGGCAAGGGCAGCCAGGGACCTCCGACCAACTAAGGGGGCGGCCGTCGACCATAAACGTACTTGGAGATTTGGACTGACCGGGAATCACCTCCGCCCCTTCGGGGCTCCGGGTCATGGTTTCCCGCTACCTGCGGCTGAAGCCGCAGGCTCTATGCCTGTGCCCCCTTCGGGGCGCGGAGCAACGTCCTCCTCGCGCTTCTCGACATCGCTTCCTACATAAGGTGGAGCCCAAATCAAGGCCTGGAACGATCCTTCACGGCGTGAAGCAGGCCGTCGAGATCAGGCTCACCGGGTGGCCGCCGGCGCCGACCCTCCAGGTATTGATCCTGAGATTGCCGCCGCCGCCGCGCACGGCCGTCGCGAACAGCGATCCCGAGGAGCCGATGAAGGTGGCAAGAGCCGGCCGGCTGAAGGTGGGGGCTTAGGAGGCGAGCCCGGTTTACGCTGCCGCGTGGCGCCGGTAGAGCGCCTCCAGCGCCTGCCAGAGGCGATCGAAGCGCTGCTGCGCCTCGCCGTGGGTCTCGGGCGTCAGTCCCGCGAACTGCCTCGCCTGCAGCGAGCGATGGCGGTTGAGCACCCGCACCTCGAAGTCGGTGTACTCGGGCGCCCAGAGGTTGGCGGGCAGCTCTTCCAGGCGGGCCGCGGCGAGCTGGCCGGCGAGCTCGGCGAGCTCGGCGGCGCCGAGATGGACGGTCCGCGCCGCCTCGTCTTCCGCCATCGGAAGGCGTTGCAGGGTGGCCTTGCCGCCTTCGATCCCGAGCTCCCAACCCGCCGCGGAGCCGGACGTCTCGCTCTGCCGCAGGATATGGAGCAGCAACAGCTCCGGCGCCAGCTCGCCGCGGGCGATCTTGCCGAGGCCTTCGCCGAGGGAGGCGGCCTGCGGCCCGCCGCGGCCCGCCTCCTCGGCGGCCGCCAGGATCCGCCGGGCCAACCCCATCAAGACGCGAGATTGCGGTCCCGTCGCGAGCTGGTGAACCTGTTTGACGGAGCCCTCCAGGTCCAGGCGGACGCTGCAGATCAGCTCGGCCTCGTCGCCGGCCTCGCCGTAGGTTTCGGGCATGCGGGGGAAGCCGGCGGCGGCGAGCTCCCGGAGGAGGGAGAGCACGCGGTCCCGCGGCAGCACCGCCTGCCGCTCGCGGTTCCAGACGCCGACGCCGCTGCCGAACACGGTGGCCGAACGGTAGCCGTCCTCGGTCCGGCATTCGGTGTCGATCCGCAGGTCGCTCCAGGCCTGGCGCTTGAGGGCCTGGCCGAGGGCGCGTTCGAAGGCCGCGCTCTCGTCGCCGGCGGGGGAGGCGGCGGCCGCGGCCGGCCGCGGCGCCTCGGCGCAGCTCGTCACGGCGAGCGCTAAGAACACGAACAGCAGCAGCGGAAACGCTTGACGGATCATGGCGGGGGGTTCCTATCATACTTGCGCTCTTGTCACGAAAATCTTTGTTGGAAGCACGTTTACAAGAGAAAGCCCATCCAGGCCAGACGACCCGGGAGACCGGCTTTTCACGGTGTGAACCGCGCGGTCCGGCAGATGTCTGTTGCCGTCCCGCTTTTGTTTGCATACCGCCCTCATGTGCAAGGAGAGACAATGATCCGAAGAACCTTCCCCGTAGTTATGGCCGTGGCCCTGGCGCTCGTTCCCTGCGCCCTGCGAGCGGAGGACGGGTCGGACCTGCGGCCCCAAGTGTCCAAGGCCGTCCGCCACGACGTCTCGCCGCCGTTCCGCGAGCTGGCGCGCCTGGTGGTCAAGTCCGCGGCGCCCAAACCCGACCGGGAGATCGTCAACCGAGGCCCGGACCTCGCGCAGCGGTACCATCCGGCCGCGCCGGTGAGCGATCCGACGGCCAACGGCCCGGTGATCGGCGCCACACCCACACCCTCCAGCAGCTTCGAAGGCCTGAGCGATGACGACAACGCCGCCGTCGTCGGCGGCCGGGTAGTGCCCCCGGACACCAACGGCGACGTCGGCCTGTCCGACTACGTCCAGACGATCAACCTGATCTACGCGGTCTACAACAAGACGACCGGCGTCCGGACCTTCGGGCCGGCGCCGATCAAGAACCTGTGGGCCGGCTTCGGCGGCAAGTGCGAGACCGACAACGACGGCGATCCCACCGTGGTCTACGACGACGCGGCGGACCGCTGGGTGATCAGCCAGTTCGCCATCGGCGGCGACGGCCACCAGTGCGTCGCGGTGTCGACGACCAACAATCCGGCCGGCTCGTTCTACCGCTATGACTTCCTGGTCAGCCCGGGCCGCGTCAACGACTACCCGAAGATGGGGATCTGGTCGGACGGCTACTACGTCACCTACAACGAGTTCACCAGCGGCTTCCAGGGCGCCGTCGTGGTGGCCTTCGAGCGCAGCCAGATGCTCAGCGGCCTCTCGGCGCAGATGGTGAAGTTCGGGCCGCTGACCTGCGGCACCGAGTGCTACTTCAGCCTGCAGGCGGCGCATTTCGACGGCGGCACGGCGCCTCCCGCCGGCGCTCCGGAGCCGATCGTCATGGCCTGGGACGACGAGACCTGGGGCACCGGCGCCGGCGCGGACGGCTACCGCATGTTCGCCTTCAGCGTCAATTGGACGACGCCGGGCAGCTCGACCCTCACCTCCCTGCCGCAGGTCAACGCGCCCGAGTTCGACACCGAGCTGTGCAACTTCAGCCGCAGCTGCATCCGCCAGCCGTCGCCCGGCGAGCGCTTGGACCCGCTGGCCCAGTTCACCATGTACCGCGCCATGTACCGCAACTTCGGTGACCACCAAAGCCTGCTCGTCAACCATACGGTGGACGTCACCGGCCGCAGCATCGCCGGCGTCCGCTGGGCCGAGCTGCGCGATAGTGGCAGCGGCTGGTCTCTCTACCAGACCGGCACCATCTCGCCCACCAACGACCACCGCTGGACGGGCAGCATCGCCATGGACAAGGTCGGCGACATCGCCGTGGGCTACAACGTCTCGAGCTCGAGCGTCAAGCCCTCCATCCGCTATGTCACCCGCGCGGCCGGCGATCCGCTCGGCACCATGGGCTCCGAGGTGACCCTGCAGGCCGGCGCCGGCGTGCAGCAGAGCTCCAGCAGCCGCTGGGGTGACTACGCGGCGATGAGCGTCGATCCCGCGGACGGTTGCACCTTCTGGTACACCACCGAGTACTACGCCAACAACGGCAGCTTCGACTTCAAGACCCGCATCGGCAGCTTCAAGCAGTCCGGCTGCATCTAGTCTCACGTTCCGGGGCGGCCTCACGGGCTGCCCCCGTCTTGCCTTCCCCGATCCCCGGTCTGTGAATTTATCGGCGGCGGCATGCGCTCCGAAAACTGCTATCATCGGCCCAATGCTAAATCGATTGAGTCGAGCTGCTGGCCCTCTCGCCGCTGCGGCCCTGCTCGCCGGCTGCGCGAGCATGAAGCCGCCGGCGGGAGTGGGGGCGGGCACTGCCTCGGCGCCCTCGACCGGCGTCTGCTTCGACCCCGCCGCGGCGCCACCGCTGGCCGCGCCAACCGAGCCGCAGTGCGCCAACGCCGAGCTGCTCGCCTACGACGGCCTGCTGGTCTTCGGCCCCCACCCCGACGACGAGGCTCTGGGCTTCGGTGGCCTCGCCAGCGCCTACCGCGAGCAGGGCAAACCGGTGGCGGTGGTGGTGGTCACCGACGGCGACGCGTACTGCGAGGCCTGCCGGCTGTGGAAGAACAGCTCGGTGCGCGGCGCGCCCTGCGTGGCGAACGAGCTCTCCAACCTCGCGACGCCGGCGGTCGACAGCTTCGGCGAGGTGCGGCGCGGCGAGAGCACCGCCGCCGCGGCCGCGCTCGGGCTGCCGCCGCCGACGTTTCTCGGCTACCCGGACGCCGGCCTCGCCGCCGCCTGGAGCAACCTCCAGGCCGGCACGCCGCAGCGGCCGCTGCGGCGCTCCGACTTCTCCGCCTGCCGTGACTGCGAGACCTGCCAGGGCGGCTACGGGGAGGGCCCGGCGACCGAGCTCACCGCCGCCACCCTGATGGCCACCCTGCGCGAGCGCATCGCCGCGTCCTCGCCACGCACGCTGCTCGCCACCACCCACTGGCTGGACGGGCACGGCGACCACGCGGCGCTGGGCCAGCTGGTGCGGCGGGTCAACGGCGAGCTGGCGCAGCCGCGCCCGGTGGCCTTCGCCGTCATCCACGCTCACACGCCGAAGGACACGGCGCATCCGGACTGCTGGTACCCGGCGCCGCGCGCCCTCGCCTGCCCTTGCGCCGCCGAGGAGGCGTGCG
>DASYTJ010000090.1:0-19459 GCA_036002325.1 Thermoanaerobaculia bacterium | reverse complement strand
GCTCATGGGCTCCAACTCAAATGGCGGATCGGGTCAGCAGGTGGTGATGTCGCCCCCGCAATAGAACTCCGGGTCGTTGGCCTGGCAGCACCGCGACTCGCCGGGGGTGCCCCAGTTGAAGCCCTCAAAGATCGTGTCGGTGTCGGTGTCGCACACGGTGCGGTTGGGGTAACAGCCCGCGGCATTCGCTTGTTCGACCAGGTAGTACTCCTTGTAGTGGCAGTACGACACGCCGAAGTAGCTCGAGCTGCCGGTCCATTCCCGTCCGATCCGGGTCCTGCTCACCTCTACCCAGTCGTTGCAGGTAGGACACGACGCCATGCAGTTGTTGTACTGGTCATTGCAGTTTGCGCATTCATTTCCTCGCGGGTCACACCAGCTGATGCAGTCCTGGTAATAGAGGTCGCAGTTGTCCGAGCAGGCGCTCTTGGTGGCGACGTTCCGCGGCCGCGGACCGGACGTCGCTGGATCCGTCGGGTACTTCGCGTCGAACTCCGTGAGCGAGCTGTCAAAGACCGGTTTCCCGTCCAGCAGGATACGCAGTTGAACACGGCCGGGGTTGCGCGCGTCCTGGTCCCTCAGAGCGCCGAAGTGTCCGGCACCCTGGGCGAAGAGGTGGACCACCCGGACGTCGGCTCTCGCAACCAGCTGTTCGGACATGATCACCTTGCCATCGAGGCGGAGCTCCGCTTCGAGCCGGACCGGCGCTCCGGTCGCCAGAAGAGGAAACGCGAGCCCGCGGCTTTCGGCCGGCACGCGGCCGGGGAGCACGGCGCTCTGACGAGGTGCACGATGACGATCCGGCCCCGCCGCCCCCGAGCGGCGTTGCACGTCCTGCGCGTATGCAAAGTTCCCGACCGTCAGAAGGATCACAGCCAAAAGAGACTTCAGCCAAGTGGTCATTGCGCATCTCCTTTCATCTCAGAAATCAGTTAGCCAGAGGCAGGGACTGCAGTCTTCGGCCTCTGCCAGGAGATGCGCCGTTCGCGCGCCAAATCCGTCACCCGCTGCTTGCGACCCCCGTCATACCTCTGGAGCAGGCTCCCGACAGGGTGTATGCTTCTGCATACGCTATCGCGAGCTGCTCCTATCGACCCGCATGGCACCCTACTGGCCCGGAATCCCTTGAAGCTCTATCTTTCCTGTAGGTTACCGCCTTTTCGGCCATGCCTTCCCGTCCCGGCACCGCTCTTGCGCTGAGCACCCGGCGAATGCCACGCGCCATGAAGGCCCGTGCCCGTTGCCGGAGGTTTTCCCTCGTGAGGATTCGCACGCTGGGGGGCATCGTGCTGCTCCTCCTGGCCGTCCTTCCCGCACGGGCGCAGGAGCAGACTCTCCTGGAGCCCGCCCGATTCCTGATCGAAAAAATCACCGTCGCGGGACCCAAAGAGGCGGCGGCGAACATCGTGCAGTCGGAGACGCTGCTGCGCGAGGGGGAGACGTATACGGAGGATCAGCTCCGGCAGGCGGTCTATCGGGTCCATCGCCTGCCGTTCGTGCTCGACGCTAGCTTCTCCCTGCGCAAGGGGAGCCAGCGGGGAGCCTACGAGTTGCTGATCGAAGTGCAGCCCGCCCGCTGGTTCTTCTACGACCAGTGGAACCGCTTCTTCCGCTCCAGCGAGCCCCTGGATCTCGAGGAGCACGCCCTGGAGCTCGACCGCACCAGCCTCTCCGCCGACATTCTGGTGGGAGCCCGGCTGTTCGTGGGGCGCTCCGGCGTGCTCTTCGCCGACCTGAACAGCCAGGACGGCGTCGAGGCCGGGTTCACCAAGTACGACCTGTTTCACCGCGGCATCCTCGCCAGCGCCGGTCTCTCCTGGAACTCGTGCTGCGTGCGCGAGGTCCTGCCGCTGGCGCTCGATCCGACCTTCTCTTCATGGTCCTTCGAGCGCTCCCGCAAGATCTCCCTGGGCGTCTCCTTTCCCCTCAGCGGCCCCCAATCGCTACAGGTCTCGTTGAGCGACCGGCACGGGGACGCAGGAACCCTGCAGCCGGTGCTCGGGACCCAGACCGGCTTCATCCAGTTCTTCGATTTCTCGTCTTTCGTGCTCGGCGGCGACCTCGACTATCGGCGGGCCGAGGCGAAGTGGGTTTTCGACACCACCGACGATCCGCTGGTGCCCTCACGGGGATTGAGCCTCTCGGCCGGAGTCGAAGCCTCGCAGCTCAGGGCTCTGGATCTGGTCGCGGTCTTTCGGCCTGGACTTTTCGAGGAACCCGTTGAGACGCCGTTCTCTTCGTCCAGGTCCGAACAGTGGATCGCGGCCGGCTCGGCGATCCGCCACTGGTCGCTCACGCCGCGGCAGACCGTGTCCGGCTCGGGACGCGTCGCCATCGGTCAGTCGAGAATCGACAATCTCGCCGTCGGCGAGCGGATCCTGGGGCACGCGGACGTGGACTACGTCGGCGGCTCGCTCGGCATCCAGCATGCCCTGACCCTCAAGCGCTCCCGCGAGCCCGGTGACTTCTCCGATCTGCGGCTGGAGACCGGAGCCGAGGCGGGCCTGGAGCGGACCTCACCGGACCTGGGTCCCAGCCCGCTCCGGCGCATCAAGGTCTGGATGGGGTTCGTCTTCCGCAACCAGTGGGGCCGCGTACGGATCCTGCTCACCTACCTGGATCTGGGAAAGTCGGAATGACCCGGCATCCGACGCGCTGGGCCCTGCTGTTGCTGCTCGTGCCGTTGCGGCTCGCGGCTCTCCAGGGGCCGGCGCTCGAAACCGTCCGTGAGGGCCTGGAGCTCAGCCATCTGCCGCCGGTGCTCGGCGAAGCCGAGGTGCGCAAGCAGCTCGGCACGGGCCTCACCACCAGCTTCCTCTTCGAGACCACGGCGAAAGGAGGCACGGGAGGCAAGGTGCGAGGCGCCGCGCGGGTGGACGTGCGCTACGAGCTGTGGGACGAGGTCTACATCGTGACGCGGATCGATGCCACCGGCCGCGCCGTGCGCACGACCCTCCCCAGCTTCGAGCGGCTCGTCGACTGGTGGCGCAACGCCCGGCTGGTGGTGATCCGGCCGCCCGCGGCCCCTGGCGCGCGCCGCCTCGAAGTGCGCTTGCGGGTGATCCCCTTCTCCCAGGCCGAGCAGCTCGACGCCCAGCGCTGGTTCTCGCAGGCTCTCTCGGCCGAGAAGTCCGGCAGCGCCGGCGCCGTCTCCGAAGCCGTAGAGAACCAGCCCGAGTCGTTCAGCCAGGTGATCAATCTCCTCCTCGCCACCTCCATCGGGAGGGCCGCCCTGCTCGAATATCAGTGGACGCTCGCGATCCCTCCGGGAAGAAAGAAATGAATCTCCGCGCCGCCGCCGTGACCCTCTGCGGAATGCTGCTCGCCGCCGCCGCCGTGCTCTGGCTCTTCGACCGTCAGATTTCGGGGACCTGGTTCCGCCTCGGGCTCCAGCCGGAGATCGTCTCGGCACTGGAACAGTCTCTGGCTGATCAGAAGGCGCTGGCGCGTTTCGAGCCGGAACGGCGAAGCGCCTACCGCGCCCGTTTCGAGTCCCGCCAGAGCCTCCTCAACCACCTTCGCATCCTCGAGCACAACCGCAAGGCGATCACCGGCCGCTGGGAGATGATCCTGCTCGCCGCCGTCGCCGGCGTGCTGGCGGTGGCCGGCGGTGCGCACATGATCCGGCAGGGCCGGCTCGACTCCCGGCTGGAACGCCTGCGGGTCGCCCTCGTCGCGCTCTCGGCCGGCCAGGAAGACTTGACCATCGGCGACCGCAGCCGCGACACCCTGGGCCGCATCGCCGGCATGATCGAAGAGACGTCGCGCGCCATGGCCAGGGACCGCAAGCGGCTGGCCTATCTGAAAAACCTTTCGGTCTGGCAGGAGACCGCCCGCCGCCACGCCCACGAGATGCGGACGCCACTGACCGCGGCCCGCCTGGAGCTCGAGCGGTTGCAGCGGCTCCTCGACCGCGAAGGGCTCACGGAAGCGCGGCAGGCCGCGGTCAGTGTCGGCGAAGAGCTGGAGCGGCTCGGCCGCTTCACGCAGCAGTTCACCTCGTTCGCTCGCCTGCCGCAGCCGCGGCCGGCCGTGCACGACCTCGGAACGGTGGTCGAAGAGTTCGTGGGTACTTTCGCCGCGGCGTGGTCCAACCTGACGTTGCGCTTCGATCCCCCGGGAAAACCGTTGCCCGCTTCGCTCGATCGCGACATGCTCCGGCAGGTGCTGGTCAATCTCTGCGACAACAGCTCGCTCGCCGTCCGCGCCTCCGGAGAAGGCCGCGGCACGGTGACGCTGCGACCGCGGGAAGCCGGACGCAGCGTCGTTCTCGACGTGGCGGACGACGGCCCGGGCGTGCCGCCGGAGATCCGCTCGCGCGTCTTCGAGCCTTACGTCACCACGCGACAGGTGGGTGAAGGGATGGGGCTCGGGCTCGCCATCTCGAAGAAGATCCTTCTCGACCACGGCGGCGATCTGGAGCTCCTGGCGAGCTCCGGCGCCGGCACCACGTTCCGGCTCACTTTCCCACGCCAAGCGGAGGACGTTGCGGCATGACGCGCCTGTTGATCGTAGAAGACGACGATAAGATTCGCGCGAGCCTGCTGTTGCAGCTCCGCGAAGAGGACTACACCCCGCGCGCCCTGGCCTCCGCCGAGGAAGCTCTGGCGCACCTGGAAGATCCACGGGCCACGCTCCCCGACCTGCTGCTGCTCGACGTCCGCCTGCGCGGAATGAGCGGCGTCGAGCTGGTCCGGCGGCTCGCGGAGATCAAGCGGTGCCCGCCCACCATCATCATCTCGGGCGAAGCGTCGATCAGCGAGACGGTCGAGTCGCTGCGGCTCGGCGTGCACGATTTCATCGAGAAGCCCTTCAGCCGCGAGCGGCTCCTGCAGTCCATCCGCAACGCATTGGAGCATCACGCCCTGAGGCGCGAGGTCGCCACCCTGAAGGCCGATCTGCGCGGCGAGCCCACCATCCTCGGCGACTCGCCGGCCATCGAGGCGCTGCGCCAGCGCATCGCCCGCGCCGCAGTCACGGACGCCCGGGTCCTCATCGTCGGCGAGAGCGGCACGGGCAAGGAGCTGGTGGCGAGCGCGCTTCACCGGCAGAGCGCCCGCGGTCCCCGGCCGTTCATCAAGATCAACTGCGCCGCGATCCCCCACCACCTTGTCGAGGACGAGCTGTTCGGCCACGCCAAGGGAGCGTTCACCGACGCGAAGAACGCCAAGCCCGGTCTCTTCGAAGAGGCGGACGGCGGCACCCTGTTCCTCGACGAGATCGGCGACATGGACCTCACCATGCAGTCGCGGCTGCTGCGCGTGCTGGAAGACGGCAGAGTACGGCGCGTCGGCGAGACCCGCGACCGTCAGGTGGACGTGCGCGTCATCGCCGCCACCCACCGGAATCTCGAAGAGGAGGTGAAGGCCGGCCGCTTCCGCGACGACCTCTACTTCCGCCTCGCGCACCTGCCGATTCCGGTGCCGTCGTTGCGCGAGCGACGGGAGGACATCACGCGGCTCTTCCTCCACTTCCTCGAGCACTTCTCGCGACAGCACCGCACGCGCCCTCATCAAGCGGATCCGGAGCTGCTACCGTACCTCGAGCGCTACTCCTGGCCCGGCAACGTCCGCGAGCTACGGAACCTCTGTGAGCGGCTGGTGGTCTTCGGCGCCGATCCGCTGACCCCGGACCAGCTCCCTTCCTCCTTCTTCGAGCCGGCCAGCGTACCCGAAACCGGCCTGCTGCTTTCCTCCTCCACCCTGCCGATCGTGCCGCTGCGTGACTTCAAGGCCCAGTGCGAGCGCGAGTACATCGAGAGCGTCCTGCGCCGCGTCCGCTGGAACTTCACCGCCGCCGCCCGCGTGCTGGACGTGCAGCGGACCTATCTGCACCAGAAGGTGAAGGTGCTGGGAATCCGGCGGCCGGGGGTGGGAAGCGAGGAGTTGGAGGCCGAGGCGGGATGAGGCGAAGGAGGTAACTGGGGAGTACAATGAATCCGTGGGACGCCCGTATCTCCTTCAATCGCTGCTTAGCGTTTCGAGCTCCTTCTCCAGGAAATCCAAAGCCTGCTCGAGGGAAGCGCGGCGGACCGCTGATCGCGTCGTTGCGAGCTCCTGCAGGACCCGGCGCCGCGACAGCTTGATGCTTTCCCGCTTTTTCCTGAGCTGGCGCTGCTCGGGCGTCAGCAGGTCGGTCCGATCCGATCGCGCATCGGCGTCATCGATTTGCGATTCAACGGATTTGCTTTCCCAACCGCGGGCCATCGGTTAGAGCCTTCGTCCTTCAGCGGTCCACCACCACCAGAGTCGCCGAACGAGGCGGCAACGCAAGAGACAGGATACCCCCTGCTGGCGTCGCTGTTCCCGCCGAGGCGAGCCGGTGCGCGGGATCGAATCGATAGAGCTGAGCGGGTTTGAGAAGGCCGCCGGTCACTTGGACATTGGCCCGGCGCTCGGCGGTGTCCTTGTTGAAAAGGAGCACGTAGAGACGAGTGCCGCCTGCGGCGATGGCATAGGCGCCCACGGCGTTCACGTCGGAGCTCAAGGCCCGGACGCTGGTGCCGCCGACTCTGGCTCCGTGGCCGTCGTAGTCGAGATAGAGACGGAAAGCGTCTTCGACGCGGCTGCCGGCCTTCGGGGCCACCCAGCGGGTGGCGAGGTCGACGCCCTCACGGCCGAAGATGGCGAGCGCTTCCGCCTGCGCCAGCACGCTGCTCGGGCCGTCGTCGTTGCCCCAGTTGTATTCGGTGATGGCGAGCTTGACGCCCGGCAGGCGGGCGGCGATCCACTCCTTCAAACGCGGAATGAGGCGCACCGGCTGGCCGATCCACGACTCGTCGACATAGGTGGGATCGTAGAGTCCTTTGAGCGAACGCAGGCGCCGGGCCGCTGTGGCGGCTGATTCGTCGTCGGAGAGCGCGACGCCGGGGGACTGCGGATAGTAATGAACGTCGAGATAATCGATCAGCCGCACGCCGGTCGTCTGCTGGTGCTCGCGGACCTTGCCGAGATACCACGGGAGGAACGGCACATTGCCGTGGGCCTGCGCGTCGGCGCCCGGAGCGCAGCCGTCCGCCGCCGAGAAGAAGTAGGCGCACCAGCCCCAATCGGATGGGCCGAGGATCTGAATACCGGGATCTTTCGCCTTCATCGCCGCCGCGTAGGTGCGCGTCGTCTGCCACAGCTCGTCGTAGGTGACCGGCTGCGGATGGACGTCGCGGTGCGTGCTGTTCCATAGCATCGGCTCGTTGTCGAGCTCGAAGAGCCGCACGCTCGCCACGCCGGAGTAGGAGCGGATGTGATCCATCCAGCCGGTGACGAACGCGGGACCGACCTTGCGTGACGTGTCGCGCGGATTGTTCCCCGTGATCGGTTTGCCGTCCGGCCGCTCGCCGTTGCCCGCGTCCGGCTGGCACCAGGAGGCGTTGCCCGCCGCCGTGCACTCGGTGGCGCGCTGCGCGCCGTACTTGCGGACGGAGAAGCCCCAGCGCCGTTGCCGGTCGAAAGGCGTCCAGCCGATGATCGGCACGGTGATCAGCGGCGCGCCGCCATAGGCGCGCGTCTCGTCGATGAAGCGGTCGGCCGCCGAGCCGTTGGGCAGCAGCGAGGGATTGGGATTGCTCTCGGGAAGGTTGTAGAAGAACCAGTCCGAAGCGTGATTGCTCACGTCGTAGCGCCAGGAGTAGCGGGTGGTGGAGTTGCCGCCCCACCGCCGCACCGGCCACTTCAACCGCGCGGCCTGGGTTGCGTCGCCGAAATTGACGCCATAGATGAGAGCGCTGATCCGCCGGCGGTCAGCTCCCGGATCGATGCTCACCTGGATTGTCGCGGCGGGCGGCGGCGGAGTGGTGCGCTCGGCGAGCTGGATGTCGTCGACGTAGACCGCCGGCTGGTTGCCGCCGGTGCCGTCCTGCAGCCAGAAGCCGTCGAAGATGCCGGAAGTCACGCCCAGGGCGGCGAAGGGGATCCGAATCTTGACCCAGTTCCCCGCGGGGATCCCGGGAATGAAGCCCGTCAGCGCCCCTTCGCCGACCGGATCGCCGCCGAGAACGAAGGCGATCCGCAGGTTCTGCCCCCCGGCCGCGCCGCCGTGAATCCACAGCTCCAAGGCTTCATAGAGCGCGGTGTCGATCCCCGCGTCACGGTGCAAGAAGAGGCCCGACCAGCCGTCCGGTTCGAAGGAGACCGCCGAATGCCCCGAGTGGACGGTGCCGGTCTGTGCGAGATCGTTGGCGGCCCAGCTCCAGTTATCGAAGCCGTTGCGGAGCTGGTCGTCGTAGACGGTGAGCGGCGCCGCGGCCGATGGCGAACAGAAGGCGAAAGGAGACAGCAGGGCGGCCGCTAGGCACAGCGTCGACCTCTTCATGATCCTGGGACCTCCGGGACCTGATTATAGCGTGGCGGCTATTTTCGATATGGAGCACTCCGTAACGAATCTCGTCCTGATGCGCCTATGGAATTGCGCGAGAGATGAACTTCTCGACTCTGACCTGAAAGGAGTATCCACGATGGCGACCATCCTGTTTGGCGGTGGTGACGGCGGCGGAATCATCATCGGCCCCAACGGTATCCGGAGAATTCCTCCCTTCGATCCACCGATCTTCCGCCAGCTCAAGGCCCTGAACGGCATGATCCGCGTCAGCGGAATCGACAAGGCGCTCGACCGCGAGTTGGACAACGTCACCTTGAAGTTGACCAACAACCTCCTGTCGAGCCTCGAAAGGACCACCGGGCAGGTGAGCGGCCAGAATCCTCTGGTGTTTGTGGACGGAGATGACGGCTTCGTTTGCGGCTCCACCGGCAAGCCGCCGATTCCGTTCCCGCACCGTCTCGCCTCGGTGCTTGGGTCCGCGGAAGCGGAGAGGGTCGACGCGGCGGTCTAGCTGTCGGTCCGGCGAAAGGGACCGGGCGAAACCTTCCCGGTCCCTGCAATCTAGAAACAAGTGCTGCTGATCACATTGTAATCGCAGTCGAGCTGCACGCCGTGACCTCCACCTCGATGGCGGCTCCGGTGGGAGCGGCGATGCAGGAGCCCAACTCGCTACGGGCGATGCCCTCGGCCCGCTCCTCGTTGCAGACCGGCTCCTGGGCCATTGCGCTTCCCGCAAAGACGGCTGCGGCCACCAGGATCATCAGGCTGATCTTTCTCATGGATTCTCCTCCCCAGGAAGATGGACGATCCATTCCGTCCTTTCCGTCCGCTGAGCGAGCATAGGAGAGGGTTCAACCTGAAAGCAAACTCTCACTCGCGCGACAGCACCTCGCCATGCGCGTTGAGAAAGGCCCGCCGCGCCTTTTTGGGGAGCTTCAGCTTGACGTCGACGGGCATGCTTGTTTCGCCGACCATCGGCAGGAGGCCGACCCGCACCATCTCGTTTTTGCCGAGCTCGAGATAGATCGGCACCACGGCCCGGAAATCCTGGGACACGCCCTCCTGGCGGATGATCCCGTGGATGCGGGTCTCCTCGCCTGCCGGCTCCACCTTGAGATCGCTCGTGTACCGGGGCACGGCGACGCCATGAACCCACTGGCTGAAGAACCAGTCCATCTTGCCGTCGTTGGTGGCGTTCATGGCCGGCACCATGTGACGCTCCACGATCTTCTGGAAATCCGCGGTAGAGGCGAACTTGCCGCCATAGGTGGCGGTGTAATCCTTCATCATGGCGATGAAGCGGGCGTCCGGGTCCTGCGAGCTCCAGTCGTACATCATCATGCGCAGCATGTGGAGCACGTAGCCGCCCTTGGGATAGATCAAACCGCCTGCGGACGGGGTCCTCGGCGTAAACAGGCGCCAGCCCTGGCTGATCGGCCCCGCTTCGTAAGGCGCCATCGCGTTGCCGGGACTCTTCTCCAGGATTTCCTTGCGCCGTTCTTTCCAGAAGCGATCGTAATCGGTCCAGCCTTTGGTGCGGTGCACGGCCAGGGCCGCCGAAAACTCGGCAAACCCCTCTTCCAGCCACTGGTCGCGGTAGGTCTGCGCGCCCACCAGATGGCCCCACCACTGATGCGCGAACTCGTGATAGCCCACCTGGTCGACGAAGTCCTTGGCCCGCGCCAGGCCGAGTCGCTGCCGCTGCGTGCCGTCGAGAAAAGAGATGAACGGCATGAAGATGAGCGACGGCCAGGATTGACCGAAGGTGAAGTCCGACTGCTGCGTGATGGCGACGTGGGTCTGGGGGAGCGGCCCGAAATAGGTGGTGAAAAGGCGGGCCGAGTTGATCCCGTCGGCGAGAGAGGCTTCCGCGAGACGGCCCGTGTTCACCCTGCCGATGCCCGGTCCCGGCGCTCCTCCCGAGCCCGAGCTATCGATGACCTCGACGCCTCCGCCGACCTCCCCGAGCGCCTCACCGCTCATGGCGGCATTGATCTCCCGGACGATGTTGGGGGTGCCGGGGTTGGTATAGACCTCGACGTCGATCTTGCTGTACTCGTCCTGCTGGTCGAGCGTCTTGAACTTGCCGTAGTTGAAGCCCGCGACCTGGACGGGGTTCTCGGTCTTCCAGCGCGACACGCTCTGCTTGCCTTCGGTCTTCTCCTCGGCCTTCGTGCCGACCGAGACGATGTCGTTGCCGGCCGGCACGCGGTAGGTGAGATCGAACGAGGCCGGATCGGAGAAAACGCCGAGATTGGGGTACCAGCTCTCGCGCGCCCTCACGAAATAGTTCTTGTCGCCGCCGTCCCAGAGCACCTTGTCCCCTTTGTAGGAGAGCCGCAGCAGCACCGTTGCACCCTTGGCGAGCGGCTCGGGGAAGACGACGGCGGCGTTAGCGTCCTCCTTCTCCTCCTCCTGGATGAAGGCGACCGGCTTCCAGGACGGCTCGGTACCCGCAGCCTCCAGAGCAAAGGAGCCTTCCTGGATGCGCAGGGTTCGCACCAGAAAGACCGGCAGGACTCGGAGGTTGGGAACCAGCGTCTGGAAGCGGACGATGGTCGTACCGGCCAGATCCTCGTCCTTCTCGACCACCGTCTCCACCGTATAGTCGAGGGCGTCCGCCAAGCGCTTCTCCGGAGTCTTGCGCTTGCGGTCGACCTCGCCCTTGCGGTCGCAGTGATACCAGACGCCGCCCCGGTTGGGATCGGGCACGAAGAAGACCGTATCTTCGCCGCCGAGCCGTGGCGCGATACCCAACGCTTCGGCACCGTCGGGATCCACGGCAGCCAGGGCCGGCGGAACCTTCTTGCCGTCGACGAAAGCCATGAACACGCCGCTCATCAGGCCGGGCGTGTTCAGCAGATCGGCGAGCACCCGCAGGTGGAAGTTGGTCCGAAACTCCTTCCGCTGCCGCTTGAGATAGCGCTCGTAAACCTCGGCGGCGTGCGGATCGGGAGCACCTTGACGGGCCGGGACGTTGCTCTCGATCTCCTGCGCCGTATCGTCTCCGAACAGCAGCACCAGGTCGTCGAACTCGTCGCTCAGCGTCTCGAAGCCCTTGTCCGCCCCGGCCGAGAGGCCGAGCTGGCGCCGCTCGTTCTCGGTGGCCGGGCTCAGCCGGTAGCGGCCGTGGCCGACGAAGACCGCTCCCACAGTGCGTCCCGCGACCGGCGCCAGGAAGTGGAACACTCCCGAGTCGAACTGAAAGCGGAACACGTCCCGCTCCAGCACCAGGTTTTGGACCGTCACCATGCGGCCGTCCGGCCGTGCGGCCCGCAAGGCGGCGTAGGTGGCGTCCGGGGCAGCGGAGACCGCCACGGGGAGCAGGGCAAAGAGGACGACGAAGACAAAAACGACAGAAGGGAGGGTACGGCGGCACAACAAAGAACGACTCATGCTGAAACTCCGTGGCTCATTTCGAGAAGCGACCAGAAGTTTCTAATATCTAGGGATTGTTGTCAAATCCGGTGTCACCGCGGCGCCTCACCGAGCCGTTTCAGGTCTGCCTCGGCGGCGATGAACCCGAACGCGGCCCAGTTCCCTCCGGCCAGGACCTCGCGGAAAGCGCGGACCGCCTCGTCTCTCCGTCCGTTGTAGAGGTGCCAGTTGCCGAGCCCATAGCCGATCGTCGGCGGATCGAGATCGCCGGAAGCGCCGGCCCGCAGGTCCTCCGGCGACAGCTCGCCCTTGTACATCAGCAGCAGCCGGTGGTAGGCCTGATTCTCGATGATCTCCATCTCCGCGTGGATCGGCTCGAGGACACGCCGCGCCTCGTCTTCGCGGCCGAGGCGGCGCAGGGTCATGTACAGCCAGTGGCTGGTGGCCGTCAGCATGTCCGGGTTCGTGGAAACCTTCACGCACTTCTGGTAGGCGGCAAGGGCGCCGTCGAAGTCCCCCTGGAGATAGCGGGCGAGCCCAAGATGGTACCAGACGTTCGACTGCAGCGTGCTGGTGGGAATGTTCCGCGCGTTGGGCAAGCCGTCCGGCTCGATCTCGTCCGGTTGGTTCGCGATCAGCCGCGAAGCGGTTTCGAGATCGGAGACGGCATGGTCGCACTCTCGAAGGGTGATGAAGCGATGGCCTCGATGCCGGTAGAAGCGGGCGTCGTCCGGATGCTTCTGGATTCCTTGCGAGAAGATCGCGATTGCCTCTCTGTAGCGGCCCAGGTAAGCCGTCCGCCGGCCGAGCCAGATCAGGGCGTCGGCGTCATCCGGCGAGCGCTCCACGGCCGCGCGTGCCTCGGCGAGCTTCGCCTCACGATCTTCTCGCACCTGGTCAGGCAAAGTCTGCGGGACCAGCGGCTCGCCGAAGAGGGAGACGGCCTCAGAGGTGAAAGAGGGAGATGGATTGGGCGAAGGCGCTGTGCCGCGGCAGGCCAGAGAAGCGAGCGCGGTCAGCGCCAGGCAACGCAACGAGAGGCCAGCGAGCGGGAATGTTCGCATCAGTTTTCCGGCTCAGGCTTCTGTAAACTCAGGTACCAATCTGCTTCTGCCCGCAGGCTCGCCCCCCTCTTGCTGAAGGGCAACACCTCCAGAGCCGATTGAAACAGGGGTATCGCGCGGTCCTGCCGGCTCAGAAGAGTCTGCGCCTTCCCTTCCCAAAACATGGCCTCGCCTCGCAGGTTGGCGGGAGTGGCAGAGCTCCGCGCCACTCCCCGTGCGAGCGCGATGGCTTCGCTGAGATCCCCATGACCCGTGTGCTCTCTCAACCTTACGAGCGCTTCGGCAACGGCGAGGGCTCGTCCCCCGTCCTCGGGATTCTCCGCCAATCTGGACTTCGCCCGCGCCACGCCGGCGTTCAACGCCCTGCCGGTGCGTTGCTTCCGGCGGCACTCCTGGCAGCGGATCGCCACCGAGTCAAAATGGAACTGCAAATCCTCGTACCAGTACTTCTGCTCCTTTGCGGAGAACACGAACGGCCGGTGACACTCGACGCAGACCTTTTCCTGGTCAATATAGAAGTAGCGCGGAACGTGACACATCGGGCAGAAGTGCTGCCGGCGCACGTCCCCTCGAACCGCGCCCGCAGGTAACGCCGGACGATAATCCCTGTCGTAGTCCAGATAGCGAACCTCGCGTCCGGCAGCATCCGTGCACGCGATCTCGACGAGCGGGATTTCGCCGAACAACGGGTGCGGGCGGGTGCGCTCCGGAGCTTGCGCCTTTTTCACGGCGGCGCGGCGGCGCTCTCGAGGTGGAGGAGCTTTGCGGTTCATCATGGCACATCGTAAGTGTCGATTTTCTTCCCCTGCAGATACTTGTCGAACCAGGCGACGATGTGCTGCAGCCGCTCGACACGGTGCCACGGCTGGCCCGAGCGCGACAGCTCATGGCTTTCGCCGGGGAAGCGCACCATGACGACCGGCTTCTTCAGATACTTCAGAGCGCGGAACATCTGCTCGCCGCCGGCCGTGGGCGGTGTGCGGTAATCCGCTTCGCCTTCGATGAGCATCAGAGGTGTCTTGATCTTGGCCACGTAGGTGATCGGCGAGCGCCGCGCGTAATCCTCAGCATCCTCCCACGGCGCACCGCGGAACCACGTCTGCTTGAAGAGCGTGAAATCCGCCGTATACCAGAAACTCGACCAGTCGGCGATCGATCGCTGCGAGGCGGCGGCCGCGAAGCGGTCGGTCTGCGTGATGATCCAATTGGTGAGAATGCCGCCGCCGCTGCCGCCGGTGACGCCCAGACGATTGGGATCCGCGACGCCCCGCTTCACCATCTCGTCCACCCCGGCCAGCAGATCCTTGGCGTCGTCGCCGGGAAACTCGTACTGGATGACGTTGCCGAACTCCTGCCCGTAGGTCGAGCTGCCGCGGGGGTTGGGATAGAGCACCACGTAACCCTTGGCGGCCATCCATTGCATCTCGTGAAAGAAGGCATAGCCAAAAGCCGAATGCGGTCCGCCGTGGATGTTGAGAATCAACGGGTACTTCTTTTTGGGATCGAAGTCCGGCGGCTTCTGAACGAAAGCCGGGATCTCCTTGCCGTCGAAGCTCTTGTAAGTGATCTCCTCGGGCGGCGTCAGATTGAGCTGCGAGAAGAGCTCCTGGTTGGGCCGCGCAAGCGTAGCCATGGCTCCCGTCGCGGAATCGAGCGCGAAGAGATCGCTGATCACGGTCGGCGTCGAGACAACCACCGCGAAGCGCGAGCCGTCCGGCGTCGCCGTATAGGAGACGACCTCCCGGTCGCCCTGCGTGACCGGCGCCATGGCGCCTGTGGCCACGTCGACGCGCTTCAGGTTGACCCGGCCGCGCTCCCCCGTCGCCACCAGCACGGAGCGGCCGTCGCCGCTCCAGACAATGGGTTGCGGGCGGCCGCCGCGGGGTGGATGCTGGTCGCCCGCGAGGCCTTCGATGACGTCGAAGTCGTAGCCCTCGGTGAGATTGCGGACCGGGGCTCCCGGCGTCGCGTCGGCCACGAACAGATCGGGTTGGTCGTAGGAGTGCTCCGGCTTTGAGCTCACATAACCCGCGAAGGCCACGCGCCGGCCGTCGGGAGAGAGGGAAAAGTCGCCGATGGGACCCTCGATGCTGAGGATGCGGCGCACCTCGCCACCCTTGGCCGGCACGGCATAGAGATCGCTGTCCGGCAGCTCGTAGTAGGGCTCCTTGACGCGGTCCGAGAGGAAATAGAGGAGCGAGCCGTCCGGCGACCAGGCGGGATCGCTCTCGCCAAATTCGCCCGTGGTGATCTGCTTCGGCTCCCCCGCCTTGGCTCCCGCAGCGGGCACCCCAATCGTCCAGAGATGGCCGCGGCGCGAGGCATCTAGATAACCGGGACCGTTGAAGCGATAGACCGCGCGGGTGATCACGCGAACATCGCTCTCGCGCTCCTCCTCCGCCGCTTTCTCCTTGTCCTTCTTCTCCTCTTTGGCCTTCTCCTCGCGCTTCTCCTGCCACTTCTTGAGGTCCTTCTCGTTCGCGATGCTCGCGAAGGCGATGCTCTTGCCGTCGGGGGACCACGCCGGCGAGCCAGCACCCTGCGGCACATCGGTGAGGCTCACTGCCTCGCCACCCTGCGTGGAGATCAGGTAGAGCTGCGCCGGCTGGGGCTTGCCGTCCTTCTCGGTGGAGCGGCTGAAGACGATCCGCGTGCCGTCCGGCGACCAGCGCGGCGAGCCGTCACGCGGTCCGCTGGTGAACGGGCGCGGCGGCTCGAGGCCGTCCGCGGGCACGATCCACAATGCGGTGTCGTAGCCGTCCTTCTTCTCGTTGACCGTAACGCGGACGAAGACGACCTGCTTGCCGTCCGGCGAGATCTGCGGGTCCGCGACCCAGACGAACTTGAAGAGGTCCGTCTCAGTGAGGGGGCGCTTGGCCGCCGCGGACAGCGCCAACGGAGACCAAAGCAGAAGAACGGAAGCGAACAGCACCGGTCCGAACCGGCGGATTCGAGAAACCTCAAAAGGCATAGATCCGCTCCTCCAGAATCTGGACATGATCTCTTGTCTGCGGCGGAAAGATCAAGGAGTTTCGGAGGAAAGACCGCCTCCCCCGCGCGTGCGCGTTCGCGGGGGAGGCGGCGGGGAGGGCTTAGACCGGGCAGATGGGCTTGGGGTTCGGGCAGAAGTAGTAATTGCCGTCGCAATAGGCGTAGCAGTTGTTGACGCAGAAGAGGTCCCCGGTGTAGGACGTACACGAAACCGAGCCGCCACCCGCGTTCGCGCAGCTCGCCGTGCAGGTCTGGGGGCAGCTTGGGATGGGGCAATACTTGTATCCCTCCGCGTCGCTCCAACAGTAGCCTCTCTGGTTAGGGCAGGAATAATCCACGGCGCTACATGAGCCGCCCGTGCAGGTCCGCGTAGAACCGTCCTGGCAGTGCGCCGTGCAGTCGGAGTAGGCGCCGACGCCGCCAGGCCCGCTTGGTTTGGCAGCCATCGGCAGCGCGCACGCCCCACCCGGTGCCGCGAAAATGGCCGCCAGAAGGTCCGGCGCCGGACCTGCCGGGTCGGCCACAGCGGGCAGCGCAAACAGCGTCAGGACCAGCGTACCGCCAAGAATCAGCCGTGCTTTCATGGAAACCTCCTTGTTGAAGAAAGTAGTACCCCAATAAAAAGGTGCGCCAGAGACTCGCCTTCGCGCCGGAAGGGAGGACGGAGAGAACGGCGGCTTCCGTTTACGGGAGTTGCAGAATCGTCCGCAGGAAATCGCGGGTGCCTTCAGGACCGGTCAGCTCCAGCCAGATCGGACCGTTGGCCGGCAGCACCTTGAGCTCGAATTGCAGGAACGGACAGCACTGCCGCTCGAGATCGATCAGCGTAGCCAGGTCGGGAATTACCCCGTCCTCCGGGGCGAAACGCAGCGCGTAACCGGAATCGAGATCCCGCACCTCGCGAGCCTGAGACCGGATCTTGGCGAGCACGGTCTGTTCCCGCTCTCGCAACTCGGGCGTGGTCAGCGAACAGGCGACGGGAAGGTCGGTCATCTTCTTCAGGCCTCCACCAGATCCGTGAAGCAGAACCCGTCGCGAGAGACCGTTTCGCCAGCCTGCACGCCGATCTCCCGCGCAAACATCGGCCCCGCGAAACAGAACGTATGGAACTCTCCGCGCTCACCGCAGGGATCGACCGTGGGCGGCAGATCCGACAGCAGCGCCGCGTCGTACATACGTCCCGCGAAGGTCTCCGGCAGTTGCCGGGGATCCACACACGTCAGCACGGCACGCAAACCGTGGTCCAGCATTCTACGGGCGAGAGCGGGTGTTTCGGCGGCCGAGCACCACAACGGGAACAACGGCTCGATCCCGGTATCGGAAAGCATACGGATGCGGTAGTCCCGCACGTCCTGCAAGAACAAGTCGCCGAACGCCACGTGGGTGACACCTTCCTCTCGTGCGCGATCGATCACCGCACGCATCCTGTTCTCGTAGTCGGCGTTGGAACAGGGAGATGGCAGGGGAACGTGCCACAAAGGCAACCGGGCAGCCGCAGCCTGGGCCTCGACCAAAAAACGGCGCACGGCGTGCATGGCGACGCGGTCCGCCACCTCGTTGAAGGTGGTTAGCAGGCCCACGATCTCCACGTTCGGCTGTTGACCGAGAACGTGCAGACACCAGGCGCTGTCCTTGCCCGAGCTCCAGGAGAGCAACACGCGGCTCATAGGCCGGTCATGATACCTCTGAGCCGCTCAACCCTTGAAGCCGGCCGCTTCAGCGCCGCGCCGCCAGGCAAGCCACCAGCCACCGACGATGACGAACACTCCCGCCGGGAGCAGCCATGCTCGATGACACCAGCAGCCGGCCCAGGACACGGCGAGGCCAACGAAGCGCAGTGCGTTGACGTCCGCGGACAACTGGGGGGCGATCGCTTGCGCGAGAGGCCTGCTCCGGATCACCTCAAGTGCGTGGTCAAGTCGCCCCGAAAGGAAGACGAACGTCACTACGATCGATGGGCCGAAACCAACAGCGACGGCTGTCAGCGGCTGCCGCCACCAGAGCAGACCGCCGGCGACAATCGCGGTGCTCCAGTCCACAAACAACTTCGCTGGATGGAGTTGATGATAGCGCTCGCGGTCTCGGATGATCATGATGCCTTATGCTGTCTGCGCAATGGTAATGTCCAGGGAGAACGCTTGTCGCGGAGCCGCCGCGATCATGGCTTGGCCACCCACGTAATCGTCGGATCGACTACTTCAGCGTTGTTTGGCTGCTGGCAACGCAAAAAGGCAGTGGCAGCCAATACCTGGCTTGGCGTTGCAGAAGAAAAATACAGATTCGAAGCGCAAGAACCAGGGTTCCCTCCCACGATGACGTATTGATTCGACGAGTACCCCGAGGAGGTGAGCACGGTGCATTCGCACTTGGAGAAACCATTAACGCCAGGACCGCACTTAATGTCGAGACAAAAGCCCCAATGGTTCGTAGCACTTGTGCAAACTCCCATGCTGGCTACCAGTGAATAGCGCGACTGCAAGTTGTCCTTGGTACCTGGCTTACAACCTCCCGTTGGACCTCCCGTTGTCACCGCTGCGACATTCGATTTCACGCGGCATTTACAGCTCATCGTCGCCATTCCCTCCTTCCACTCGCAGGGCGCCTGTGTACAATCGGCAAAACTGCCTGCAAGCCCTTCCATGGCTGGGCAAAAGGAAAACTGTGGCAGGCAACTGTCGGCGGCGACTGCAATGGGAGCGAAGCTGAACGCGAGCAGCGTGAATGTCAAAGCCTTTGTGGTCTTCACTTTCTCCTCCTGCACGGAGCCAGCATTTTTGTGAACAGCGCATGCTGCCGGCCGGTTAGGCATCAGCCCGGCCGTTCACTCGCACCGGGTGCCGCGGCCTCGGCCGCACGCTGCGACCACTGCCACAGGCCCGCGGTGACCTCCCCTGGTAGCCGATGCCCGAGGGCCCGGGCGACCAGCACAATCTGTCCCCGGTGATGCCCCTCGTGCGCGATGAAATAGCCAAGGACGTGCCCCACATCCAGTGGCAGGTTGCGCCACACGTAGGATCGGGTCGCCGGGATCGTCCCGCCGTGCTGAAAACCGAGCTGCAGCAGGCGGGTGATGCCGTTGCCGCTACGCCGCAGCGCGGGCAGGAGTTGCCTGGCTCCGACCCGGTGCCGATCGACCGAGGATGGGACCAGGAGCCCGTGTGGCTGGCCGAGTGCTTTGATCCACATGCAGCGGGCATTGTGAATGTGTCCGGCGATCATCCGGATCGTGCGACGGGGCGCCCCCGGCACGGTGGCGGCCCAAAGGCCGGGAGGCAAGTGCTCGAAAAGAAAGAGGGTGATGCGATTGTTGGTCCTCCAGGCGGCGAGGATCGTTTCGCGGAGATCCGGTGGGGAAGGCATTACGCACCTCTACCATGACTGCTGATGCCTTGCCCACAATAGTGCCACGTAAACCCAACAACCAAATAGTGCCACGTAAACCCGCGAGCACCGTTTCAGCCCGTAAATCACACGGGCTGAGGGAGTTACAAATTCTTGCAAGGTTGGAGGCAGTTTTTCCGTCTTCAGTAGGCATGGGAAGACCACTGCGCTTCATCCACGAGGGAGGCTGCGGCCTGGTCGAGGTCACCTGCCGGACCATCCACGGCCTGTTCCTCTTCCGCCCTAGCCCGAGATTCAACGAGATCCTCATCGGAGTTCTCGCCCGAGCCCGCCGGCTCCATCCCGTCGGTATCTCGGCCGTCGTCTGCCTC
>DASYTJ010000089.1:0-10715 GCA_036002325.1 Thermoanaerobaculia bacterium | reverse complement strand
GGAGGAAACATGTCGAGACTGAAGCTGGCCTTTGTAATTGCTCTAACGTTGACCTTTGGAAGCGGGAAACTGGCTGCCTATGAGGAAGAATGTGAGGCATATCTTGCCTGTGTCGCGGCTTGTCCTGGCTCTCCATGCGAGTGTGGTTGTAGAGAGCCAACTAGAGTCTATTGCCCTGTAGAGCCCCAAAATATTTGTCCGTAGCTCCAAGCGTCAGACGGAGCGAGTGGCTACCATCTCGAGAGCCCCTATGCCAAGCCCTGGAAAAAGCAGGGTGGCCTGCCGATGGCGGACCTCGAGGGCTGGTGCAACGACAAGTTCACCCGGCCGCTGCTCGAACCCGGCCTCTGGGATCACGCTGAAGTCACGGCGAGGTCAGGAATGTGCTACAAAAGCACCCCTGCTGGCCTCGCTCAACAAACCGAGAGTCAGCTTCTTTGCCGCAATGTCAACCTCTTCGCCGCAACTTCGCTGCGTCGACTCCCCGCTCGGCCGCTGGACGCACAGCGAATGGAGCCCCGCGCATCTGACGGGCATCGTCGAGAGCATCAGCTACTTCGAAGGCGAGCCGGCGCACCCTCGCGAGCGGGTCTTCCCGCACGGCCGGGTCGAGCTGATCGTGCATCTCGCCGAGCGCTACAGCGTCGTGAACGGCACGCGGGCGGAAATCTGTCCCGTGGCCTGCGTCACCGGCCTGATCTCGTCTTCCATGGTGGTGCAAGCGCCGCCGGGCGGCAGCCGCGTCCTCGGCGTGCGGCTGCATCCGGCGGGCGCCCGGGCGCAGGCACGATCCGCCAGCGTGCGGCTCACTTCATCCCCCATCGCTCTCCCCGCTCCAACCTCCGGATCGCCTCGGCGAGCCGGCGCTGGCGGGTCTCCTCTTTCTTCGCTTCCGTGACCCAGCGGACGATGTTCCGCCGCAAGGCGGGGGCGAGCCCGGCAAACCTTTCGGACGCGGCGGCGTTCTCCTTCAGCGCCGCCGCGAAAAAGTCGGGGAGCGGCGAATCCGCGCTGTATCTCTCCGCTGGCGGCGCGACGTCGGCCGGCAGCTTGGCGAGCCCCGCCGCCGTCATGCGGCCCTGAGCGATCAGTTTTTCGACCCGCTGGAGATTGAGCCGCGACCACATGCGCGCGTTCACCCGCGGCGTGAACTTCTGCATGTAGCGGTCCTCGTCGAGCGTCTTCACGATGCTGTCGATCCAGCCGAAGCACAGCGCTTCCTCTACCGCCTCGTCGTACGAGACGCGCGGCCTTCCCGTGTGCTTCTTGAAATAGACGAGCCAGACTTCGCTCTCCGAGGCATGGTGCTTCTCGAGCCACGCCCGCCACTCTTCCCGGTTCGGAACGTAGAGCGGTGCGTCAGTCATCGCCGAACAGAGCCGGAACGCTTACCGATCCGACCACGCGAAGAGGGTCTCCGTCGGCGGGCCGAGCGGCTCGATGTCCTGATTGATGCCGCTGATCTTCTCGACCTGGTCCTTGAACCAGCGGTCGAACGGCCGCTGCGACGTGGCGTAAGCCTGGGCCTTGGTTTCCAGATCCTCGGTCAGCTCGGTGACGCCGATGATCCAGGCGCCGTGCTCCGTGTGCTGGAGATGCCAGCTCTCGCGGATCACCCCGAAGGAGCGGTAGAAGGCGGCGGCTTCGGAGCGCCGATCTCCCGCCATCTCGGCGGCGAACCGGCGCAGCTCGGACTCCTTCCCGGGAAGAACGGGAAACGCGCGGACGATGAGGGCCATACGAGCCTCCAAGGAAGACCGGCGGCCTCCATTATCCCTCAGGTTGAGAGCCTTACAGGTACCGCTCTTTGATGATGTTGATGTGGTGCAGCTCGTGGCCCGCGATGTGATACGCCGCCGCGCGCACGCTCATCACATGGCCGTTCGCCACACCGGCCCTGCGGCGCGCGGCTTCGTCGAGACCGCCGAACAGGGAGAGCGTCGCCCGCCGCACGCTCCCCAGCTCGCGGAGAAGACTCCCGGCGCTCCGCTCGTCGGCCCCTGAGGCCGCCGCGTAGTCGTCCTGCTCGAAGCCCGGCAGCTCGGTGGCGTCATTCCTGGCGAACCGCAGCGCCCGGTAAGCGTAGATGCGCTCGTCGTCGCTGAGGTGAAGGAGGAGCTCCTTGATCGTCCACTTGCCCGCGGCGTAGCGATAGGTGAGCTTCTCCGGCGGCAGCGAGAGGATGAAATCCTTCGTACGCCGGTAGTTATCCCGCAGATGATCGAGAACGCGGCCGTCGTCGGGCAGCAGGCCGATGTACATGATCGCGTAAGGAGCGTACTCGCCTTCCCCGGGCTTCTCGATCCTTCGCATGGCAGGGCTGCGCCGTCGCAGAGGTCTCACTTCAAGAGACGGTCCCTCTCGACCCCGGCGGTTGGTCTTGACCCGTCTGCGGCCCGGCGTCCTTCTTGGCTGCCTTGCGCTGGCGTTTCTCGTCCTGCTTCTTTTTCTTCGCCAGATCCTTCTGGCGTTTCTCGTGTTGATAGTTCGGTTTGGCCAAACTCGTCTCCTTCCAACTCGGAATGGATTGCCCTGTTCAGGCGGCGGCTGCCGAGGATTCTACCCTCAATTCCGCCATTCAACGGCAGCTCCAGGAATTTCCGGCGCTCTTTCGCGATTGAAGATCCCGACCCGTAGAGAGCCGCGCTTGGCAAAGCGCAGGCGATATGACATGCTCCGGGCCGGTCGTCTTCCCTCACAAGGGCCGCCGATCGATTCTCATCGGGCACTTTCGCCCAACGGCGGCCTCGCCGGCTAAGTCCTCCGTTCAAATTCCCGCCGGATCGTCCGAGTGACGGCGAGTCACTGCTCAGAGAGCAGTCCGCCGCCTCAGAAAGTACACGTGCAATCCAGATGAGCTTTTCCTCTTTCGATCTCGATCCCCGCCTCCTGCGCGGCGTGGCCGGCCTCGGCTTCACCGAGCCGACTCCCATTCAGCGCGACGGGATTCCGCCGGCCCTCGAAGGCCGCGATCTCCTCGCCTGCGCCATGACCGGCAGCGGCAAGACCGCCACGTTCGCTCTGCCGATTCTGCAGCGGCTGCTGGAGAAGAAGCGCGGCACCACGCGGGCCCTGGTCCTCGCGCCCACGCGCGAGCTGGCGGCCCAGATCGTCGAGCACTTCAACGACCTCGGCCGGCATACAGGTATCAAAGCCGCCGCGGTTTACGGCGGCGTCGGCATGGCGCCCCAGGAGCGCGCCTTGCGCAGCGGCGTCGACATCATCGTGGCCTGTCCAGGCCGTCTGCTGGATCACTTCCGGCAGCCCTACGCGCGGCTGGCCGGCCTGGAAATCCTGGTGCTGGATGAAGCCGATCGCATGCTCGACATGGGCTTCCTGCCGGACATCCGCCGCATCCTGAAGCACCTGCCGCCGCCCGCGCAGACGCTCTTTTTCTCCGCCACTCTGCCGCCGCCGATCCGCGAGCTGTCGCGCCAGATGCTGCGCAATCCCGTAGCGCTCAACGTCGAGCGCCCCGCCGCGCCGGCCACGGGCGTCGAGCAGGCGGTCTACGCCGTGCGGCAGGACGTCAAATCCGCCCTTCTGCTCGAGCTGCTGCGGGGCGACGCCATCGAGAATGCGCTCGTCTTCACCCGCACCAAGCACCGCGCCAACCGGCTCGCCCAGTTCCTGCACCGCAACGGCGTCGCCTGCGAGCGGGTGCATGGCAACCGCAGCCAGACGCAGCGCACGGAGGCCCTGGCGGGCTTCAAGAGCGGCCGCTACCGGGTTCTCGTCGCCACGGACATCGCGGCCCGGGGCATCGACGTCGAAGGGCTGTCCCACGTCGTCAACTTCGACGTGCCGCACGTTCCCGAGGACTACATCCACCGGGTGGGCCGCACCGCTCGCGCCGGAGCCACCGGCGAAGCGCTCACCTTCGTCTCACCGGAGGAGATCAACGAGCTGCGCGCCATCGAGCGCGCGGTCGCCAAGGTCCTGCCGCGGCGGACGCTCGCCGGCTTCGACTACCAGGCCAAACCGGCCGAGCGTCTCGAGATCCCCGTCGCCGAACGCCTGGCGGCCATGCGCGCTCAACGGTCCCATGGGGCGGTCAGAGCGGACCGCAAGATCCAGCCGGCGCCGGCGCGAACGACCGGCAGCCCGGCAGGCGGACCTCGTCACGCCGGCGCTCCTCGCACCCAGGAGTTCCGTCGCCGAAGCTCCGGAGCGAGCCAGCCGGCGCGCTCGAAGAGTCGGTGGTAAGCCTCTGATAGAGCGGGCTCCAGTCGGACCCCGCTCTGCTTCCTCCATGGCAGTTCACGGCCCATGAGCATCGGGTCCCTGATTTCTATCGCACGCTCCTGGCGAGCACTTCCTCCGAGGTGAGCCCATAGAGCGGCGGCGCCGGAATGTCCAGCATCGAGAGATACAGATAGATCTGACCGCGGTGGTGCACTTCGTGCTCGATCATCGAGCGCAGCCACCAGGAGGTCGCCGAAGGTGAACTTGCCTTCGCGGTAGCTCCACTCCAGCCGCTCCGGCGGGATGTGCTTCGCCACTCGTAACGTTCTCTCCCGCACCTTTTCGAAATAGGCCAGGAAGGATTCGGCGCTCGCGATCTCCATCGTCGCTCCTATCCGATCTTCTGCCGCGATTAAAACCCGACCTTGTGGAGCTCGTCGGCCAGGCGGTAGCCCGCGAGGGCCAGACGCCGCCCCGCCACCTTGTGGGAGTTGGTGATGTAGCCGCTCGGCAGCACTTTCTCCTGCCCGAGCTCCTTGCCCCTGAAACGGTAAGCGTTGCCGGCGGCCTCGTCGCGGCTCTCGAAGCTCCACTGCTCGGCGTTGCCTCCCGCGCTCAGCTCGCCGAGATCCGCGCGCGAGTGCTTCGCCTCCAGCGACTTCGCGTTTTGCAGCGCCTGGGCAGGCGGCGGCGGGCCGTCCGAGGTGCCGAAGAGACGGCCGTCCCAGTAGCTGTGCAGCTTGGTTTTGAGCTGCCGCTTCTTGTGCTCGGCGTTCTGAAAAAAGATGAACCCGTTGCCTCCCCGATCGCCCAAGGGGGCCTTGAACGTGGCGGTGATCAAAGTGGCGCAATGCAGCGGCTGATGGATGTCACCCACCAGATGAATGAGCCAGCTCAGCGCCGCGGCCCGCTCCACGGCTTTGGCGTCCTTGTTCGCCAGCGTCTCCAGGCTCTTCCGAATCCCGAAGAGCACGTCGTCATTCGGAAACGGGCTGGGGCCTGTCGTGAACTCCGGCGGCCTGAGGGGATAATCGACGAAGTGCCAGTCCGGATGATCGAACGGCTTCAGCTTCGGATCGGCCGTACGCCGGATCTCGTCCGGCCAAGTCGCGGCCCGGATGAAGAGAAACATTCCGAAGTCGAGGCTGGACGGAAAGGTCGACTTCTTCGCGTTGAATTCGCTCTCCCAAGCGCTGAAGCGCGGGTGATTCTTCAGCAGGTCCGTCAGATTCTTCCGCAACGCCGGATCGGCGGCGAGCTCGCGGAAGGCCATGGCGGCCACGGCCGCATGCGCCGGCCCGCTCCACGCGAGCGCCTGGATCGGCGCGAGCAGGACGAGGATGAATCCGGCGAGCCATTGGCGGGCGATCATATGATTCCCCTTTGTGAGGTGAAGGGATCATACGACGGGTCTGCCCGACGAGGCCTCATCCCCCGTCCCCCTCTCCCTGACGGGAGAGGGGGACGGGATCCATCGGGGAATGCGATCAACGATTCTGCTGGTGTTCCTTGGCGGGCTGGCGATCCTTTGCGGCGGCCGGCTTCGTGCGGCCGGCCTCGCTCTGATCGGCGACCGCGCCGTTGGCGGAGGAGGACTTCATCGTCACCGATCCTTCGATGGTTCCCTGGAATCCCGCCAGCGGACCCTTCGCGCCGCCGACGACTTCGAGGCGGAAGCCGACGTTGAAGAAGCTGTCGACGAGAACCTCATCTCCCTTGGAGATCAGAGTCATCTGGCCCGGGCTGTCATATCCATTGGCGGTGCCGCCCACGAGGCGGATGGAATCGAAAACCTCGTCGCTGCCCACGCCGCTCTCGATCCGATACAGATTCGTCGCGAAAGTGTCGATCTCCGCGCTGGGATCGTGGCGCGCCGAGTGGACCTCGAAGTTTGCCGGCAAGGTGATGACGTGCTGGAATCCTTCCAGGCTGCCGCCTCCCGTCACTTCGAAAACCACCACCGAGGTGCCGGACTCGATCATGCCGCCGAGAATTCCGCCCGCGAGCTCGTCGGTGACGACGAGCTGATTGTGCTTCGCCTTCAGCGCCGCGATGGCGTCCGGATCGGTCAGCTCCTTGATCTTGGCGTGGTACTCGTTGCTGCTCTCATACCCCGTGTACCCCGCGATCTGCTTGAAGCTGACCGTTCCATCCGCCAGCTTCTTGACTCTCGCGAGAGGCCGGGCCTTCTCCGCCTCGGCAGCCGAGACGGCGAGAGCGCCGGCGAACAAGAGCGCAACTCCCGTGACCAACACCCGTTTCTGACAAGTGGCCTTGAACATCGCAATTCTCCATGAATGATGATGCGTCCCGCGGGTGAGGACACCTCCTCCTACAGCAGTGGATACGCTCCACCCTCGGTCCAGGGGCCCGCATGAATTCTCTTTCCCCTTACACCCATTGGTGCGGCAGGCGTCCTTGCCGGGACAGGGGATCAGCAGGTACTCAAGGAGTGGCTGGCTTCAAGGCTGGCAGAGCGCGTCGGCTTCTTCCGCGAACCGGTTTGCCGGGAGTCCAGAAGAGATCCATGACCTGATCGGGGGTGCCGGGAAGCGTCTGCTACTATCGGTGACTGTTCCCTCCGCGAAAGGAGTCTCCATGGAGATCCAGATTCCCAACGTGCGCAAATTCCGCCCGCCCCCGATTCCCGGGCGGGCTCTGACGCGGGTGATCCTCATCGTCATCGCCGCCGCCTTCCTTTTCACCACCTGGTTCACCATCGATCCCGAGGAAGCGGGCGTCGTGCTGCGCTTCGGCCGCGTCGCGCGCCAGGTCCCCTCAGGGCCGCACATGAAGCTGCCCTATCCCTTCGAGCGCGTCGTCAAGGTTCCCATCGAACGGCAGTTGAAAGAGGAGTTCGGGTTCCGCACGGTCGAGGCGGGCATCCACACGACCTACTCGGAGGAAGACCTCTCCGCGGAGTCGCTGATGCTGACCGGCGACCTCAACGTCGCCGTCGTTGAATGGACCGCGCAGTTCCGCGTCCGCGATCCTTACAAGTATCTCTTCAAGGTGAGGAACATCCGCGGCACCTTCCGCGACATGAACGAGACGGTCATGCGCGAGGTGATCGGCGACCGCAGCGTCAACGAGGTGCTCACCGTCGGACGCCAGGAGATCGCGGCCGAAGTGGAGCGGCGGCTGCAGGCGCTCTGCAATCAGTACGAAACCGGCATCAAGGTCGAGCAGATCGTGCTGCAGGATGTCAATCCGCCAGACGCCGTCAAGCCCTCTTTCAATGAGGTGAACCAGGCGCAGCAGGAACGGGAAAAGCTGATCAACGAGGCACGCGCCGGCTACAACCAGATCATTCCGCGCGCCAAGGGGCGGGCGCAGCAGACGATCGAGCAGGCCCAGGGCCTCGCGACCGACCGCGTCAACCGCGCCCGCGGCGATGCCGAGCTCTTCACTCAGGTCCACGCCGCGTATCAGCGCGCGCCGGAGGTGACGCGGCGCCGCATGTATCTCGAGACGATGAGCGAGATCTACCCCAAGGTGAAAAAGAAGATCGTCCTCGACGACAAGCTCAAAGGCGTCCTGCCGCTCCTTTCGTTGCCGGACGCAAAGGAGGTGAAGCCGTGAAACCCACCAGGCTCGCGGCGCTCGTCATCGTCCTGCTCATCGCCGCCGTCGTTCTCTCCAGCGCGCTCTTCACCGTCCAGGAGACGGAGCAAGTGATCATTACGCAGTTCGGCAGGCCGGTCGGGAAACCCGTCACCACGCCGGGCTTGAAGATGAAGGTGCCGTTCGTCCAGACGGTCCACGCGTTCGAAAAGCGCTTCCTCGAATGGGAAGGCGATCCGAACCAGATTCCGACCAAGGACAAGCGCTTCATCTGGGTCAACTCCTACGCGCGCTGGCGCATCACCGACCCGCTGCTCTTCTTCCAGCGCCTCCACGACGAGCAAGGCGCGCAGTCGCGGCTCGACGACATTCTCGACGGCGAGACGCGGAACACCATCGCCAAGCACCAACTGATCGACCTCGTCCGGTCGACGAACCGGCCGCTGGTCGTCGCCGAAGACGTCGCCGAGCTGAGCCAGCCGGAGGAAGCCGAGCGGGTCGAATTCGGGCGCCAGAAACTCACGGCGGAGGTGATCCAGAACGCCCGCCGCCGCACCGGAGACCTCGGCATCGAGATCCTCGACTTCCGCATCAAGCAGATCAACTACGTCGACGAAGTGCGGCAGGAGGTGTATGCCCGCATGATCTCCGAACGCAAGCGGATCGCGGAGCGCTATCGCTCCGAGGGCGCGGGCGAGGCGGCGCGCATTGCGGGTGAGAAGGACCGCGAGCTCCGCGTCATCGAATCCGAGGCCTACCGCACCGCGCAGGAGATCCGCGGCAAGGCCGACGCCGCGGCAGCCGACATCTACGCCGCCGCCTACAACCGCGATCCCGACTTCTACCGCTTCCTCAAGTCGATGGAAACGCTCGAGAACAGCTTCGACCAGGACACGGTGCTCCTGTTGTCAACCGACAGCGAGCTGCTGCGGTATCTGAATTCGGCAAAGTGACGAGGACCGGCCGCGCCACGCGGAGTGAGGAGTGTTAGGACCCTGTTGTTACGGTGCCTTCCTGGCCAGCGGGCGCAGGGGCCTGGGGAGGGTTCCCAGCCTGTTAAGATCTCGCGGCCGACGCGCGACGTGCACTGGGAGAGAGAGGATGCGGACCTTTGCCGAGCCGAGGAATCGGGTTCCGGAGCGACTTTCCCCGCGCCGGGTCCGGCTCTTTCCCCTGCAGCGCAAGACGGGCCACCGGCTCGTGCCACCAACGCCAGCGCAAGCTGGCGGCCCCGACGCAGGTCCGGCCTCCAGGCCGGCCTTTGGCTTCGCTCGCGACTTCAACCGGATCTCCGCCGAGGCCGTCCGCGGAGCGGCGGCGCTCGGCACCAGCGACGGCTTCGGACCGATTCCCCATCTGACGGCGATCCGGCGCTCGTTCGGGCGTCACGGCCTCTCTGAAATCCATGCCCACCAGGGCCCGCGTGCTGCGGCTGCGGCGCGGTCCCTCGGAGCCCGCGCATTCACGACCGGCGGCCACGTCGTCTTCGCCGAATCGCCCGATCTGCACACCGCGGCGCACGAAGCCGCCCACGTCGTGCAACAGCGCGCCGGCGTGCAGCTCTCCGGTGACGTCGGCGTGACGGGAGACCCCTACGAAAGACATGCCGATGCGGTTGCCGAGCGCGTGGTCCGCGGGGAGTCCGCCGAAGCCCTGCTCTCGGAGATGGCACCGCGGGGATCGGCGGCGCCGGGAGCGCGGTGGCAGGGGGTGCAGTGTGCTCCGGTCAAAACTGACTACGGCGAGTTCGACACCACCACGTATAAATCCCAGGGGGCGGCCGGCGGCGAGTATGGCGTCGAGATCGCGCTGGAGTTCGATCCGGACAAGGCCAAAGTGGATGCAAGGCAAATCGGCCTCGTACAGAGCGTGCGCGTCCGGCTCGGCGGCAAGCGTGCGGACCTCTGGCCGAGCCATGCCGGCCGAGTCGTTCCGAGCGGGACCGGAGAGGGCTTCCAGATCGACCGTCAATACGGGAACTTTGGCAACCCGCTCTATGCGACGGGCGAGACGGCGCTGACGGACAAGCTGCCCGATACTCCGGCAGATCCCGAATGGGGCCGGCACGGATGGCATTACACGGACGCCGCCGGTGCCGTCCAGCACCGGAAAGCCCTCCTCAAGGACAAGCCGAGCCTGCAAGGGCACAGCAAGAACGCCAGCCAGGAGTTCGAGACCGCGGCGCTGGCGGTGGAGGGGACGCAAAGCGGCACGTACATGGGCTCCGTCACCTGGGGCTGGAACGTCGACGCAAAAGGCAAGTTCACCCTGATGCCGCTGACGCTCAAGTCGAAAGGCGATCCGAGCGGCGAGTTCCTCGCCGCGGCCAGGCAGTGGAACAAGACCTCCGTCGGTGGCACGGTCGAGACGATCGCCGATCCGACCAACGTGTATGACCCGACGAGCGGCTATTCGGTCATGTTCACCGTGGCCAAGGGCACCAAAGTGCGGGTGTCGGAGAAAAAGATCTTCATCCACGACAATGTCGTCTACAGCGTGGTGGAGTTCCTGGAAGGATCCGAAAAGGGATACGCGGGGCTGGTCAAGGTCACCGACCTGAAGGAGACGGGAGGTACGCCGGTCATCCCGCTGCCGATCCCCACAGCCACGCCGACCTCCGTACCGACTTCAGCACCCGCCGGTCGAAAGCGTCGAAAGCGCAAGTGAGGGATCCCGATTGAAGAGAAAGGTCGTCCTTCGGGATATGCCCAGCTTCTCCTTCACCTCCGCAAACGTCTCTCGGGGCTCGTGCTCGCCCCCACGGGGATCGGTCCCACCCCCTTGGGGATCGGACCCGCCCCTTGGGGATCGGTCGCGCCCTCGCGGGGATCGGAAGAATCCCCGAGAATTTTCCTCGCATCCCGGCGGGACTTCTTTGTGCCCCCGCGGGGATCGGTCCCGCCCCAGTTGGGATCGGTCCTGCCCCCATGGGGAACGGTCCCGCCCCCGTGGGGATTGGCCCTGCC
>DASYTJ010000088.1:0-9454 GCA_036002325.1 Thermoanaerobaculia bacterium | reverse complement strand
AGTTGAAAATAGCCACCGTCTATCCTGCTCTCCCGCAAACATTTGAATCATCGTAGGGCATCGGCTGGGCCTGCGTCAAGGAATAAGGCGGCAGGAATATGGCGACAGACCGAAGTGCGTATGACCGCGGCTCGGGAACCTGGTTTGACCGTACCCAGGAGTTCGCCGCCCGGGGGACGGTCGGAGAATGGATTTGCCGCTCTCGAGGGACCTCCATGATGCCTTCAGGTCGGTGCTTCGAGGCGCACTTCGAGATATTCGGGTGCGTGAGGCTCGAAAATCGGCCCGCTCACCTTTGAGAGCCGTAGATTACGGTGGCACCTTTCCCGGTGCGGCGACCGGTCGCAATAGGTTCATGGACCGCACTGCGCGAGTACGAACCTAGCATGCCGACGTGAGAACCAATTATTGCCAGAGTTGAGAGCGAGGTCGTAAGTGGTGGAGGTGTCGAGAGTGAGCAGCTGAGTTGAGGGCATGAGGACCAGGACGTTGCCATGAGTCGCGTGGACCGGTTCGGCGGCACGCTGTGACGCCCGAAAGATCAGGATCCGGACTTGGAGATCATCCTGGCCGTCGATCGACCAGACGGTCTTCCCTGTGGTCGTGTCGGTGAGAGTTGCAGACATCACATGGCTGCTCGGATAAACACCCAGCATTGGCGCGCTGACTTCGACGACACCATTTGCTTGACAGCGCACTGATGGTGCAGGGAGATCGCATGCCGTAAGACCCGCGATCGAGAGGAGGAATGCTGTAGCTTGCGCAAAAGCCGATCTCCGACTCTTCGACGAACTTTGTAGAGGCATAGTTGTATCCACGGTCGCCTAACGTCTCGGCTGCTCACCCGCCGAGTACTCGCCAATTCAAACGCGACCGAAGCTGGAAAGGCAACGGCGAGGGCTCGGTCGGGTGCAGCAGCGAGTTATGCGGCTCGCGAACCCCGGTGCGGTCACCACCCAATCTCGTCGTCGGTCGCCTCAACCCCATACCTCACGACAGGGACGGTCGACCAGTCACCACCCGGCGAGTACACAGGGTCCGACGGCCGGCGCACTTCGGACCACAAGAACTGCGCATCTACCCCCGCGCGACGATGCGCCAAGTGATCGCCCCACTCTCGGGCGCGCTCGGCCGAAACATCCGGTATCGCGATCAACGCAAGCCACTCGTAATCCTGCTCATCCGGGGGCATGCGTGCATCGCGGAACCAGACCGCGTAGATCCACGTCGTGTCATCCATCGCTCAAGTGCGCCGAACGTGGTGCTGCTAAGCGGCGACGTCAGGAGTCCGCTTGAGCACCGGGGTTAGGCGGCGGATCGAATTGGTTTCAGATCCAACGGCGAACCTTCCACTTGTAGCCCAAGTACTCCGGACCGAATCGGCGTTCAAGGTCACGCTCCTCGCGCGGAATGACAATGAAGTTCATGAGGCACAAAGCCACGGCGAGCGTTCCGAGCAACCAGACGCTGTTGCGCGAGAAAGCTATCCCAAGCATGAGCAGCGAGAATGAGAGGTAGATGGGATTCCGGCTGAAACGGTAAAGGCCCGAGCGCACGATTCTGGTCGTTGGCTGGCCGTGGTTGGTCGATGCGAAGAAGATTGCCAGCGAAACGATCACGAGGGGCACTCCGAAGCAGGGTCCGACTATGCCTGGCAGCCAGCGAAGAGGCCGAAGGAGATCGAGCCCTATCCCGGCGAGAATAGCTATGAGGTAAACCTGCGGTGGACGGACGAATCCAGGATTCGCAAGTTCCTCGCTGTCACTCTCTGTGGACACGGTGAGTGGTTCTCCTATCGGTTGTTCCGGCGCCTAACCTACGCTTGACCTTCTCCGCCGTGTGCGTCTGAGGCCTGGGGCTTACCCACTCTCAAAGAGGAAGTTGAAAATAGCCACCGTCTATCCTGCTCTCCCGCAAACATTTGAATCATCGTAGGGCATCGGCTGGGCCTGCGTCAAGGAATAAGGCGGCAGGAATATGGCGACAGACCGAAGTGCGTATGACCGCGGCTCGGGTGATAAGGCTGCCGTCTTCGAGCCAGCTTGGCAGGAGGCAAGCGCCTTCACCAGAAGATTTTAGACCCTTGAATGACCAGCGAGCGGAGGTCGCATATGGCCGGTGCGGGTGCGGCTCCCCCAGCAAACCGATCTCCCCGCCCTGCGTCTAAGGAGGGGGAAACTGGCTCGAAACCATTCGGCCGGCCCTGCGTACTACCTCAGTAGTCACGGCGCTGATCTGCGCAGGAGGGATGATGAACGGGAGATGGAGTCTTGGCTTTGGCATGCTGCTCATGCTCGTCGCGCCGGTCGCGGCACAGCAAACTCAGGGAGCGCCGCCCATTGGTCCGCCGCTGGCGGTGCCGCGGGCGGCCGGCAAGATCGCAATCGACGGCAAGCTCGACGACGCCGCGTGGCAGCAGGCAGCCGTCCTCGACAGCTTCTACGAGGTCTACCCGGGCGACAACACCGAGCCGAAGGTGAAGACGGTGGCCTATCTGACCTACGACGAGCACGCTTTCTACATCGGTATCCACGCCTTCGACCCCGAGCCGGAGAAGATCCGCGCGCCGTTCGTCGAGCGCGATAACGTCATCGGTACCGACGACAACGTCGCCGTTTTCCTCGACACGCGCAACGACCGCCGCTCGGCGGTGGAGCTGCGGGTCAACCCCCGCGGCAACCAGGGCGACGGGATCTACAACGACAGCAGCCAGAACGAGGACTTTTCGCCTGACTTCTTCTACGACACGGCGGCGCAGCTCACCAGTGACGGCTGGACCGCCGAGATGCGGATCCCTCTCTCCTCGCTGCGCTACCCGAAGCTGGCGGAGAACCGCTGGGGCATCCTGGTGTGGCGCAACTACCCGCGCGACCAGCGCTACGCCTTCCACAGCAGCCCGCGCTCGCGCGCCAGCAACTGCCTGATCTGCACCTCGCGCGAGATCACCGGCCTGACCGGACTGTCCGGCGGCGGCCACCTCGTGGTGGCGCCTTACGTCACCGGCCAGCGCCTCGGCGAGCCCGAGGCCGGACCCGGCTCGCCGCTCAAGGATCAGGACCCGGAAGCCGACGGCGGCGTCGACATCAAATGGACGCCGAGCGCCAACAACGCCCTCGACGCCACCATCAATCCCGACTTCTCGCAGGTGGAGTCCGACGTCGGCCAGATCGCGGTCAACAACCAGTTCGCCATCTTCTTTCCCGAGAAGCGCCCCTTCTTCCTCGAGAGTCTGGATCTCTTCGATACGCCCATCCAGGCGGTCTACACCCGGACCATCACCGATCCCAAGTGGGGGGTCCGCGACACCGGCAAGCTGGGCGCCACCACGTACACCGTGCTGGTGGCCGAGGACGACGGGGGCGGCAGCGTCATCATCCCCAGCGCCACCGGCAATGACCTGGCGCCGCAGGAGTTCTCCTCGAACGTGCTGGTGGGCAGCCTGCGGCGGGACTTCGGCGCCTCGTATGCCGGCCTGCTGGTCACCGCCCGCGAGAACGACGGCGGCGGCCACAACCGGGTGGCCGGGCCCGACTTCCTCTGGCGGCGCAGCGAGACCGATCAGATGACGGGGCAGCTCCTAGTGAGCGACACCGAGACCCCGAACCGGCCCGAGCTCTTCTCCGGCTGGGACGGCCGCAAGCTCACCTCGCACGCCGGCCACCTGGAGTGGCTCCACACCGGCCGCGACTGGACCTGGCGGGCCACGATCCAGGATTTCGGCGAGGACTTCCGCGCCGACGAAGGGTTCGTGCCGCAGGTCGGCTACCGCTCCGGCCGCTACTCGCTCTACCGCAACTATTATCCGCAGGGCCTGGTCCGGCGCTTCCAGCCCTACGTCATCATGCGCTATATCGAGAATCCCGACGGCGAGCTGGTCCGGCGTCAACCGCTGGCGGGCGTTCAACTCCAGGGCCAGCGCAACATGTCGTCCGGCTTCGAGTTTGCGGTGAAGGAGGATCTCCGGGTGGGCAGCCAGATCCTCGAGCGCAGCAACGTGTACTATTGGTTTCAGTACGATCCGGGCCGCCGCATCTCCCGCGTCGGCCTCAGCGGCTCCTTGGGCGACGCGATCGACTTCGCCAACGGCCGCGTGGGCCAGGGAGGCAACATCAGCTTCTTCGGCACGATCAAGCCGACGGACCACCTGGCGTTCGATTTCAACACCGACCGTCAGTGGCTCGACGTCAACGCCGGCGGCGGCAAGGAGGGTCGTCTCTTCACCGCCCAGATCGAGCGGCTGAAGGCCACCTACAACTTCACCGCCCGCTCCTTCCTGCGCGTCATCGGCGAGTACCTCGACGTCAACCGCGATCCGGGGCTCTACACCTTCCCGGTGCGCGCCGAGAGCGGTTCCTTCGCCGGCTCGGCCCTCTTCGCCTACAAGATCAACTGGCAGACCGTGCTCTTCGTGGGCTACGCCGACGACCGGGCGCAGGACCGATTCGGCGACCTGCAGCGGGCGGACCGCCTGCTGTTCGTGAAGATCTCGTACGCGTTCCAGCGGTAGGCCCCCACTCCGTGGGGGCTCGGGCGGGGGGACGGGGCCGCAACCCCGCTGGCACGATTCTCGTAAAGGTATACTCGAACGGCCTCGGAGCGGCGCTCGTTCCGAGGCGGAGCACTGCAGTCCTCGGGAGGGTTGACCTTTGACCAAGGATCGCGCCACGGGCCGCGACGTCGTTCTCGCCATCGGCGAGAACATGCGCCAGAGCCTGGAGCCGCTGGTGACGAAGACGATCGCTCCCAGCCTTTATCAGGTGTATCTCCACGCGGACGATTACGACCATCTGCGGACGCTGTTCGGCGAGCTGGAGGAAGAGGCGAAGAAGCTGCTCGACGGCGAGCTGGCGCGGCTGAACCGCGGCGCCATGCCGGCGCTCTCCCGGCTGCTGCGCAAGGATGGCGCGCCGCAGGCGCCGAGGTATGTCAGCGCCGAGGGGCGGTGGTCCATCCGCTTCCAGGAGGATCCGAACGGCACGCTCAACCCCGGCGACGTGGAGGTGGTCTCGGAGTTCGCGCGGCCGCCGGAAGCGGGCTACGGCGCGGGCTCCAAGACGCACCGCATCTCCACCACCCGGCGCCTCGGGCAGATGACCACGCGGCGCGACACGACCGAAGCGCCCGCGGCGGGGGTGGCGCCGGGAGCGGCGACCATGGACTCGGCGACGCCCCAGGCGTTCGCCCGCATCCTCTACCAGGACGACCGCGGCAAACACACCTTCCTGATGACCAAGGACGAGATCGTCATCGGCCGCCAGGCGCCGGACGTGTGGGCGGATCTCTCGCTCGACACCTCGCTCGACGTGTCGCGCGAGCACGCACGGCTGCAGCGCACGCCCGCGGGGACCTTCCGGATCAAGGACCTCTCCAAGCTGGGCACCACCGTCAACGGCGCGCCGCTGCCGCGGAGCCTGGAGGCGGCCGACGGCGGCGTGCGCGATCTCGATCGCTGGATGGATCTGCCGGACCGGGCGCGCATCGGCCTCGCCGGCATCGTCTATCTCGATTTCGAGAGGACGTCCCAGCCGTGACGGCCCTCTACTTCGCCCGCCTGGCGCTCCTCATCGCCTTGCTCGTGCTGGCGGGCGTCCTCGCGGCGCTCGCCGTCCGGGAGAAGAGATAACCTTGCCTCGCAAACACCCTCTGGCCGCCGCGGGCAGCGATCCTGGACGCGAGCGCGAGAACAACGAGGACCGGACCCTCTGCGATCCCGAACGCGGCATCTACGCCGTCATCGACGGCGTCGGCGGCGAGTCCGGCGGTGAAATTGCCGCGCAGACGGCGTTGGAGATCTTGCAGGCCCGTCTCTCCCGGCGGACGACGGAGGCCGGCCGCCTCATCCGCGAGGCGATCGCCCTCGCCAACAAACAGATCTACGACCAGGCGCAGGCGAACCCGACCCTCGCCGGCATGGCCTGCGTGCTCACCGTCGCCGTGGTGGACGACGGCCAGGCGACGATCGGCCACGTGGGCGACAGCCGGCTCTACCTGCTGCGGCGGGGGGAGATCCGCAAGATCACCCGCGACCATTCGCCGGTGGGCTCCCGCGAGGACGTGGGCGAGATCTCGGAGGACGAGGCGATGCGCCATCCGCGGCGCAACGAGATCTTCCGCGACGTCGGCTCGGCGCCGCATCAGCCGGACGAGGAAGGGTTCATCGATCTCACCCGCGTCCCCTTCGAGCCGGACTCGGCCCTGCTGCTGTGCAGCGACGGCCTCTCCGACCTCGTGCCGTCGCAGACCATCCTCTCTGTCGCCGAGGCGCACGCCGGCGATCCGCAGGCCGCGGTGCGGGAGCTGATCGCCAAGGCCAATGCCGCCGGTGGCAAGGACAACGTTTCGGTGGTGCTGGTCGAGGGAGAGCGCTACGCCGACGGCATGCGCGGCGGCCGGCCGTCTAAGGCGGCGGCGAAGCGGCCTGAGCTGCGCGGCGCGGGGCACGCACGGCCGGGGGGCTTGCGCAAGCTTCTCCGTCTGTTCACCGGCCGGGCGGCGTTCCTGCTCTACGGATTGATCCTCGGCGCCTTCGCCTTCGCGCTCTACGGCCAGGGATGGCTGCCTGGCGGCGGCGCGGGCCCCGGCGTGCTGCGCGTCGGCGTCGGAGACGGCGGGCTCGCGACGATCGGCGAGGCGCTCGGCAAGGCGCGGCCGGGCCAGCGGATCGAGGTGGCGCCCGGCCAGTACCGCGAGACGCTGCAGCTCCGCGACGGCGTCAGCCTGGTGAGCCCGGTGCCGCGCGGCGCGGTGATCCTGCCGCCGGCGGGGAGCGGCGTGCCGGCGGTGACGGCGCAGGGGATCGTGGACGCCCGCTTCGCCGGCTTCCGCATCGCCGGCGACGCGCAGGCTCCGCTGCAGTTGGGCCTGCGGCTCGCCGACTCGTCGGTCGAGGTCGAGGGGGTCGAGATCGCGGGCGCCGCGGCGGCCGGGGTCGCCATCTCCGGCGCGGACCGCTCGACCATCCGCTACAGCTACCTCCACGACAACCCGGGCGGCGGCGTGCTGGTGGAAGACACCGCGGCACCGCGCCTGCTCCACAACCTGATCGCCCGCAACGGCCGCGTGCCGGGCGCGCCGCACCCCGGCGTCGAGGTGCGCGAAGAGGCCCGGCCGGAGCTGATCGACAACCGCCTGGAGGCGAACGGCGGCGGCGGCGTGCTGCTCGCGACCCCGGAGCGCGCCGACGAGATCCTCGGCTGGAACTTCTTCGGCGGCGCCACTCGCGCCGAAGCGGTGCGGTTTCCCACGCCGCCGCGGCCGCCGGCCGCAGCGCCCCGTCAACGGCCTGCCCAGGGCCGGAGCCATCGATGATGCTCACCCAGCAGCAGGTGGGCCGCTTCGAGCTCCGCGACTTCCTCGGCCGCGGCGCGATCGGCGACGTCTACCTCGCTCACGATCCGGAGGCGGACCGCGACGTGGCGCTCAAGGTGGTCCGCACCAACCACACCGACCCCGAGATGCTGGAGGCGGAGAAGAACGGCGTCTCGCTGCAGGAGCAGATCTCGAGCGTGGCGCCGCAGGTGGCGACGGTCTACGAGTGGGGCGAGAACGGCGGGCTCTTCTGGGTAGCCATGGAGTACATCGACGGCGCCGACCTGTCGCAGCGGCTGAGCCGCGGCCCGCTGCCGGAAGACCGCGCCGCCTTCGTCGCCCACCAGCTCTGCGAGATGCTGGAGGCCTGCCACCAGTTCTCGGCCGAGATCGCCGGCCGCAAGGTCTACGGCATCGTGCACGGCGATATCAAGCCGGAAAACATCCGGCTGCAGGACGGCGACCGCGTGCGGGTGCTCGACTTCGGCATCGCCAAGCACCTGTCGCAGACCCGGCGGTTCACCGTCAACCTGTTCGGCAGCCTGCCCTATACACCGCCGGAGCGGCTCGACCGCGGCGGCGTGGACCGCCACTCGGACCTCTGGGCGGTCGGCGTCGTTCTCTACCTGATGGTGGCTGGCTATTCGCCCTTCGCCGGTGACGACCCCGAGGAGCTGGAAGGGAAGATCCGCTCCGGCGAGCCGCCGCTGCCGCTGCCCGAAGGCGTGTCGCCGGGGCTCAAGAAGATCATCTACAAGAGCCTGGCTTTCGATCCTGCCCTGCGTTACGCAACGGCGGCGGAGATGAAGGCGGATCTCGAGGCTTGGAACGAGGGCCGTCCCCTCCCCAGCGAAGGCCCGGCGCCCGAGCGGCCCGCAGCGGACGACCTGAACGCCACCCGCCGCACCTCGCGGGGTGCCTCCCTGGACGACTCGGGCTCCTTCCAGGGCTCGGAAACGCGCCGTACGGACCGCGGCACGGCCCGCGACGGCGGGCTCGACGCCACCCGCCGCACCGTCGAACCGGGCGCCGCAGTCACCTCCGCGCTTCCCGGAGTGCCGGCCGCGCCGGGCGCCGCACCCGCGTCGGAGTTGCCGGCGGTGCCGGTGGCGCCCGCGGCGGTCGAATTCTCACCGCCGCCTCCGCCCGCCGCGACGACCGTATTGCCGGAGCCTCCGCCGGCCCCTCCACCACTGGCGCGCCGCCGCTTGCGGCTGCAGAGCGCGGGAATCCTCCTCGTGGTCGCCGGATGCCTGTTGCTGGGGTCGCAGCTTTGGGTCCGCAGCGAAGCGGCGGAGCTCCGGCACGACCTGGCGACCGAAACCTCGCCCGATCTCGACGCGCTCTGGAGCCGCTACCGCCGGCTCGCGGCGATCAGCCTGCCGGGCTCCGGCCTCGGCGACGTGCGGGTGGAGCTCCGCGAGGCCCTGCTCAAGTCCGCGAATCGCATTCTCGTCAGCTACCATGGCGACAATCCCACCACGACACAACGCGGCTGGCAGACGGCGCACGAGCGTTTGAAGGGTGCCGTCGATCTCGATTACGGCGACCGCGAAACGCGGGCGAAGATGCTTTATGCCCGCGGGCATCTCGCTCGCATCGACTCCCAGACGTTGAAGTCGAGCGGCAAGCGGGACGAGGCACGGCAGAAGGCGCGCGACGCCGTCGAGGAGTTCCGCGACGCGGCCCGGCTGGCCCCGACCTGGCCGGATCCTTATCTCGGGCTGGCGCGGATCTATACCTACGAGCAGTTCGACCTCAAGGAGCTGGAGGCGGCGCTGAGCGAGCTGGAGCGCCGGGGCTATCCTCTCGGCCGTCGCGAGAAGGCCATGCTGGCCGACGGCTACCGCATGCAGGCCAAGCAGTTGCTCGCGCAGGCCATCCGGGCGAGGGATACCGACCAGGAGATCGAGCTGCTCGAGGCCACCCGCGACCATTTCACCCAGGCGATCGGTCTCTACCGCGACGCCGGCAGCTTCGCCAACGCGAAAGGGAACATGGCGGACTCGGCCGAGCAGCTCCGGGGAGTCTTGGCACGCCTCGAGGAGCTGGGGGTGTGGTGACGGAAACAGATCCCAGAGCCCCGAAGGGGCGGCGGCGGTTGAGGGGGCATGCCCTTCGAAGCCTCACCCCCTGTCCCCCTCTC